>NZ_JBFAQX010000001.1:141099-819267 GCF_040678995.1 Amycolatopsis sp. NPDC049253 | reverse complement strand
GGGGGGCGGCGGGGGTGTCGGGGGCCGTGGGCCCCCGGGCCCCGCGCGGGCCCCCATGGTTCCCGGGGCGCGCGGGGCGCCCCGCCCCCCGCGGCCCCCCCGGCGCCATTTCACAGACCGAAGAGCATGGAGAAGGCGACCGGCCACAAGCGACAGTCGACACGGCCGCCGCGGCGACCATCAACGTGCGTCAGGCGCTGGTCGGCTGTGCGGAGAACCGGCGCCACCCGCGCGGGGGCTTGTGACAGCACGAACCGACGACCACAACTACGGGGCGCACGTGACGGCAACGGCTACCACTGCGGCCGCCATCAAGCGGCGCCGCACGACGGGCACCAGTGCAGGCGTCCGGCACCCGCCGGACGCCCGGGGCGCAGACGAACTTGGGGAACCACCTCGACAACCACCGGCGCAGTCGCCGCAAACAGCGTCGGCGCGGACAACCGGCAGGACTCGCGCGACCGGCACCCGCCGGTCACCCAACGCGGAGACGAACCTGAGGAACTTCCCCAAACCACCCGCGCAGTCCTCGCAAACGGCGTGGACGCAGCGCGACCCCGCGGAGCCCCCGGGCGCGCGGAACCAGAACGCACAACCGAACAGCACCAGACCCCGCCACGCCACCGGCAGCCGCAGCCGCGGCGGCTCGCGCGTGGGGGCGCGGTGAAAGACCCGGCCGTTCGCTCGAACGTCGGTGGGCCGGGGTTTCCGGGACACTCGAAAGTGTGGAACACGTGGACGTGATGTTGCTGGCCGGCACGCGGCCGGAAGCGGTGAAGCTGGCGCCGCTGGTTGTGGCGCTCGAGGGGCGCGACGGGGTGCGCCCCGTGTTGGTGCACAGTGGCCAGCACCAGGGGATGGTGGAGCAGGCGCTGGTGCCGTTCGGGCTGGGTGTGGACGCGTGGCTGGACGTGCCGGCGCGGGTGAGCGGGACGCAGGCCGAGCTGGTGAGCGGGCTGTTGCCGGCGTTGGACGCGCAGTTGCGGAGCCTCATGCCGGCGGCGGTGGTGGTCCAGGGGGACACGACGACGGGGCTGGCGGGGGCGCTCGCGGCGTTCTGGCTGGGGATTCCGGTGGTGCACCTGGAGGCCGGGCTGCGGACGAACGACCTCGCCGCGCCGTTCCCCGAGGAAGGCACGCGGCAGATGGTGGCGCGGATCGCGGCGTTGCACCTGGCGCCGACCGAGGCGGCGGCGAAGGCGTTGCGCGCGGAGGGCGTGGCCGAAGAAAAGATCGTGCTGACCGGGAACACGGTCGTCGACGCGGTGCTGGCGATCACGGCGCGCGATCTGCCCGCGCACGATCCGGCGCTGGCGTTGCTGGAGATGGAGATCGCGGAGGCCGGGGAGCGGCTGGTGCTGGTGACGTCGCACCGCCGGGAGTCCTGGGGTGAGCCGCTGGACCAGACCCTGAGCGCCGTGCGGCAGATCGTCGAGGCCCATCCGGACGTGCAGGTGCTGTTCCCCGTCCACCCCAATCCCGCGGTGCGGGCGCAGGTGACCGCGACGCTCGGCGGCGTCGAGCGCGTGACGATCACCGAGCCGCTCGAGTACCCCGACCTCGTGCGCGCGCTGCGGCTGGCGTCGCTCGTGCTCACGGACTCCGGTGGCATCCAGGAGGAGGCGCCGACGTTCGGCACGCCCGTGCTGGTGCTGCGCGAAGTCACGGAACGCGCCGAGGCCGTCGACGCCGGGTGCGCGTGGCTGGTGGGCACGGATCCGGAGAAGATCACCGGCACCGCGACCCGGCTGCTGGCCGGGAGCCTGTGCCCCGCGCAGACGCCGAACCCCTACGGCGACGGCCACGCCGCCGAGAAGGCCGCCACCGCGATCGAGCGCCTGCTCGGCGTGAAAACCGCGCTGGAGCAGGCCCGCTCCTAGAGCGACACGATCTCGACCGAAAGCCCCGGGGTCGCCGAGAACTCCCACGGTGCCGTCGGCCGCCCGGCCGCGACCACGTGGGCGCCGAGCGCCGCGATCATCGCGCCGTTGTCCGTGCACAACCGGGGCCGCGGCACGCGCAGCTCGATGCCCGCCGCGGCGCAGCGTTCGGCCGCCAGCTCCGACAGCCGCGAGTTGGCCGCGACACCGCCGGAGATCACCATGGTGCCGATCCCCTGCTCTTGAGCCGCCTTCACGGCCTTCGCGGTCAGCACATCCGCCACGGCTTCCTGGAACGAAGCCGCGACGTCGTTCACCGGCACCTCGCCACCGTCGCGTTCGACGTTCTCCACCCACCGGGCCACAGCGGTCTTCAAGCCCGAGAACGAGAAGTCGAACTTCGCGTCGCGCGGACCGGTCATGCCGCGCGGGAACGCGATGGCGGAGCCGTTGCCCAGCCGGGCCGCCTTGTCGATCGGCGGCCCACCCGGGTACGGCAGATCCAGCACGCGGGCGACCTTGTCGTAGGCCTCACCGGCGGCGTCGTCCACAGTGGACCCGATCTCGGTGATCTTCGACGCGATGTCGTCCACCCGCAGCAGCTGCGTGTGCCCGCCGGACACGAGCAGCGCGAGCACCGGCGAGGGCAACGGACCGTGCTGCAGCGTGTCCACGGCGATGTGCCCGGCCAGGTGGTTCACGCCGTAGAGCGGCACGTCGAGCGCCGACGCGTAGGCCTTCGCCGCCGACACCCCGACCAGCAACGCGCCGGCGAGGCCGGGCCCGGCCGTCACCGCGATGGCGTCCACATCGGACAGCTTCAGCCCGGCCGTCGCGAACGCGCGCTCGGCCGTGGGCACCATCGCCTCGAGGTGCGCGCGGCTGGCGACCTCGGGCACCACGCCGCCGAAGCGCGCGTGCTGCTCGACGCTGGAGGCGACCTCGTCAGCGAGCAGTTCCACCGCGCCGTCGTCGTGCAGGCGGACGAGACCGACGCCGGTCTCGTCACAGGAGCTCTCGATACCCATGATGACGCGCGACATCAGCCGGCCACCTCATCTCGTGCCGGGGTCCGCGCCGGGCGGGCCATGGTGAACGCGTCGGCGCCGGAAGGCTGGTAGTAGCGCTTCCGGATGCCGAGCTTCTCGAAACCGTGCCGTTCGTACAGGCCGACGGCCGTGTCGTTGTCGGTGCGCACCTCGAGGAACACGGGCGCCGACACCTCGTCGGCGCGCTCCAGGAGAGCGCGCAGCAGAGCCTTGCCGATGCCCTGGCCCTGCGCCTCGGGCACCACGCCGATGGTGTGGATCTCCGCCTCGTACTCGCCGCGGCGGCCGACCACGGCGAGGCCGCCGTAGCCGAGCAGCTCGGTGCCGTCGTCGGTGCGCGCGGCCAGGTAGAAATGGCCCTGGTCGAGCTCGGAGTGGAACGCGCGGGCGCTCCACGGGTCGTCGCCGGGGAAGAGCACCTGCTCGATCTCCGCGCAGCGCTTCGTGTCACTGCGGCGCAGGCGGTCGAGCTTCATGGCGACGTCACCCTCTTGCGACCGGTGGGCTCGACGGCGTCGGGGCGGCGCAGGTACAGCGGCGTCAGCGGCTCGGGCGTCGCGCCGGCGAGCAGCGCTTCGCGCGCGACGCGGACCAGCCCGGCGGGCGACGGGAACCGCGGTTCGATGGGCACCACGCCGATCGCGTCGGCGTACTGCAGCGCACCGTCACCGGCGGCGACGCGCGAAGTGGTCTCCACCTCGGCGGGCCGCTGCACGTGGGGGCCGCTCACGCGCGTGCCGGCCGCGTCGTACTCGGCCCAGTACACCTCGCGACGACGGGCGTCGGTGAGCACGAGGAACGGCTTGTCGGTGCGCACCACCTCGGCGGCGATCGCGTCGAGGCTGCCGACGGGGTAGACGGGGATGCCGAGCGCGTGGCCGTACGCCGCGGCCGTGGCCATGCCTGCGCGCAGGCCCGTGAACGGGCCGGGGCCGACGCCGCACACGATCGCGTCGAGGTCGCGCAGGGTCACGCCCGCTGCCTCGGCCGCCGCGAGGGCGTGGGGCGTGATGAGCTCGCCGTGGGCTCGCGGGTCGACCGTGACGCGGTCGGCCCGGGTGGTCAGTTCCGACTCGTCCACGGCGACGATGCCCGCGGTCACGGCCGGGGTCGAGGTGTCGATCGCCAGTACCAGCACGGTTTCCCAGCTTACGTCCAGTCCGAGAGTGACAGGCTGGCGGGCCGAAGGGGCAACCCCGCAACCGTGTGAATCGCGTCGCAGGTGGCCGAGGTCACGGCGCGGTACGGTGCCGGTGAGACGCCCGCCGACGCCGCGCCGCAGGAGGTCCTCACCGTGCCCGATCCGCTGTTCCCCGCGATCACCGCCGGCTCTCCCCGGGAGGCGTTGCGCTTCGGTGAGCAGGCGCTCACCTACGCCGAGCTGGGCGCGGTCGCCGGTTCCCTGGCGAGCGAGCTGCCCGCCGGCCGGGTCGCGGTGTGGGCGACGCCGACGCTGCACACCAGCGTCGCCGTGGTCGCCGCGCTGCTCGCCGGGGTGCCCGTGGTGCCGCTGAACCCGAAGATCGGTGAACGCGAGCTGACCCACATCCTGGCCGACAGCGAGCCGGCGCTGGTGCTGGCGGAGGCCGGTGCCGCGCTGCCCGAGGGGCTCGCCGAGCTCGACCGCCGGGACATCCCGCTCACCGGGTCGGGCTCGGTGCCCACCGACGAGCCGGACGCCGAGGCGCCCGCGTTCATCGTCTACACCTCCGGCACGACCGGCCCGCCCAAGGGCGTGGTGCTCCCCCGCCGGGCGATCTCGTCCACGCTGGACGCGCTGGAGGACGCGTGGGCGTGGACCGGCGACGACGTGCTGGTGCACGGGCTGCCGCTGTTCCACGTGCACGGGCTGATCCTCGGCATCCTCGGCCCGCTGCGCCGTGGTGGCTCGGTGCGGCACCTCGGGCGGTTCTCGACCGAGGGCGTCGCGAAGGCGCTGACCAGCGGCGCGACGATGATGTTCGGCGTTCCGACGATGTACCACCGGATCGCGGAGACGGTGGCCGACGACGCCGAGCTGGCCTCGGCCCTGCGCGGCGCGCGGCTGCTGGTGTCGGGGTCGGCGGCGCTGCCCGTGCACGACCACCAGCGCATCACGGCGGCGACCGGGCAGCAGGTCGTGGAGCGCTACGGGATGACCGAGACGCTGATGAACACCAGCGTCCGCGCCGACGGCGAGCGCAAGCCGGGCACGGTCGGCGTGCCGCTGGCGGGCGTCGAGCTGCGGCTGGTCGATGAGGCGGGCGGAGAAATAAACGAACTCGAGACCGTCGGTGAGATCCACGTGCGCGGGCCGAACCTGTTCACCGAGTACCTCAACCGCCCCGACGCGACGGCCGCCGCCCTCGCCGACGGCTGGTTCCGCACGGGCGACATGGCGACGCGCGCCGCCGACGGGTACGTGAAGATCGTCGGGCGCAAGGCCACCGATCTCATCAAGAGCGGCGGGTACAAGATCGGCGCCGGGGAGATCGAGAACGCGCTGCTGGAGCACCCGGGCGTCGCCGAGGCGGCCGTGACCGGTGAGCCGGACGACGATCTCGGTGAGCGGATCGTGGCGTGGGTGGTGCCCGCCGGTCCGCCGCCGTCTGCTTCGGAACTGGCGGACCACGTGGCGAAACTGCTGGCGCCGCACAAGCGGCCCCGGGTCGTGCGGTACTTGGATGCGTTGCCGCGCAACGACATGGGCAAGATCCTGAAGCGAGCGCTGGGGTGAGGCCCTCGGCCCGCGAGGTCATCGCCCAGGTGTCGACGGGGTTCACCGAGCTGTCCGATGTGGACGGTTCCGGGGACGACCCCCTCGGCTGGCCCGGCTACCGCGAGGCCTACGCGAAGGCCGCGGCGCGGACGGGCGAGACGGAGTCCGTGGTCGTCGGCGAGGCTCTGGTGGGTGCGACGCCCGCGGTGCTGGTGGTGTGGGAGTTCGGGTTCCTCGGCGGGTCGATCGGGCGACGGACCGGTGACCGCGTGGAGGCCGCGTTTTCCTTGGCGCGGTCGCGGAAACTGCCGGTGGTGGCGTTGATCGCGACGGGCGGCAGCCGCATGCAGCACGGCATGCGCGCGTTGTCCCAGCTGCAGCGGATCGCGCGCGCTTCGGCGGCGGCACGGGCGGACGGCGTCGCGCAGATCTCCGTGCTGCGCGACCCGACCACGGGCGGCGGGTGGGCGACGCTGGGCGCGAGCGCCGATGTGGTCCTGGGGCTGCCGCTGGCGCAGGTGGGGTTCGCGGGCTCGCGCGTGCGGCCGGCGACGTCGCCTTCGGAGGCCTACACGGTCGAGGCGAAGTACGAGTGGGGGCAGGTCGACCAGCTGGTTTCGCCTTCTTCCTTGGGGGCGGTTCTCGAACGGTGGCTGCGGCTGCTGACTTCGCGGTCTTCTGCGCCGGCCCCTCCTCCGGCGGCTCTGCGTGACGTGCCGTTGCCCACGACCGGCTGGGACGCCGTCCGCGCCGCGCGATCCTCCCGGCGCGCCCGCGCGGCCGAGTACGTGGACGCGTACTTCGACTGGCACGAAACCCTCCGCGGCGACCGCACCGGCGCCGTCGACGACGGCGTGCTGTGCGGCTTCGGCTGGCGCGACGGCCGCGCGCTCGCTTTCGCCGCCCAGTGCGGCACCGCGACGCGCCCGGCGGGCTTCCGCACCGCTGCGCGCCTCGTCCACCTGGCCTCGCGGCTCGGCATCCCGGTCCTAACGCTCGTCGACACCCCCGGCGCCGCCAACGACGCCTCCGCCGAAGAGGGCGGCGCCGGGCCGGCCATCGCATCACTGTTCGAAGCGATCGCCACCGCGACCGTGCCGGTCACCACCCTGGTCATCGGCGAGGGCGGCTCCGGCGGCGCACTGGCCTTCGCGGCGCCGGACAACACGTGGATCGCTCCGGATGCTTATTTCTCGGTCACTTCGCCGGAGGCCGCGGCCGCGATCCTCAAGCGCCCGATGACGGAAGTTCCGGCCACGGCCGACCAGCTGCGGTTGCGGCCGCAGGATCTCGTCGAACTCGGCTTGGCGAGGGGGATCGTCGAGGCCTGAGACGGTGCCGACGGCCGACCAGAGCCGGCCACCCACCGAGTTGCCGCCACCGAGTTGCCAGCCGCCGGCGTTCTTGCCACGTGTGCCGACAAACTGCCACCCGTCGCCCGCGCATGCCACACGTAGCCAGCGAATGCCACAACGGTAGGCAGCCCGCCGAGCACAGCCGCCAGCCGCCCGGCCGACTTGCTATCGGCAACGGCAAGCTGCCGGTCACCGGCGCACCTTGCCTAACCTCAACGAGACTTGCCGTACCGGACCGCGTTGCCACAGGGGTGGGCAGCTTGCCAGGGCAAGTCACCCATCGCGCAACAGGCCCGCCGAGACGGCGGCAAGATGCCATCCGACGGCGGGACTTGCCAAACCGCACCGAGGCTTGCGGCAAAGAGCCGCGGGTTGCCACAGGGGTGGGCAGCTTGCCGTGGGAGAGGCGGCCGGCGCGGGGCTGTCGCCGGGATGCGTGGCGCGAAGGCCGCCGTGCGTGGCGGATGGGCCAGGTCTAAGCCGACGGCAGCGCCGCCATCCGAGAGGCCCACGAGCCGTGCGGTTCGAGCGAAACCTCGCGCACGTCATCGTCCCGGCGGGACATCCGCACGACCAGGTAGTCGGTGGACAGGCGTTCCGCCGAGCCCTCGCCCCACTCCACCACGACGGCCGAGCGTTCCAGGTCCGTGTCGAGGTCCAGGTCGTCGAGCTGGGCGAGGTCGCCGCCCAGCCGGTAGGCGTCGACGTGGATCAGGGGCACGCCGAGAGAACCCGCGGCGTGGACGCGGGCCAGCACGAACGTCGGTGAGCTGACGCGCCCGCCGACGCCCAGGCCGTCGGCGATGCCGCGCGTGAGCGTGGTCTTGCCGGCGCCCAGGGGGCCCGCCAGGAGCACCAGGTCGCCCGCACGCAGGGACGCGCCCAGTGACCGGCCGAAGGCCATCGTGTCGTCGGGGGTCGCGAGAAGGAACGTCACCGTGTCCACCACCAGTTCCGCCGGTTGGGTGCGGCGCTTCCGGAACAGCGCTGCAGAAGATCGATGAGCCGGCCCGTGACGAGGTCGGGCTGTTCGAGCTGCACCATGTGGCCCGCGCCGCGCACGCGCACGAGCTCGGCCTCGGGCAGCTCGGCCGCGATGCGCTCGGCGTGCGAGAACGGCGTGAACCGGTCCGAGTCACCGCCGATCACGAGGACCTGGGTGTGCTTGAGACCCGCCAGGGCGGCGTAGCGGTTGTGGCTGCCGAGCGTGTCGACGAAGTTCACCAGGCCCCGCACGGGCGTCACCGCGAGCATCGAAATCATGAAGTCCACCAGCCGCGGCGAGACGTCGCGGCTGCCGAACGCCAGGCGCCGCACGGCTTGCCGCTCCAGCTGCCCGCCCGCCGCGCGGACGAACTCCACCAGCCCCGGCTGCCAGCCCGCGAGGTTGCCGACGCCGCGCGTCAACGGGTTGTACTTCGACAGCAGCGAACGCGGCAGCCCGCGCGCGCCCACCTCGCCCGCGGCCGTCGCGATGAACGCGACCCCGCACACGCGATCCTCGAACAGCGAAGGGTTCTCCGCGGCCAGTTCCATGATCACCATGCCGCCCATGGAATGTCCCACGAGGACGATCGGCCCCTCGGGCACCATCGCGCGCAGCACGCTGTCGAGGTCGTGCGCCAGCTGTTCGATGGTGCTGGTCTCGGCCGTCGCCGCGCCGGACAGGCCGTGGCTGCGGTGGTCGTAGTACACCTGCCGCACGCGCGGCAGGCGCAGCGAGGCGATGGCGCGGCGCTGGAAGTGCCAAGACTTGCGTGACAACGCGAACCCGTGCACGCCGACCAGCGTCAGCTCGGGCTCGCCGCTGTCCTCGGGGTCGATCTCCTCCACCGACAGCGGCGTGCCGTCCTCGGCCGCGACCGTGGACGTGCGGTCGGGCTTCAGCTCGCCCAGCTGCTCGTCCACGTACTGGTCCTCACTCTGCCTGCGTTGCTGCGCCGCGACGACGGCCGCGGCGGCCGTACCCGTGGCCACCGCGCCGAGACCGCCGACGATGGCCCACAACCGAGCCGAAGGGCTCACGGCCGCTCCCCCAGGTACCGCCGCCGCACGCGCGGGCGGTACATCGACGTGACGATCTCGTAGTCGATCGTGCCCAGCTTGTCGGCCCATTCGCGCGCGGTCGGCTCGCCACTCGAACCCGTGCTGAAGAGCACCACCTCTTCGCCGACGGCCGGGGTGTCGTCACCGCAGTCGACCACGAGCTGGTCCATGCACACGCGCCCGACGACGGCCCGGCGCCGCCCGCCCAGCCACACGTCCATGCGGCCCGACAACGACCGCGGCACCCCGTCGGCGTATCCCGCCGGCACGAGGGCCACGGTGGTGTCCTGCTCGGCCGTCCACGTGTGTCCATAGGAGACGGACTCTCCGGCGGGCAGGCGTTTCGTGAGCGCCACGGCCGCGCGGAACGTCATCGCCGGCCGGAGGTCTTCGTGCTGCGGCACGGGGTTCAGCCCGTACATCGCGATGCCGGGCCGCACGAGGTCGAAGTGCAGGTCGGGCCGCGTCAGCACGGCCGCGGAGTTCGCGAGGTGCCGCAGCGGGTCCAGCCCGGCGGCGCGCGCGGTGTCGTACGCGTCGGCGAAGCGCTTGGCCTGGATGTCGATCGACGGGTGGCCCGGCTCGTCGGCGCACGCGAGGTGCGACCAGACGGCGACCACGTCCACGTCGGACGAAGCCGCGGCCGCCGCGACCAGCTCGGGCCAGTCGGCTGGCTGGCACCCGTTGCGAGACAAGCCCGTGTCGATCTTGAGGTGCACTCGAGCGCGGCGCCCCACCTGCTGCGCCGCCGAAGCGATCCGCCGCAGCTCGTCGACCGAGCTCACGCCCAGGTCGATGTCGGCGAGAATGCCGGGCCCGAAGTCGACCTCCGGCACGTCGAGCCAGCTGAACAACCGCACCGACAGCCCGGCGCTCCGCAGGTCCAGCGCCTCTCCGAGCGAGCACGTGCCCAGCCAGGTGGCGCCGGCCTCCACCGCGGCCCGCGCCACGGGGACCGCGCCGTGGCCATACGCGTCCGCCTTGACCACGGCCATCACGGCCGAGCCGGCGGCGCGGCCGGACAGCAGGGCGACGTTGTGGCGCACGGCGTCGAGGTCGATCACGACCTCCGCGCGAGGGAAACTGGCAGTCATACTGTGTTGATTGTTACCAATCCGACTTCAGCCACGGCGGGAACGGTTACCGAAGACGATAACCTCCAGTTGCGTACCCGCCTACTTCTGGTCGGATTGATAACGACCGCCAGTTTCCCATGCGGGTGAGTCAGGGCAGGCGCAGCCCGGTGGTGCCGGAGAACACGTGCAGCTCGTCGGGACGGATCCGCAGGTGCAGGGTGTCGCCCATCGACGGCGTCTGGCGCGGGTCCACGCGCACGACGACGTTCTTCGACGCGCCCTCGGCGGCCAGGTCACCCGCGCCGCCGGAGAGCTTGCCGTAGACGAACGCGTCGGAGCCCAGCTCCTCGACCAGGTCCACCTTGATGGGCAGCGTGCCGTTGGTGTCGGTGGTGGCTTCGAGCGACTCGGGGCGGAAGCCCAGCGTCACGGTGTCGCCGTCTGCGGCCGAGCGGATCGACGCCGCCAGCGGCACGCTCGCGCCACCGATCTCGGCGCCCTCGGCGGTGAGCTTCGCCGAGACGAGGTTCATGGCCGGCGAGCCGATGAAGCCGGCGACGAACACGTTGGCCGGGTGGTCGTAGAGCGCGCGGGGGGTGTCGCACTGCTGCAGCAGACCGTCGGACAGCACCGCCACGCGGTCGCCCATCGTCATGGCCTCGACCTGGTCGTGGGTCACGTACACGGTGGTGACACCGAGGCGGCGCTGCAGCGCGGCGATCTGCGTACGGGTGGAGACACGCAGCTTCGCGTCCAGGTTGGACAGCGGCTCGTCCATGAGGAACACCTGCGGCTCACGCACGATCGCGCGGCCCATGGCGACACGCTGACGCTGGCCACCGGAGAGCGCCTTCGGCTTGCGGTCGAGGTACTGCTCGATGTCGAGCAGCTTCGCGGCCTCGAGCACCTTCTGCTTGATCTCCGACGCCGGACGGCCCGCGATCTTCAGCGCGAAGCCCATGTTCTGCGCGACGGTCATGTGCGGGTACAGCGCGTAGTTCTGGAACACCATCGCGATGTCGCGCGAACGCGGCGGCAGCTGCGTCACGTCGCGGTCGCCGATCCAGATCGAGCCCTCGTCGACGTCCTCCAGGCCCGCGAGCATGCGCAGCGCGGTCGACTTGCCTGAACCCGACGGGCCGACCAGCACGAGGAACTCGCCGTCGGAGATCTCGAGCTCGAGTGCGTCGACGGCGGGCCGCTCGGTGCCGGGGTAGCGCCGGGTCGCCTTGTCGTAGGTGATGGTGGCCATCGGTCAGTCCTCTCCGAATTTCGCGGGAACCCCGTGCGCGGCTTCCCGCACTTCGAGGTGGCGTCGCTGGATCTCCTTGCCCACGGCGCGTTGCGCCTCGGCCGGCTCGTCCAGCACGAGCCGGTTTCCAGGTCCTTCGGCCACCCACGCGGGTGGTTCGGCGGTGCCGGCCAGCGCCCAGGCGGCCTGGCGCGCGGCACCGAGGGCGACGTACTCGCCCGTGTCGGGGATCACCACGGGCACGCCGAGCACGATCGGCGCCACGGCCCGCACGGCCGCCGACTGCGCGCCGCCGCCGATGAGCAGCACGCGGCGGACGTCCATGCCCTGCGCGCGCACGGCGTCGAGGCCGGCGGCCAGGCCGCACAGCATGCCCTCGACGGTGGCGCGGGCCAGGTTCTCGGGCGTCATGTTCGCCCTGGTCAGACCGTGCAGCGAGCCCGTCGCGTCGGGCAGGTTCGGGGTGCGTTCGCCGTCGAGGTAGGGCAGCAGCGTGAGCCCACCGGCGCCGGTCTCGGCGGCGAGTGCGAGGCGGTCGAACTCGGCGAGGTCGACGCCGAGCATCGTCGCGCCCGCGGTGAGCACGCGGGCGGCGTTGAGGGCGGCGGTGAGTGGCAGGAAGCGACCGGTGGCGTCGGCGAACCCGGCGACCAGGCCGCTCGCGTCGGCCGAACCCGTCTCGGTCACGCCGAAGACGGTGCCGCTGGTGCCGAGGGAGATCACCGCGTCGCCGGGCGCGAGCTCCAGCGCCAGCGCGGCAGCCATGTTGTCGCCGGTGCCGGCGGAGACGAGCAGTCCGTCTGGAAGATCGAACCCCGTGTGGCCCGCTGTATGTCCGGCGACGTCGGCCGGGCCGAGCACGGTCGGCAGCTCGGGCGTGCGGCCGCCGAACGCGTGGGCCAGGACGTCGACGCGGTAGGCGTTCTCCGTCGGCGAGAAGTAGCCGGTGCCGGACGCGTCGCCGCGATCGGTCACGGCCTGCTCGGGCTTGCCGAGCAGGCGCCAGGTGAGCCAGTCGTGCGGCAGCAGCACACGCGCGACGCGGTCGGCGTTGGCCGGCTCGTGCTCGGCGAGCCAGCGCAGCTTGGTGACGGTGAAGCTCGCGACCGGCACGGAGCCCACGGACTTGGCCCAGACACCGGCGCCGCCCAGTTCCTCGGTGAGGTCCTGGGCGGCCTGCGCGGAGCGCGTGTCGTTCCAGAGCAAAGCGGGGCGAACCACCTCGCCCGCCTCGTCGATCGTGACCATGCCGTGCTGCTGGCCGCCGATGCCGAGGGCCTTCACGCCGTCGAGCAGACCGTCGGTGGCCTCGCCGAAGGCCTGCCACCAGGCTGCGGGGTCGACTTCGGTGCCATCGGGATGCGGCGCACGGCCGGTGCGCACGACTGCGCCCGTGCGCGCGTCGCAGACCACGACCTTCGTCGACTGGGTCGACGAGTCGATCCCGGCCACCAGCTCAGCTGTCATAAGGCTGCCCCTCCTCGACGTGCTCGACGGTCTCCACGGCCGTGCCGGCGTTGAGCGCGGCCTCGATCTCCTCGGTCGGCGTGAACTCGCTGGTGATCAGCAGGTCGTAGTCGCCGACGTCGCCATGAGCGAAGGTCGCGGTGCGGCCGAACTTGGAGTGGTCGACCACGAGCACGTTGCGGTTCGCAGCGCGCAGCACGGCCTTCTTGAGCTCGGCGTAGTCCTGCACGGGGTGGAAAAGCCGGCCGACGGCGACGGCGCTCACGGACACGAACGCGATGTCGGCGCGGGTGCGCTCCAGCAGCGCCAGCACGTCGGGACCGGAGCAGGAGTCGTATTCCGCGTGGTAGCGGCCGCCGGCGACGACGACGGTCACGCCGTCGCCCAGCAGCCTGGCGGCGCGCAGCGAGTTGGTGATCACGGTGAGGCCGTCGAGGTCCGCGAGGCGCTCGACCAACGGGAACAGCGTGGTGGAGTCGTCGACGAACACCGTCTGGCCGGGTTCGACGTGCTTGATCGCGGCCTCGGCGAGGGCTTCCTTCTCGGCGGAGTGCAGCGTGAAGCGGCTGGCGGTCTCCATCGTGAGTGCCGGGTAGGCCTCGACCTTGCCGCGCAGCTTGCGCAGGAGACGGCGGTCGGCCAGGTCGTCGAGGTCGCGGTGCATCGTCATGAGACTCACGCCGAACCGGGCGGTGAGGTCGTCGATGCGCGCCTCACCGTGCTCGATGACGTGGTCGAGGATCTCCTGCCGCCGCTGCTCAACGGCCGCGTCCGACGGGCGGGTCCTAGGCACGGCGCACCTCACCGTCGACCCGGTTGAGGGTCACCTGAACGGGGGCACCAGTGCTCACACGTCGTTCTTACCAGATTTTATCGCGTTAGTTAACGGGTAACTCGATAACTTCTACGTCGCTGGTCCCGCGGACGAGCTTCAGCGCTCCGGGGATGGCTTCGACCAGGCCGGACGCGGAGGTCGGCACGCCGTCCGCGGCCAGCGCCCCGGCGAGCGAGTGCACCTGCGCGCCCGCGGCGGCGGCCAGCCACGGGTCGAGGCCGGCGGCGAGCAGCGATCCGATGAGGCCGGTGAGGACGTCGCCGGAGCCGGCCGTCGCGAGCCAGGAGCCGCGCGGGGTGTTGACGGCGACGCGGCCGTCCGGCGCGGCGATCACGGTGCAGTGGCCTTTGAGGAGGACGACGGCGTCGTACTTCCTGGCGGCGTCGCGAGCGGCCTTGACGCGGTCGGCGCCGGGGCGGGTGCCCATGAGGCGCTCGTACTCGCCGGCGTGGGGCGTGAGCACGAGCGGGGTGTCGGGGTCGCGGGCGTCGAGGACGTCGGGGTGCTGGGCGATGATCGTGGTGGCGTCTGCGTCGGCGCACACGGGCACGCCCTGGCCGAGGATGTGGCGCAGCACTTCGCGGCCTTCGGAGCCGGTGCCGATGCCCGGGCCGACGACCCAGGCCTGCACGCGGCCGGCGTCGGTGACCGAGCCCGTGGCGACGATCTCGGGCCAGCGGCTCCGGACCACGTCGGCGGCCGGGCCGGCGTAGCGGACCATGCCGGCGGTGGCGTGCACGGCGGAGCCCGACGCGAGCACAGCCGCGCCCGGGTAGGTCGCGGAGCCGGCGGCGATGCCGACGACGCCCTGGGTGTACTTGTCGTCGCCCGCGCCGGGAACGGGCCAGAGGTCGGCGAGGTCGGAGAGCTCGAGGCGGTGCAGGTCGGGCTCGCCGAGCTCGGGACGCAGGCCGATGTCGACGAGCACGACGTCGCCGCACTGCTGGGGAGCGAGCGCGTGGACGGGTTTGGGTGCCCCGAAGGTGACGGTGAGCGCGGCGGTGACGTGGGGGCCGTCGACGGCGCCGGTGTCCGGGTCGACACCGCTGGGGAGGTCGACGGCGACGATGGGCGCCCGGACCTTGTCGACGAGCTGGGCGGCGTCCGGGCGCAGCGGGCCTTTGCCGGAGATGCCGACGATCCCGTCGACCACCACGTCGGCCTTGCTGATCCACTGTGGACTGTCCTCGACGGACACCACGCGGCCGCCGGCTTTGCGCAGGGCGGCCAATCCCCGGGCGTGCGCCTTCTCCGGCTTCAGCAGCACGGCCGTGACGGCCACGCTGCGGCGACGCAGGAACGCGCCGGCCCACAGGGCGTCACCACCGTTGTCGCCGGAGCCGACGAGCAGCACGACCCGCCGCCCGGCGACGCCGCCGGTGCGTTCGGCCAGGAACCCCGCGAGGTGCGTGGCCAAGCCGAACGACGCCCGGCGCATCAGCTCACCGTCGGGTGTGACGGCGAACAGCTTGCCCTCCGCCTCGCGAATCCGTTCCGTGGTCCAGATTCCCTGCACGGCGGGCCCTCCGCATTACTCGACGGTCACGGACTTCGCCAGGTTACGCGGCTTGTCGACGTCGTACCCGCGGGCGCGGGCGATCTCCGCGGCCAGCACCTGCAGCGGCACGGTGGACACCAGCGGCTGCAGCAGCGTCGGCACGGCGGGGATCTCGATCAGCTCGTCGGCGAACGGCCGCACTGCCTCGTCGCCCTCCTCGGCGATCACGATGGTGCGGGCGCCGCGGGCCTGGATCTCGCTGATGTTGGAGACCAGCTTGGAGTGCAGCACCGCGCGGCCCTTGGGCGAGGGCATGACGACGACGATCGGCAGGCCTTCCTCGACCAGCGCGATCGGGCCGTGCTTGAGCTCGCCGGCGGCGAAGCCCTCGGCGTGCATGTAGGCGAGCTCCTTGAGCTTCAGCGCGCCTTCCAGGGCGACCGGGAACCCGACGTGGCGGCCGAGGAACAGCACCGCCTTGGAGTCGGAGATCCGGCGGCCGAGGTCCCGGACCTGGTCCACAGTGGACAGCACCTTCTGCACGGCGGCCGGCATGGCCTCCAGCTCGGCGAACTCGCGGGCGACCTCGTCGGGGTACTTGGTGCCGCGCGCCTGCGCGAGCGCCAGGCCCACGAGGTAGTTGGCGGCGATCTGCGCGAGGAACGCCTTCGTCGACGCGACCCCGATCTCGGGGCCGGCGTGCGTGTAGAGCACGGCGTCGGACTCACGCGGGATCTGCGCGCCGTTGGTGTTGCAGACGGCGAGCACGCGGGCCTTCTGCTCCCGGGCGTGGCGGACGGCTTCCAGCGTGTCGGCCGTCTCGCCGGACTGCGACACGGCGACGACGAGCGTGTCGCGGTCGAGCACCGGGTCGCGGTAGCGGAACTCGCTGGCCAGCTCGACCTCGACGGGCAGGCGCGTCCAGTGCTCGATGGCGTACTTGGCGACCAGGCCCGAGTGGTAGGCGGAACCGCAGGCGACGACGAAGACCTTGTCGACGTCACGCAGGTCCTGGTCGGAGATGCGCTGCTCGTCGAGGATGATCCGGCCGGCCTCGAAGTGGCCGCGCAGCGTGTTGGCCAATGCCTCGGGCTGCTCGTCGATCTCCTTGAGCATGAAGTACTCGTGGCCGCCCTTCTCGGCGGCGGACAGGTCCCAGTCGACGGTGAACGGCTTGGCCTGCGCGGCGTCGCCGTGGAAGTCGGTGACCTCGTAGCCGTCGCGGGTGATGACCACCAGCTGGTCCTGACCCAGCTCCACGGCCTCGCGCGTGTGCTCGATGAACGCGGCGACGTCGGACGCGACGAACGTCTCACCCTCGCCGACCCCGACCACCAGCGGCGAGGAGCGGCGCGCGGCCACGATGGTGTCCGGCTGGTCGGCGTGCGTCACGACCAGCGTGAACGCGCCCTCCAGCCGCCGGCACACGGCCGCGACGCTGGCGGCGAAGTCGCCCTGCGTGTCGCCGGTGTTGTACGCCCGGGCCACCAGGTGCGCGGCGGTCTCGGTGTCGGTGTCGCTCGCCATCTCCACGCCGTCGGCCTCGAGCTCCGCGCGCAGGGCGGCGAAGTTCTCGATGATGCCGTTGTGCACCACGGCGACCTTCTTCGAGGCGTCGCGGTGCGGGTGCGAGTTCCGATCGACGGGCGCGCCGTGCGTCGCCCAGCGGGTGTGGCCCATGCCGGCGGTGCCGGTGAAGCCGTCCCTGCCCACGGTGTCGAGCTGCGCCTCCAGGTTGGCGAGCCGCCCTGCCTTGCGCTCGACCCTCAGCGCGCCGGCGCCGTCGAGCACCGCCACCCCGGCCGAGTCGTAGCCGCGGTACTCCATCCGCCGCAGGCCACCGAGGACCACATCCAGCGCCGGCCGGTGTCCGACATATCCCACGATTCCACACACGCGAACAAGCCTAACGAGGGATGTCCAGTCCCCTACTCCGGTACCTTCCCGGGGCTTTTCAACCCTCCTGGCCAGGGGAGATCGGGTGATCACGGTGGGGAGTGGGGCGAGTCGGGGTGAGCCCGTGATCGGTGAGGTTCCGGGGGTTTTCCGCCGCGGTGTCGAATCGGGGTGCCGCCGCTCGTGTAGGGGCGAAAGCAGCCGAGAGGAGAACAGGAATGCGTTCGATCAGCGTCACCATGAACCTCACCCTCGACGGGGTCGTGCAGGGGCCCGGGCGGCCCGACGAGGACACCCGCGGCGGGTTCCCGCACGGGGGCTGGGGCGCGAGGTACCAGGACGACGTCCTGGGCCAGGAGATGGCCAGGGGGATGAACCAGGCCGGCGACATGCTTTTCGGGCGCCGCACGTGGGAGGACTTCATCGGGGCGTGGTCGGGGCGCCAGGACGGCAACCCGTTCACCGCGCACCTGGACGCCGCCACCAAGTACGTGGCGTCGACCACTCTCGAGAACGCCGACGCGTGGCAGAACTCGATCCTCCTGCCCGGCGACGCCACTCAGACCGTCGCGCGGCTGAAGGCCGAGCCGGGCGCGGACCTGTCCATCGTCGGCAGCGCCGCGCTCGTGGGCAGCCTGCACGCGGCCGGCCTGGTCGACCGCTACACGCTGCTGATCCACCCGCTGACGCTCGGCACCGGCGCGCGGCTGTTCGACGGCTCGGCGCCGCTGACCGAGTTCAGGCTCACCCGCAGCGTCGCGACCACGAAGGGCGTGCTGATCGCGTACTACGAGCGCGCGTGACCTGGCCCGGAGCGGCGGGCGGGCCGGGGCCGGGTGCGGGCAGTAAGGTCACGCGCATGGCCAGCAAGCCCAAGCAACTGCTCGCGGAGCTGTCACACCCGGGGCCCCACGAGGTCCTGCGCGGCAACCTGGCCCTGGTCGGGCTGCCGGGGGTCGTGTTCACGCCGCGCCAAGGGCTGGGGCTGCCGGCCATCGCGTTCGGGCACGGGTGGCTGCAGCCCGCGTCGCGGTACCGGCACCTGCTGCATCACCTCGCGAGCTGGGGCGTGGTCGCCGCCGCGCCCGCGACGCAGGGCGGGCCGCTGCCGTCGTACCGCCTGCTGGCCAGCGACCTGCTGACGACGCTCGACGTGGTCACCACCGTCCGCCTCGGCCCCGACGGCATCAGCGTCGACCCCGCCAAACTCGGCCTCGCCGGCCACTCCACCGGCGGCGGCTCCGCCGTCCTCGCCGCCGCCCAGGCCGCCGCGGCCGACGATTCGGTGCGCCCGCGTGTCCGCGCCGTCGCGACGATCACCGCCGCCCAGACGCTGCCCTCCGCCTCGGCCGCCGCCCAGCTCATCACCGCCCCCGGCCTGCACCTCGCGGCGGAGGAAGACCTGGTCGCACCGGCCGTCGGCCACGCGGAAGCCATCGCCGCGGCTTGGGCTGGACCCGTTCAGCTGCGCACGTTGGGGAAGTCTTCTCACCTCGGCGTGACAGAGGGGCGCCACTGGAGCCAGCTCCTCCTCCACGGCAAACCCCACCGGCGCACACAGCAGCTGACGCGGGCGTTGTTCACGGCGTTTTTCCTCACGCATCTGACGGGCACGGATCGGTATCTGCCGCTGCTGGACGCGGACGTGAAGCGGGCGCCGATCGAGCTGACGGAAGAGCCGGCTGCCTGACGGTCGGTGACCGGGTTGGGGTGAAGGGGACCTTCATCGCCCTGGTTGGCGGGTAGGGGCAGCTCTCGGGCTGGCTTGCCGGAGCCGGCCGCGGGACCGCTCGGTGCCTCGCTGCTGCACGACGGGACGTGTCGCGCACTCGCCGCGGTGAGTGAGTGGACCGGCGCCGGGTCGAGGGTTGGCTGTCGCTGATCGAGCTGGTGTCCCCCTCGCGAAGGGACCAGTCGCGAAGCGGTGGCCGCGTGAAGGGGACGTTCATCGCGCCGGCCAAAGGCCGCGAGGCCGCGCCGGGGCGATTGGTGACGGCGCGTGGCGCGGAGCCTGAAGGGACCGTTCGTGCCTTCACACGGCGGCCGAGTGGGTCAGTCGAGCATCCAGGTGTTGTTCGAAAAGTCGTGGTCGTCGAAGCGGCCTGGGCGGGTGGGGTGGCCCGGGGTGGGCGGGGTGGGCGGGGTGGGCTCGTCGGGCTGTGGGTCGGCCGGTGGGGTGAGGTCGATGGTTTCTGTGCGGTCGGTCATGGTTTTTTCGGTGAGCCAGCCGCCGGCTTCGCGGTGGCGGCGCTGGAGGTCCTGGGCGCGGGTGAGGTAGCGGCCGTGGGTGGCGGCGTCGCGGTGGAGGGACTCCGCGGCGGCGGACGTGGCCGAAGTGACGTGACGGTCGCGAAGGGCACGTTGCTCCTGGTGCTCGCGCGTGGCGGCGTCCTGAGCCGCACGGGCGGCGGCGAGTCGGTCGGCGGCGGTCAAGGTCGGGTCCGCCGTCCTGTGGGCTGGTGAGCGGCGGTCAAGATGCGCCGGCCGGGAGGGGTGAGGGTCCGGCCGGGAAGTCGGCAGGCGGCGGTCGGCCCCAGGCGTTTGGCTGACTGGGCCGCGGCGGTTGTGCGTCGTGAGGCGGGCCGGGTGGCGGTGCTCGAATTCCGCAGTCCAGGCTGGTCGGCCGCGCCAAGAGCCCGCGGCCCGAGCTGGTCGGTCGCAGTTGAGATGCGCGAGGCGGGCTGGGCTGCTGTGCTCGAGATCCGCCGGCCGCGATGGTCAGCCACGCCCCAGAACCGCAGTCCAGCCTGACCGGCCCGGCCCGAGGGCCACCGCGCAGGCTGGTCGGCCGCACTTGAGTGCCGGTGTGGGGTGGGCGGGTCAGCGGCGGTCAACGCCGGGCCCGTCGTCGAGGGAGCCGCTGATGCGGCCGGCCGAGCCGCGGGTGTCGAAGACGTCCGTGCCGAGGCGGGCGGCGGGGCGGGCTGGGTCGCTGGGAGCGGCGCCGAGGCCGCTCAGGCCGGGGAGGGACAGGGCGCCGAAGCCGTTCATACCGTCGGGGAGGGAGTCGGGGCCGGGGCCGAGGGGGTCGAAGGTGACGTCGCCGCCGGGGGCCGTGCCGAGTTCTGCGGAGGGGTGCTGGTCTTGGGGCGGGTCGACGATGTGGGCACCGAGGTCGGACAGGGAGGCCGAGGCCGTGGTGCTGTCGTCCGGGACGTGCAGGTCGCCCGAGGTCGAGCCTGATGACGGGTCGAAGTCGGACGGGACCACGGGGAGGCCCAGCGCCGGAGTCGGTGAGTCCACAGGGGCGCCCGGGCCGGGAGTCGGTGAGTCCGCAGAGAGGCCGGGGCCCGGCGACCCCGTGGGGACGCCCAGCGCGGGAGTCGGCGAGCCCGTGGGGAGACCCGCGGCAGGAGTTGGTGAGTCCACGGGGAGGCCGAGACCGGGAGCCGGTGAGCCGACGGGGAGGCCCAGCGCGGGAGTCGATAGGTCCGCGGCGGGAGTGCGGGAACCCACCAATGAGTCCACTGTGGACACACCATCCGGGCCAGCCAGAAATCCCACCAGGGCACGGAAATGACCATCGATGGTGGAGGTGGCCGTCGCACACAGGCCCTGGAACGCAGCATAGCGGCTGCTGAACTCGGTCGTGAAAGGACCGGTCAGCCATTGGCGGGCAGCGCGGGTGGCGTAGTCGTGGTCGCCGGGGTCGCAGTCGCCCAGACGGTGGTGGAGGTCGTTGCCGGGGCTGGCGGAGTCGAGCCAGTGGGCGAGGTCGAGCAGCTCGTCCTTCGAGACGGCGCCGCCTTGGGCCAGCGTGGCAATCCGTTGCGCCACCGGCAAAGGCGCGCCCGCGATCGAGTCGGTGCGGAGCTTCAGCGCTTCGTCCACCTTGGTCTTCAGGGCGATGAAGACGTGGGTCATCGTCTCGGGGATGAGCTGGGCGGCGCCGGCGAGGTGGTCGAGCAAGTCGTCCGGACGGAGGCGGTTGTAGGCACTCTGAGCGACCGTCGCGGCGGGGCTTTGCCAGTCGCGGAAGAGGGTGGTGGTGGCGGTGGTCGCGTCGGTGTGGGCGGACTGGAGGGTGCCGCGCGTGTGGGCCAGCGCGTCGGCGTCGGCGAGGAACTTGCGGAAGTCGAGGCCGGCACTGTCCTGGAACCGCAGCCGGATGTCGTGCTCCACGTCGATCTTCGTGGCCGCGAACGTGTTCCAGACCGCTACCCACAGCGCGAAGAAATCCAGCGCCGGCGCGGCGAGCGCGAGCACCTCGTCGGACGTCGCCATCCCGGCGCCGCCGGGCTCGGGGCCACGCAGCGCGTCGGTCATCGGTTCGCCGTGTTCCGGGCGGTGTCGACGTGCTCGCCCTCGATGGACGCGTACCGCCCCGCCGCCACGTCGACGCTGCTGCCGAACCTCGCGAGCTCACCGGCGTAAGCCTGGACGGCGTCACTCAGCGCGGCGAACCCGTTGCGGTACGCGGCAAACGCCCCGCCGTGCCCCCGCCCGAAATCCGCCTCGGCGACCTGCGACGCCACCCCGGGCACCCGCCCGGCCGCCGCCTCGATCGCACCCTTCGCGGCCCGCATCGCCTCAGCGTCCGCCCGGTGGCTGCACTCCGGCATGGCCACCCCCTCACTCCGCCGCCCCGCACCCACTCCGACGCACGCCGACGGTGCCCGGTGCCGGTTCCGTGCACCGGAAATCTAGCGAGTCAGGAGGCTTGAGTCGACAAAGCGCTCAGTTCTCGTCGTCGAGCAACGAGCCGCTGATCCGGCGGCCGCTCGGTGTCGACTCGAACAGGCCGGATCGGTACGGGTTCGACCCGCGCTCCTGGTCACCGCCGGTACTGCCGAGCCCACCACCACCCATCATGCCGCCGCCCATCATGGCCATGGGCTGTCCTTGCTGGTCGGTCGTGGTCGGGGCCGTGCCGAGGTCGCCGGAGGTCGGCGCGGTGGCGCCACCACCGCCCTGCCAGTCGGCCGGTTCGGAGGTTTCGCCGAGACCGTCGTCGAACCCGGGGCCGAGGCCGCTGTGGCTGTCCGTGGGATCGGTGAGCGACTGGGCGGTCGTCGAGTCGTCCACGCTCGGCTGATCGACCGACGCGGCCCGCACATCGACCGAGTCGGCCGGCATCCCGACGTCCGGCGCGGCATGGTGACGACCGGTCGGCGCCCCGGCGTCCGTCGTGTCGTGGGCGCCGGAGTGATCGACCGCGCCGGAATGATCGACGGGGCCGGCCTGGTCCGATGCACCGTGGCTGACCGGGGTGGCGTGGTCGATCGGACTGGTCTGGTCCGGCATCCCGACGGTGTGCTGAGCCGCCACAGGCTGTGCGAGGTTCCCGGCGAGCTGCCCGTCCGCGGTAGCGGGGTGGAGGTCGCCGTCGTCGCCGAGGGTGTACTTCGTCGGCCGGCCGGAACCGTCGTCGACGGTCACCACCGTGGGACCGTCCGCGCCCTCGGGCCGCTCGGCGGTGATCTTGAGGTTCCCGTCGTCGATGTGGATCTTGCCGTCGGGACCCGGCTGGTAGACCTGGCCAGACATCGCGGTGCCGGCCGGGGTGGGCGCGCCGTCGGGCTGCGGAGCCTGGTGCCGACCGGCGTCGGGCCGGCCCGGCGCGTCCTGCGCGCCGTCATGTCCCTGCGGGCCGAAGTCGGCGCCGCCGCCCTGGGCCGGCGCGGGATCGTCGCCGAAGTCGAGCTGGTACTGCTTCTCCTGCCCGGTCCCGTCGTCGACGGTGAGGCCCATCTTCCCGTGGTCGTCCGGCTCGGACATGGAGATCTTGTTGTCGCCCTGCTCGACGGTCACCGTCTCGGGCTCCGTCGCGTCGGACTTGATCGCCTCGCCCGTCTTCGGGTCGATCGGGTACGGCTGGCCCGTCGACGGGTCCACCTCGAGCGGCTGGTGCGTGACGGGGTTGAGGTTCGGATCCGCCGCCGCCGGCGCGGTCACCGCCGGCGTCGGGGTCGGGGTGGCCGGTGGCGGAGTCATGCTGCCGCCACCACCGCCCGAAGACGGCCCGCCGGGACTGCTGCTGTGGCCGCCCGAGCTGCTGGTCTTGGTGCCACCACCGGTGTCCGGAGACGCGCCGAGGTGCAGCGAGCCGAACGGGTCCGTCGGCACATTCAGACCATCCGAGAACGCCCGCAACGCGTTGGTCGCGGCGGTGTGCGCGTTGCGGATCGCCTGCCGATAGTCGTTCATGGCGTTCGAGTACTGCGCGCTGTACTCATCCATCTGGCTGCAGAGCATGTCGGACCACTTGGAGTCGTAGTCCGTGTCGAGGTCCACCGACATGTGCCGAATGTCCTGCGGCGCGATCGGCCCAGTTCCATGTTCCTGGCTTCTTGCGACCTCTGACCCGCTTCGCGGATTACCCCAAAGGGCCGCGATGCTGTCGTCATCCCCCTTGTCACGGCCCCATTTGATGGCCTCGTCGAGCCGGTCGATGAACATCGACAGGCCGTCGCAGTCGTCAGGGTTGTGGGCATCCAGGAAGGTCTTCGGCGCTCTGCCTGGCGTGTCGGGAAGCTTCGCCAAGTCGGCGATCGGCGGCCGAACCGTGTGCCACAGGTTCTGCAGCAACTGGCTGAACCCGTTGACCGTGCCGCTGTAGTCGCCGAGAACCTTGTTCAGATCGTCCATCTTCTCGCCGGCGGAATCCGCGGCCTTGCCCTGCCAAGCCGCGGACAGATCCTGCTTGACCTGGCCGCTCGCGTCCTGCGCGGCTTTGGCCGCCTTGCCGAGGTTGGCCGCTCGGCCTTGCGCACCCCAGAAATAGCCGAAGCCGAAGCCGCCCAGCTCGCCGAGCAGCCGGTTCTCCTCATCGCCCTGGCCGTACGGCGCCGCGAACTGGAACGCGAGGTTCCGCGAAGGATGACCGATCCACCGCGCGTAGAGGCCGCCGAGCTTGCCGGTCATCTTGTCGTGGAAGCCGGTGAGCGACTTCAGCATGTTGTCGGACGTGTCGTCCAGGTGGACGTCGGCCGGGGGCTGCAGCGGAGCGATGATGGTGTCGCCGAGGCGGCCGATGGCGGGAGGCGGAGTCACGGTCAGGCCTCCCTGCCCGCGTCGGTGATGCCCCAGGCGCTCTCCTGCTCGTTCTCCGAGTGCAGAGTCGCCGATTGGTTGAGCCGCGTGGCGTAGTCCTTGAGGAACGCGCCGCCCTTCGTGGCGGAATCGCCGAGCGCCTGGGCCTTGGCGACGTACGCGCCGGCCGCTTCGGAGAGGCCGGGGATCTTGCCGAAGTGCGCGGGCGTCAGCTGTGACTGCGCGGTGTAGGTCTTCATCTCGTCGAACGACGTCGCCATCGAGGACACCTCGTTCGCGACGTTCTTCACCTGATCCGGTTCGATGTTGAATCCGGCCAACGCACTTCTCCCCTCGTGCGGAACAGCTGCCTCAGTGGTCGTCGACCCAGTTCGTGGCCGAGAAGTCGTCGTCGACCTCCGACGCGCGGTGCCGTGCGGCCGGGCGGGCCGGGGCCTCTGGCGGTGGCGGCCGGAACGCGGGCACCACCGGCTCCGGCGGCGCTTCCACCGCGGTCTCGTCCTCGAACTGGAAGATCGCGCCGTCTTCGGCGTTCTCCGCCGCCCGTTTGGCGGCCAGCTCCGCGTCCTTCGACGCGGCGGGATCGCTCTCGGTTCCGGCGACCTCACGCTCCGCGCGCAGCTGCTCGCTTCGGGCGCGATTCTCCTCGACGAGCTTGGCGAACTCCGCCTGACGCGTCTCGTCGTCGGCCAGCGCGCGCTCGTGATCGGCCCGGTATTGGGCCCGGACCTCCTCCATCGCCACCAGGCTTCTGGCGAACTGAGGACTCAGCCCCTCCTGCCCGTCCATCCCACTCCCCCGTCGGTCCGCACTGCATGCGGAATGTACCTCCGGGGTCACCGAAGGCGCAGGACGTTCACCGAAATCGGGACGATCAGGAGACCGCGGACACCACTCCGGCCAGCCGGTCCGCCGCGGCCTGGGCCGTGGCGTGGGCTGGGGCCTCGACCATGACGCGGACGAGCTGTTCGGTGCCCGAGGGGCGCAGGAGGACGCGGCCCTCTTCGCCGAGTTCGGCTTCGACCTCGCCGACGGCGTCGCGGACTTCGGAGGAGTCGGCGACGGCCGCCTTGTCCGCGACGGGGACGTTGACGAGGACCTGGGGCAGGCGGTTCATCACGGAGGCGAGCTCGGCGAGCTTCTTGCCGGTGGCGGCCATGCGGGACATGAGGCGCAGGGCGGTCAGCAGGCCGTCGCCGGTGGTGGCGTGGGCGGGGAGAACCACGTGGCCCGACTGTTCGCCGCCGAGGGCGAGGCCGGAGGCGCGCAGTTCTTCGAGCACGTAGCGGTCGCCGACGGACGTGGTGACGACCGTGATGCCGTGAGCCTTCATCGCGAGGTGCAGGCCCAGGTTGCTCATCACGGTGGCGACGAGCGTGTCCTTCACCAGCTCGCCGTCCTCGGCGAGTGCGAGGGCCAGCACGGCCATGATCTGGTCGCCGTCCACGAGCTCGCCCGAGGCGTCCACGGCGACGCAGCGGTCGGCGTCGCCGTCGTGGGCGATGCCCAGGTCGGCGCCGTGCTCGACGACGGCGGCGCGGAGCAGGTCGGGGTGGTTCGAACCGCAGTGCTCGTTGATGTTGATGCCGTCGGGCTCCGCGTGGAGGGCGACGACCTCGGCGCCGGCGCGGCGGTAGGCCTCGGGGGCGGCGACGGCGGACGCGCCGTTGGCGCAGTCCACCACGACCTTGAGGCCGTCGAGGCGGTGCGGGGTGGCCGAGATTAGGTGGTCGACGTACAGGTCGAGCGCGTCGGAGACGTCGGAGACGCGCCCGACGCCCGAGCCCGTCGGGCGGACGACGTCAGCGCCGCCCAGGCCGGCTTCGATCTCGTCCTCGATGCTGTCGGGGAGCTTGTGCCCGCCCGCGGCGAAGAGCTTGATGCCGTTGTCCGGCATGGGGTTGTGCGAGGCCGAGATCATCACGCCCAGATCGGCCTCCAGCGCACCCACGAGGTACGCGACGGCGGGCGTCGGCAGCACGCCCAGACGCAGCACGTCGGCACCGGCGGACGCGAGGCCCGCCACCACGGCGGCCTCCAGCATCTCGCCACTGGCGCGCGGGTCGCGGCCGACGACGGCCACCGGGCGGTGCGAACGGTCGTGCGCGGCGAGCACACGCGCGGCACTGGCCGCGAGCGAAAGCGCCAGCTCGGGGGTCAGCTCGGCGTTGGCCAGGCCTCGTACCCCGTCGGTGCCGAACAGTCGGGCCATCTCCACGACCTCCTAGGTCCAAATCGACCACGACAACCTAGCGGCGGCTGCGACCCGGCCGGGCCCCTGCCCCCACCCCAGGAATGTCGCGGACCGCGCGCGAAATGCATCACTGTGGGGCAGATGGGACGCCTGAGGTCCCAGAGAACACGTTCAGACAGCACTCGGAAAGCACGAGAGCGCCCATCCGATGGACGGATGGGCGCTCCCGAGGTTGCCCCTTCGCAGGGACACGGGGGTACGAAACCCCCACACGAATCAGCGCTTGCTGTACTGCGGAGCCTTACGGGCCTTCTTGAGGCCGTACTTCTTCCGCTCCGTGGCGCGCGCGTCACGGGTCAGGAAGCCGGCCTTCTTGAGGGCCGGGCGGTCGTCGGCGTCGACCTCGACCAGGGCGCGGGCGATGGCGAGACGCAGCGCGCCGGCCTGGCCCGAGATGCCGCCGCCGTGGAGGTTGGCGAAGATGTCGAACGAGTCCGGCTTGTCGACCGTGACGAGCGGCTCACGGATGAGCTGCTGGTGCACCTTGTTCGGGAAGTACTCCGCGAGGCTGCGGCCGTTGAGCTTGAACTCACCGGTGCCGGGGACGACGCGGACGCGGACCACGGCCTCCTTGCGACGGCCGACGGTCTGGGCGTTGCCACCCGCGGCGCGCGACGGACGCGGGGCGGCGGGCGTCTCGCTGGTGGCGACGGCCTCGCCCTCGGGGGTCTCGGTCGAGGCGACGACCTCGGTCTCGGTGCTGGTCACAGACTGTTCCTCACTCACTGCGCGACCTGCGCGATCTTGGTGATCTCGCGCGCCTGCGGCTGCTGCGCGGCGTGCGGGTGCTGCGGGCCGGCGTACACCTTCAGCTTCTTGGCCATGGCGCGGCCGAGCTTGTTCTTCGGCAGCATGCCCTTCACGACCTTTTCGACAAGGTGCTCGGGCTTGGTGTCGAGCAGCTCGCCGAAGGAACGCTTGCGCAGACCACCGGGGTAGCCACTGTGGCGGTACGCGAACTTCTGGTCGCGCTTGTTACCGGTGAGCGCGACCTTCTCGGCGTTGACGATGACGACGAAGTCGCCGGTGTCCACGTGCGGGGCATAAGTCGGCTTGTGCTTGCCGCGCAGCAGCGTGGCGACCTCGGTCGCGAGCCGGCCGAGCACGACATCCTCGGCGTCGATCACGTGCCAGGCACGAGTGACGTCGCCGGGCTTGGGGCTGTACGTGGGCAAGGGTCTACCTCGTCGTCAACATTGCGTGTGGGTTCTGTGCGGGCCTAGCGCTGACGCGCCGCAACGCACAACGACATATGAAGATACGCCCCTGCTCACGTGACCCGTGCAGCGGGGGTGCAACAGGAGTGCCCGGCAACCGATACCTCCGGTGACCGAACTCTTCGGACCGCGCCCCGATCGTACCCGCCGACCTCGCCGAACCACCCACGCGGGCGCGCGGGACAAGCCAAGATGAGACGATCCGCGCGGACAGCAGAACACCCGGGGGAAAGCGATGACGAAACGGGCAAGCCGGGCGGCGCTCGCCCTGGGCGCCGTGCTGGTGCTCGCGACCGCGTGCGGGCAAGCCCGCGCCGGCACCGCGCTGCCCAACGGCGACCAGGCCTCGGCCTACGTCGGCGCCAAGTTCGAGAAGGCGATGTCGAAGCTCGAGAACTCCATCCTCGACGCGCGCGACGTCACCAACTCCGCCGACGCGTACTTCAAGTTCGACGACAAGTGGATCCACAGCGTGATCACCTCCGCCCGCACCGGCAGCCCCGAGAGCCGCGTGGTCCACAACCGGTCGCAGAAGAACCCCGACGAGATCATCGACACGTTCACCCCCGCCGACGGGACGCTCGAGTACGTCTACCTCGGCCCCACGTACAAGTCACTCGAGCCGACGGCGTGGGTGTCGATGCCGAAGCCGGAGGCCGGCCTGATCCAGCCGTGCGCGTGGGGCGGAGTGCTCACGGCCTGCAAGATGGCCGACGCCGTGGACGACTCGTACAAGGCCGACAAGAAGGCCGTGCGCGGCGCGAAGAGCTCGGCCGACGGCTCGGCGGAGCTGACCGTGAACGTCCCCTTCTCGCAGTTCCTCGACAAGCGCGTGGAACTGCTGCCGGACTCGCTGCTCAAGGAGGTGGGGCCGCAGCTGAACAAGTCCGTGATCCCCACCACGATCAAGCTCAAGCCGGACGGTTCGCTGACCGAGTTCGTGATGGCCGCCAAGTTCTCCGGCGACGGGCACAACATCGAGCTCAACTACGACTTCCGCTTCACCGGCAAGGCGACCGCGCAGGACCTGCCGAAGCTGCCGGACGCGAGCCAGATCACCGCACTGCCGGACGACGCCGCGAAACAGGACTTCTACAACCGGCTCGCCCAGCTGCAGGGCAACTGATGAGCACCCGAGGTGACCTCCGATGACCCAGCCGCCCGAGCAGCACCGGCAACCACAGCAGTGGTGGCAACCCCCCGCGGCGCCCGCGGCACCCGCGGCACCCGCGGCACCCGCGGCACCCGCGGCACCCGCGGTGCCCGCGGCCGGCGGTCCCGGCGGGCAGGAAGCCCAGTACCCGAGCCAGTGGCAGCAGGGCGGGGCGCAGCAGGGTGCGTGGCAGCAACCGCACAACCCGCAGCAAAACCCGTGGTCGCAGGGAACGCCGGCGCAGTACCCGAACACCGGTGGGCAGCAGTACGCCGGCCCGCAGCAGTACGCGAACCCCGGAACCGGAGCGCAGCCGCACCCCGGCGCCGCCCCGCAGCAGTATCCGGCGAGCGGGCCGCAGCCGTACGCGAACCCGGCCGGCGGTCCGCAGCAGCAGCCCTACTCCACCGGACAGCAGGCGCAGCAGGTGCCGGGCGTGCCGCCACAGCAGCAGGGCACGGCGTTCGGCGGCGGGTTCCAGCCGACGACGTACGGCGGGCTCGGCGCGTTTTCCGCCGAAGCCGTGAAGAAGGCCCCGCGTTCGAAGCGGCCGTGGGTGATCGCGGGCGCGGCCGTGGCCGTGGTGGTCATCGGCGGCGGCGCGGCGTGGCTGCTCGGCGCGTTCCAAGGGGACACGCTCGACCAGAAGTCGTTGCAGGACGGCGTTTCCCGTGTGCTCGCCGAGAACTACGGCGAGCCCGATGTGACGAACGTGGCCTGCCCCTCGGGTGAGTCCACCCAGAACGGCACCACCTTCGACTGCACGCTGCAGCTCGGCGGGCAGCCGCGCAAGGTCACGGTCCGGGTGCTCAACGACAAGCCCGAGTACGAGGTCGGCGCGCCGCACTGAGCACCGGGGGGGGGCGCCGTTCCAGTCCACAAGGGACGCGGCGATTCCCCTTGCCCCGCACACGAAAACGGCGGGCCCGCACCGAAGTGCGGAGCCCGCCGTGGTTTCGCCGGAACCCGAGAATCAGAAGAGGTTCTCGACGTCCTTGTCGGTCTTGGTGTAACCGTCGGCGATCTCCGGCAGCGCGATGGCGATCTGCGCCAGCAGCTGGGTCAGGTCGTTGAAGCTGTTGTCCCAGTCGGCCTGGGCCTTCATGTAGTTGTCCTTGGCCGCACCGGTCCAGGTGTTCGTGAGCTTGCTCAGGTCTTCCTTGAGCCGGTCGAACGAGGACTTCAGGTCCTTGGTGGTCGCGTTGCAGTCGTCAGCCGCCCGGTGGATCGTGGCCGGGTCAACGAGGATGCGTGCCATGTCGTACTCCTGTCAAAGTCGGGGTGTGGAATGGATGAACTGAACGTTGACGCTCGGCTCAGCCGAGGACGCCGAAGCCCTTGTTGAAGCTGCTCACGATTTCGTTCTGCTCGGCTTCAGTGCGCTGGTACTTGGAGCCGGCTTCCTGCAGCAGGTCCGCAATGCGCTGGAGCGCCTGGTTCAGCTTCTTGCCCGACTCGTCGAAGCGCTGCATGACGTTGTTGAACGCCTGAGCCGCTTCGCCGTCCCAGCCCGCGCGAGTGGCTTCGATCTCGCCCTGCAGCGTGGAGAGCCGCTGGTCCATCGCGACGCGAACGTCGGTGACCTGGTTCTCAGCGTTGGTGAACTCTTCCGGAGTTCCTTCAAAGCCGCCAGCCGCCATGGGAACTACCCCCTTCGTTTCATTGATCGTGCGTATCGGCGTCCTGTTTCCGCCGTACACCCCTACGACGAAGACAGTGCCAGGTTCGGTTCACCCTTGGTGCGAGATTTCCCAAGTAGTTGCTTGCGTGAACGCCACTCGAGGGAACCGGCGCCGCCGAGCCGGCGCGCGACGCCGCCGGGAGAAGTCGCAAAACCCTTGGCCTACTGGGCAGTTAGCACACGCACAGCCGGAATGAACGAGATTCACGGTTCCCGGCTCATGATTCGCAACTGCGAAAAGTCCTCTTCCTCATCACTCGTTCGTGCGGCCGGCGACGGAACTTCGGGCTCGGACCGGACCAATTCGGCCTCCGTCGGCAGGTGCGGCATCGGCAGTCCGCACGCCGCGCGGAACCGGGCGGCGGCACCGCGCAGCACCCGGGGAGTCGGCTCGACGGCACCGCCGCCGGCGAGGCGGTGGCGGGCATAGGCCTTCATCAGTTCCCGGTTGTCCTCGCGGTGGCGGACGTTGCGGGCGAGCGCGGTGCCGGCGACCCGGCGCGCGTGCGTGACGGCGTCCTGCCCCGCGCGGGTGAAAGCCGCCACGGCGGACTCGGGTTCCGACGGCACGGGCACTCCTTCAGCTGGTGATCTTCAGCGTCCGCACGATCTGCTCGCAGGCCGTGTCGACGCGTTGCCGCAACGCGGGGGCTTCGTGCTGGCACCCCACGTGCACCCGGATCTTCCCCTGCACCACCACGTACCAGTTCACGGTGAGCTGGTCGCTCTTGCGCTGGTGGTACCCGATCACGGTGCGGCCACCGTACGTCAGGTTCGGGTCGAAGGCGCTGTAGTTCGGGTCCCGGGCCGCCTGCGCTTGCAAAGAGTTCACGAGCTGCGCGCGGTCGGCCGTCGCGTCGTAGTCCATCACGAACTCCTGGGCGACCACGAGGTCGTTGCCGGCGGCCGCGTCCTGCGGGTGCAGGATCACCTGGCGCTCGGCCACCTGGTCGGAGGTCTGGACCCAGTCCTGGGGCGCGCTGACGCTGAAGTCGTACTGGACGAACGTCTTGCCCTGCAGCTGCGCCGGATTGTCGCCATTGCCCTGGTTGACCACGAACAACACCACCGCGGCGGCGACCACGACCACCGCCACGACCGCGATGATCCCCCACAGCCGCTTCCGGCCGGCGCGCTTGCCGGTGGCTCCGGTCTCGGGCGGCCACGGCTGTCCCGGCGGTCGGCCCGGACCACCCGGCTGGGCGGGCCGCGCCCCACCGGGAGGAGGTCCCGCGAAGCCCCGGCCCGGCGTCGGCCGCGCCGCCGGCATCGGCCCGGACGGCGGCTGGGGCACGGATTGCGGCACCAACGGGGGCCTTGGCTGAACCCGCGGCGCAGCGGGCCGCGACAACAGCTCGGTGCGGCCGTCACCGTCGGCCTGCGGGTCGCCCGGTCGCGACAGCTCGCCGGGACGCACGACGTCGGTGCGCTGCTCGGCCGCCCGAACGCCGCCGGGAGCACCGGCCAGGCGCGCCACCGAGGCGCCGGGCAGCGCGCCCGTGCGGTCGGGATCCACCAGCACCGCCCGCAGCGCGCCGCGCGCCACCACCGTCTCCGGCTGGTCGAGGCTCGTGGGCACCACGCCGGTGCGCTCGTGGACCAGGCGGGAGATCATCGGGATCCGGCTCGAACCGCCGACGAGGAAGATCGCGGTGAGCTGCTTCGGCCGCAGCCCGGCGTCGGCGATCGCCGCGCTGGTCAGCTCCACCGTGCGCCCGAGCGGCGCCGCGATGAGCTTCTCGAGATCCTCGCGCGTCACGTGCGCGTCGGCGAACGGCGGCGGCATCGGCACGTCGGTGTAAGTGTGGCGCGACAACGTCTCCTTCGCGCCGCGCACGTCCTGGCGCAGCACCCGGCGACGGCGCCGGTCGGCGAGCTCGCGGCCCGTGACCAGCTGCTGCCACGCGTCCTGATCGGCTCCCGACACCAGCGAGCCGATGTGCTCCAGCAGGGCCTGGTCGATGTCCGCGCCGCCGAAGCTCGGGTCGCCGCGGGTGGCGAGCACCTGGAACCCACCACGAGTGCCCGGCCCGCGCCCGGGCTCGGGCAGCCGCTGCACGACGCTGACGTCGACCGTGCCGCCCCCGAGATCGAGCACCGCGAGCGCGTCGCCGGGCCGGCCGCTGAACTCCACGGTCCGGCCGTCCGGCTGCGCGACGGGCGCGAAGGTGGCCGCGTGGTACACGGCCGCGGCCACGGGTTCCGGCACCAGCGCGACCTCGCGCGCCAGCCGGCCCGCGGCCTGGCGCAGCAGACGGGTGCGGATCGCACCCCAGTCGGCGGGGTGCGTGAGCACGAGGAGGTCGACCTCGGCTTCGCCCGCGATGCGGCGCGCCTCGGCCACCGCCCGGCCCAGCACGGCATGGATGACGTCGGTGACCCGCAGCACGGAGTCGCCGAGCAGCAGATCACCCTCGTCGATGCGCCGCTTCGGGTTGGGTTCGTAGCGCGACGGGTCGACGGCCGCCTGCCGCTCGGCCTCCTGGCCGACGAACAGCGTGCCGTCGGCGGCCGCGAAGACCGCCGACGACATCAACGGCTGGCCGTCGATCACCACGACCTGCGGCTCGCGGCCGTTGACGGAGGCGACGACGCAGGTGCTGGTGGTCCCGAAGTCCACCGCGACCCGCACCGTCACCCGTCACTCCTGCCGTCGCCCGGGCACCGGCCGCGCACATCGTGGCCGGCCACCACAATCAGTCGGGCTGGATCCACGACACCTGCACGAGCTGCCTGCCGTTCTTGCGGCTGAGCATCACGCCCCGGCCCGGCGGCATCGCGGCGGGCCGGATGTTGCCGATCAGCACGCCCTCGTCCTTCGAGCCGTTCATGACCATGCCCGGCGCCGCGATCTCCTTCAGCTTGCCGATGACCGGGTCGTAGGAGGCCCTCGACGCACCACCGGTGCGGCGCACGATGATCAGGTGCAGGCCGACGTCCTTCGCCTGGGCGAGGAAGTCCGCCAGCGGCTTGAGCGGGTTGGACGTCTGCGTGGCCACCAGGTCGTAGTCGTCGACCAGGATGAACAGCTCCGGTCCGGTCCACCACGACCGGTTCCGCAGCTGGTCCTGTGTGACGTCCGGGCCGGGCAGGCGCCGGGTCATCGACCCGTGCACGTCCTTGACCATGCTCTCCAGCTGGTTCGACGACACGGCGTACCCGAGCAGCGAGTCGCCCTCGAGGAAGCCGAGCATCGTGCGCCGGTAGTCGACCAGGAGGATCACACCCTCCTGCGGCGAGTAGCGCTCGGCGATCCCCCGGCCGATCTGGCGCAGCAGGTTCGTCTTGCCCGACTCGCCGTCGGCGAACGCGAAGAAGTGCGGCTCGGCGTCGAAGTCGAGGTAGACCGGCGAGAGGTCGTCCTCGTTGACGCCGAAGGGCACCAGCTTCGTGTTGCGCTTGGAGTCGATCTTGAGGACTTCGTCGTAGGTGATCATCTCCGGCAGCAGGCGGACCTGCGGTGCGGTGCGGCCGCGCCAGGCGCCGCGGATCTTCGCGACGGCGTCGGCCACACCCGCGGCCAGCGACTCGGCGTCGCTGGAGCCGTCGATGCGCGGCAGGCCCGTGAGCATGTGCAGCTTGTCGCGGGTCAGACCACGGCCGGGGCGCCCGGCCGGGACGTTGACCGCGACGCGGCGGTCGATGTCCGACTCGGTCGGGTCACCCAGGCGCAGCTCGAACCGCGTGCCCAGCATGTCCTTGATCGCCGGGCGCAGGTCGGCCCACCGGTTGGCGGAGATGACCACGTGGATGCCGTACGACAGACCCTGCGTGGCCAGCCGCGTGATCGACGCCTCGAGTTCGTCGAAGTCGTCGCGGATGGCGCGCCAGTTGTCCACGATCAGGAACGCGTCGCCGAACGGGTCCTGCTCGGCGGGGATCTCGCCGCGGCGCTTGCGGTTGCGGAACTCGGTCATCGAGTCGATGCCCATCGCGCCGAACCGGCCTTCGCGCTCGGTCATGAGCGTGGTCAGCTCGGCCACGATCCGGCGGGCCTTGTCCGGCTCGCGCCGGGCCACGGCCACCCCGCCGACGTGCGGGAGGTCCGCGATACCGGCGAGCGTGCCACCACCGAGGTCGAGGCAGTAGAACTGCACTTCCTCGGGCGTGTGCGTGAGCGCCATCGACATGATCAGCGTGCGGAGCATGGTCGACTTGCCGGCCTGCGGACCGCCGGCGATCACCGCGTGCCCGGCGGCACCGGAGAAGTCGGCCCACAGCAGGTCGCGCCGCTGCTCGAACGGCCGGTCGACGATGCCCAGCGGCACCTGCAGCCGGCCGTTGCCGAAGAACCCGACCGGGGACAGGCCGCGGTCGTCGGTGGGGTTGAGGTTCGGCAGCATCGTGTCGAGCGAGTTGGACTCGTCCAACGGCGGCAGCCACACCTCGTGCGCGGGCGGGCCCTGGCCGATGAACCGGTCGACCATCACCTCGAGCTCGCTCGGTTCGGTGGCCTCCTCCGACTCCTTCGGCTTCGCCACCTCTTCGACCGGCTCGAACTGCGGCTCCGGCTCGGGCGGCAGCTCGACGAAGTCGGGCACGAACAGCTGCGGGCGCTTGTCCGCGCGCACGACCGTGGCCACCGGCCCGGCCGCCTTGATCCCGGCGGGCCGGTACGGGCCCGACACGTACGACGCCTTGAACCGCACCATCGTGGAGGTGTCGTACTTGAGGTAGCCCGAACCCGGGATCGACGGCAGCTCGAACGCGTCCGGCACGCCGATCGCGGCGCGCGACTCCGCGGCCGAGAAGGTCTTCAGGCCGATCCGGTAGGACAGGTAGGTGTCCAGACCGCGCAGCTTGCCCTCCTCCAGCCGCTGCGACGCGAGCAGCATGTGCATCTGCAGCGACCGGCCGACGCGGCCGATCTGGAGGAAGATGTCGATGAAGTCCGGCTTCGCCGTCAGCATCTCGGAGAACTCGTCGATGCAGATGAACAGCGCGGGCAGCGGGTCGAGGTCGGCGCCGTTCTCGCGCGCCTTCTCGTAGTCCCACACGTTCTTGTAGTTGCCCTTCGCCAGCACTTCCTGGCGCCGGGACACCTCACCCGCGATGGCGTCCTTCATGCGGTCGACCAGGGTGAGGTCGCCCGCGAGGTTGGTGATCGTGGCGGCGACGTGCGGGGCCTTGTCCAGGCCGAGGAACGTCGCACCACCCTTGAAGTCGACGAGGATCATGTTGAGCGACGTGCTCGAGTGCGTGGCGAGCAGGCCCAGCACCAGCGTGCGGAGGAACTCAGACTTACCGGAACCGGTCGCCCCGATGCACAGGCCGTGGGGGCCCATGCCCTCCATCGCCGCTTCCTTGATGTCCAGCTCGACGGCCTGGCCGTACTCGCCGACACCGAACGGCACGCGGTAGCGGTCGCGCACGGGCCGCGGGCGCCAGGCGCCCTGCACGTCGAACGTCATCGGGTCGCCCGGGATACCGAGCAGCTCCAGCAGCGTGGGGTTGGACAGCAACGGCTCGTCGTCCGACGCCTCCGTGCCGCCGCCACCGCCGACGCGGTACGGCGCGATCAGGCGGGCGAGCGCCTCGGCCTCGACCACCGACAGCGTGTCCGGCCGGCCGAACCACTCGACGCCGCCGGCGCTGCGCGCGCCGAGGCGGTCGGGCTCGACCACGAGCCGCAGGCCGCGGCGGGCCGACAGGTTCCCGAGGGTGTCGGACAGGTCGACCAGCGTGACGCCGACCAGGCCCTCCTCCAGGATGATCTGCTCTTCACGCGTGACCTCGGCGTCGTCGATCACGATCACGACGTGCGGCTGGTCGGGCGCGGGCGTGGCGTTGCGGGAGAACCGCTGCCGGTCGCGCAGCTCCTCGTCGAGCCACTGCTCGATCTGGGCCAGCGAGCCGGCCATCATGCGGAGCTGGCCGATGCCGTCGGACATCGTGGGGTGCTGGACGTGCGGGAGCCACTTCGCCCACTCCCACTCCTCCTTCGCGCGGCCCGCGGTGGCGATCGCGATCATCACGTCATCGGGGCTGTGGAAGGTGACCAGCTGCGCGAGCATCGCGCGGGTGAGGCCACGCGTGAGCGAACGCTCGCCCTGCATGCTCACGGCGGCGAACCCGCGCAGGGTGATCTGCGTGGGCAGGTCGGGCACGATCGAGTGCGCGCGCACGAACCGGCGCAGCGCGAGGGTGGCGATCGGCTCCAGCTCGTCGACCGGGCCGGTCTGCGGCGGCACGAGCCGCGTGGCGAGGCGGTGGGAGCTGCGGCCGACGCGCAGGTGCAGGAAGTCCTGGTCGTTCTGCCGGCGTTCCCACATGCGGCGGCTGGCCGCGAGCGACCACAGCGACTGCGGGTCGGGGTGCACCCACTCGAGCGCGGCGCGCTGGTCGACCATCGCCTCGCGGGCGCGGTCGCGCATCTGGCCCAGGTACCGCAGGTAGTCCTTGCGGTCCTCGTCCATCTCGGCCTTCTTCTGGCCACCGCCCCGGCCGCCACCGCCGGCGAGCATGCCGACGGTGCCCATCAGCATCATGCCGCTCATCATGATCGTGGTCGGGTTCTTCCCACCCGCCGTGAACATGAAGACCATCATCCCGAGCGACGCGAAGATCATGACGCCCGGAATCGCCTTCGCGACGATGTTGCCCGGGATCGTGCGGGGTACTTCGGGTGGGGGCTCGAGGTGCACCTCGCCGCCCGGCGGGCGCGGCGCCGCCAGCCGCGGCGACTTCTTGAACTGAAGCGTGCTCATCGAAGGACCCCTCTATTCCAACTCGACGATTGCCGGCCGGCTCCCGCGCTCGGGCGCGCGTGACAACCTATCGAACGTCGCCGGGGAAATCCGGCCAACGCCCGCAAGTGCACCGCGCTTGCCCCCTCATCGGATACCGACGGATACCGGCACGTCCGGCATCTCGCCCGCGAACCCGTTTCCTCTGATCACCGGAGTGTACGACCCACCACCGACAGCGAGGACCCGAATCGACCGATCCCACCTGGTCGCGCGGCCCGTCCGTCGTCCGGCCGGTGTACTTTCGCCAGGGATTTTCGGACAGTCGATGATCCCGGCCCCGGGGTTCGGTATAAGTTCCCCCGGGAGCTGACTCTTCAGAGCGGGGGCATCTAGTGGCAACGGGCACGACGGTATTCAGCAGGGTGACGGTGGTCGCGCCGAACACCCGGATCGACGTCGCGCTTCCGGCCGACGTCGCGGTGGCCGACCTGCTGCCGATGCTGCTGGAGATGGCCAAGGAGACCTCGCCCGACGGCGGTGCGCGCCACGGCGGCTGGGCGCTGGCCAAGCTCGGCGACGCCCCGCTCGACCCGAGCCGCACGCTGGCGTCCCTCGGCGTCGTGGACGGCGAACTGCTGCAGCTGCGCAAGCGCAACGAGAACCCGCCGCCGCCGCTGTACGACGACGTGGTCGACGCCATCGCCGAGTCGACGCCCGACAGCTTCCGCCCGTGGACCAAGGAGACGGCACGCCGCTTCGGCCACGTCGCCGGCGGCCTCGCGCTGTTCATCTCCGCGCTGGCGCTGTTCATGAGCGGCTCGCTCTACGGCGGCAGCGCGCTCGGCGCGGCCATCGCCGGCGGCCTCGGCGCGATCGCCTGCGTGGCGGTCGGCGCGACGCTCGCGAAGGCCTACCAGGCCGAAGCCACGGGCGTGCTGATCGCGGCCGCGGGCGGCCTGCCGCTGGCGTTCGTGAGCGGCTTCTACATCGTGCCCGGCCTTTCGGTGCGCGCGAACCTTTTGCTGGGCGCGGTGCTCGTGCTCATCGTCTCGGCGGTCTGCATCCTGATCATCGGCGCCGGCATCCGCGTGTTCATCGCCGCGGCCACGGCCGGCGCGTTCGGCGCGATCGCGTTCCTCGTCGCCATGCTCGTGCCCAGCGCCACCACGGCGGGCGTGGGCGCCGGTGCGGTCGCCGTTTCGCTCGCCTGCATCTCGATCCTGCCGCGCGCCACGATCTGGCTCGCGAAGCTCCCGCTGCCGCACGTGCCCAGCACCGCAGAGGAGCTGAAGGAAGACTCCGGTTTCCCGGACTACCAGGCCATCGAGCAGCGCACCGCGGTCGCCCACGACTACATGACCGGCCTGATGATCGGCTGCGGCGCCACCACGGCCGTCTCCGCCGTGCTCGCCGCGACGGCGCCGGGCTACTTCGGGATCATCCTCGGCGTGGTCGCCACGCTCGTGCTGCTGCTGCGCGCCCGCGCGTACGCCAACGGCGCCCAGGCGATCGCGCTGCTGACCACCGGCATGGTGTCCGCGGCCGGCATCCTCGTCGGCTGGCTCTTCGCCACCACGGCGGAATACCGGCTGCTGTACGTGTTCGGCGCCCTGATCGTGGTCGCCGCGGGCTCGCTCGTGGTCGGCGTGATCTTCCCGAACCAGCGCTTCTCGCCGCCGCTGCGGCGCACCGTGGAGATCCTCGAGGCGATCTGCATCGCGGTCGTGCTGCCGCTCGCGCTCGGCGTGATGGACCTCTACACGACGCTGCGCCACCTGAACCTCAAGTGAGGCAGCAGATGCGCGCGCGACGTCCGTTCGTCCGGCGGCTCAGGATCGGTGGCCGCACGGGTGTCGTCCTGCTCGCGGCCGGGCTCGGGGTGCTGTCGCCGTTCGCGCTCGTCTCGCCCGCGTCGGCCCAGCAGGGCTCCGACGCCGCGGGCACGTGGGCGACGCCACCACAGGTGGACGAGAGCGCGCTGCCGCCCGACGAGCGCAAACCCGACCAGCCCTACCAGAAGAAGACCGAGTGCGTGAAGCGCAGCCTCGGGCAGAACATCGAGATCAACACGATCCCGTGGGGCCAGAGCTACCTGCAGCTGGACAAGGCCCAGCAGATCGTGCGCTCGGCCAAGGGCACGGTCGGCGGGGGCATCACCGTCGCCGTGGTCGACACCGGCGTCACCCCGCACCCGTGGTTCCAGGGCCGGGTCGAAAGCGGCGGTGACTACGTCGCGACGCCCGACAACGGCGCTCAGCCCGGCCTGCAGGACTGCGACGGCCACGGCACCGAGGTCGCCGGCATCATCGCGGGCAACCCGCAGGACCCGAAGGTCGGCTTCATCGGGGTCGCACCCGACGCCACGATCCGTTCGTACCGACAGCTGAGCTCGAACTACGCGGTCGATCAGAACGCCTCGAACAACACCGGGCAGCCCAGTGGCGGCACCGGCACTCCGCCTGGCAACCAGAACGGCAGCACCCCGCCCGGTGGCCAGAACGGCGGTCAGCTGCCCGGCACCGGCGGTGGTGGCGGCGAGGTCGGCGGGACCGCTCCCCAGCAGGACGACAAGGGTGACACCCGGCAGCTGCAGAAGGAAGGCACCGCGGGCACGCTGAAGACGCTGGCCGAGATCATCCACGGCATCGCCGAACGGGGCGAAGCCAGCGTGATCAACATGTCGGTGGACCACTGCCGCGCAGCCGACGGGGCTGGCAGCATCCAGGCGGGCGAACAGCAGGTGCAGGCCGCGGTGAAGTTCGCGGCCGACCACAACGTGGTGGTCGTCGCCGCCGCCGGCAACGTCTCCGACGACTGCCCGCAGAACGACCAGGCCGACCCGAACAAGCCGCGCTCGATCGTCACGCCGCCGTGGTTCGCCGACGACGTGCTGTCGGTCGGCGCGATCGACGAAACCGGCGGCGTCGCGTCGTTCAGCGTGCACGGGCCGTGGGTCGGCGTCGCCGCGCCGGGCACCGACATCGTGTCGCTCGACCCGGCCGAGGGCTCGACGGGCCTGGCCAACCTGACCATCGAGGGCACCCAGCAGTCGCCGATCCAGGGCACGAGCTTCGCCTCGCCGTACGTGGCCGGGGTGGCCGCGCTCGTGCGCCAGATGTATCCGCAGCTCACGGCCCGCCAGGTGATCCAGCGCATCGAGGCCACCGCGCAGCACCCGGCCGCCCCGGGCGGGCGCGACGACTTCGTGGGCTACGGCGTGATCGACCCGGTGGCCGCGCTCACCGCGAACCTGCCCAACGACGTCGGCATCCTCGCGGCACCGAAGCCCGTGGTGCAGACGGCGAAGCTGCCGCCGGCCGACTCGATGAGCTCGACGCCGATGATCGTCGCGCTGGCCGGCACCGGCGGCGGCGTCGTGGCACTGCTGATCACGCTGTTCGTGATGCACACGATCCGGCGCAACCGCCCGACCGGCCCGCCGAGCTGAGCAGTATCCGTCCGAAGACGCTGAAGGGGCCGTACACCGCGGAAAAGCGGTGGGCGGCCCCTTCCGGTCAGTGCTGGGGTTTCTTGGCCTTGGCGGGCTTCTGAGGGTCCTCCCCGATCACGGGTGGCGTGACCGGCGCGGGATCGCCGAGAAGCTCGGAAGGCTTGGCGGGCGTGCGGTTCTTGGCCTGGCGCGAGCCGCCACCGCCGCCCATTCCGCCGCCGCCCATGCCCATGCCGCCCATCGGCATCATGGGCATCATCGACATGCCGCCGGACTCGTTCTGGGCGGCTGGGGCGGGCGCCGGGGCGAGGCCTTCCGGCCCGACCGGCGGCACGCCCGCCTGTCCCTGCGTGAGACGAGGGTCGGCGCCGGTTTCCTTGCCCTGGTGGGGTTCCTCGGCCGCGGACGCCGAAACGGAGTCGTCGGCCGACGGGGCCGTGGCGCCGGCGTGGGCCGGTGCGGTCGCGGCGTCCGCGCCGGTGTGGGTTGCGGCCTGCTGAGCCGCGCCGTCGTGCGTCGGCTCCTCCGATGCGGACGGCGCCGCGGTGACCGCCGAGTGCTGCGGTGCCGGCGCGGAATCGCTTTCGTGCAGCCGGAACTGCTCCTGCGGGTAGTGCTGCCGCACCGCGATGCTCGACTGCTCCCCCGCCGGCGCGTCCACGCCGTTGCACAGCTGCGCGAAGTGCTGCAGCACGTCTTCCGCCGCGTCGTAGAGCGACTTCACCGACTGCTCGGTCTCGCGCAGCTGCGTGCGCGAGCGGCTGACGCCGCCGACCGGCAGCATCGCCGACTCCGACAGCAGGTCGGCCGAGTCCACGAGCACGTCGGTGGCGTCGCCGACGATCTTGCGCAGGGATCCGGACAGCTCCTCCAGTGCGCCGGCCAGTTCGTCGAGCGCGTCCTCGACGCCTTCGCTCGCGGACCGGATTTCGCCCAGGTAGGTGACAAACGCGTCGGCGTCCTCACCGGACCACGACGCGTCGAGCCGGCCCAGCTCGTCGGCCAGGTCGGCGGAAACGCCGCCGGCCGTCTTCGCCGCGGCGCGCAGGCGTTGGGCTTCCTCGTCGAGCTCGGTCCAGCGGCCGACGAGCGGCCGGTAGTACGTCTCGACGGGGTCGGTCACGCCGAGCTCACCGGCGAGCTCGGACACGAACGTCAGCGACGGCTCCGTCACGACAGCCCCCCGGCACGCTTGATCTGCTCCGCCGCGTCGGCGTCACGCTGCGCGTGGCCGGCGGTGAGCTGGTCCAGCGCCTCCGCGGCCGACCGCAGCGCGGCCGCGCCCGCCTGCAGCTGCCGGCGCAACGCCCCGGACGCCCGCGCGTACGACTGGTCCAAACCGAGGCGGCCACCGAGCTCGCCGTACGCCTCGGCCGTGGTCGCTCCCGCACCGACGCCGCCCGCGGCCGTGTCCAGCTCGTCGGCAGCCAGCGCGACCTTGGCCGCGTAGCCGCCGACGACTTCACCGTCGATGTTCAGCGCGTTGTTCCCCGCTGCCACGACATCCCTCCGCTCACCCGACTGTCTTCGAGTGTGACGGACGCGAACCCGCTTCAGTTCCCCGCCGGTTGCCCCGCCTGCTGGTTGGCCGGCGACTGGAACGAGCCGGCGTTCGGGTCGATCGGCACGGAGTCGAACTGCTTCATCACGTTCTGCGTGTTCAGCGACGAACCCGTGGGCAGCAGGCCGATGATCGACTCCGGCGCCGGCAGCGCGTCGGTCAGGCCGAGCGCCGCGGCCGTCGCCTGGTCCGGCACGCCGTAGCGGAGGCCGCGGTCGCTGATCAGCTGGATCGGGCCCTTGAAGAACGTCGCGCTCGACTCGGTGGCCGACTGCACCACGGCGCCGAAGCCCGGCGGCATGTAGAAGCCGGTGATCGGCAGGCCGTTCGGGCCGGTGGTGCTGATGCTCTGGACCTTGCTCGAGCCGTCGGCGTTCGTCGTCTCGGCCGGCAGGCCCTTGCTCACGTACACCGAGGTGTGGGCCGTCTTCTTGTTGACGTCGAACGACCAGCCGAGGCACGCCACCGGCGAGCCCTGCGTGGCGTCGAGCACGGTCGGGGTCTGTTCGGGGTAGTTGTCGACCTTCACGAACCCGCTGTCGGTGGGCTGCAGCCGGCGGACGTTGTTGATCTTCTCCAGACCGAGGTCGGTGATCTTGCTCCCGCCGCCGTTCTTCGCCACACGCACGATGTCGGCGACCGCGGACGACACCTTCTGGATGCCGTCCCGGGTGATCAGCCAGAAATCCGTCGGCGCACCCGACGGGCTCGTGGAGAACACGTCGCCGACGGTGAGGCCGTCGAAGTCCTGCGGCGGCGTCTCACCGGCGCCCGGGACGACCGGCGGCACCAGCTTGCCGACGTCGGGGATCGCGTTGAGGAACGCCTGGGAAGCCTTGCGCGCCTTGGCCGGCAGCTGCAGCGCCGCCCGTACCGGGTCGTTGTCGCCGAGGTCGACCTCGGCGCGCACGGTGTTGGCGTCGGGCCGCGCCTGCGTGGCCGCCAGGCGGTAGATCAGGTAGGTCTTGCCGTCGTCCGCGCGGCCGAGCAGAGCCTGGCCCCGGTCGAGCTCCGTGCCGACGTTCGCCACGCCACCGATCACGGTCGTGTCGGTGCGGTTCACGCTGTCGGGTAGCGGCAGCCGGGTGTCGAGCTCCACCTGGTCGCAGACCGCCCAGTTGGGCGAAATGCGCTGGGTCGTGTCGGGCAGAAGTTGTGGCCCATCGGGAATGCCGGTCAGCTTCTCCCGCGGAATGTTCTTGAGCTGTTCATCGGAGACGACGGTCGGAATCACCGCCGCGGCCGGCGCCGCATTAGCCGCGGCGGGCTGCGCTCCGCCTTGTGCGCCTTGCGTCTGCTGCTGCGACTGCGCGAGCAGGATCAGGCGCGCGGAAGCGAGGTTGAACGTCGGAATCAGTTTCTGCGGATTTCCCGTGACCACGTAAACGGTGCCGGACTGCTCACCGATCACGATGCCGCCCGACGCGGGCACCGACGGAGCGGGGCTGAGCAGGGCGATCAACACGAAAACGACCGCGCCGAGCACGCCGAGGATCACCCCGACGACGGTCGCCCGCGAGTGTGTCCGCATCGGGTCGTGGAGCATCACCGCGTCGCGGCGGACGAGCGCCGACTGCATCCGGCGCATGACGAACTTGTAGGCCTGAACCTGACTCTTAGTCGTGGGTGTTGATGGCATTCTCGACCTACAGTCCTCCCCGTCGCGGTACGGTTCCGCAGGATAGCCGTACGGGGACCGTCTGGTGTGGGGTTTCTACCAACTCAAGCTAGGGTCGGACACCTCGGGACCGGCTTTCCGGGAACGTAGCACTCACGAGGGGAAGAGAACGCGCGGATGTCCGTCACCACGCCTCCACGTCCGCCAGGGCCCCCCGGGCCACCGCCGCCCGGAGGACGTCCTCCGGGCCCGCCGCAGCGGCCGGGCAGAGCAGGCGGACCGGGCGGACCTGGTGGCGTGCCGGGCGGTCCTGGCGGCCCCGGCGGAGTTCCGCGTGGACCCGGTGGACCTGGCGGCCCCGGTGGACCCGGCCCCCGTGGCGGCGGCCCGGGCGGCCCCGGTGGACCTGGCGGCCCGGGGGGACCCGGCGGCCCCGGAGGTCCGGGGGGACCTGGCGGGCCCGGTGGACCTGGGGGACCCGGCTCCGGCGGTTCCGGCCCTGACGGCCCCGGTCCCGGTGGCTCGCCGCAGGGCGGTGGCACCGCGACCGCGACGCGCTTGGCGCCGCCCTCGCGTCAGCGGTCCGGCGGCATCAACCTCGGCCCGCTGCCCGTGGCGAACCTCGTGCTCCTCGAGGTGGGTGTCGCGATCGGACTCGTGCTGCTCGCCATCAACATGGAGCAGCTGAAGTACATCGCCATCGGCGTCGCGGCCGTGTTCCTCATCTTCGCGTTCCTGCGCTGGGGCGGGCGCTGGTTCACCCAGTGGCTCGGCCTGACACTGCGCTACCGCTTCCGTTCGCACGACCGCGTCGCGACCCCGCCGCCGCCCAGCAGCCTCGAAGAGCTGGCCGCGGAGAACACCACCGTGACGGGCCCGGACGACGCGCGCGTGAACCTGCTGCGCCTGGCCGTGCCCGATCTCGTGGTGGCGCACGGCGTCGACCACGAGCGCCAGCAGGTCGGCCTCGCCTGGAACGACGGCACGTGGACGGCGGTGCTCCTCGTGGAGCCGACGCCCGCACTGATCACCCAGGCCGGCGGCGCGCCGAGCCTGCCGCTGTCGGCGCTCGCGCCGTGCCTCGAGGACCGCGGTGTGGTGCTCGACTCCATCCAGATGATCTGGCACAGCTACCCGGGTTCCGCGGCGCTGCCGTCGGACTCGCCGGCGCTCAGCTCGTACATGGAGGTGCTCGGCCCGCTGCCCGCGGCGGCCCGGCGCACCACGTGGATCGCGATCCGTCTCGACCCGCGCCGCTGCCCGGAGGCGATCCGGGAACGCGGTGGCGGCGTCGTCGGCGCCCACCGTGCGCTGATCGGTGCGCTGTCGCGCGTGCGCAACGCGCTGGAGTCGCAGGGCGTGCCGACGCGGCCGCTGGACCCGGACGAGTTGCTGCGCGCCAGCATCTCCGCCGCGGAGCTCACGGCCGTGGCGGGGTCGTCGACGAAGGTCACGCTGCAGGAGAGCTGGACGGGCGTCACGGCGGCCGGCATCGGGCACTCCAGCTACGCGATCACGAGCTGGCCCAAGGGCAAGATCACCGGCAGCCTCGACGCGCTCACGAGCGTGCGCGCGCTGTCGGCCACGGTCGCCATGTCGATTTCCCCCGCGGCGGACGAAGGCCGGATCGGCCTGCGCGGCGTGGTGCGCGTGAGCGCCCGCAACCCGCGTGAGCTCGAGGCCGCCGACCAGCGACTCAAGTCCATTTCGGAGCGCCTCGACGTCGACCTGACGCCGTTGCGCGGCCTGCAGATCTCGGCGTTCGCCGCCACCCTGCCGATCGGAGGTACGGCATGAGCACCCGCCTTCGCGACGCCGGGCAGAACCCCGGCGTGGCCCCGGAGTTCACGGTCGACCCCGCGATGCTCGACGCGATCAGCCCCTCGGGCGACCGCGGCGGCATCGTCCTCGGCTCGGGCCTGAAGGGCGAACCGCTCACCATCTCCGCCCTGCGCTCCACGCCGACGCGCATCGTGCTCGTGGGCGGGCTGTACCTGGCCCGTCAGGTGGCGCTGCGCGCGATGGCGGTGGGCGCGTGGGTGGTTGTGGCCACCGGGCGTCCCGCGGCCTGGCAGGTGCTCTCCCAGGCCGCCGGCAACCGCGACGGGCGGCCGTCGCCCCTGGTGCAGATCCGGCGCCTGTCGCCGGTCGAGCTTCCGCGCCCGTCGGAGGACGCGCCGCTGCTCGTGGTCACCGACGGCGGCCCGACCCCGCAGGACCTCTTCCCGCCGCGCTCGCCGTGGCAGACGACCGTCTACGTCCTGCCGTACCTGCACCCGCAGGCCGGCGCGACGGCCAACGCCGCGGACCTCGTGCTGATGCAGCGCCTGCCCGCCGGACAGGCCGAACTGGCGGCCCGCATCTGGCGCCTGCCGCCGCAGATGATGCGTCAGCTGACCACGCTCAAGGACGACCAGGTCGTGGCCCTGGGCCGCAACCTGTGGCGGCCGCTGCGCCTGGTGACGACGCAGAAGGAACAGCAGCTGCTCGGCCCGGTGCGCCGGGGCGACTGAGCCGGTTTCGCTTGTGGTGAAGGCCTCCTCGACGCGTTCGAGGAGGCCTTCGCTGTGTTCAGGTCAGGAACTCGGCGACGGCACCCGGCGCCTCCCGCATCGCGTTGTGGGCGGTGGGGAGGTCGTGGACGCGCCAGCCCGGATCGGCTCGGAGCCGGGCGCGGAGTCCGGCGAAGGGGGTGCTGTCTTCCCAGCCGGAGCAGTAGACGAAATCGCGCCGGGGCACGCGATCGACGGCGCCGGTGAGCCGGATCGTCTGCACCAGCGAGGCGAGGGGGTGGGGACGGCGGCGGGGATCGCCGCCGTGTGGGGCGCGGTACGGCGGACTGACGGCGTGGCCCGTGCCGGCCGCACCGGCCACGAACGACTGCCGGTACGCCTCGGTGGTCAACGACCAGCACGAGTCGCCGTCGCGCGGCACGTAGGCGTCGAGATGAACCAGCCGGGACACTCGCCCGCCCGCGCGGTCGGCCGCGGCGGAGATCACCATCCCGCCGTAGCTGTGGCCGACGAGCGTCGCTTCGGTGATGCTGGCGCGATCCAGGAGGCTCACGACGTCGTCGGCGTGGGTGTCGAGGTTGGCGCTCGCCACCGTCACGTCGTCATCGTCGGGCCGCAATCCCGTCAGGGTCAGCGCGTGGACGGTGTGCCCGGCCCGCTCCAGCAGCGGGACGACCGACTCGAACGTCCAGGAACCGTGCCACGCACCGGGCACGAGGACGAACGTCGTCATGGCAAATCTCCTTCTCGGCTCGCGATCGAGGACCACACCAGGTCATCACGCCCGCAGCGTGGCTCACCACCGGCAAGCCGCCCCGTGATGCCCGTTCGCCGCCAAGTTCGGCTCCGGCCGCCGCGAGCCCGCTAGCGGCGCGAAAGCACGTGTGCGTCGAGGAAACCCCGCTCGGACCGCGGGTCGTGGACGAGCCGGGCGGACTCGGCGAGGCCGGCGGCGGTCAGCAGCCCGGCGAAGCGGTCGACCGGCCAGCTGTAGGCGGGCGCGACCTTGTGGTCGAAGCGGACCGGCTCCGGGCCGTCGGTCGCGAAGAACGAGACCAGGGCCAGCCCGCCCGGGGCCAGCACGCGCGTCAGCTCCGCGAGCAACGCGGGCACTTCCGCCGGCGGGGTGTGGATCAGCGAGTAGTGGGCGACCACGCCGCCGAGGGAGCCGTCCTCGAGCGGAAGGGCTTCGGTCCGGGCCTCGTCGAAGCGCAGCGCCGGGAAGGACTTCCGGGCGTGCTCGACCATGCCCGGCGACAGGTCGAGCCCGCGAGCGGCCAGCCCCTGGTCACTCAGGAAAGCGGTGATGTGGCCGGGGCCGCAGCCGATGTCGGCCACGTGCGAGTTGCCGGTCGCGGCAACCAGTTCGGCGAAGGTGCGGACCATGGTCCGCGTGAACGGCATCGTCTCCAGCTGCCGGTCGGCGAAGAGCGCCGCGTACAGCTCGACGACGCCGTCGTAGGCCGCCCTGGTCCGGTGCTGGTGCTCCGCCTCGTCTCCCACGCGGAGAGAAGCTACAGGTCCTCGGCGGAGCGGACGTTGCGCGTCTGCTCGGCGCGCGCGGCGAGTTCCGCGTCCGGCGGGTAGTCCACGGCGGTGAGCGTGAGGCCGTGGGCCGGGGCGACGGCGCTGTCCCGCGTGCCGCTGGAGAGGACCTCGGCGGGCCAGGAGCGAGGGCGGCGGCCGTCGCCGACCATCAGCAGGACGCCGACGAGGCTGCGGACCATCGAGTGGCAGAAGGCGTCGGCGGAGACGCGGACTTCCAGCAGGTGCTCGTCGAGCCGGGTCCACTCCAGCTGCTGCAGCTCACGGATCGTGGTGCCGCCCTCGCGCTGCTTGCAGTAGGCCGCGAAGTCCTGCAGGCCGAGCAGGGCCGCGGCGGCCTCGTTCATGGCGTCCGTCGACAGTGGACGGCCCCAGGCGAGGGTGTCGTTGCGGCGCAGCGGATCGACGCCCCAGGGCGCGTCCGATACGCGGTAGCGGTAGTGGCGGCGGATGGCCGAGAAGCGGGCGTCGAAGCCCGCAGGGGCGACGCGGGCGCGGAGCACGCGCACGTCGGCGGGCATCAGCTTGTTCCAGCGGCCCGTCATGCGCGTCAGGTCCGGGATGCCGTGCGCGTCAACGGGCACACGGCCGGCAGCGCCGGGCGCCAGCGGGACGACGTCGACGTGCACGACCTGACCGGTCGCGTGCACGCCGGCGTCCGTGCGCCCCGCGACGACCACGGACTTGGGCACGGACGCGCCCGGAGGCTGGCGCTGCAGGGCCGCTTCCAGCTCGGCCTGCACGGTGCGCCGGCCGGGCTGGCGGGCCCAGCCCGAGAAGTCCGTGCCGTCGTAGGAAACGTCCAAGCGCAGACGAACGAGCCCGCCCTCCCCGGAGGGAGTGGCGGGCTCGTCCGGTGTCGACGGTGCCGTCAGGACTTCAGTCCTTCTTGGCGTCCGCGTCGTCAGCGGCCTCGTCCGAGTCCGACGAAGCCGAAGCCTCCTCCGAAGCCGGGGCCTCGGTGGTCTCCTCGGCCGGAGCCTCGGCGACGGCTTCTTCCGACGTGGTCTCCTCGACCACGGCGGCCTCGGCCTGCTTCTCGTCCTTCGCGAACTTCGTCTTGCGAGCCCGCTCGGCTTCCGACGTCACGGTCTTCTCCGCGACCAGCTCGATGACGGCCATGGCGGCGTTGTCGCCCTTGCGCGGCATCGTCTTGGTGATGCGGGTGTAACCGCCGGCGCGCTCCGCGAAGTGCGGACCGATCTCGGCGAAGAGCTTGTGCACGACGTCCTTGTCACGCACGACCTTCTGCACCTGGCGACGGTTGTGCAGGTCGCCCCGCTTCGCCTTGGTGATCAGCTTCTCGGCCAGCGGGCGCACCCGGCGGGCCTTCGCCTCGGTCGTGGTGATCTTGCCGTGCTCGAACAGCTGCGTGGCCAGGTTGGCCAGGATCAGCCGCTCGTGCGCGGACGACCCGCCGAGCCGGGCTCCCTTGGTAGGGGTGGGCATTGGTTCTCCTAGTTCAGCTGCACAGCTCCAGGCCTACGCGGCCTTACAGCTGCTCCGTCTCTGCGTAGTCCTGGCCATCGTCGTGGCCCTCGTCCGAAATCCCGCCGCCGATGCCGGCGACGCTTCCCGACCAGCCCTCACCGTCGTAGCTGGAGGCAGCCGCGGTCGGGTCGAACCCGGGCGGGCTGTCCTTGAGCGCCAGGCCAAGACCGACCAGCTTCAGCTTGACCTCGTCGATCGACTTCGCACCGAAGTTGCGGATGTCGAGCAGGTCCGCCTCGCTGCGCGAGACGAGCTCGCCCACCGTGTGGATGCCTTCGCGCTTGAGGCAGTTGTACGACCGGACGGTGAGGTCCAGGTCCTCGATCGGCATCGCGTAGGCGGCGATGGTGTCCGCTTCCTGCGGCGACGGGCCGATCTCGATGCCCTCGGCGTCGACGTTCAGCTCGCGAGCGAGACCGAACAGCTCCACCAGCGTCTTGCCCGCCGAGGCGACCGCGTCGCGCGGCGTGATCGACGGCTTGGTCTCGACGTCCAGGATCAGCTTGTCGAAGTCGGTGCGCTGCTCGACACGAGTGGCCTCGACCTTGTACGTCACCTTCAGCACCGGCGAGTAGATCGAGTCGACCGGAATGCGGCCGATCTCGGCGCCGGCCTGCTTGTTCTGCAGGGCCGGAACGTAACCGCGGCCGCGCTCGACGACGAGTTCGATCTCGAGCTTGCCCTTGCCGTTCAGGGCCGCGATGTGGAGGTCCGGGTTGTGCACGGTGACGCCGGCCGGGGGCACGATGTCGGCAGCCGTGACCTCACCGGGGCCCTGCTTGCGCAGGTACATGGTGACCGGCTCGTCCTCTTCCGAGGACACCACGAGCTCCTTGAGGTTCAGGATGATGTCGGTGACGTCTTCCTTCACCCCGGGAACGGTGGTGAACTCGTGCAGCACGCCGTCGATGCGGATGCTCGTCACGGCCGCGCCCGGAATGGACGACAGCAGCGTGCGCCGCAGCGAGTTGCCGAGCGTGTAGCCGAAGCCGGGCTCCAGCGGTTCGATGGTGAACCGGGAGCGGGTCTCGTTGACCGTCTCTTCGCCGAGAGCCGGCCGCTGGGAAATCAGCATTTCTTCTGGTTCCTTTCCAGACGACGCCCGCCATATGACGTCGAAGGGATGGCGCGGCGGCGGCGCACCTGTTGCGCCGCCGCCCGTAACTCAGCCCGGAAGCTGAATTACTTCGAGTAAAGCTCGACGATCAGCTGTTCCTGAACCGGAACGTCGATCTGCGCACGCTCCGGCAGCTGGTGGACCAGCACGCGGAGGTTGGACTGGACGACCTGCAGCCACGCCGGGATGGGGCGCTCGCCGAAGGACTCCTTCGCCACCACGAAGGGCAGCATCGAGAACGACTTCGGCCGCACGTCGATGATGTCCCACTTGGAGACCTGGAACGACGGGACGTTGACCTTGACGCCGTTGACCAGGAAGTGGCCGTGGCTCACCAGCTGGCGCGCCTGGCGGCGCGTGCGGGCGATGCCGGCGCGGTAGATCACGTTGTCCAGCCGGGACTCGAGGATCTGCAGCAGGTTCTCACCGGTCTTGCCCGGACGCCGCACGGCTTCCTTGTAGTACCGGACGAACTGGCGCTCGAGAACGCCGTAGGTGTAGCGAGCCTTCTGCTTCTCCTGCGACTGCAGGAGGTACTCGGACTCCTTGATGCGCCCGCGGCCGTGCTGGCCCGGCGGGTAGGGGCGACGCTCGAAAGCCTGGTCGCCGCCGATGAGGTCAACCTTGAGGCGACGCGAAATACGCGTCGCGGGGCCGGTGTAACGAGCCATTTCTTCTTACTCCTCCCCGTTCCTCAGACCCGGCGCCGCTTGGGCGGGCGGCAGCCGTTGTGAGGCTGCGGGGTCACGTCCTGGATGGTGCCGACCTCGAGACCGGCGGCCTGCAGCGAGCGGATCGCCGTCTCGCGGCCCGAACCCGGGCCCTTCACGAAGACGTCGACCTTCTTCATGCCGTGCTCGGCAGCCTTGCGGGCGGCGTTCTCGGCGGCCATCTGCGCGGCGAACGGCGTGGACTTGCGCGAGCCCTTGAAGCCCACGTGACCACTCGACGCCCACGCGATCACAGCGCCCGTGGGGTCCGTGATCGAGACGATGGTGTTGTTGAACGTGCTCTTGATGTGCGCGTGACCGTGCGCGACGTTCTTCTTTTCCTTGCGGCGGACCTTCTTGGCCCCCGCCGCAGTACGAGACTTCGGTGGCATGTTCTGAGGGTTCTCCTGTTAGCGCGCGTTCTCTTGGTGAGCGGCAACCGCTTCGGCCTGACCCCGTCGGATGATCGATCCGGCATCGGTGTACAGGTTCCGCAGCGCCATCGGGCGGGCGTAGAGCGCCTTGGGCGAGACACAAGCCGTGCCGCGACGGTTCCCGCCGCCCATCTGCACGACCTTCTTGCCCTTGACGCTCACTTCTTGCCAGCCTTCTTCTTGCCGGCGACCGTCTTCTTCGGACCCTTGCGGGTGCGGGCGTTGGTCTTGGTCCGCTGACCGCGGACGGGCAGACCACGACGCCAGCGCAGGCCCTGGTAGGTGCCGATCTCGATCTTGCGACGGATGTCGGCGTTCACCTCGCGACGCAGGTCACCCTCGACCTTGAAGTTCTCGTCGATGTAGTCACGAAGCTTGATGAGGTCCTCATCGCTGAGGTCCTTCACGCGGGTGTCCGCGTTGAGCTCGGCAGCAGCGATCATCTGCTTCGAGCGGGTACGGCCGATGCCGTAGATGTAGGTCAGCGCGATCTCCAACCGCTTTTCGCGGGGGAGGTCTACGCCAGCGAGTCGTGCCATGGGCGCTGTAGCTCCTTCTTCGATTTCGTCTTCAGGTCTTCTCCCCGTCCGGTTCCGGAACCGACTCGCCTGTCGTGCCCGCGGCTTGCGCTGCGGGTGTCCCGGCCCCGGCCTGAAGTCCGGGGGTGAACCGGACCGCTCACGCGGCCCGGCAGGTGCGGGGAGGGTGTGTAGCCGTCAATCCGCTCTGCTGGAGTGCGGTGCTCAGCCCTGACGCTGCTTGTGACGCAGGTTCTCGCAGATCACCATGATCCGGCCGTGGCGGCGGATCACCTTGCACTTGTCGCAGATCTTCTTGACGCTCGGCTGGACCTTCACGTCTGTCGACTCTCCTGCTTCTTCTCAGCTCTTCGTGATCACTTGTAGCGGTAGACGATGCGACCACGAGACAAGTCGTAGGGCGAAAGCTCCACGACGACCCTGTCCTCGGGCAGGATGCGGATGTAGTGCTGCCGCATCTTGCCGCTGATGTGGGCAAGAACTTTGTGGCCGTTCTCCAACTCGACGCGGAACATCGCGTTGGGGAGCGGCTCGACCACGCGGCCTTCGACCTCGATGGCCCCGTCTTTCTTAGCCATGTCCTCCGCAATCCCTGAATGCACGCTTGATGCACACAGCGTGATCGGTTTGAGCTCGAGTCCCTTGCTTACTGGGGTGCTGCTCCGGCACACTCCACCCCGACTCCGAGTGTTCGCGAGAGTTCACGAGCGCGCAGGAACCGGCGCGATGAGTACGCCGACTTGACAGTGTACGCAACTCGTGTCGCGACCCCCAAACGGGGGGTAACTGTGCTACAAGCCGGCGCTGGGGCGCCAGGGTTCCAGTATGCCTGAAAAGAGCCCAACCTGCGAGAATCGCCTGGTCAGGTGAACTTTGCCGGCCGGGTGAGCGGCGGCGTCAGTCGTTTTCGGGCGCGGTGAGCACCCAGGGACCGTCCTCGGTGATGGCGACGGTGTGCTCCCAGTGCGAGGCGCGGGAGCCGTCGGCCGTGACCACGGTCCAGCCATCCTCGAGCTCCACGGTCTCGCCGCCGCCCCCGGTGAGCATGGGCTCGATCGCGAGCGCCATGCCGACCTTGAGCCGCGGGCCCTTGCCGGGCTTGCCGACGTTGGGCAGGAACGGGTCCATGTGCATCTGGCGGCCGATGCCATGGCCGCCGTACTCGAGGATCATCCCGTACTCGACGCCGTTGTCGCGGCCCGCCTTCTCGGCCGCGGTCTGCACGGCGAACGAGATGTCGGTGAGCCGGCCGCCCGCGTGCACGGCCTCGATGCCGGCCCACATGGACTTCTCCGTGGCGGCGGACAGCGCGAGGTCCTTCTCGCTGACAGCGCCGATCGCGAGCGTCACGGCGGAGTCACCGTGCCAGCCGTCGAGGATGGCGCCGCAGTCGACCGAGATCAGGTCACCGTCGGCCAGCACCTGCCGGCTCGACGGGATGCCGTGGACGATCTGCTCGTTCACCGACGCGCAGATCGACGCCGGGAAGCCGTGGTAGCCCTTGAAGGACGGCACGGCCCCCGCGTCGCGGATCGTCTGCTCGGCCAGTTCGTCGAGCTCGGCGGTGCTGACACCGACCCGCGCACGCTCGCGCACGGCGGCCAGTGTCTTCGCGACGACCAGCCCGGCCGCCCGCATCGCCTGCAGCTCGCCCGGCGTCTTGATCTCGATCATGCGCCCACGGCGGAGCACTTGCAGAACACGCAACCCTCCGAGATTCACGTGCGGTCGCGCAGCGCTTCCAGCACGCGGTCCGAGATCTCCTGCACGTCGCCCACGCCGTCGACAGCCACCAGGATGTCGGCGTAGTACTCCAGCAGCGGGGCCGTCTCGGACCAGTAGATCTGCTGACGGCGGCGGATGACCTCTTCGGTGTCGTCGGCGCGGCCACGGGCCATCAGCCTGGACACGACCACGTCCTCGGGCACCTGCAGCTGGATCACCGACTCGAGCGCGCAGTCGGCTTCCTTCAGCATCTCGCCGAGGACCTCGGCCTGCTTCGTGTTGCGGGGGAAACCGTCGAGCAGGAAGCCGGCCTTCGCGTCAGGCTCGGCGAGCCGCTCGCGGACCATCTCGTTGGTCACCGAGTCGGGGACGAGCTCACCCGAGTCGAGGTAGCGCTTGGCCTCCTGGCCGAGCGGTGTCTCCTGGCCGACGTGTGCGCGGAACAGGTCGCCCGTCGAGATGTGCGGAACCCGCAGCTGCTCCGACAGGGCCACCGCCTGCGTACCTTTACCCGCGCCGGGCGGGCCGACGAGAACCACTCGCGTCACTTCAAGAACCCTTCGTAGTTGCGCTGCATCAGCTGGCTTTCGATCTGCTTCACGGTGTCGAGGCCGACACCCACCATGATCAGCACAGCCGTGCCACCGAACGGGAAGTTCTGGTTGTTCCCGCTGCCGGTGAGGGACAGGAAGAAGTTCGGGAGGATCGCGATGATGCCCAGGTACAGCGAGCCCGGCAGGGTGATCCGGCCGAGGACGTAGCTCAGGTATTCGGCGGTAGGACGGCCCGGGCGGATGCCCGGGATGAAGCCACCGAACTTCTTCATCTCGTCCGCACGCTCGTCGACGTTGAACGTGATCGTGATGTAGAAGTACGTGAAGAAGATGATCAACGCGAAGTACAGCAGGATGTGCACCCAGCTGCTCTGGTTGACCAGGTAGTTCTGGATGAAGGCCTGCCAGCCGGAGTTGCTGTTCGGGTCACCGATGAGCTGGCTGAGCAGCTGCGGCAGGTACAGCAGCGACGACGCGAAGATGACCGGGATGACACCGGCCTGGTTCACCTTGATCGGCAGGTAGGTCGACGTGCCGCCGTACATGCGGCGGCCGATCATGCGCTTGGCGTACTGCACCGGGATCCGGCGCTGCCCCTGCTCAACGAAGATGACGCTCGCGATGATCACCAAACCGAACACGCAGATCATGACCAGGGCGACCGCGCCGCCGTTGCTCATGATGTTGGCGCCCTCGGTGGGGATGCGGGCCGCGATGTTCAGGAAAATCAGGACCGACATGCCGTTGCCGACGCCGCGCTCGGTGATGAGCTCGCCCAGCCACATCATGACGGCGGTGCCCGCGGTCATGGTGCAGACGATCAGCGCCAGCGAGTAGACGCTGTTGTCCGGGATGATCTGCTGCTGGCAGCCCTGGAAAAGGGTGCCGCGGTCGGCCAGCGCGACAACGCCGGTGGCCTGCAGGATCGCCAGGGCGATCGTGAGGTACCGGGTGTACTGCGTGAGCTTGTTCTGGCCGGCCTGGCCTTCCTTCTTCAGCTCCTCGAACCGCGGGATCACCACGGTCAGCAGCTGGATGATGATGCTCGCCGTGATGTACGGCATGATGCCGGTCGAGAACAGCGACAGCTGGAGCAGCGCACCACCGCTGAACAGGTTCAGCAGCTGGTAGACGCCCTGCTGGTCGGCCTGAGAGCTACAGGCCTGCACGGCGGAGAACGAGATCCCCGGGGCCGGGATGGCGGCACCGATCCGGTAGACCGCGACGATGGCTAGCGTGAACAGGATCTTCTTGCGTAGATCCGGCGTCGCGAGAGCCGAGCGGAAGGCGCTGAGCACGCGGGGGACCTCCTCGGCGTCGTCGGCTGTCCTACCGACGATCGGCTTGGCCGGCACGAGGCCGGCGGGAACACAGCTCACTGGCAGGCAAGCCAGGAACGCCTCAGGGCACAGTGGTCCCGAAGCGTGTCGCCGACTCTAACAGCTTCACAGGGCGTGTCCGCAGCGCGTGTGCGTTTTCCGTCTCAGCCGGGCCGGAGGGGCCTGGGGCGATGCCGCAGGTTGGACCGTTCGCAGGCGAAATGATCACCTGTTCGGCCCCGGTCTTCGGTAGGTGTCCCGGTGGCCGCTACACGGTGGACGCACGGATGCGGCGAGGGTTGCTTCGTTGCGGGGCAACGGGTTCGGGCCGCGGGGCTCGAGTACCGCACGGCCGGCCGCAACGTCCTCAGTGGCCCTCAGCGGACGCCTCCGGCCCGCTCTTCGCGGCGACGCTCACCGCGCGCGGACAGCGCCTGTGGACCGGCCCACACCACGACTCGGGCCCACCCAGCTGTGCGCTGGATGGGCCCGAGTCGTGGTGCAGGTGCTTCAGTTGCCTCAGTTGGCGGTGGCGGAACCACCGGCAGCTTCGAGCTTCTCCTTGGCAGAGCCGGAGAAACCGTCCGCGGTGACGTCCAGCTTCACGCCGTTGACGTCGCCGTTGCCGAGGACCTTCACGAGGCTGCCCTTGCGGACGAGACCGCCCGCAACCAGCTCCTCGACGCCGATCTTGCCGCCGTCCGGGAACACGCGGGCGATGTCGCCCACGTTCACCGGCTGGTACTCGGTGCGGAAGCGGTTCTTGAAGCCACGCAGCTTCGGCAGCCGCATGTGGATGGGCATCTGCCCACCCTCGAAGCCGGCGGGCACGTTCTTGCGGGCCTTGGTGCCCTTCGTACCGCGGCCGGCCGTCTTGCCCTTGGAACCTTCACCACGGCCCACGCGGATCTTGTCGCGCTTGGCGCCCGGAGCCGGACGCAGGTGGTGGATCTTGATGGCCGTCATGCCTGGACCTCCTCGACCTCCACCAGGTGGCGGACGGTGTGGATCAGGCCGCGCACCTGGGGGGTGTCTTCACGCACGACGCTCTGGCGGATCTTGCGCAGCCCGAGGGTGCGCAGCGACTCGCGGTGAGCGTGCTTCGTGCCGATCTTGCTCTTGACCTGGGTGACCTTGAGCTGAGTCATGTCAGACCCCCTGGCCCGCGCGCTGGCGCAGCATCCGGGCCGGAGCGACGTCCTCGAGCGGGAGACCGCGGCGGGCCGCGACCTCTTCGGGACGCTGCAGACCCTTCAGGGCCGCGACGGTCGCGTGCACGATGTTGATGGCGTTGTCGGAGCCGAGCGACTTCGACAGCACGTCGTGGACACCCGCGCACTCCAGCACCGCGCGCACCGGGCCACCGGCGATGACACCGGTACCGGCCGAAGCCGGACGCAGCAGCACGACACCGGCGGCTTCCTCGCCCTGGATCGGGTGGGGAATGGTGCCGCCGACGCGAGGCACGCGGAAGAAGTTCTTCTTCGCTTCCTCGACGCCCTTGGCGATGGCCGCGGGAACTTCCTTGGCCTTGCCGTAGCCGACGCCGACCTGGCCGTCACCGTCGCCGACGACGACGAGGGCGGTGAAGCTGAAGCGACGACCACCCTTCACGACCTTCGCGACGCGGTTGATCGTCACGACCTTCTCGAGGTGCGGGGTCTTGTCCTGGGCCGCCCCGCCACGGCCGCTGTCGCGCCGGTCCCGGCGGTCGCGACGGTCACCGCGGTCGTTGCCGCCCTGACCGCCCGGTCCGCCCTGGCCGCCGCCGAATTGCCGCGTACGTCCCGGCATCAGGCTTTCCTTCCATTGACGAGCATCTGCATCAGAATTCCAACCCCGCCTCACGGGCGGCGTCGGCGAGCGCGGCGATGCGGCCGTGGTAGGCGTTGCCGCCACGGTCGAACACCACAGCCGAGATCCCGGCCGCCTTGGCGCGCGAGGCGACGAGTTCGCCGACCTTCGCGGCCTTGGCCTTCTTGTCGCCGTCGGCCGCGCGGACGTCCGCCTCGAGGGTGGACGCCGACGCCAGGGTGTGGCCGGCGAGGTCGTCGATCACCTGCACGGCGATGTGCCGCGAGGACCGCTTGACGACCAGCCGCGGACGAACCGGCGTGCCGCTGACCTTCTTGCGCAGGCGGAAGTGCCGACGGGCCTTCGCGACGCGGCGGCGGGTCGAGATGTCCTTGCCGACCGGCTTGCGCTTCGTCGTAGTCGTGTCGCTCATGATCACTTACCCGTCTTTCCGACCTTGCGGCGGATCTTCTCACCCTCGTAGCGCAGGCCCTTGCCCTTGTACGGGTCGGGACGGCGCAGCTTGCGGATGACCGCGGCGATCTGGCCGACCTTCTGCTTGTCGATGCCCGACACCGAGAATCGGGTGGGGGTCTCCACCTTGAAGGTGATGCCCTCCGGGGCCTCGATCTTCACCGGGTGGCTGTAGCCGAGGGCGAACTCGAGGTCCGAGCCCTTGGCCTGCACGCGGTAACCGACGCCGTGGATTTCCATCTTCTTCTCGTAGCCCTGGGTCACACCCACCACGAGGTTGTTCACCAGGGTACGGGTGAGACCGTGCAGGGCACGGCTCGTGCGCTCGTCGTCCGGACGCTTCACCAGCAGAGCGCCTTCGTCACCGCGCTCGACGACGATGGGCTCCGCGACGGTGTGCTCCAGGGTGCCCTTGGGCCCCTTGACCTGAATGTGCTGACCGTTGATGGTCACCTCGACCCCGGAGGGGACGGCGACCGGCAGCTTTCCGATGCGTGACATGTCTGTGCCCCCTTCCTTACCAGACGTAGGCGAGGACTTCGCCGCCCACGTTGTTGCGCTTGGCCTGACGGTCGGTCTGCAGGCCGCCGGACGTCGAGATGATCGCGACGCCGAGGCCACCCAGCACGGACGGCAGTTCGGTCGATTTTGCGTACACCCGCAGACCCGGCTTCGACACGCGCCGGAGGCCGGCGATGCTGCGCTCGCGGTTGGGGCCGTACTTCAGCTCCACGATCAGGTTCTTGTGCTTCTCGCCCGGCTCGTCGCGGTAGCCCGCGATGTAGCCCTCGCGCTTGAGGATCTCGGCGATGTTCGCCTTGATCTTCGAGTGGGGAAGCACGACCTCGTCGTGGTACGCCGAGTTCGCGTTACGCAGACGCGTCAAGAAGTCTGCGATGGGGTCGGTCATCGTCATGGTGACCTGTCAACCTTTCTCGCCTGGTTCCCCGCCCTGTCTGCGTCCGGGTTGTCCCGGAGAACACAGCGGGCGGGGCCTGTGGCGAACTGGGAAATAGTTTCGAGCCTCTTACCAGCTGGACTTGTGGACGCCGGGCAGCTCGCCCGCGTGCGCCATCTCCCGGAGGCAGATCCGGCAGAGCCCGAACTTGCGGTACACCGAGTGCGGCCGACCACAACGGTTGCAGCGGGTGTAACCCCGCACGGCGAACTTCGGCTTCTTGGCGGCCTTGTGGACCAGCGCTTTCTTGGCCATCGGCTCAGTTCTCCTTGAACGGGAAGCCGAGCTTGCGCAGCAGCGCCCGGCCCTCGTCGTCGGTGGTGGCGGTGGTGACGACCGTGACGTCCATGCCGCGCGGACGGTCGATGGCGTCGGGGTCGATCTCGTGGAACATCGACTGCTCGTTGAGACCGAACGTGTAGTTGCCGTTACCGTCGAACTGCTTGCCGGACAGACCGCGGAAGTCGCGGATACGGGGCAGCGCGATGGTGAGCAGCCGGTCCAGGAACTCCCACATCCGGTCGCCGCGCAGCGTCACGCGCGCACCGATCGGCTGACCCTCACGCAGCTTGAACTGCGCGATGGACTTGCGGGCCTTGCGGACCTCCGGCTTCTGGCCGGTGATCAGCGACAGGTCGCGGACAGCACCCTCGATGAGCTTGCTGTCGCGGGCCGCGTCGCCCACACCCATGTTCACGACGACCTTCACGACGCCGGGAATCTGGTGCACGTTGGCGATGGAGAACTCCTTCTGGAGCTCGCCCTTGATCTCTTCGCGGTACCGGGTCTTCAGACGCGGCACGATCTTCTCTGCGGTGGTCATGTCAGATGTCCTTGCCGTTCCGGCGCGAGACCCGGACCTTCTTGCCGTCCTCGCCGATGCGGTAGCCCACGCGGGTCGGCTTGCCGTCCGAGTCCACGACCATCACGTTCGACACGTGGATGGGCGCTTCCTGGGTCACGATGCCACCGGACTGCGCACCACGCTGGGTCTGGGTGATCCGGGTGTGCTTCTTGATCCGGTTCACGCCCTCGACCAGCACGCGGTCCCGCTCCGGGTAGGCCTGGATGACCTTGCCCTTGGCGCCCTTGTCCTTGCCGGCGATGACGACGACCGTGTCGCCCTTCTTCACCTTCATGGCTTACAACACCTCCGGCGCGAGCGAAATGATCTTCATGAACTTTCGGTCGCGCAGCTCGCGGCCCACCGGGCCGAAGATGCGGGTGCCACGGGGCTCGTTGTCGTTCTTGATGAGCACAGCGGCGTTCTCGTCGAAGCGGATGTAGGAACCGTCCGGACGCCGGCGTTCCTTCACCGTGCGGACGATGACCGCCTTGACGACGTCGCCCTTCTTCACCCCGGCAGCCGGGATGGCGTCCTTCACGGTGGCGACGATGATGTCGCCGATACCCGCGTAGCGCCGCCCGGAGCCACCGAGAACACGGATGCAAAGGATCTCCTTCGCACCGGTGTTGTCGGCAACCCGAAGCCGCGACTCCTGCTGGATCACGTCAACTCCTGTATGTCGCGCCGGTTCTCGCGTGTTGTCTCACAGCGCGAGCCTTGCGGAACCAAGGACTCCGAAGAGCCCTGCTTACTTGGCCTTCTCCACGACCTGCACGAGGCGCCAGCGCTTCGTCGCCGACAGCGGCCGGGTCTCCATCAGGGTGACCCGGTCGCCCACGCCCGCCTCGTTGTTCTCGTCGTGCACCTTGACCTTGGTGGTGCTGCGCAGAACCTTCGAGTAGCGCGGGTGCTTCTTGCGGTCTTCGAGCTCGACCACGATCGTCTTGTCCATCTTGTCCGAGACGACGTAGCCCTCGCGCACCTTGCGGTAGTTGCGCACGACCTTCTCGGTCTCGGTGGTGGGCTCGCTCATGCGGCACCTTCACTCTCGCTGTCGGGGGCCACGGAAAGCCCGAGCTCCCGCTCGCGCATGACCGTGTAGATCCGCGCGATGTCCGTGCGGACGGTGCGCAGCCGACGGTTGTTGTCCAGCTGCCCGGTCGCCATCTGGAAGCGGAGGTTGAAGAGCTCCTCCTTGTATTCCTTCAGACGCAGCACGAGCTCTTCCGCGGTGAGCTCACGAAGCTCCGAAGCCTGGGCGGCGCCGTTGGCCATCAGAACTCACCACCTTCACGGGTCACGATGCGGCACTTCATGGGCAGCTTGTGGATCGCGCGACGGAGCGCCTCACGGGCGGTCTCCTCGTTCGGGAACGAGATCTCGAACATCACGCGACCCGGCTTCACGTTGGCGATCCACCACTCGGGCGAACCCTTACCGGAACCCATGCGGGTTTCGGCCGGCTTCTTGGTCAGCGGGCGGTCCGGGTAGATCGTCGTCCACACCTTGCCGCCACGCTTGATGTGACGGGTCATGGCGATACGAGCGGACTCGATCTGCCGGTTCGTCACGTAGCTGTGCTCAAGCGCCTGGATGCCGAACTCGCCGAAGCTGACCTTCGTACCGCCCTTGGCGGCGCCGTGGCGCTTCGGGGAGTGCTGCTTCCGGTGCTTGACCCTGCGCGGGATGAGCACGTCTCAGCCCTCCGTCTTTTCTGCGGTCTCGGCAGCCGGGGCCGCTTCGGTCGCCACGGGTGCCGCGTCTTCGTTCTTCGCGGCGGCGGCAGCGCGGCCGGCTTCGGTCGAGGTGGCCGTCGTGCCCGAGGCGCCCGAACGGCGCGGACGGGAGGGACGGTCGCCACGGTCGCGGCGCGGGGCCCGCTCGGCAGCCGCGGCGGCGTCGCGCGCCTCGCGGGCCTTGAGGCCACCGACCAGCTCACCCTTGTAGATCCACACCTTCACGCCGATGCGACCGAACGTCGTCTTGGCCTCGAAGAAGCCGTAGTCGATGTCGGCGCGCAGCGTGTGCAGCGGGACCCGGCCGTCGCGGTAGTGCTCGGAGCGGGACATCTCGGCACCGCCGAGACGACCGCCGCACTGCACGCGAATGCCCTTGACCTGCGGCGAGCGCATGGAGGTCTGGATCGCCTTGCGCATCGCGCGGCGGAACGCCACGCGGTTGCTCAGTTGCTCCGCGACACCCTGCGCGACGAGCTGCGCGTCGGCCTCGGGGTTCTTGACCTCGAGGATGTTCAGCTGGACCTGCTTGGCGGTCAGCTTCTCCAGCGCGCCACGGATCCGGTCGGCCTCCGCGCCGCGACGGCCGATGACGATGCCCGGCCGGGCGGTGTGGATGTCGACGCGGACACGGTCACGGGTGCGCTCGATCTCGACCTTGGAGATGCCGGCGCGCTCCATGCCCGTGGACAGCAGCTTGCGGATCTTCACGTCCTCGGCCACGTACTCCGAGTACTGCTTGTCGGCGTACCAGCGCGACTTCCAGTCCGTGGTGATACCCAGGCGGAAGCCGTGCGGGTTGATCTTCTGGCCCACTACCGGCCACCTGCCTTCTTCTTGCTCTGAGCCTTCTTCACGTCGGCCTTCGGACGCGACTCCACCTCGACGGTGATGTGGCTCGTCCGCTTGCGGATCCGGTACGCGCGGCCCTGGGCCCGCGGGCGGATGCGCTTGAGGGTCGGGCCCTCGTCGGCGTACGCGTTCTTGACCCAGAGCGTCTCCGGGTCAAGCTGAAGGTTGTTCTCGGCGTTGGCCACGGCGCTGGCGAGCACCTTCGCGACCGGCTCGCTGGCCGCCTGCGGGGCGAACCGGAGCACGGCCAAGGCGTCGGCGGCGCTACGTCCCTTGATGAGCTCGATCACCCGGCGCACCTTGGTCGGCGAGTCCCGGACGAAGCGAGCCCGCGCGTAAGCCGTAGGCAGAGCCTCGACCGTCGCGTCGTTCTGGGCGTTCATCGCTACTTCCCTTGTCTTGTTTCGTGCCCGCTCAGCGGCGGCGCGACTTGCGGTCGTCCTTGATGTGACCCTTGAAGGTCCGAGTCGGGGCGAACTCCCCGAGCTTGTGACCCACCATGGCCTCGGTGACGAACACCGGGACGTGCTTGCGGCCGTCGTGCACGGCGATCGTGTGACCCAGGAAATCCGGGATGATCGTCGAGCGACGCGACCAGGTCTTGATCACGGTCTTCTTGTTGGCCTCGTTGAGCGCGTCCACCTTCTTGAGCAGGTGGTCGTCCACGAAGGGCCCCTTCTTAAGGCTGCGTGGCATGTTCTTCTACCTCCCTGCTCAGCGCTTGTTCTTGCCGGTGCGACGGCGGCGGACGATCATCGCGTCGCTCGCCTTGCGGCGGCGGGTGCGACCCTCGGGCTTGCCGTTCGGGTTGACCGGGTGGCGACCACCGGAGGTCTTGCCCTCACCACCACCGTGCGGGTGGTCGACCGGGTTCATGACGACACCACGGACGGTGGGGCGCTTGCCGCGCCAGCGGTTACGACCCGCCTTGCCCCAGTTGATGTTGGCGTGCTCGGAGTTGCCCACCTCGCCGACGGTCGCGCGGTTGCGCACGTCGACGTTGCGGATCTCGCCCGAGGGCAGCCGGAGCTGGGCGTACGGCCCGTCCTTGGCCACCAGCTGCACCTTGGCGCCGGCGGAACGCGCCATCTTCGCGCCGCCACCGGGGCGGAGCTCGATCGCGTGGACCACGGTGCCGACCGGGATGTTGCGCAGCGGCAGGTTGTTGCCCGGCTTGATGTCGGCGCGAGGGCCGTTCTCGACGGTGTCGCCCTGCTTCAGCTTGTCCGGCGCGATGATGTAGCGCTTCTCGCCGTCGGCGTAGTGCAGCAGCGCGATGCGCGCGGTGCGGTTGGGGTCGTACTCGATGTGCGCGACCTTGGCCGGCACGCCGTCCTTGTCGTTACGACGGAAGTCGATGACGCGGTAGGCGCGCTTGTGGCCACCACCCTTGTGCCGGGTGGTGATCTTGCCCGACGAGTTACGACCGCCCGAACCGCTCAGCGGACGCAGCAGCGACTTCTCCGGCGTGGAGCGCGTGATCTCGGCGAAGTCCGAGACGCTCGAACCGCGACGACCCGGGGTCGTCGGCTTGTACTTGCGGATGCCCATTGTCAGCTCAGTCCTTTACGCGGTGGGTCCGCCGAAGATCTCGATCGCCTTGCTCTCGGGCGAAAGAGTCACGATGGCGCGCTTGGTGTCCTTGCGCTTGCCGAAGCCCGCGCGAGTCCGCTTCCGCTTGCCCTGACGGTTGGCCGTGTTGACGCTGACCACCTTGACACCGAACACCTTCTCGACCGCGATCTTGATCTGGGTCTTGTTGGCGTCCGGGCGGACGATGAACGTGTACTTGTGGTCCTCGAGCAGCCCGTAGGACTTCTCGGAGATGACCGGCGCGAGCAGGATGTCGCGGTGGTCCGGAATGGCGACCGAGCTCACTTCTCGTCACTCCCTTCCGAAACTTCGCCCGACCGCGCGGAGGCCTTGACGGCCTTGCCACGGACGGGGCCTGCGACGAACGCGTCGTACGCGGACTTGGTGAACACGACGTCGTCGTTGACCAGCACGTCGTAGGTGTTGAGCTGGTCCGCCCAGAGGATGTGCACCTCGGGCAGGTTCCGCAGCGAAACCCAGGACAGCTCGTCGTCCCGGTGCAGCACCACGAGAACGCGCTTCGCCTGCGTCACGGCGGCGATCGCGGTCTTGGCGGCCTTGGTCGACGGCTTCTCGCCGGAGACCAGTTCGGTGACGACGTGCAACTGGCCGGCGCGGGCCCGGTCCGAGAGGGCGCCACGCAGAGCGGCGGCCTTCATCTTCTTGGGGGTGCGCTGGGTGTAGTCACGCGGCGTGGGGCCGTGGACGACGCCACCGCCGGCGAACTGCGGCGCGCGGGTCGAACCCTGGCGGGCACGACCGGTGCCCTTCTGCCGGTACGGCTTCTTGCCGCCACCGGAGACCTCACCACGGGTCTTCGTGTCGTGCGTGCCCTGGCGCGCGGCGGCCAGCTGGGCCACCACCACCTGGTGCATCAGCGCGACATTGGCCTGCACGTCGAAGATCTCCTCGGGGAGGTCCACGGTGCCGTCGGCTTTACCGGCCGGGGTCTTCAGCTCGACGCTTGTCATTCGGAGTTACCACCCTTCGCGGCGCTGCGCACGAACAGCAGGCCGCCCTTGGGACCGGGCACGGCGCCCTTGATCAGCAGCAGGCCGTCCTCGGCACGCACGGCGTGCACGGTGAGGCCCTGCGTGGTGACCCGGTCCGAGCCCATACGACCCGCCATGCGCAGGCCCTTGAAGACGCGGCCGGGGGTGGCGCAGCCACCGATGGAACCCGGCTTGCGGTGCACGGCCTGGGCACCGTGGCTCGCGCCCTGGCCCTTGAAGCCGTGGCGCTTCATGACACCGGCGTAGCCCTTGCCCTTGCTGGTACCGGTCACGTCGACCTCGGCGCCGGCGGCGAACACCTCGGCGGTGATCTCCTGACCGACCTCGTAGGTGTCCGCGTCCGTGGTACGCAGCTCGGCGAGGAAGCGCCGCGGCGTCACGCCCGCCTTGTCGAAGTGGCCGGTGCGCGGCTTGTTCACCCGGCGCGGGTCGACCGCACCGAACGCCAGCTGCACGGCCACGTAGCCGTCCTTGTCCTGGGTCCGAACCTGGGTGACCACGTTCGGACCGGCCTTCACGACGGTGACCGGGACAACCCGGTTCTGCTCGTCGAAGACCTGGGTCATGCCGAGCTTGGTGCCCAGGATGCCCTTCATCTGCCTGTCAGACATGAGTCTCTTACTCTCCGCCGCTCGCCAGCCGCTACTGGATGTTGACGTCGACGCTCGCCGGCAGGTCGATGCGCATGAGCGCGTCGACCGTCTTCGGCGTCGGGTCGAGGATGTCGATCAGACGCTTGTGCGTGCGCATCTCGAAGTGCTCGCGCGAGTCCTTGTACTTGTGCGGCGAGCGGATGACGCAGTAAACGTTCTTCTCGGTGGGCAGCGGCACCGGCCCGACAACACGGGCGCCGGTGCGCGTGACCGTCTCCACGATCTTGCGCGCCGAGGTGTCGATCGCCTCGTGGTCGTAGGCCTTGAGCCGGATGCGGATCTTCTGTCCCGCCATGGTGGCTGCTCGTTCCTTCGTCGTCTCGTGCCGCTTGTCTCGTCAACCCGGGCCTGAGCCCCGGTTTCAGCAGTTCAACGGCCCTGTCCCCGGTCCACGCGGTCGGGCGTGTCGCGCCCGACGCACAGACGGATCCCGTGGGATCGTCCTGCCTGGTCTTCCTCAACGTGAGGAGGCCGCGAGCCCGCCACGCCGTCCCTCGGATACCCCGGGAACAGCATTGCCGGCTGGTTGGCCTTTGCCCGCTAGCCTCACCCCGAAGGAAGAGCTGGACGGACCGTGGCCACTCGTACAGGGGCGGCCGGAACCCCGTGAGTCATTCGCACAACTCTGGGATTCGGCCGCCCCGGGACGAGCAACCTGAATAGTGTCGCACACGTGAGTTGACGCCCTCGACCGGGGGGTGTAGTGACCCGGTCGAGGGCGTCGAAATCACTTGATGATCTTGGTGACCTGACCCGCACCCACGGTGCGGCCGCCCTCGCGAATCGCGAAGCGCAGGTTCTCGTCCATCGCGACCGGCTGGATCAGCTGGACCGAGATGTCCGTGTTGTCGCCCGGCATGACCATCTCGGTGCCCTCGGGGAGGGTAACGACGCCGGTCACGTCGGTCGTACGGAAGTAGAACTGCGGGCGGTAGTTGTTGAAGAACGGGGTGTGACGGCCACCCTCGTCCTTCGACAGGATGTAGACCCGGCCCTCGAAGTCGGTGTGCGGGGTGGTGGTGCCCGGCTTCACGACGACCTGGCCGCGCTCGACGTCCTCGCGCTTGATGCCGCGGAGCAGGAGGCCGACGTTGTCGCCCGCCTGGCCCGAGTCGAGCAGCTTGCGGAACATCTCGACACCGGTGACAGTCGTCTTCTGCGACTTCTCCTTGATGCCGACGATCTCGACCTCTTCGTTGACGTTGACCACGCCACGCTCCACACGACCGGTCACCACGGTGCCGCGGCCGGTGATGGTGAAGACGTCCTCGATCGGCATGAGGAACGGCTTGTCGAGCTCACGCACCGGGTCCGGCACGTTGTCGTCGACGGCGGTCATGAGCTCGAGGACAGCCTCGGCCCACTTGGCGTCGCCCTCGAGAGCCTTCAGGCCCGACACGCGCACGACCGGCGCGTCGTCGCCCGGGAACTCCTGCGAGGACAGCAGCTCGCGAACCTCGAGCTCGACGAGCTCCAGGATCTCCTCGTCGTCGACCATGTCGGCCTTGTTCAGCGCGACCACGATGTAGGGCACGCCGACCTGGCGGGCGAGCAGCACGTGCTCGCGGGTCTGCGGCATCGGGCCGTCGGTGGCGGCCACGACCAGGATCGCGCCGTCCATCTGGGCGGCACCGGTGATCATGTTCTTGATGTAGTCCGCGTGACCGGGGGCGTCGACGTGCGCGTAGTGACGCTTCTCGGTCTGGTACTCGACGTGCGAGATGTTGATCGTAATACCGCGCTGGCGCTCTTCGGGCGCGTTGTCGATCTGGTCGAACGCACGCGACTCGTTGAGCTCCGGGTACTTGTCGTGCAGAACCTTGGTGATCGCCGCGGTCAGCGTGGTCTTGCCGTGGTCGACGTGACCGATGGTCCCGATGTTGACGTGCGGCTTGCTCCGCTCGAACTTCGCCTTCGCCACTGGAATGTCCTCCTGGACTGATTTCGCTTTGTGCTCCCCGGCCGGCGTGGCTGCCGACCGGGGATGGTTTCTAGTCTGTGCTGCGGACGTTCAGGAGTGTTCCTTATGCCCGCGAGCGAAGGGGAACTACTCCCCCGTCGCCTTCGCGATGATTTCCTTCGCGACGTTCGCGGGAACCTCGGCGTAGGAGTCGAACACCATGGAGTAGTTCGCGCGACCCTGGGTGCGAGACCGCAGGTCGCCGACGTAACCGAACATCTCCGACAGCGGCACCAGTGCCTTCACGACACGGGTACCGGCGCGCTCCTCCATGGCCTGGATCTGGCCACGGCGGGAGTTGAGGTCACCGATCACGTCACCCATGTAGTCCTCGGGAGTCGTGACCTCGACGGCCATCAGCGGTTCGAGGATGACCGGGCCGGCCTTCTTCGCGGCTTCCTTCATCGCCATGGAACCGGCGATCTTGAACGCCATCTCCGAAGAGTCGACCTCGTGGTACGCGCCATCCAACAAGGTGAACTTCAACCCGACGAGCGGGTACCCGGCCAGCACGCCGTACTGCATGGCGTCCTGCGCGCCCGCGTCGACCGACGGGATGTACTCCCGCGGCACGCGGCCACCCGAGACCTTGTTGTCGAACTCGTAGAGTGCACCGTCGGTCGTCTCGAGCGGCTCCAGCTTCACGATGACCTTCGCGAACTGGCCGGAGCCACCGGTCTGCTTCTTGTGCACGTAGTCGAGCTTGTCGACGGTCCGCTTGATCGTCTCGCGGTAGGCGACCTGCGGCTTACCGATGTTCGCCTCGACCTTGTAGTCGGACTTCATGCGGTTCACCAGCACCTCGAGGTGCAGCTCGCCCATGCCCGCGATGATCGTCTGGCCCGTGTCCTCGTCGAGCTGGACCTGGAAGGTGGGGTCTTCCTCGGCCAGCTTCTGGATCGCGAGCGACAGCTTCTCCTGGTCGGCCTTCGTCTTCGGCTCGATGGCCACGCGGATAACGGGATCCGGGAAGGTCATCGACTCGAGGACGACCGGGTTCTGCGGGTCGGCCAGCGTGTCACCGGTCGTGGTGTCCTTCAGGCCGATGACCGCGTAGATGTGGCCGGCCTGGGCCTCCTCGACCGGGTTCTCCTTGTTGGAGTGCATCTGGAAGAGCTTCCCGATGCGCTCCTTGCGCTCCTTGGTCGCGTTGACGACCTGGGTGCCCGCGGAGACCTTGCCCGAGTAGACCCGGATGTAGGTCAGCTTGCCGAAGAACGGGTGCGCGGCGATCTTGAAGGCAAGCGCGGAGAACGGCTCGTCGACCGACGGCTTGCGCAGGACCGGGGTCTCCCCGTCCGGCAGCGTGCCCTCGACGGCCGGCACGTCCAGCGGGGACGGCAGGTAGTCGATGACCGCGTCCAGCATCGGCTGCACGCCCTTGTTCTTGAACGCGGAGCCGGTGAGCACCGGGTACGCCTCGCGCGCGACCGTGAGCTTGCGGATGCCGGCCTTGATCTCGGCTTCCGTGAGCTGCTCGCCCTCGAGGAACTTCTCCATCATGGCGTCGTCGGTCTCGGCGACGGCCTCGACGAGCTTCTCGCGGTACTCGGCGGCACGGTCGGCCAGCTCGGCCGGGATCTCCTCGACCGAGTAGTCCTCGCCCTTGCTCACTTCGCCGCGCCAGGTCAGCGCCTTCATGCGGACCAGGTCGACGACGCCCTCGAAGTCGTTCTCGGCGCCGATCGGCAGCTGGATGACCAGCGGCCGGGCACCGAGGCGCTCCTCGATGGTGCGCACGGTGAAGTAGAAGTCGGCGCCCAGCTTGTCCATCTTGTTGACGAAGCAGATGCGCGGAACTTCGTACTTGTCCGCCTGCCGCCAGACCTGCTCGGACTGCGGCTCGACACCTTCCTTGCCGTCGAAGACGGCCACGGCGCCGTCCAGCACGCGGAGCGAGCGCTCCACCTCGACGGTGAAGTCGACGTGCCCGGGGGTGTCGATGATGTTGATCTGGTGATCGGCCCAGAACGTGGTGGTGGCAGCCGAGGTGATGGTGATACCCCGCTTCTGCTCCTCCTCCATCCAGTCCATGGTGGCGGCGCCGTCGTGGACTTCGCCGATCTTGTAGTTGATCCCGGTGTAGAACAGGATCCGCTCGGTGGTGGTGGTCTTACCGGCGTCGATGTGCGCCATGATCCCGATGTTGCGGACCTTGTTCAGGTCGGTCAGCACTTCACGTGCCACGAGAGTGTTCCCCTGTCTCGAGCGTGGGGCCCGGCATGGCTTGGATCGGCAGCCGGGCGGTCATCACCAGCGGTAGTGCGCGAAGGCCTTGTTGGACTCGGCCATCTTGTGCGTGTCTTCACGGCGCTTGACGCTGGCGCCAAGACCGTTGCTCGCGTCGAGCAGCTCGTTCTGCAGCCGCTCGATCATGGTCTTCTCGCGGCGAGCCTGCGAGAAGGAGACCAGCCAGCGCAGGGCCAGCGTGGTGGAGCGGCCGGGCTTGACCTCGATCGGCACCTGGTAGGTGGCGCCACCGACACGGCGGCTCTTCACCTCGATGGTGGGCTTCACGTTGTCGAGCGCGCGCTTCAGCGTGACGACCGGGTCGGTGCCGGTCTTCTCGCGAGCGCCTTCCAGCGCGCCGTACACGATGCGCTCGGCCAGCGACCGCTTCCCGTCCTTCAGCACCTTGTTCACCAGCTGGGTGACCAGCGGGGAGGCGTAGACCGGGTCGGAGATCAGAGGCCGCTTCGGGGCCGGACCCTTGCGGGGCATTAGCTCTTCTCCTTCTTCGCGCCGTAGCGGCTGCGCGCCTGCTTGCGGTTCTTCACACCCTGGGTGTCGAGCGAACCGCGGATGATCTTGTAGCGAACGCCCGGCAGGTCCTTCACCCGGCCACCGCGCACGAGCACCATCGAGTGCTCCTGCAGGTTGTGGCCCTCACCGGGGATGTACGCCGTGACCTCGATGCCGCTCGTCAGCTTCACACGCGCAACCTTGCGCAGCGCCGAGTTCGGCTTCTTCGGGGTCGTGGTGTACACGCGGGTGCACACGCCACGACGCTGCGGGCTCCCCTTGAGGGCCGCGGTCTTCTGCTTGGCAGCCTTGTCCTGGCGGCCCTTGCGGACCAGCTGCTGGATCGTGGGCAATGGACCAGCTTTCTGTCGCGATCTTGCTTCTTCGTGTCTTCACCGGCCCCCGCGGTCGGGCGTGTCGGCCCGTGTCACGGTCTCGCGACCGGTAACTTCCCGGAGGGGTTTTCCGTCGGAACCCCACGTGGACGAGGCCGGTGAACCGGGTGCGCGAGCACCCCGCTCATGCCGTACGGCACGCGGAGCGGCCCGACGCCTGCCGGGCACGGTCTCCAAAGATACCCGGCCACCTGACGGGCGGTCCGGGCGGGGGGTCCGAAGTGACGGTGACCGCCCATCGTAACCCCAGATGGGGGCCCTGCGGCCAGAGCCGCGCTGCATCCCACCAAACGGTTCCCGTCATTCAGAACGTGACGGACGTCGCCGCTATTCCTCGTCCGGCTTCGCGTGGTCGGGCCGCCCCGGGTGGGGGTCGCGCGACAGGTCGATCAGCGGGTGGACGCCGGCCCCCTCAGGCGCGGCGTGGCTCCCCTTGGTGTCGTTCTGCCCCTCTTCAGGCCGGTCGGCGGTGCCGTTGCCGTCCATGACGCACTCCTCAAGTCGGTTTCCCTGCGGCTCGCACGCTACCCATTTCCACGAACGGGTGACACACGGGGATCGAACGTCGCTTTCCCGACGTGATCGACTTGCGCGTTAACCAGTGGACACGCGGCCGACCATGATCTCGTGACCACGACCTGGACCATCACGCCGACTCCTGTCGACCATCCCGACTCGCGCGCGATCCTGCGCGAGTACCTCACCGACATCGCGACCCGCTACTGGGGGCGCCCAGCGACGGAAGTGGAGGTCGACCAGGCCCTGGCCGAGGCACCGAGCGCCGACCTCGAGCCGCCGACCGGCGCGTTCCTCGTCGCCCGCCTGCCCGACGGCACCGTGGCCGGCTGCGCCGGCACGCGGGTGGTGCGGCCGGGGCTGAACGAGCTCACGAAGGTGTACGTGCGCCCGGCCCACCGCGGCCAGGGCGGTGGCGCGCGCCTCGTCGCGGCGGCCGAGGCCGCGGCACGGTCGCTGGGCGCCGAGACGCTGCGGCTCGACACCCGCCGCGACCTCGTCGAGGCCCGGGCGCTGTACGCGCGGACCGGGTACACAGAGGTCGAGCCGTTCAACGACGACAAGTACGCGGAGCACTGGTTCTCGAAAACGCTCGGGTGAAAAGGTTCCACACCGTCCACACCGGATTTCCACCGTCTGCAAAGGACTGTCGAGGGCGATCAGGCGCCGGTGTGGCGCCGTCGCTCTTCCGGGAAAAGATTCACGACTCAGCAGCGCGAACGCGACAGAACCGGCATAATCCGCACGTCCGCACACCCGTCGTGCACGTGAGGGGGCCGCCGTGTCGGCTGAGATGGATCGTCTCGTCGCCGAGTTCGAGAAGTTCCAGAGCAAGATCAAGCAGGCCGAGGCGAACTTCGCGAAGGTCGGTGACCTGCAGAACGACGTGGTCGCGCTCGAGGCGACGGCGATGTCGCCCGACCGCGCCGTGACCGTCGTCGCGGGCCCGGGCGGCTCGGTGAAGGACATCCGCCTCACGGCCGAGGCCCTGCGCCAGCAGCCGCAGCAGCTGGCCACCACCATCCTCTCCACCCTGCACCGCGCCGTCGCCGACGCGGCCGTCAAGCAGGCCGGCATCGTCGACGCGCACGTGGGCGCCGCCTTCGGCCTCGACGTGTCCGGCCAGGTCCTCGAGGCCCAGGCCGAAGCCATGGGAACCACGGCGGAAGAGCTGAAGTCCAAAGCGGCAGAGGCGCAGCCGGCCCCGCGCCGGCTCACGGACGAGGACCTCGAACACGGCGACATCCTGCGCCGCGACGAGCCCCCGGCCGCGGCCCCGCCGCCGCCTCCCCCGGCCCGCCCCGCCGACGACGGCGTCCGGCGCCTGTGGGACCACGAGGAGGACCGATGAGCCACGACGTAGACCCCCAGATCCTGAAGAACTACGCCTCCGGCACGTTGCCGCACTACAAGGACGAGGCGGCGAAGTTCGGCAACCTGGTCAGCCAGGCCGACGTCACGGACAAGTCGTGGGGACTGATCGGGCTGGCGGTGAAGCAGACGTACACGAGCAAGCTCGAAGACCTCCGCCAGATGCTCGAACTGATGAAAACCGGCGTCGACACGCTGAGCACGAAGATGAACCAGGCCGCGGAGATCTACGACGGCCACGAGAAGGACACCGTCATGACCTTCGGCAAGTTCAAGGCGAACATCGACGGACCGCTCTGAGCAGGGGGAGATCGAAATGGCCGACAGCATCGCCGACGGCGTCAAGCTGGAGCACGAGGGCGAGGGTTTCGCCCACGACGCCAACGAAGCCGCGAAGAAGGCGCCGATCATCGGCAAAGGGGTCGAGGGCGTCGAACGAGGCATCAAGGGCTTCAGCGAAGCCGACGACGCCGGCGAGTTCGCGGCGGCCACCGGGCAGATGCTCCAGGACGGCGCGGGCTTCGTCGCCGGCGCAGCGGTGGACGTGGCGAGCTTCGCGCTCGACCCCGTCGGCTGGCTGGTCAGCAACGGCCTGAACATGCTCCTGGAGCTGATCTCGCCGCTGCAGGACGCGCTGCACTTCGTGACGGGCGACGGCCCCGCGCTCAAGGAGGCGGCCGGCAACTTCAGCGAGATCGGCGTGGGCTTCGTGAAGCTCGGCGACGACTTCGCCAAGAAGGGCAAGGAGGAGCTCCGGACCTGGCAGGGCGACGGCGGCAACGCGGCCCGCAGTTCGCTGGACCAGTTCTCCGAGGGCATCAAGGGCATCGGCTCGACCACGGGCGGGGTCGGCGAGACGCTCCAGATGTGGTCGATGGTCATGACCGTCATCGAAGAGGTCGTGAAGGCGATCATCAGCGAGCTGGTCAGCTGGCTGATCTACATCTGGCTGCCGGCGCTGGCCGCGTCGATCGTGAGTCTCGGTTCGTCGGTCGCCGCGGCGATGACGGCCTCGATCGCCAAGGCGGCCAGTGCGTTCACCAGGATCACCTCGAAGCTGGGCAAGCTGGGCGAGCTCCTGCAGAAGTTCATGACCTTCCTCGCGAAGTGGACCGACGACCTGATCAAGCAGGGCCGCAAGCTCACCCCGTCGGGCGCGCCCGGCATGACGCCGGGGATGGAGAAGGCCGCCACCGGCGCGATCGCCTCGGCGACGAACTCCCGCGGCATGGCGACGGTCGAGGCGCTCAAGGAGTCGGTCAAGGCCGGTGGCGAAGAAGTCCTCAAGCAGGTGACCGGTGTGAAGCTCGGCGACCTCGACAAGGGCTCGGCCTACAGCGGCAAGGCCGGCTTCGACTTCGTCAACAAGGCGGTCGACAACACCCGCGACATCCTGAAGTCGCGCGGCGGCAGCGACGCGGCCGGTTACCACTCCGAAGAGGACACCCGCGAGAACCTGGACATGGACCAGTAGATGGACTTGTTCGAGCCGTGGTTCATCGTCGGCGGCTACGCGCTGGGGTTCGTTCTGCTGTGGCTGGCGAGCCGGCTGGAGCGGCGCAGCGGCGTGGCCGCGACGGTGTGTTACGCACTGTGCGGTGTGGCGTTCTCCGAGACGTCGCTGTACTGGCTCTCCGCCGGCACCGGCAGCAACGTCCCACAGCTGCTGTGGATCGTGTTCCCGGTGGCCTTCGCCGCGCTGGTGGCATGGCGGGGCTGGCGGCAGCGCACGTGGATCGCGCGCACGGCCTCGACCGGGCACCAGACGTTCGGCGTCCTGCCCCACCTCGGCCGCGGCGTGCCGCTGGACCACCCGGACCCCGACCCGGTGCGCACGACGGTCGAGTTCGATCAGCGGGGCCACCGGGTGCTGGGTATCGAGTACTCGACCACGCCACGCCGTGAGGACGAGCGGTTCGCCGAGGTCGCCAAGGTCGCCGAACAGATCGACTCGATCCACTCGGCGGTCGAGCTGCGGATCCCCGCCGTGCCTGCCCTGACGATCTCGCCGAAGACCGGGGCGTTCGAACCGGAGTACTTCACCCCGCTGGAAGACGCCCGGATCACCCGCAACGCCTTCGGCTGGCTGCGGCCCGACACGGGTCTCGACAGCTTCGAGGTCGACGCCGAGTTCGACCGCCGGTTCTCGGTGACCACGTCGGACCCCGAGTTCGCCGCCGCCGTGCTCACCGAAGAGGTCCGCGCGCTGCTCATCGGTGACCTGTGGTTCCGCGTGCACGCGGTGGCCTTCCACGGCGACGCCGTGTGGACCAGCGAGTCGGGCGGGCTGACCGAGGACCGCATGTTCGGCAACTCACGTCGGCTCGCGATGCTGGCCGCAACGATTCCGCCTCCGGTGTGGGAGGTCTGGGGCGGTGACCGCGGGTTCGCTTCGGTGACCGCCGGCTCGGACACGAGCTACCTCGCCTGGAACGGCGGCCGCGGCGGTGCCGTGCGCACGCCGGTGAACCGCTTCCGCGAGGCCGCGGACCGGCAACCGGTCACCTCGGTCTCGCTGACCACACGCACGGTCATCGCGCTCAGCCTGGCGGTGATGGGCCTGCTGCCGATCGTCAATTCCCTGTCGGCGCTGGTCAACGTGGCGCCCCAAACCCAGCTTTCCGTCCTCGAGGCTCACAGAGGCTTCGCCGGCAGCTGCCGCTCCAGCTGCACCGGTAGCAACGACTGGGTCCGCGGCACCTACGTCCTCGACGGTGAGGCCCACGACGTATCGACCGAATGGATCGACACGCTGCCCGCCAAGGGCGCTGTGGTCGACGTGGAGATCGGCCCACTGTGGTGGCACCCGATCTTCGAGAGCAGTCTCGCCGCGGTGGTCACCCTGCTCTTCGCCCTGCTGCCCCTCCTGGCGGGCGTGCTGCTCGCCAAGGCCACTTACCGGCCGAGGCCGCCCCGGCGCGTCAGGAAGCTGCGCAAGGCCCAGGAAGCCACCGTCACGTAGTCACAGGCGGGTGCCGCAGTCGCCGCAGAAGACGGCGCCGGCGGTGGCGGGCTTGCCGCATTCGGTGCAGTGGACGGTGGGCGCCAGCGACGAGCCGCAGGCGGCGCAGAACTTGCCGCCCTCGGCTTTGACGCCGCAGCTCGGGCAGGCCAGATGGGCGCGAGTGTCCAGGTCGAGGTCGCCGGTCCAGTCACGGTCGCGGGCGCGATCCCAGATCTGGTCGCGCTGTGCTGAAGCCTGGGCGCGTGAGATCTCCTCCGCGACGCTCGGCGAGCAGCGCAGGCACTGCCCGATCTCGGTGTTCCAGCACTGGTCCGCGCACATCCAGTCGCTGCAGCCCCGGCACTGGCGGAAGCTCGGCGAGATCTCCTTGACCGCGGCCGCGAGCGCGCGGTCCTTCGCGGCGGAGTTCGTGGCGCGGTCGTAGCGCCACTGGTCGGCCGAGTAGCTCAGGTCCTGCAGCTTGCCGCCGAAGAACGAGCCCACCGCGCGCAGGACGCCGCGACCCGTTTCGACCGCGTCGCGCTGAAAGGCCGACCGGTAGCCGTTCCCGCAGCGTTCACAGCGGAACTCGAACTGGTAGCCCTGGGTGTTGGAGATATCCGAGAAGTTGTCCGTGAACGGCACGACGTCAGCCACGGCTGTCAACGTAGGCGCGCTCCCCCCTGCACCAGGACCGTAGAAGTGCCGACAACAATGCGACTACCCAACGCATTCATCTCAGCTGACGCGCCGGAAAGAAGAAGGCCCCCGCCCCGGAAACCGGGACAGGGGCCTTCTCAGCTACTCAAACGATCAGCGGAAGTCGCGACCGAAGTCGTAGTCGTCCAGCGGAACAGCGGCACCGGTGCCCGAACCGAACACGTCCGGGGTGTAGTAACCGTCGTCGTAGGACGGGATCGCGTAAGCCGCGACCCGGGCCTCCTCGGTCGGCTGAACCTGGATGTTCCGGTACTTGTTGATGCCGGTACCGGCCGGGATCAACTTACCGATGATCACGTTCTCCTTGAGGCCCACGAGCTTGTCCGAGCGGCCGTTGATGGCCGCGTCGGTCAGGACGCGCGTGGTCTCCTGGAACGAGGCCGCCGACAGCCACGAGTCCGTGGTCAGCGAGGCCTTCGTGATGCCCATCAGCACCGGGCGGCCCGAAGCCGGCTCGCCACCCTCGGCGACCGCGGCGCGGTTCGTCGCCTCGAACTTGGTCCGCTCGGGCAGCTCGCCCGGCAGGAAGTCCGTGGCACCGGAGTCGATGATCGTCACGCGGCGCAGCATCTGCCGCACGATGACCTCGATGTGCTTGTCGTGGATCGACACACCCTGCGCGCGGTACACCTTCTGGACCTCGTCGGTGAGGTGCATCTGCGCCTCACGCGGGCCCATCACGCGGAGCACCTCGTGCGGGTCGGGCGTGCCCTCGAGCAGCTGCTGACCGACCGCGACGTGGTCGCCGTCGCCCAGCGGGCCGTTCGGGGTGTTGGCGAGCCGCTGCCGCTTGGACAGCTTGTCGAAGACGATCTCCTCCGACCCGTCGTCCGGGATCAGGGTGATCTTCCAGAACCGCTCGCTCTCCTCGATCCGCACGCGGCCGTCGACGTCCGCGATCGGCGCCTTGCCCTTCGGCACGCGAGCCTCGAAGAGCTCCGTGACACGGGGCAGACCGGTCGTGATGTCGTCACCGGCGACACCACCCTGGTGGAACGTACGCATCGTCAGCTGCGTACCCGGCTCACCGATCGACTGGGCGGCGACGATGCCGACGGCCTCGCCGACGTCGACGAGCTGGCCCGTCGCCATCGAGCGGCCGTAGCAGGTCGCGCACACACCGACCGCCGACTCGCAGGTCAGGACCGAGCGGACCTTGACCTTCGAGATGCCGCTGGAGAGCAGCTTCTCGATGGCCGGGTCGCCCACGTCGTCGCCCGCGTTGAGCACGACGTTGCCCTTGGCGTCCACCGCGTCCGTCGCGAGGTTCCGCGCGTACACGCTGGTCTCCACGTGCTGGTCGCGGATCACCTTGCCGTCGCCGACGTCCTCGCCGACGACCATGGAGATACCGCGGGTGGTGCCGCAGTCGATCTCGCGGACGATGACGTCCTGCGAGACGTCCACCAGACGACGGGTCAGGTAACCCGAGTCGGCGGTACGGAGAGCCGTGTCCGCCAGACCCTTCCGGGCACCGTGCGTCGCGATGAAGTACTCCGCCACCGACAGGCCTTCACGGAAGTTGGCCTTGATCGGACGCGGGATGTACTCACCCTTCGGGTTCGACACCAGGCCACGCATACCGGCCAGCGACCGGACCTGCGTCATGTTGCCCGCCGCGCCCGACTTCACGATCATGGCGATCGGGTTGTCGTCCGGCAGCGCCGTCTCCATGATCTTGTGGACCTCTTCGGTGGCCTGCGTCCACACCTTGACGAGCTCGTTGTTGCGCTCGGTGTGGGACAGCTGACCACGCTGGTACCGCTTCTCGACCTGGTCGGCCTTGCCCTCGTACTCGTCGAGGATGGCCTTCTTGCCCTCCGGCACGAGCACGTCGGAAATGGCCACCGTGACGCCCGAGCGGGTCGCCCAGTAGAAACCGGCGTCCTTGAGCTTGTCCAGCGTCTGCGCCACCTGCGTCATCGAGTAACGCTCGGCGAGGTCGTTCACGATCGCGGCCTGACGCTTCTTCGGCATCGGCTCGTTCACGAACGGGTAGTCCGCCGGCAGCAGGTCGTTGAACAGCACGCGGCCCAGGGTCGTCTCGGCCAGCCACGTCTTGCCCGGCTCCCAGCCGTTCTCCGCGAGACGCGCTTCGTCGGCCTTGGCCGGCTGGCGGTCCGTGACGCGGATCTTGATGGGGGCGTGCAGGCTCAGCGCCTTGCGGTCGAACGCCATGATCGCCTCGGCCGGCGAGGAGTAGGCGTTGCCCGCACCCTCGGCCTTCTCGTTGAGGCGGGTCAGGTGGAACAGACCCGTGACCATGTCCAGACGCGGCATGGCGAGCGGACGGCCCGACGCCGGCGACAGGATGTTGTTCGCCGACAGCATCAGGATGCGGGCCTCGGCCTGGGCCTCGGCCGACAGCGGCAGGTGCACCGCCATCTGGTCACCGTCGAAGTCCGCGTTGAACGCCTCACAGACCAGCGGGTGCAGCTGGATGGCCTTGCCTTCCACCAGCTGCGGCTCGAAGGCCTGGATGCCGAGGCGGTGCAGGGTCGGTGCGCGGTTCAGCATCACCGGGTGGCCGGTGATGACCTCTTCGAGCACGTCCCACACCTGCGGGCGCGAGCGCTCCACCATCCGCTTGGCGGACTTGATGTTCTGCGCGTGGTTCAGGTCGACCAGCCGCTTCATGACGAACGGCTTGAACAGCTCCAGCGCCATGTCCTTCGGCAGACCGCACTGGTGCAGCTTCAGCTGCGGGCCGACGATGATGACCGAACGGCCCGAGTAGTCCACGCGCTTGCCGAGCAGGTTCTGGCGGAACCGGCCCTGCTTGCCCTTGAGCAGGTCGGACAGCGACTTCAGCGGCCGGTTGCCCGGGCCGGTGACGGGACGGCCGCGGCGGCCGTTGTCGAACAGCGCGTCGACGGCCTCCTGCAGCATCCGCTTCTCGTTGTTCACGATGATCTCGGGCGCGCCGAGGTCGATGAGCCGCTTGAGGCGGTTGTTGCGGTTGATCACGCGGCGGTACAGGTCGTTCAGGTCCGACGTCGCGAAGCGGCCACCGTCGAGCTGCACCATCGGGCGCAGGTCCGGCGGGATGACCGGCACGGCGTCGAGCACCATGCCGCGCGGGTCGTTGCCGGTCGCCTGGAAGGCGGCCACGACCTTGAGGCGCTTGAGCGCGCGCAGCTTCTTCTGGCCCTTGCCGTTGCGGATGGTGTCGCGCAGGCTGTCGGCCTCGGCGGCGACGTCGAACTCGGTGGCCAGCTTCTGGATGGCCTCCGCGCCCATGCCGCCGGTGAAGTACTCGCCGTAGCGGTCGACGAGCTCGCGGTACAGCAGCTCGTCGGCGATCAGCTGACGCGCGTCGAGCTTCGTAAAGGTCGTCCAGACCTCCTCGAGGCGGTCGAGCTCGCGGCCGGCGCGGTCGCGCAGCTGACGCATCTCGCGCTCGCCGCCTTCCTTGACCTTGCGGCGCACGTCGGACTTGGCGCCCTCCGCCTCCAGCTCGGCCAGGTCGGCTTCCAGCTTCTGCGCGCGAGCCTCGATGTCCGCGTCACGCTTCGTCTCGAGGTTCTTGCGCTCGACGCCGATCTCGTTCTCGAGGGTCGGCAGGTCGTTGTGGCGCAGCTCCGCGTTCACGCCCGTGATGACGTAGGCCGCGAAGTAGATGATCTTCTCGAGGTCCTTCGGCGCCAGGTCCAGCAGGTAGCCCAGGCGGGAGGGAACACCCTTGAAGTACCAGATGTGGGTGACGGGCGCGGCCAGCTCGATGTGGCCCATCCGCTCACGGCGCACCTTGGCGCGGGTCACCTCGACGCCGCAGCGCTCACAGATGATGCCCTTGAAGCGGACGCGCTTGTACTTGCCGCAGTAGCACTCCCAGTCCCGGGTCGGGCCGAAGATCTTCTCGCAGAAGAGGCCGTCCTTCTCGGGCTTGAGCGTCCGGTAGTTGATGGTCTCCGGCTTCTTGACCTCGCCGTACGACCACTGACGGATGTCGTCAGCCGTGGCGAGACCAATGCGGAGCTCATCGAAGAAATTGACGTCCAGCACGTCTATGTCCCCTTGGGGTTGTTTCGGCTAGAGGGGTCGGCGGTGGAGCGGGGACCCACGGGAGGCAGGTCCCCGCTCGACACCGGTCAGTGCACGACGTCGTCCACGCTGGGCGACTCGTTGCGGGACAGGTTGATGCCGAGGTTGGCCGCGGCGCGCTCGAGGTCCTCGTCGTCGGAGTCGCGCATCTCGATGGCCGCACCGTCGCTGGAGAGCACCTCGACGTTCAGGCACAGCGACTGGAGCTCCTTCAGGAGCACCTTGAACGACTCCGGGATACCCGGCTCGGGGATGTTCTCCCCCTTGACGATGGCCTCGTACACCTTCACGCGGCCGACCACGTCGTCCGACTTGATCGTGAGCAGCTCCTGCAGCGTGTAGGCAGCGCCGTACGCCTGCATCGCCCAGCACTCCATCTCACCGAAGCGCTGGCCACCGAACTGCGCCTTACCACCCAGCGGCTGCTGCGTGATCATCGAGTACGGGCCGGTGGAGCGGGCGTGGATCTTGTCGTCGACCAGGTGGTGCAGCTTCAGGATGTACATGTAGCCGACGGACACCGGGTACGGGTACGGCTCGCCGGAGCGGCCGTCGAACAGCGTGGCCTTGCCGTTCTCCTTGACCATGCGCTCGCCGTCGCGGTTCGGCTTGGTCGAGCCCAGCAGCCCGGTGAGCTCCTCTTCCTTCGCGCCGTCGAACACCGGGGTGGCGGTGTTCGTGTTCGGCGCGACGTCGTAGAGCTCCTCGGAGAGGTTCTTCGCCCACTCCGGGTTGCCCTCGATCGTCCAGCCCTGCGACGCCAGCCAGCCCAGGTGCAGCTCGAGGATCTGGCCGATGTTCATCCGTCGCGGAACACCGTGGGTGTTCAGGATGATGTCGACCGGCGTGCCGTCCTCCATGAAGGGCATGTCCTCGGCGGGCAGGATCTTGCCGATGACGCCCTTGTTGCCGTGGCGGCCGGCGAGCTTGTCGCCCGGCTGGATCTTGCGCTTCTGGGCCACGTAGACGCGGACCAGCTCGTTGACGCCCGGGGGCAGCTCGTCGTCGTCCTCGCGCGAGAACACGCGGATGCCGATGACCTTGCCGGTCTCGCCGTGCGGCACCTTCAGCGAGGTGTCGCGGACTTCGCGGGCCTTCTCACCGAAGATCGCGCGCAGCAGGCGCTCTTCCGGCGTCAGCTCGGTCTCGCCCTTCGGCGTGACCTTGCCGACCAGGATGTCGCCGTCGCGGACCTCGGCACCGATGCGGATGATGCCGCGCTCGTCGAGGTCGGCGAGCACCTCCTCGGAGACGTTCGGGATGTCCCGGGTGATCTCCTCGGCGCCCAGCTTGGTGTCGCGGGCGTCGATCTCGTGCTCCTCGATGTGGATCGACGTGAGCACGTCGTCCTGCACCAGACGCTCGGAGAGGATGATCGCGTCCTCGTAGTTGTGGCCCTCCCACGGCATGACCGCCACGAGCAGGTTCTTGCCCAGCGCCATCTCACCGTTCTCGGTGGACGGGCCGTCGGCGATGACCTGGCCCTTCTCGACGCGGTCACCCTCGTCGACGATCGGGCGGTGGTTGAAGCACGTGCCGTGGTTGGAGCGGCGGAACTTGTACAGTCCGTAGCTCTTCCGCGTGCCGTCGTCGTGCATGATCGTGATGATGTCCGCGGACAGCTCCTCGACCACGCCGGCCTGCTCGGCCACGAGGACGTCACCGGCGTCGACCGCAGCACGCAGCTCCACACCCGTGCCCACGTACGGGGCCTGGTTGCGCAGCAGCGGCACGGCCTGGCGCTGCATGTTCGCGCCCATCAGCGCGCGGTTCGCGTCGTCGTGCTCCAGGAACGGGATCATCGCGGTGGCGACGGAGACCATCTGCCGCGGCGACACGTCCATGTAGTCGATCTCGAGCGGGTCGATCAGCTCGACCTCGCCGCCCTTGCGGCGACCCAGGACCTTGCTCTCGACGAAGTGGCCGTCGTCGGTGATCGGCGCGTTGGCCTGCGCCTTGACGAAGCGGTCTTCCTCGTCGGCCGTGAGGTAGTCGACCTGGTCGGTGACCTGGCCCTCGACGACCTTGCGGTACGGCGTCTCGATGAAACCGAACGGGTTGACCCGCGCGTAGGAGCAGAGCGAACCGATCAGGCCGATGTTCGGGCCTTCCGGCGTCTCGATCGGGCACATGCGGCCGTAGTGCGACGGGTGGACGTCACGGACCTCCATGCCGGCGCGCTCACGGGACAGACCGCCGGGGCCCAGCGCCGAGAGGCGGCGCTTGTGGGTCAGGCCCGACAGCGGGTTGTTCTGGTCCATGAACTGCGACAGCTGCGAGGTGCCGAAGAACTCCTTGATCGCCGCGCCGATCGGGCGGATGTTGATCAGGGTCTGCGGCGTGATCGCTTCGACGTCCTGCGTGGTCATGCGCTCGCGCACGACGCGCTCGGTGCGGGAGAGGCCGACCCGGATCTGGTTCTGGATCAGCTCGCCCACCGTGCGCAGGCGGCGGTTGCCGAAGTGGTCGATGTCGTCGGTCTCGACCGGCACCTCGACGTTCGACACGCTGGTCATCTTGTCCTCGCCGGCGTGGAGCCGGACCAGGTACTCGATGGCCGAGACGATGTCCTCTTCGGTCAGCGTGCCGGTGTCGTACGGGGTGTCGAGACCGAGCTTCTTGTTGACCTTGTAGCGGCCGACCTTGGCCAGGTCGTAGCGCTTCGGCTTGAAGAACAGGTTCTCCAGCAGCGTCTGCGCGCTCTCCTTCGTGGGCGGCTCGCCCGGACGGAGCTTGCGGTAGATGTCGAGCAGCGCCTCGTCGGTGCCGGCGGTGTGGTCCTTCTCGAGGGTGGCCAGCAGCGTCTCCGAGAAGGAGAAGCGCTCGCGGATCGCCTCGGTGGTCCAGCCCAACGCCTTCAGCAGCACGGTGACCGGCTGGCGGCGCTTGCGGTCGATGCGCACGCCGACGGTGTCGCGCTTGTCGACGTCGAACTCGAGCCACGCACCGCGGCTCGGGATGACGCGCACGCTGAAGACGTCCTTGTCGGTCGTCTTGTCGACACTGCTGTCGAAGTACACGCCCGGAGAACGCACGAGCTGGGACACGACGACCCGCTCCGTGCCGTTGATGATGAAGGTGCCCTTGTCCGTCATCACCGGGAAGTCGCCGAGGAAGACCGTCTGGCTCTTGATCTCACCGGTGTTGTTGTTGACGAACTCCGCCGTGACGAACAGCGGGGCCGCGTAGGTCATGTCCTTGTCCTTGCACTCCTCGATCGAGGCCTTGACCTCGTCGAAGCGCGGGGCGGAGAAGGACAGCGACATGGAACCGGAGAAGTCCTCGATCGGGGAGATCTCGTTGAGGACCTCCTCCAGGCCGCCGACCGGGTTCTCGTCACCTTCGTTGACGCGGCGCTCGAACCACGCCTCGTCGCCGGTGAACCACTGGAACGACTGGAGCTGCACGTCCAGCAGGTTGGGGGTGTTAAGGGGCTCGCGAATCTTTGCGAAGGAGACCCGCTTGGGCGCGCCGGGGATACCCGTGGACTCCGAGCGGGATACAGCCGAGGTGGTCGCAGCAGTGGCCTGGTTCGCGGGAGAGACTGCCAAGATGCGTCCTTCCGGGGACAATGAGCGGTGAGCAGCCGCAATGGCAACAGGTGCCGTCGCGGACTGTCAGGGGTGCCGTGTGCCCACTATCCTAACTACCGGCTCCGGGCAGCCTGAAAGAGGGCAGCGCAAAGAGGCAGTCTAGCCCGAACGACGCGGTCTGTCCAGGGGGCGCTCCCGATGGGGCCCAGCCTGCCTCGCGGCGTTGTAGCAATGCCTCCGGCCTGCCCGGGTTCTGCGTCCCTCCCGCAAGGTTCGCGCTCCCGGCCGTGACCGTTGGCAGTAAGCCTGAACCCACGACGCCTTCGAGTCAAGATGCCACTCGGGGGTCCGACCGGTTGGCGCAGCGTCGATCGGGGCATGCGGAGGGTGACAAGCGGGATGATCATCCCGCTTACCCGCCGGTACCTGGGGAATCGCGGTCGAGGGGCGGGTTGGGTGCGGGTTTAAACGGTGTTCTGCGTCACGAATCGGGGTTGTGGGGTGAGTGGTCCAGTCGGCCCAGGGTGAGGTGTGAGGTCGCGGACGAGGGCCCGTCGCGGGCTGGTTGTGGCGGGCCGGGTGGGCTGGTCCACAGCCTGCGGAGCCCGGGTGCGGTGAGCGGCTGAGGGCGGGTGGCAGGCACAGTGGTGTTCCGTGACCCGTGGGGCCGGGTGTGATTCCCGGATGAAGGGCCGCCGGGATCCTCGTGGCGGGTTGCTCGTGGCGGCTCGAGGAGATAGGCCGCGACCTGCGGGACCGCGCGCAGCGCCCCGCCGAGAGCCGGCGGCAGCCCCCTCATGCCGCATCCGACTGAGCCGGTCCGTGGCCTGCGAGACCACGCGCAGCGTCCCGCCGAGGGCCGGGGCAGCCCCCTCATGCCGCATCCAACGGAACCGGTCCGCGACCTGCGGGACCACGCACAGCGCCCCGCCGAGAGCCGGCGACAGCCCGCTCATGCCGCATCCGACGGAACCGGTCCGCGACCTACGAGACCACGCACAGCGCCCCGCCGAGAGCCGGCGACAGCCTCCTCACGGCGGGTCCGGGTGAACCGGTCCGTGACCTGCGGGCCGGGTGTGGTGCCCGGCTGAAGGACGTTCGGGCGCCTTGGGTCACCGGCAGTTTGGCCGGCCGTGGGCAACTCGGCGCGCCACGGGGAGCTCGGCGCTTGCCCGCAGGCCACCGGCCGGCTCGCGTGACCCGTGGGGCCGAGATCCGCGGTACGTCCGGGCAGACAAATCCGGCATCGGCGCGATTGCGTGTCCACCCGGCGAGATTGTCCGGGTTTCGTAAATTCCCCACCGCTAAAATCGGATCCGATCCTGGTCGCCGGCTCACGACGGAGGGTTCATGGTCGGGAACGGGACCGCTCGCCGCTCCGCCGTGGTCCTCACCGTCGCGCTGGCCGTACTCACCGTCGGAGGCACTCAGGCCATGGCCGCATCCGAAAAGACCGTCACAGACACCACCGGCGCCGCGGGCCACGCGTTCGGCCGGCTCGGGCCGCTCACCGACCTGGTGGTCGAGCGGCTGCGGGTGGGTGATCGCGTGGCCGCGTCGAAGTTCGGCACCGACAAGCCCATCGACGATCCGGCGCGGGAGGAGCAGGAGCTGGCCGCGGTGCGCACGCGCGCGTTCGCGCTCGGGCTGGACCCCGAGCGCACGGCCGCGTTCTTCTCCGACCAGATCACCGCCAGCAAGGTCGTGCAGCGGGGGCTGTTCGACCGCTGGACCGCGCACCCCGGGCAGGCGCCCACGACGCGCCCGGACCTCACCGAGATCCGCGCCGAGCTGGACGAGCTCACGACGTCACTGCTGACCGAGCTGGTGGCCACGAACGACGTCCGCGAGCCCGGCGCCCCCTGCCGCGTGGACGTGCTCGAGGCACAGATCTCGGCCGACGTCGTCGACCACCTCGACGAGCTGCACCGCACCGCGCTGCGCACGGCCCTGCAGTCGCTCTGCTGAGGGCCCGACCGCAAAGCAAGAGGCCCGGCACCCGCTCAAGGCGGGCACCGGGCCTTCTGCTTGGACCTTACTTCGACGGCGGCGGCGAAGCCGGGGCCGACGAGGCCGGCGCGTTGGCCGCGGGCGGCGGCGGGGCCTTGTACGTGTCGAGGTCGGTGATCTTCCACGTGTCACCCTGCAGCTGCGCGTCGACGTGCAGCTGGGCCGAGCCGGCGGTGGTCTGCTTGGTGTCGGCGCGCGTGGAGGTCTGGTCCACGAACACCATCACGCGCGCGAGGTCGCCGTTGAGCATGATCACGGCGCTGCGCGTGACCTTGCAGGTCACCACCATCTTCTGCTGCGGAGCGAGGCGCTTCACCTCGCCCATGAGCGAGTTGTACTTGGCCTTGACGCTGTCGTTGGCGAGCAGGCCGTTGGCGGCGTCCTCGGTCTTCTTGATGTTGTTGTAGTCGTAGGAGAACAGCGCCTCGGTGGCCTTGGAGACCTGGTCCTTGACCTGCGCGGTCTTCGCGACGTCCAGCAGCGCCGTGTTGCTGGTGGAGTCGGCGGCGTCGTCGTAGCCGAGCTTGAAGAACACCGCGCCCGCGGCGAACACCAGGCCCACCACGAGCAGCACGACGGTCAGCGCGACCGTGCGGTCCCGGCGCGGCTGCTTCGCCCACGGCGGCGGCACGACAGGAGCGCCGGCGGCCTCCTGCTCGGCCTCGTCGACGTCCACGGGCTTCGCGCGGCCCGAGTCCCGGCGCTTGCGGCGGGGAGCCGTGCGGACAGGTTCGTCGGTTTCCCCAGGAGCTTCGGTGTCCACGGCCTCGCCGGTGAGGGCGTCGACCACCGCTTCGTCCTCGGCCGCGGTGGCCACGTCAGAAGCGTCGGAAGCGTCCGAAGTGTCCTCCGTGGCCAGCCCCCGCGACCGCGAGATCCCCGCGCTCTTCGGGAACCGGATCTCCTGCGTGACCTCGGACGGGTCCGCGCTGGTCAGCGGGCCGGTCCGCGGCACCGGACGCGGGCGCGGCTTGGCGGCGGGAGCGGGCGCGGCGGTCGGCCGCTCGTCGGTGGACGCAGGTGCCGCGTCCGCGCTCGACGGCTTGCGCAGCCCGGCGACCCTCGGCCGGCGGGCCGGCGGGGTGCTGCTGCGGGGCGGCTGGCGGCGGGAGGGGGGCACTAGGAGAACTCCGTTCTGCGGTGAAGCTACTGGCCGGAGGCGACGAGGGGGACGTTGTCGATGCCGGACAGCTTCCAGTCGTTCCCGACGCGGGTCATCGAGACCTCCAGGCGCAGCGCCTTCGAGGAGCTCTGCGCGCCCTGGGTGACGTCGGTGGTGATGGCGGCCAGGAAGCTGGCCTTGCCCTCGTGGTCGTCGAGCTCCTCGACCGCGATGTCCTGCACGGTCGTGGTGACCTTCGTCTTCGCGTCGGTCAGCGCCTTGCCGTAGGTGGGCTTCAGCTGGTCGATCTGCTTGGCCATGTCGTCGTCGGACACGGCCTTCTGGCGGGCGAAGACGGCGTCGAGGTTCTGGTAGTCCACCTCGGTGTAGGCCTTCACGGCGTTGGCGCCCGCCTTCACGACGTCGTCACGCGACTGCGCCAGTGCCGCGTTCTCCCCCGTGCCCGCGACCCACCACATGATTCCGAAGACCACCGCGACCACGAAGGCGGCGAGCGCGAACGCCCCGGCGCCGAAGAGCCACACGCGCGGCGAGCCCGGCAGGGACCGCTTGGCCGACGAGGCGGCCGACGCGGTCTCCGAAGCGGAAGCCGGGGCCTCCGGCGGCGACGAGGTCACCTCTTCCTCGGCGGCGGCCTGTTCGGAACTCATATCACTCCAGGGTAGGTAACGGTCATCAAATCCTCGTCAGCGCCGACCACCTCAACCGGCGAGGCCGAGCAGCGCTCCCAGGCTGTTCAACGAGACACCCGGGCTTCCGGCTACGCCCGGCACGGCGGCGTCGCGCATGTCCTGCAGCTCCTGGGCCGGACGGCCGGCGTTGGCGTCCACGTCGGCCTGCGACGGCGCGACCGGGGCCCCGCCGTACGGCGCGTTCTGCGAGCCGCGGACGTTGATCGGGCTGCCCTTGGGCTCGGCACAGTACACATTGTCGTCGGCCGGTCGGGGCGACGTGTCGGCCCCTGTGCGGTATTGGCTGTAGGGCAGGTAGCCCTTCGTGCAGGCCGGCGGGTTGAACAGGTTCAGCACGAGCCCGAGGTGGGCGGTGCCGTCGCCCGGCGCCACGCTCGAGGCCGCGCCGGCCAGCGCCGGGTAGGTCACCAGGCCCTGCTCGATGCCGTCGAGGCGGGTCACGGTGACGTTGGCCGTGGTCAGCAGGTTCGCCGTGAGCGCGCCCAGGCCCGGCCCGGTCTCGTTGACGACCTGGTCGATCTGCGCCGCGACCTGCGGCGTGATGCCGATGAGCTTGCGCAGGTCACCGTCGGAGTTCTTCAGCGTGCCGGTGAGCTCGTTGAGGTTCTTGGAGAAGTCCGCGAAGTTCGACGCCTCGTGGTTCTGCGTGTCCAGCGCCTGGCCGCCGGCGTCGAGCAGCTGCACGGTCTGCGGCAGGTACTGCTGGGCCGTGGCCGTGAAGCTCTGCGCGGTGTCGAGCAGCTGCTGCAGGTCACCGCCGGTGCCGCGGAACGCGTCGTAGGACTCGTCCACGACCGTGCGCAGCGAGTCGGTGGGCACCGAGGCCGCCAGCGAGTCGAGGTCGGACAGCAGCCGGTCGGTGCTGACCGGCACGGTCGTCTTCGCCGCCGGGATCACCGAGCCGCCCGCGAGGTACGGACCCTTGTCGTTCTTCGGCCGCAGGTCCACGTACTGCTCGCCCACGGCCGAGCGGTTGGCGACCACGGCGTCGAGGTCCGCGGGCACCTGCGGCGCCGACGGGTCGATGACGAGGTCGGCCTCCAGGCCGGTCTGCGTGAGCCGCAGCTGGCCGACGCGCCCGATGTTGAAGCCGCGGTAGGTCACCTCGGCGTTGGTGAAGATGCCACCCGACTCGTTGAGCTCGAGTTTCACCGTGTAGCCGCTGCTGCCGAACACCGAGCCGAGGCCGGCGAAGCGGATCAGGGCGTAGACGAGCGCCACGATCGAAATGATCGCGAAGGCCACGAGCTGGAACTTCGTCTTGCGCAGCAACATCAGCCCGCACCTCCCGAGAGGATCCCGAAGAGCCCGGACAGCCCGCCCTGCGACGGCTGGCCACCGCCCTGGCCACCACTGGAGTTCGGCTTCGCGTTCGACCCCGACTGGCCCCCGAGCGGTAGCAGCGGCGGCTGGTCGCCCTGCGTGCCACCGGTAAGGCCCGGCACCGGCAGCAGGTTCGACAGCGGGTTGTCCCGGCTGCGGCCCAGGTTGTCGATGATGTCCTTGAGGTTCAGGTCGACCTTCGCGAAGAGGTTGAAGTAGTCGCCCTTCACGTCGTCGTAGGCCTGGTCGGTGAACGGAAAGGTCAGCAGGATCTGCAGCGCCTGCGGCAGGTCGTTGCCCGCCTCGCCGAGCTTCTGCAGCGTCGGCGTGAGCGCCTTGAGGTCGGCCACGAGGTCCGCCTTGCTCTTGTTCACCGTGTCGGTGGCGACACCGGAGAGGTTGTTCAGCGCGTTGAGCATGGTCACGAGCTGGCCGCGCTGCTGCTCCAGCACACCGATGCCGGGGCCCAGGTTGTCGACGGCGCCCACCAGCTTGTCCTTCTGGTCCCTGAGCGTCATCGAGAGCCGGTCGAGCCCGTCGAGCGCGCGGGTGATGTTGCGCGACTGCTCGTCGAGGTTGGTCACGAGCTCGTTGGCGTTGTCCAGCAACGCCTTGATGTCGGGCTCCTTGCCCGACGTCGCGTTGTTCAGCTCCTTGGTGATGGTGTTGAGCTGCTCGACGCCACCGCCGTTCAGCAGCAGCGACAACGCGCCGAGCACCTCTTCGACCTCGACGTCGCGGCCGGTGCGCGCGAGCGGGATCGTGGCGTTGTTCGCGAGCGTGCCCTGCGCCTGGCCGTCACCGGGCGAGGAGAGCTCCACGTACTTCTCGCCGAGCAGGCTCGACTGCTTCACGTTGGCCAGCGCGTTGGCCGGCAGCTTCACGTCGCCGTTGATCTCCACGGTGACCTCGGCGTGCCAGCCGTCGGGGGTGAGCCCCACGGATTCGACCTGGCCGACGGGCACCTCGTTGACCTTCACGCCGGCCTGCGGCACGAGGTCCAGCACGTCGGCGAACTGCACCTTGACCTTGTACGGGTGGCTGCCGAGATCGGCGCCACCGGGCAGCGGCACGTCGTAGATGCCGGTGAACCCACAGCCGGACAGCAGCAGCGCGGACACCGTGGTGACGGCGCCGGCGGCGGCGAACTTCCTGAGGCGCTTCATCGGCTCAGCTCCCCGTCCCGTAGACCTGGCCCGCGAGCGGGAGCGGCAGTGGTGGCAGCTGGCCGTTGGACATGGCCTGCACCACCTGCGCCGTCGAGGGCAGCGGCACGAGGCCGTCGACGACACCGGCGATCGAGCCGCACGTGTCGCCGAGCAGCTTGAGCGCGTCGGGCGTCTGCTTGAGCAGGTTGCAGACCATCACCAGCGGCGGCTGGGTGAGCTCGTTGAGGTTCGGCCGCGCGTCGAGCGTGCCCGAGGAGCCGTTGTAGACGTTCACGAGGTTCGACAGCGCCACCGGCGCCACGTCGAGGATCTCGGCGAGCGCGCTGCGCTGGTCCACGAGCACCTTGGTGACACTGGCCAGCTTGTCCACATTGGACTTGAGCCGGCCGCGGTTCTGCTCGATGAAGCCCTGCACCGACTGCAGCGTGGTGCTCAGCTGCTGCACGGTGGCGGCGAGGTCGTCCTTCTCCCCCGCCAGGTACCCGCTCACGTCGGCGAGCTGGCTCTCGAACTGGCGCACCTGGCTGTCGCTGTTGACCAGCGTCTGCGAGAACTGGCCGAGGTTCTGCACGGTCTGGAACAGGTCGTCCTTGTTGCCGGCGAGCGTGCCGGACGCCTGGCCGAGCTTGGCGATCGTGTCGTGCAGGGCCTGGCCGTTGCCGTCCACGTTCTTCGCGACGGTGTTGAGCAGGTCCGAGAGCGAGCCGTTCTTGTTGGCGCCGTTGGGGCCGAGGGTCTCGCTCACCTTCGCGAGGCTCGCGGCGAGCTGGTCGACCTCGAGCGGGACTTCGGTGCGGTTGAGCGGGATCACGGCGCCGTCGGAGATCTTCGGGCCGCCGGTGTACGCGGGCGCGAGCTGGATGTAGCGGTCGCTGACCAGCGACGGCGAGACGATCAGCGCCTTCGCGTCGGCGGGCACCGGCACCGATCGGTCGTACTCGAAGTCCACGCGCACCTGGTTGCCCATGGGCTGGACCTTGGTGACCGTGCCGAGGTCGACGCCGAGCATCCGCACGCTGTTGCCCTCGTAGAGGCCGACGGCGCCGGAAAAGTACGCGGTGAGGTGGTTGCGCCCCGCGTCCTTGAGCGTCCACCAGATGCCGCCCGCGACCACGAGGGCGAGCACGACGGCGATGGACGCGCCGCGCAGGAGCGACTGGCCGAACCGGGTGTCACTCATTTCGTGTAGCACCCCTCTTGGTTGAGCGGGCCGACCGAGGGCAGCACCAGGCCGCAGATGTAGTTGTCGAACCAGTGCCCGGTGCCGATGGTGTTGGTGAACACGCGCACGAACGGGGCGAACTTGGCGATGCCCTGCGCGAGCGAGTCCTGGTTGCGCTGCAGCATCGACGTCAGCTGGTCCAGCTGCGTGAGCACGGGGTCGAGCTGCTTGTCGTTGTCGTCGACGAGGCCCTGCAGCTGCGTCGCGAGTTCCTTGGAGCCGTCGAGCAGCGCGGTGATGGCCTGCTCGCGCTTGGAGATCTCGTCGAGCAGCTGGTTGCCGTCGGTGATCAGCTTCTGGACCTCGGCGTCGCGGTCGACCAGCGTCTGCGACACCTCGCGGGTGTTGGCCAGCAGGTTCGACAGCTGGGCGTCGCGCGAGGCGATGGTGTCCGAGAGCTTCGACAGGCCCGAGAGCGCGCCCTTCACGTCCTCGGGGGTGTTGGCGAAGGTCTGCGTGATGGTGTCGAAGCTCTTCGCGAGCTGGTCGGTGTTGATGTCGTCGACGGTCTGCGAAAGGCCGCGGAACGCGTCGAGCACGTCGTAGGGCGACATCGTGCGGTCGCGCGGGATCGGCTGGTCCGGGTTGAGCGTGCCGACACCCTGCGGGTCCAGGGACAGGTACTTCTGGCCCAGCAGCGTCTTGATCTTGATCGCGGCCGAGGTCTTGTCGCCGAGCCAGGCGTCCTTGACCTTGAACGACACCTTGACGCTGGCGCCGTCGAGCTTGATCTCGGAGACCTTGCCGACCTTCACGCCGGCGATGCGCACGTCGTTGTCGGTCGTGAGCCCGGCGGCCTCGGAGAACTCGGCGCTGTAGGTCGTGCCGCCGCCGATCACCGGCAGGTCGTCGGAGTTGAGCGCGGCGACGAAGCCGAGCACGAGGACCGCGAGCCCGACCAGGGCGATCGGGACGGGGTTGCGCTTCTGGAAGGACTTCATCCGCTGCACCTCTCCCGGTTGGACGGCAACAGCGGCACGTCGAGCGGCTGGTTGATCAGCGGCGGCAGGGAAACACTGCCCTTGAGCGAGCAGGCGTAGAAGTTGAACCAGGAGCCGTAGTCGGCGGTGCGGGTCAGCGCGCTCACCTTCTGGGGCAGGAACTGGATGAAGTGCTCCAGCGTCGGCTCGTTCTTGTTCAGCTTCGTGGTCAGGTCGCCCAGCGCGCTGATGTCGTCCTTCAGCGGCTGGCGCGCGTCGCCGAGCAGGCCGGCGGTGGTCTGGGCCAGGTTGCCGAGGCTGTCGATCGCGTCGCCGATCGGCTTGCGGTCGGCGGCCAGGCCGGACACCAGCTGCTGCAGTTTCACGATCAGGTCGCTCAGCTGCGGCGTGTGCGCGTTGACCGTGTCGAGCACCGAGTTGAGGTTGTCGATCACCTCGCCGATCACCTTGTCTTTGTCGGCGATCGTGGTGGCCAGCGAAGCGGTGTGCGACAACAAGCTCTCGACGGTGCCGCCCTCGCCCTGCAGGACCTGGATGACCTCGTAGGAGAGCTTGTTGACGTCGTCGGGGTTCAGCGCGGTGAACAGCGGCTTGAACCCGTTGAACAGCTCGGTCAGGTCCAGCGCGGGCGTGGTGCGCTCGAGCGGGATCGTGCCGCCCGGGGGCAGCGTCTTGCCGGAGGTGTCGCTGCCTTCGCCGAGCGAGAGGTAGCGCTGGCCGACGAGGTTGCGGAACTTGATCTGCGCGGTGACACCCGCCGGCAGCTGCCGTCCGGCGTCGACCTCGAAGTCGACCTGCGCCTGGCGCTTGTCGACGATCTTCACGTCCTTCACCGTGCCCACGCGGACGCCGGCGATGCGGACGTCGTCGCCGTTGAGCAGCAGCGTCGCGTCGGTGAAGCGCGCCGAGTAGTCCTTGGTGCTGGTGGTGTTGATGTTCGCGATGCTGATCCCGAGCACGGCGGTGAACAGCACGGTGATCACCACGAAGATCGACAGCTTGATCAGCGGTGCGGCCAGTCCCCTCACTTCACCGTCACCTCCGCACCCCGGTAGAGCGGGCCGACGAGCAGCGAGCCCCACCCGGGGAAGTCACCTTCCGGCATCCCGACCTGCGGGGACACGAGTTGACCGAGGAAGTCGTTCTCCGCGCCCGAGTACGCCGGGTCCCCGCCGCTCGTGCCGCCGCCGAGGCCCGCGGCGTCGGCGAGGAAGTTGCCCGGGTTCACGCCGGTGCTGTGCGAGTTGGGCGACGTCGTGTGGGTGGTGCCGTCCTTGAACGCGCCGTCCGGCGGCTCCTGCGGGAACGGGTTCGGCAGGTTCTTGAGGTCGTAGCAGCGCGGGCCGCGCTTGTCCTCGAACCGCGGCTCGTCCTGACCCGGCTTGTAGGGACCGCGGTTCACGACCACCTCGATCGTCGCGTGCAGGCCGGGCTCGTTCGTACCCTTGCCCAGTGCCTTGTCGACCACCGGCACGAGCTTCGACATCTGCCCGATCACGCACGGGTACTCCGGCGCGTACTTGGCGAGCAGCTCGGCCGTGGGCCGCGCGGTGTCGGCGAGGCTGATGATGTTCTGGGAGTTGGCTTCCAGGAACGACTGCACGTCCTGCGAAGCCGCGGTCAGGTTGCGGTAGAGGCTCGCCAGGTTCTGCTGCTCGTCCACCACGGTGCGGGTGGTCGTGCTCAGGTTGTCGAGGCTCTGCACCAGGTCCGGCGCCGACGCGCTCAGGTTGTCGGAGAAGTCCGCCAGCGCCTTGAGGTTGTGCTGCAGCTGCGGCTCGTGCGGGTTCAGTTTGCCGATGTAGTCGCCCAGCTGCGAGAGCGTCTCGCCGAGCGGCTTGCCGCGGCCCTGCAGCGCGGTGGAGATCGCGGTGAGCGTGCTCGACAGCTTCTGCGGCTGCACCGCCTGGAGCACCGGCAGCAGGTGCTGCAGCGCCTGCTCCAGCTCGATCGCGCCCGAGGTGCGGTCCTGCGGGATCACGTCGCCGTCGGCGAGCGTCTTGGCCGATGGGTTCTTCGGGATCTCGAGCGAGACGTAGCGCTCGCCGAAGAGCGTCTTGGGCAGGAAGCGCGCGGAGACGTTCTCCGGGATCAGCTTCACGTAGTCCGGCTGGAGGTCCAGTGTGAGCTCGGCCCCGTCGCTGGTGGCGGTGATGGTCTTGACCGACCCCACGATCAGGCCGCGCACCTTCACGTCCGACTGCTCCAGCAGCTGGTTGCCGATGCTGTCGGCCTCGAGCTTCACCGTCACGAACTTCGTGAACGCCTTGTCGTACAAGGCGATGCTCAGGGCCACACCTCCCACGAGCAGCGCCACGAGCAGCAGGCCCAAGAGCCTGCGCCGTAGTGTGATCATCCCGCAATCCTCACCGTGACGTCGGTCCCCCAGATGGCGAAACCGATGAAGAAGTTCACGATCGAAACCGTGACGATGGAAAGGCGCACCGCGCGGCCCACCGCCACGCCCACACCGGCCGGCCCACCGGAGGCGCGGTAGCCGAAGTAGCAGTGCGAAAGAATGATCAAGACGCTGAAGATCAGCACCTTGATGAACGAGTACAGAACGTCTTGCGGTGGTAGGAAAAGATCGAAGTAGTGGTCGTAGGTACCCGCTGACTGGCCGTAGATGTAGATGACCACCAGCCGCGACGCGAGGTACGAGCTCAGCAGGCCGATGATGTAGAGCGGGATCACGGCCACGAACCCGGCGATGATCCGCGTGGTCACCAGGTACGGCAGGCTCGGCACACCCATGACTTCCAGCGCGTCGATCTCCTCGGAGATCCGCATGGCGCCCAGCTGCGCGGTGAAGCCGGCGCCGACCGTGGCCGACAGGGCCAGGCCCGCGACGAGCGGCGCGATCTCTCGGGTGTTGAAGAACGCGGTGAGGAAGCCGGTGAACGCCGAGGTGCCGATGGAGTTCAGGGCCGAGTAGCCCTGCAGGCCCACGAGGACACCGGTGAAGAGCGTGAGGCCGACCATCACGCCGACCGTGCCGCCGATGACCGCGAGCGAGCCGGAGCCGAAGCTCACCTCGGCGAGCAGGCGCAGGACTTCCTTCATGTAGCGGCGCAGCGTGCGCGGAGTCCACAGCAGTGCGCGGCCGTAGAAGGACATCTGGTCGCCCAGGGTGTCCAGGGTCTCCAGCGGACGGTGGGCGACGCGCTTGGCACCCGAGATGAACGTCATGTCAGTCCAGCTTTCCGGGCACGATCTGCAGGTAGATCAGCGTGATCACGAAGTTCACGACGAAGAGCAGCAGGAACGTGATGACCACCGACTGGTTCACCGCGTCGCCCACGCCCTTCGGGCCGCCGCTGGGGTGCAGACCCCGGTAGGCGGCCACGACCGCGGCGATGAAGCCGAAGATCAAGGCCTTGAGCTCACCGACCCAGAGGTCGGGCAGCTGCGCCAGCGCGGAGAAGCTCGCCAGGTAGGCGCCCGGGGTGCCGCCCTGGAGGACGACGTTGAAGAAGTAACCGCCGAGCACGCCGATCACGCTGACCATGCCGTTGAGCAGGAGCGCGACGAGCATCATCGCGAGCGTGCGCGGCACGATCAGGCGCTGGACCGCGGAGACGCCCAGCACCTCCATCGCGTCGATCTCCTCGCGGATGGTGCGGGCGCCGATGTCGGCACAGACCGCGCTGCCGCCCGCGCCGGCGACCAGCAGTGCGGTGACGAGCGGGCTGGCCTGCTGCACCGTGGCGAGCACGGAGCCGGCGCCGGTGTAGGACTGCGCGCCGAGCTGGCGGGCGAGCGCGCCGAACTGCAGCGAGATGACCGCACCGAACGGGATCGCGACGAGCGCCGTCGGCAGGATCGTGACGCTGGCGACGAACCACGCCTGCTGGATGAACTCCCGCAGCTGGAACGGACGCTGGAAGATGCCGCGGATGATGTCGAGACCGAGGGCGAACAGGTTCCCGGTCTCGCGGAGCATGCCGTGCCCGGGGATTTTCCTCGCCGGTGCTGCGTTCGAGCTCACGCGCCACCCGGCCCGTTGCCGCCGGGGCCGAAGTAGCCGCCGCCTGGCCCTTGCGGGCTGGAGCCGCCGGGGATCCGGGCGACTTGGTCGGCGGGCAGCTGGCCCTGGTGCTGGTTCGGCACGGGGCCGCGGTCGGAGATCCGCGGGATCTGCTGCGTGTCCTCGGGCCCGGGCCGGCGGGCCGGCGCGTGGGCGGCGTGCACGTTGTAGTGCCGCTGCTCCTCCGGGCTGAGGGACTCGATGATGCCCTCCTGTGCGGCCTGCGGGAGCGTGTGGAGGATCCGCATCACGCGGTCCATCCGGCGGCGGGCGCCCGCGCGCTCGGGCAGGCCGGGGCTGGGCTGCATCTGCGGGACGACGCCGCGGACGTCCTCGTCGGGCGAGCCGTCGGAGTGCCCCGCGGCGGCTTCGGCCTCCTCGCGCGCCATCGTGGCGGTGTCCTTCTCCTCGGACATGCCGATGGGGCCGCGCTTGCGGCCGTTGAGGAACTGCTCGACCACGGGCTCGTCGCTCGTGAGCAGCACCTCGCGGGGGCCGAACATCACGAGCTCCTTGCGGAACAGCATGCCCAGGTTGTCGGGCACGGTGCGCGCGAGGTTGATGTTGTGGGAGACGATGAGGATCGTCGCGTCGATCTGGGTGTTCAGGTCGATGAGCAGCTGCGAGATGTACGCGGTGCGCACGGGGTCCAGACCGGAGTCCGGCTCGTCGACCAGGATGATCTGCGGGTCGAGCACCAGCGCCCGCGCGAGACCCGCGCGCTTGCGCATACCGCCGGAGATCTCGCCGGGCAGCTTCTTGTCCGCGCCGGCCAGGCCCGTCATCTCCAGCTTCTCACCGACGATGCGGCGGATCTCGGACTCGGACTTCTTGGTGTGCTCGCGCAAGGGGAAGGCGACGTTGTCGTAGAGGTTCATCGACCCGAACAGCGCACCGTCCTGGAACAGGACACCGAAGAGCTTGCGGATCTCGTAGAGCTTGTGCTCGGAGCACGTGACGATGTCCACGCCGTTGATCACGCAGCGACCCTTGTCGGGCTTCAGCAGGCCGATCATGGACTTGAGGAACACCGACTTGCCGGTTCCCGACGGGCCGAGCATCGCGGACACTTCACCCGGGGGCAGCGTCAGCGTCACGTCCCGCCAGATGGTCTGCCTGCCGAAGGACTTCGTCAGACCTTCGATGACCACCTCGGCGCCCATCACACCTCCAGGAGCTGTTCCGCGTCGTCGCGCACCGCCGCCCCGCCGCAACTGGCAGCGGAGCCCGCGCCGATGCGCGCCGCGATCTCCGCGTCAACCAGGTGCAACGAGCTGAGTGCGAACAGGTTACTCACCAGTTTTCCGCCCTGGTGAGGCCGGTGAGCACCTCACCCGTTCGTGGCCTTGTCCGGTGACCGCTGGCAGCACGGTAGTGCACGTCACCCAGTGGCGCAGATCCAGATGGCCCAACGATCGGGTTACGGCTGGTCCGACCGGGCGAATCGGACACGAGCGGTGATCAGTCGGTCGCCGAGCCGGTGAACGAGAAAGGGGCGGGCATCCGAGTGGATGCCCGCCCCTTCACGAGGTGGTGCGGTAGGCGCTTGCGCGCCCGGGATCACTTGATGGTGATCTTGGCGCCGGCGGCCTCGAGCTTCTCCTTGGCGGCCTCGGCGGCCTCCTTGTCGACCTTCTCCAGGAGGGCCTTGGGAGCGGCCTCGACCAGCTCCTTGGCCTCCTTCAGGCCCAGGCCCGAGACGACCTCGCGGACGACCTTGATGACCTGGATCTTCTTGTCACCGGCGGACTCGAGGACGACGTCGAACTCGTCCTGCTCCTCGGCGGCGGCCGGGGCGGCGCCGACCGGGCCGGCGGTGACGACAGCGGCCGGGGCGGCGGCGGTGACGTCGAAGGTGGTCTCGAACTCCTTCACGAAGTCCGACAGCTCAAGAAGGGTGAGCTCCTTGAAGGCGTCGATCAGCTCGGCGGTGCTCAGCTTCGCCATGATGGCTTCCTCTCAGAAAAACGAACTCGACGTTCGGGGTGGGGGTGATCAGCTCTCGGCGGGTGCTTCGGCTGCTTCGGTACCGGCGGCGTCGCCCTGCTTTTCCTGCAGCGCGGCAGCCAGGCGGGCGACCTGGGACGCCGGCGCCTGGAACAGCGCGGCGGCCTGGGACAGCTTCGCCTTGAACGCGCCCGCTGCCTTGGAGAGCAGGACCTCACGGCTGTCGAGATCGGCGATCTTGGTGATCTCGTCCACGGACAGCGCTTTGCCGTCCATGTAGCCGCCCTTGATGACAAGCGCGTTGTTGTCCTTCGCGAAGTCGCGAAGCGCCTTCGCGGCGTCGACCGGCTCACCTTCGACGAAGGCGATCGCGGTGGCACCGACGAACAGGTCGTCCAGACCCTGGACGCCGGCGTCCTCGGCGGCACGCTTCACGAGGGTGTTCTTCGCGACCCGGTACTTGGCACTGGTGCCGAGAGCGCGGCGCAGCTGAGACAGCTGGGACACGGAGAGGCCGGTGTACTGGGTAACGACGGTGGCCGAGCTGCTGCGGAAGCTCTCCGCGATCTCGGCGACGGCCGCCACCTTGTCGGGCTTCGCCATGGTCGCCTCCTCTCTTGGCTAGTGGATTCCACTGGTCCTTCGAGAGCCCTCTGAGACGAAAAAACGCCCACGCGCAGTCAGCACGGGGCGTCACACGGCATTTCCCCGAGGGAAGCCGAACCTCGTTCCTCCTGCGCGGGCCGCCCGCTCATCTCGCGGGACCTTCGTTCCGAGTGCCGTGGAGCACCCGGAAAACCAGCGGTCTTCGGTAGAACCGTCATCAACTATACGTGAGGGCTTTCCGGGCTTTCGCCCACCCCCCTGCCTGACCAGCGACAAGCCGCCCGGACTCGGGGATTCGCCGCCGAGCGGGCATCATTGGTGACGTGGCGGAGCAGCGTGATCACGGACAGCCGGACAACCCCACCGGCCCCGGCCCCCGACCTGCCGACGGCACGCAACCGGTTGCGGGCGGGTTGCCGCAGCCATCGGGGCAGTCTGGTTCCGACGGTTGGCCAGGCTCGCAGCAGCCGCCGGCGCCTCAGCACGGGTTGCCGCCGGGGTCGCAGCCGTCCGCGTCCGCACCGAACGACCCGACTCCGGCGCAAGGGTTCCCGGTGCCGAACGGCCTGCCGCCGGGTTCGCAACCGCCCGCCGCGGGGTCCTCACCACACCTCCCCGCGTTGCCCCAGCCGTCCCAGCCCGCCCCGAGCGAGCCACAGCTGGATGCCGCGCAGCTCGAGCAGTTCCGCCAGTTCCAGCAGTTCCAGGACTACCTGCGCTTCACCCAGGCCCAGCAAGGCAACCAACCCGCCCCGATGCCCGACGCCGGCCTCGTCCCCGCGGGCTCCCGCCAGCCGCAGACCCAGCCGGGCTGGCAGCCACCCGTGCCCCCGGGCCCGCCGGGAGCGTTGGCGCCGTACGAGGAACCCCGCCGTCGCCGCCCGGTCCCCCGCTGGCTCAAGCGCCTCGGCGGGAAGATCCTGGGCTGGGTGATCGTGCTGGTGATCCTCGGGATCGCGGCCACGTGGGCCTACCGCCACTACTTCCCCAGTGACGACGGCAAGTCCTCCGCCCAGATCGCGGCCGAGGGCGGCGGGACGTACCACACGAACCACATCTTCTCGACGAACCCGTACGAAGCCGTCCGCTTCGTCTACCACAACATCGCGCAGGGCCTGGTCGAAGACGCGTGCGGCCGGTTCGATGAGCCCGTCCAGACCAAGTTCGCCCAGGACGTGGGCCAGCCCGACTGCAAGGTGGCCGTCGAGAAGCTGCACGCGCAGGTCACCAACGAGAACGACTACGCCGAATCACTGCCCTCGTACGTCTCCGGCGCCCCGCCCGCAGGCGTGGTGACCATCGACTCGTGCGACTACACCATTTCCGGCGGTCCGGCGCTCGGCGTCTTCACCGTGTCCCAAGTAGACAAAGGTCAGTGGCTGATCACGGGGCACTCGCCGGGTCCGGAGAAGTGCGGGCCGCCGTCAGCTTCGAGCTCCACTCCCCCAACAAGCTGACCAGCTTGGGCAGCCGCGCGGCGACCACTTCGGACGGTGCGGCCAGCGCCGCGGCCGCCACCACGCGCCCCGACTCCGTGACGGGCACGGCCACCGCGGCCATCGTCTCCATGGCGTGCCCGGAGTCGACCACGGCGTAGCCCCGCGCGCGGATCTCCGCCGCCTCCGCGAGCAGGTCGACGCCCGTGCGGGTGTCGGGCTCCTGCGCCACCACCGCGCGGCGGTCGGCTTCCGGCAGTGAAGCGAGCAGCACGCGCCCCGCCGCCGTACGCGGGAGCGCGGAGCGAAGGGACCGGGAGAGCGCGTAGTCGAACGGTTCATCGGTGCCGGCCCAGTCGACGTACACCGCGTTGTCGCCCACCTGCACCGCGAGCAGTGCCGCGCACCCGGCGGCCGCGCTCAGCTCGGCCAGCGACTCGTGCGACACCGACCGCACCGGCACGCGGCCGGAGCGCACCGTGAGCACGTGCGGCGCCGGGCCGAGCACGAAGTGCCGCTCCTGCTCGTCGAGGTACCCGACGGCGGCCAGGCCGTTCACCAGCTTCTGCACCGACGACACGGGCGCATCGAGCCGCGCCGCGAGCTGCGTGAGCGTCAGCCCCGAAGCGCTGTTCGCGACCGCCTCCAGGATCGCGGCGACGCGATCGACGGTGCGGTGATGCTGTCGGTTACCCATATAGGTAACACAGTATCACATTGCGTAAATTACTTAGCCTACCTAACTTAAAGGGGGAGGTCATCGATCGAGGAGGCACGAAGTGTCCGAAGGCGCCCTGCACGGCATCCGCGTGATCGACCTGTCGTCGGTGGTCATGGGCCCCTACGCCACCCAGATCATGGGCGACCTCGGGGCCGACGTCGTCAAGGTCGAGTCCCCTGCGGGCGACAGCACCCGCCGGACCCATCCCCAGCGCCACGACGGCATGGGCGCGCTCGCGCTCAACGTCAACCGCAACAAGCGCAGCGTCGAGCTCGACCTCAAGACGGCCGCCGGCCACGAGGCCTTCCTGCGCCTGGTGAAGACCGCCGACGTGCTGGTCACCAACATGCGCCCCGGTGCGCTGCGGCGCCTCGGCCTGGACTACGAGCGGCTCGCGGAGCTCAACCCGCGGCTCGTCTACTGCAACGCGCAGGGCTTCCGCACCGACTCCGACCGCGCGGGCCTCGCCGCCTACGACGAGATCGTGCAGGCGTCCTCCGGCATGGTCGACCTGATGCGCCGCGCGACCGGCACGCCCACCTACGTGCCGACGATCCTCGCCGACAAGCTGTGCGCGCTCACCATCGTCTACTCCGTGCTCGCCGCGGTGGTGCACCAACGCACCACCGGCCGCGGCCAGCGCGTGGAGGTGCCGATGGCCGACACGATGCTGGCGTTCAACCTCGTCGAGCACCTCGCCGGTCACACGTTCGAGCCCGCGATCGGGCCGATGGGCTTCAACCGGTCGATGACCGAGGGCCACCAGGCCGTGCGCACGGCCGACGGCTGGGCCTGCGTCCTGCCCTACACCGAGAAGAACATCGCCGACTTCTTCCGCGCGGCCGGACGCGAAGATCTCGCCACGGACCCGCGGTTCGGCGACCCCGCGAGCCGTGCGAAGCACTACGGCGAGCTGTACGACGAGATCGGCAAGCTGTCGATCGAGAAGACCACGGCGGAGTGGCAGAAGATCTGCGCCGAGCTGTCCATCCCGTTCGCGCCGGTGCTGGAGCTGGAAGACGTGGAGACCGACCCGTACTACACGGGCAGCGGCCTCGTCTCGCTCGCCGAGCACCCGGCGGAAGGCACGTACCGCCAGGTCGGGCCGCCGATGATCCTCTCGGACACGCCGGCGTCAGTCCGCCGGCACACGCCCGCGCGCGGTGAGCACACGAGCGAGCTGCTCGCGGAGCTCGGCTACGCCGGCGAGGAGATCGCGAACCTCGTCTCCCCCGTGTCCGAGTAGGCGAAGAAGTCGGCCAGGGCCAGGGCGAACGCGGGGTCCGCGACGGCCGTCATGTGGTCGCCCGGGACGCGGACCAGGCGGGCGCCCGCGATGCCGATGGCGAGGCGCTCGGGCTGGGCCGCGAGCAGGTCGCGTTCGCCGGCGAGGATCAGGGTGGGGACGGTGATCTCGGTCAGCGGGATGGACGTGCGGCGCGAGGCGCGCAGGACGGCGGCCAGGGCGTCGACGTCGCCACCGGTGCGGCGGGCGAGGCGGCGGAAGGGGCGGACCTGGGCGGGGACGTCGGCGTGGTCGTCGGCGAGGAGGCCGTCGGCGAGCTGTTCGGGCTCGACCACGCGCGTGTCGACGCCGCCGAAGTCGATGATGCCCGCGCCGACGCCGCCAGTGGCCAGGCAGCGCACGCGCTTGTCCGTGGTGGCCACGAGGAGGGCGACGATGGCGCCCATCGAGTAGCCGGCGAGGGAGACCTCGTCGAGGCCCAGCTCGTCGAGCAGGGCGGACACGTCGCGGGCCATCACGTCCTGGCCGTAGCAGGCCGGGTCGTGGGGTTTGTCCGACGCGCCGTGGCCGCGGGCGTCGAGGCCGATGACGGTGAACCCCGCCTCGAGCAGGGTGCGGACGACACCGGTACCGACCCAGTTCACGTGGGCGTCCGCGGCGAAGCCGTGTTGCAGCACGACCGGGCGACGGTGCCGGCCGTCGCCTTCCCACACCGTGTAGCTCAGGCGGAGCCCGTCGGGAGCGGTGAACGTCGTCGTCGGCATGGCTCCATGAGACACGAAAAAAGGGCGGTCACGCACATTGCGTGACCGCCCTTTCGCGTGATGTGCGACTCAGACGGCCGCGTCCTCGCTGAGGAGGTTGCGCGTCCGCAGCGGGTCGACCGGGATGCCCGGGCCCATCGTGGTGGTGAAGGTGATCTTCTTGACGTAGCGGCCCTTGGCCGACGACGGCTTGGCGCGCAGGATCTCGTCCAGCGCGGCCGCGTAGTTCTCCACCAGCTTCTCGGTGTCGAACGACGCCTTGCCGATCACCAGGTGCAGGTTGGCTTGCTTGTCGACGCGGAAGTTGATCTTCCCGCCCTTGATGTCCTGCACGGCCTTCGTGACCGCAGGGGTCACCGTGCCGGTCTTCGGGTTCGGCATCAGGCCACGCGGGCCGAGGATGCGGGCGATGCGGCCCACCTTGGCCATCTGGTCCGGCGTCGCGATGGCGGCGTCGAAGTCGAGCCAGCCACCCTGGATGCGCTCGATCAGCTCGTCCGTGCCGACCGCGTCCGCGCCGGCGGCCTCGGCCTCGGCGGCCTTGTCGCCGACGGCGAAGACGATGACGCGAGCGGTCTTACCGGTACCGTGCGGCAGGTTCACGGTGCCGCGGACCATCTGGTCGGCCTTGCGCGGGTCCACGCCGAGACGCATCGCGACCTCGACGGTCGCGTCCATCTTGGTCTTGGAGGTCTCCTTCGCCAGCTTCGCGGCCTCGAGAGGGGCGTAGAGACGCTCCTTGTCGATGAGCTCCGCAGCCTGGCGGTAAGCCTTGCTGTGCTTGGTCATGCTTCTGTCCTTAACTTCGAAAACGGATCAGTGTGGTGTCAGAGCCAGCACTGGCTCTCCCACGGTGTCGATTGCCTCGACTCCGTCGAGGCGGCGAGATCGCCCTGAGCCGATTTCTTCCCTCCCGATTTCGCTCGGCCCTTGGGGCCGATCGAAATCGCTCAGTCCAGAAACCGGCGCGATCTCGCGGTGGTGCTCAGGAGAAAATCAGCCCTCGACCGTGATGCCCATGGAGCGGGCGGTGCCGGCAATGATCTTCGCCGCCTGGTCGATGTCGTGGGCGTTGAGGTCGGTCTCCTTGGTCTTGGCGATCTCGCGGACCTGGTCCCAGGTGACCTTGGCGACCTTGGTCTTGTGCGGCTCGCCGGAGCCCTTCTCCACGCCCGCGGCCTTGAGCAGCAGCTTGGCGGCCGGCGGCGTCTTCAGCTTGAAGTCGAACGACCGGTCTTCGTACACGGAGATCTCGACCGGGACGACGTCCCCGCGCTGCGACTCGGTCGCGGCGTTGTAGGCCTTGCAGAACTCCATGATGTTGACGCCGTGCTGGCCCAGCGCCGGGCCGACCGGCGGGGCCGGGTTGGCCTGGCCCGCCTTGATCTGCAGCTTGATGATCGCCGCAAGCTTCTTCTTCTTGGGTGGCATTACCTTGTGTCCTTCTTACTGACGTGAGTCCCCCGCACACCTGCCAGTACGCGGGGACTGCCGGTCGGTATTCCCGACCGTCAGATCTTGGAGACCTGGGTGAACGAGAGCTCGACCGGGGTCTCCCGGCCGAAGATCGACACCAGGACCTTCAGCTTCTGTCCGTCGACGTTGACCTCGGAGATCGTCGCGGGCAGCGTGGCGAACGGACCGTCCATGACGGTGACCGACTCGCCGACCTCGAAGTCGACCTCGACAGCGCCGCCACCGGACGGCGCGGACGCCGCGGCAGCTTCGCCCTTGCCGGCCTTCGCCGGGGCTTCCTTCTCGACCTGCGGCGCGAGGAACTTCAGCACCTCGTCCACGGTGAGCGGCGACGGGCGCGAGGTCGCGCCGACGAACCCGGTGACGCCCGGCGTGTTGCGCACCGCGCTCCACGAGGCGTCGTTCAGGTCCATCCGGACCAGGATGTAGCCGGGCAGCACCTTGCGCTGCACCTGCTTGCGCTGGCCGTTCTTGATCTCGGTGACCTCTTCGGTCGGAACCTCGATCTGGAAGATGTAGTCCTCGACGTCCAGCGTCGTGGTGCGGGTCTCGAGGTTGGTCTTGACCTTGTTCTCGTACCCGGCGTAGCTGTGCACGACGTACCACTCGCCCGGCGCGGCCATCAGCTCGGCGCGCAGCGCGGCGACGGGGTCGTCGGACTCGGCGGCCGGCTCGGAGTCGGCGGCTTCGTCGGCCACGGCGGCGGCTTCGCTGTCGTCAGCCTCGGTGTCGGCTTCGTCGTCGGCGCTCTCGTCAGCGCTGTCTTCGACGGCTGCGTCGACCTCTTCGCCGGCGTCGGGCACCTCGACGGGCTCGAGGTGAGCGGACTCCTCGTCGCCGAGTGCCGCGTGCACCTGCTCGTCGGAAAGCTCGGTCAGGTCGCGACCGGCTCCTGTGCCGTTGTCGGAGGTCACGTTCCGTCCTCTCAGTTGATCACTTGCCGGGCCCGGGCAGGCCGGCCCGCGCGGCGCACGGTGGCGCGCCCCTTCGGCGTCAGCCGAAGACCAGCCCGATGACCTGCTTGAAGGCCAGGTCGAGGCCGCTCACGAGGGCCACCATGAACACCACGAACACCAGCACGACCGCGGTGTAGGTGACCATCTGCTTGCGGTTGGGCCAGATGACCTTGCGCAGCTCCGCCCAGACCTCACGGACGAACCGCATGATCCGCGCGAAGACCGACGCCTTCTTCGGCTTCTGGTCCCGCTTCGGGGTCGGCGCGCCCTTGGCGTCGGCGGGCTTCGCGACCTTGTCGCCCGCCTTGCCGGACGGCCGCGTGCCGCCCGAACGCGCCTCGGACTTGCCGGACGGGCGGGCGGAAGCGCGGCGCTCGCGCCGAGCCGCGGCGGTCGCCGGGCGGGACTCGACCCCGGGCTTCTCGCCCGACGCGTCCTGCTCGTGCTCGCCGCTGGCGTCGCTGTCGCTCACGACCACTCCTCCGCTCCACCAGTACCCGTACGCAGGGGTGACAGGACTTGAACCTGCAACCTGCGGTTTTGGAGACCGCTGCTCTGCCAATTGAGCTACACCCCTGTGGAACCTGGTCGCCCAGGCTCCGGAGGACGCATTCCATCGTCCCCACCATCCGGCGGGGATGACCGTAGTGCGTTCCGAGTTCCGAAGTCTACGGCAAGCCGGATCGAGGTCCGCAACCGCGCCCCCCTCGTTAGTCGGGCGCCCTCGCACCGACCCCCCGGCCCCCTGCTCCAGGGCGCCGGGAACGTGACCGGCAAGCGCCGTCGGGCCGTGCCAGGATGACCGCATGCGCCCGTCCGCGATTAATCGGGAAACAACCCTCCGCGCGGTGGTCGACGCGGATTCCACGGTCGTTCATCCCGCACTCGCGGAGCACTTCGGACGCCGCCGGAAAACCTTGCCGCACCGAGGAAAATCCGGCACTCCGCCCGAGAATCCGGTGATCTCCACGGAGGTCGCCGGTCCGGCGCGTGATCTTCGTTGTCCCGCAAGGAAATTCGTCCCCGAGGAGGCCCGGTGACCGCGTTGCGACTCGGACTCGCCCTGCCGCAGTACGGCAAGCTTGCCGACCCCACTGCCATCGCCGGATTCGCCGCCGCGGCCGAGGAGCTCGGCTACGCTTCGCTGTGGGTCGGTGACCGCGTGCTCACCCCGCTCGAGCCCTCGGACCTGTACCCGGGAGGCGGAACGCCGGAGCGGCCGTACCCGCCGGAGTTCATCCACTTCGTCGACCCGTTCGTCGCGCTGACCGCCGCCGCCGGCGCCACGAAGACCGTGCGGCTGGGCATGAGCACGCTCTCGGCGCCCGTCTACGCGCCCGTGCTGCTCGCCCGGACGCTCACGTCGCTCGACCTGCTCTCCGGCGGCCGCCTCGACGCCGGGTTCGGCCTCGGCTGGCTGCGCGACGAGTACACCGCCGCCGGCGCGCCGTGGGCCGGGCGCGGCGCGCGCCTCGACGAGCTGATCCAGGTCCTGCGCACGCTCTGGACCGCCGAGCCCGCGGGCCACGACGGCGAGCGCTGGCAGATCCCCGAGTCGCACGTCGGGCTGCGGCCCGCGCAGAACCCGCACCCGCCGATCCTGCTCGGCGGGATGTCCGAACGCGCCCTGCGCCGCGTCGGCACGAGCGCCGACGGCTGGCTCCCGACACTGCTGCCCCCGCAGTACCTGCACCGGATGTGGTCGGTGATCGCGGACGCGGCCACCGAAGCCGGCCGCGACCCGGCGACGCTGCGGCGCCCGCTGCGCGTCAACCCGCGTGCGGGCACGCCCGTGGTGACGGTGGCCGACCTTGCGTCGGCGCTGAAGGGTGCCGCCGACGAGGGCTTCACCGAGGCGTTCGTGGACCTGCACTACATCGCCGACGGCGTCGACCACGCGCTGGAGCTGGCCGGCCGGCTGCGCACCGCCGTGGACCGGTAGGGGTCTCACCCGGATACCCGTCGTCACGCGGGGTCGCGGACCGGTAGAAACGATCAGGTGGCGGCGAAGAAGAGCGGCGGATGCGGGTTGCTGATCCTGGTGGTCGTGGTCGCGCTGCTCGGGGTCGGGTACTACAAGTCGAAGCACGGGTCGTCGACCGAGCCGCCGGCCGGCGCCGGCACCGGGGGCGGCACAGGCCGCTACGTGGCGCTCGGCGACTCGTACACCTCCGCGCCGCGCACGGGGAAGGCGGCGGGCACGCCCGCGGGCTGTGACCGTTCGGACAACAACTACCCGCACCTGGTGGCCGCGAAGATCAAGCCGGCGCAGTTCGTGGACGTCAGCTGCAGCGGCGCCACCACAGCGGACCTCGCGGGCTCCCAGTCGACCCACGACGGCACGAACCCGCCGCAGCTGGACTCGGTGACGTCGGCGACCACGCTCGTAACCCTGGGCATCGGGGGCAACGACGTCGGGTTCATCGCGCTGGCGCCCGGCTGCGCCACCTCGCACCGCGACGGCGCGCCCTGCCACGACCGCCTCACCGCGGGCGGGCACGACCAGCTCTCCGACCGCATCGACGCCGTGGCGGCCAAGCTCGGCGCGGTGCTCGACAAGATCCACGCCCAGGCCCCGAAGGCCCGCGTGGTCGTGGTCGGCTACCCCACCGTGCTGCCCGACGGTGATGGCTGCTGGCCCGCGATCCCCATCGGGTCCGGCGATGTCGCGTACCTGCGTGACTCGCTGAAGCACCTCAACGACGTGCTCGAAGAGCAGGCCAAGACCCACAACGCGGGCTACGCCGACACGGCCGGGCCGAGCAAGGGCCACGACGTGTGCACGGGCTCGGGCACGCGCTGGGTGGAGGGCCTGGTGCCGACGTCGGCCGCAGCCCCGCTGCACCCCAACGCGCGGGGTGAAGCGGGGATGGCGGCGGCCGTCGAGTCGGTGGTGAGCTGAGCGTCAGGCGCGCACGAGCGCCTGCGGCTTGCCCAGCACGGTCTTGCCGTCGAACTTCACGACCAGGTCCAGGCGGGCGACGCCGTCTTCCGAGATCGCGCCGACCTTGCCCGCCAGTTCGACGAGGGCGCCCTCGGCGTCGTCGGGGACCGCGACGGGGCGGGTGAAGCGGGCGCTGAAGTCCAGCAGGCGCGAGGGGTCGCCGAGCCAGTCGGTGACGACACGGCCGGCCAGAGCCATGGTGAGCATGCCGTGGGCGATCACGTCGGGCAGGCCGACTTCCTTGGCGAAGCGCTCGTTCCAGTGGATCGGGTTGAAGTCCAGCGCGGCGCCCGCGTAGCGGACCAGCTGCTCGCGCGTGACGCGCACCTGCAGCGAGGGCAGTTCGTCGCCGACGTTCACGCGTCCTCCCCTCGCACCACGAGCTGCGCGCGGGTGGTGCAGACCAGCTTGCCGTCGGCGTCGGTGATCCGGGCGCTGACGTTGATGAAGTCATTGCCGGCGCGGGCCATGATGTTCTCGATGGTCGCGCCGATCTCCAGCACGTCGCCCGCGTGCACGGGGCGCTCGTAGGTGAAGCCCTGGTCGCCGTGGACCATGCGCGAGTAGTCGAGCCCGAGCTCCGGGTCTGCCACGATCCCGTTGACCTTGGGCAGGTTCAGGAGCGTGAGGAACGTCGGGGGCGCGACCACGTCCGGGAAACCGGCCGCGCGGGCCGCCTCCGGGTCGCGGTAGATCGGGTTGGGGTCCCCGATCGCCTCGGCGAACTCGAGGATCTTCTCGCGGCTCACCGCGTACTTTCCGGCGGGCGGGTAGCTCCGCCCGGCGAACGACTGGTCCAAAGGCACCCGCTGAGGCTAGCCGACCCGAGCCGGTTGTCCGAGAGGTCCCCGGACCTGCCCTCAGCCGGCCTGAAACTGGCCCTGAACAGCGAAAAGCCGCCCCGGCGCAAGGCCGGGACGGCTGTTCGAAGCTGGACGAGAACCGCTAACGTCAGCGGGTCTCTTTGTGAGTCCGGTGCGTACCGCAGTTCGGGCAGAACTTCTTCATCTCCAAGCGGTCCGGGTCGTTGCGCCGGTTCTTCTTGGTGATGTAGTTGCGGTGCTTGCACTCCTCGCACGCCAGCGTGATCTTGGGTCGCACGTCGGTGGCAGCCACAGCGTTTCCTTCTCTCTCAGATCCGGGGGCCAGCCCCGTCGTTACCGCGTAGCGGTGGCCGGACTTGAACCGGCGACACAGCGATTATGAGCCGCTTGCTCTGCCAACTGAGCTACACCGCCCTAACTCACGCCCACCCACGATACTTACCCCCACTTGCGGGGGTCCAGGGGGGCAAAGCCCGCCCTGACGGGGGCCTGGGGGCCAACCCCCAGATGGACGCAGCGAAGCGAGCCAGGCTTGCGTTTTCCGCAAGCATAGCTCGGCCACTCGCGAGCCCCTTTACGGAATCGAACCGTAGACCTTCTCCTTACCATGGAGACGCTCTGCCGACTGAGCTAAAGGGGCCTGCCTCTGTGAGGACTTGGAAAGATTAGCAAGGGGGTTCACCCGGCCGTGCACGAGGGGTCCCCTTTGCACAAAACCTCAGGTCAGCAGGGTCAAGACCGTCTCCGAGTGCCGGCCCGGCGACCGCGCCGTGCGAGCCTGCAGCCAGGCCTCCAGGCGGTCCTCGGGCAGCGGCCGCGAGATCAGGTACCCCTGGGCGACGTCACACCCCATCGCTTCGAGCTGGTCGCGCGCGACGTCCTCCTCGACGCCCTCGGCGACCACCGTGAGGCCCAGCGAGTGACCGAGTTCGACGATCGAGCGCACCACGGCGAGGTCGCCGAGGTCGGTGCCCATGCCGAGCACGAAGCTCTTGTCGATCTTCACCTGGTCCACCGGCAGCTGCCGCAAGTACGCGAGTGACGAGTAGCCCGTGCCGAAGTCGTCCACGGCCAGCACGATGCCGAGCGAGTGCAGCTCCCGCAGGATCGGCAGGGCCTTCTGCGGGTCGGACATCACGCCGGACTCGGTGAGCTCGAACGTGAGCAGCTCGGGCGGCACGTCGTAGCGTTCCAGCTCGCGCTGGACCTTCGCCGGGAAGTCCTCGTCGGCCAGGTTGCGCACGGAGAGGTTCACGGCCGCGGAGATGCGCAGGCCCTCGTCGAGCCACTTGCGCACGCGCTTGAGCGAGGCCTCGAGCACGAAGGACGTCAGTACGCCGATCAGGCCGGCCGCCTCGATGGCGGGCACGAACTCGTCCGGGCCGAGCCGGCCGAACTCCGGGTGCACCCAGCGCACGAGCGCCTCGACGCCCTGCACCTGGCGGTTCGGCAGTGTGATCTTCGGCTGGTAGTGCACGGACACGTGCCCGTCCTCCAGCGACTGCCGGAACTGCGTCACCATCTGGAAGCGGCGCAGGAAGATCTGGCCCATGCTCGGCACATAGCCGCGCACCTCTTCGCCGCCGCGGGTGGCGCGGACGGCGACGTCGGCGCGCTGCAGCAGGCCGTCGACGTCCACGGGCTCGCCGCCGTCCTCGGTGGAGGTGGTCGCGTAGCCGATCATCGCGTTGGCCTCGACCGAAAGCCGGTCGACGGGGTAGGGCGCCGAAAGCTGCACGCGCAGGCGTTCAGCCGCGGCGTGGGCGTTCTCCGGTGTGCAGCCCACGAGCAGGGCGGCGAACGACGCGCCCTCCAGGCGGGCGAGCGGCACGTCCGGGCCCAGGGCGTCGCGGATGCGGCGGCCGGCGGCGATCACCATGCGGTCGGCCCACGAGTAGCCCAGCGCGTCGCTGACGGTCGAGAAGACGTCGAGGTCGATGCGCAGCACCACGGCGTTGGCGAAGTCACGCAGCGGCTCCTTGGCGACCTGCTGGAAGCCCGGCCGGTTGAGATGGCCGGTGAGCGGGTCGTGGTAGGCGTCGTGGCGCAGGGTCGCGAGCAGGCGCCGGTTGTCGAGCGACGTCGCGAGGTGGCTGGCCATCGTGCCGAGCAGCTGCACGTCGTACTTGCCGAAGCCGCGCCAGCGGGAGAGCCGGTCGTGGGCCTCGACGACGCCGAGCAGCTGGTTGGCGCTGCGCAGCGGCACCACGAGCGCCTCCTGCGCGCCGCGGTTGAGCAGCGCCGCGCGGACGTCGGGGTTGGCCTCGGTGATGCGGAAGTGGCGCACGTGGGCGCCGGGCAGGCGCTGCAGCGGGTCGTCGGCGTTCGGGTCGACGGGCGGCAGCTCGTCGCCGGCCACGACCACGCGCATGGTGTCCTTGGCCTCCAGGCGCAGCCGCAGCACGACGCGGCCGGCGGCCAGCTGGTCCTTGATGCGCTCGGCGATCGTGGCCCACTCGCGCACGTCGACGCCGCCCACGAGCTCGTCGGCGCGCCCGGCCGGTCGCGCGGCGGCCTGCTGGCCCGAGCGGGCGACCATGAGGCTGACGTCGGACAGCGCCTCCATGTCCCGCTGCTCGCGCAGCAGGTCGGAGTAGGCCCAGTACAGCGCGGTCAGCCCGAGGAACACCGCCAGGACCAACGGCCAAGCCTGCGGGGTGTTCGCGATCACGAGGTAGCCGCTCAGGCCCACCGACGCGTTCACGAAGCCCACCACGAGGATGCGGCCGGTGAGGCGGATCGCGGTGCTCACGCGCATGCGGCGGCGCAGCACGCGCACGGCGGCCAGCGCCAGCAGCGTGCTGACCAGCGGCGCGGTGAGCGTGCCCGCCAGCGCGGCGACCCACGGCATGGCCTCGCCGCCGCCCACGGCCTGCTTCACGAGCCCCGCGACGGCGAACGCGCCGGTGATCTCGAGCAGGAACGCGCCCGCGTTGTAGAGGACGCGTCCGGCGACCTTGCGGGCCAGCAGCGTGCCGATGCCCGCGACCAGGTGCGCGGCCAGCACGACCTCGAACGGAGCGACGAAGAAACCGATTACCAGCGGAATTTCTGTGAACGAGATCGTCCACGAAATGCCGCTTCGGACGTCGACGTTGATGCCCAGCTGTTCGGCGAGCAGGAACGCGAGTGCCAGCACTGGTCCGATCCACCAGAGCTTGGCCGAGCCGTGAAAGGGCAACCAGGAACCGACCGCGAACGCGGTGATCAGCCCCAGGCCGAGAACGGCGAAGGTGTATATGCGGAACCGGCGTTCGTCCGTGCGGGCCTCGGTGAAGGTCCCGGAAACGGCGCCCCCCTTGGCCTGTTTCGCCGCTGGGGCGGCATCAGGCCTGCCGTTGCTGTCCGGCATCCGACCTTCCTTCCCGGCTGCCCACCGGTCGCGCTCGTCAGTGACGTCAGGTGTGGACAAGGGCCATACCGTACCCCGGAGGGCGTACCCGTGTCCCTTTCGAGACAGTAGGAGATCACCCCAGGGTTAACAATGGGCTTGTGGCGCTGACCTGCGTGGACCAAGGAGTGAAACTCCCCGTTCGTGCCTGATTCGGCGGCCCGGGGTGTGTTCAGGGGTTCTGCCGAGTCCTGCGGGGCGACAATGAAGTACATGCACAACGACGTGACAGCCACCGGGCACGCGGCGCGGATCGCCACGGTGGACGCGCTGCTCCCCGCGCCCCTTCCGTTCGAAGTCCACGACGACGCCACTCTCCTGTCGGCGCAGGTAGGAGACACGACGGCCGCCGGTCTGGCCACCAGCACCGAGCTCGGCCCCGACAGCGCCCAGTCCATCTGGCGGGCCCTGACCGAGCACCGGCTCGAGGTCCAGCTCGCCGGTCCGGACCCCGCCGCCGGCCTCGACGCGTTGCTCACTCGATGGGATGAACACGTGTCGACCATCGCCCGTCCGGGGGATCCCGAGTGCTCCGCCGTGGTCTCCCGGCCCAGCCGTGACACCGCCGGCGTGACCGAAATGCTGCGCCACGGCTTCGCCCCCGTCGGCGTGATCGCCGTCCGCCCGGCCCAGCGCATGGCCGCCTCGGGCCCCACGACGACCCCCGGCGTCTGCATCCGGCACGCCACGCCGGACGACCTCGACACCGCCGTGCACCTCATGCTCGAGCTCCAGCGCTACGACGCGCAGTTCGGCCGCGTCACGGTGCGGCCCGGCATCGACGAGCTCGTCGGCAAGGAGCTGCTGAGGTTGCTGGAGCGCCCGGAGCCGCAGGTGTGGATCGCCGAGCTGTACGGGCAGGCGCTCGGCCTGGCCGTGCTGCAGATGCCCGACGAGACGGCGTGGATCAAGCACCGCGTGGCCGCTTCGCGGATCGGCTACCTGTCTTCGCTGGCGGTCGCGGAGGCTGCGCGGTCGGCCGGTGTGGGTACGGCGCTGGCGGCCCATGCGCACCAGGTGTTCGACGAGGCCGGGGCTGATGTCGTGCTGCTGCACACGGCGGTGCTGAACCCGCGGTCGACGCCGTTTTGGTACGCGCAGGGGTATCGGCCGTTGTGGACGGGGTGGCAGCGGCGGCCGGCGGTCCGCTGATTCGTGGCGTGGTGGTGGACGAGTGGGGGCTCGTCCACCGGGTCGCCGGCGTCGGCGTGGTGATGCTGCTCGGCCGGAGGGAGATCATCGTCGGTGCTCGCTAGGCTTGGCCTTCCGCGACGAGGGGAGTTCCGACGTGAGCGAGCAGCCGGCGTCCGCGCCGAAGGCGCCCGAGGGCGTGGACACCGAGAAGCCCTCGGCGGCGCGGATCTACGACTGGTACCTCGGTGGCACGCAGAACTGGGCCGTCGACCGCGAGTTCGGCCGGCGCGTGGAGCAGCAGTGGCCGCTCGTGCGGCCGGGCGCGAAGCAGAACCGCGAGTTCATGAACCGCACGGTGCGCGCCGCACTCAAGGCGGGGATCCGGCAGTTCATCGACCTCGGCTCGGGGGTGCCGACGGCCGGCAACGTCCACGAGGTCATCGACGCCGAGCTGGACGACGACGACCGCGCCACCGTGTTGTACGTGGACTACGAGCCCGTGGCCGTGGCCCACGCGACGTTGATCCTCGAAGAGGAAGCCGCCACCGACTGGGCCGGCATCCTGCAGGCCGACCTGCGCGACCCGACGGCCGTGCTGCGCTCGCCGACCACGCGCGAGTTCATCGACTTCTCCCGGCCGGTGTGCCTGCTGATGATGGCGGTGCTGCACTTCGTCGGCCCGGACGACGACCCCGAGGGCCTCGTCAAGGCCTACCGCGACGCGCTCGCGCCGGGCAGCTGGCTGTCCATCTCGCAGATGAGCGAGGGCGACGGCGACGGCCCGGCGCTCGAAGGCCTGCGCTGGTTCGTGGAGCAGTACCGCAAGACCAGCAACCCCGTCTGGATGCGCGACCGCGACGACATCGCGCCGTTCTTCGGCGGCTGGCCGTTGCTCGAGCCGGGCATCGTGCACCTGCCGGACTGGCGGCCGGAGCGTGAGCTGAACGCGGTGGAGGCGGAGGCGCGGCCGTTCGCGTGGTGCGGGGTCGCGGAGAAGCCGTGACCGAGCCGGACGCGCCGGCTGGGGTGGACGTCGAGAAGCCGTCGGCCGCGCGCGTCTACGACTGGCACCTCGGTGGTTACCGCCTCGGCCGGGAGATCCGGGCGGGGCGGTGAGTTCTGCGGCTCGCGGCCGCCAGAAGCCGTGCCCCGAGCGGCGTCGCGGAGAAGCCGTGACCGGGCCCACGGTGCCCTGACCAGCGCGTAAGCCTGATCGCTGCCAGCGAACACTCCGCGGGAAACAAACCCGCCCCACGGATAGTTGAGCAAGGCAGACTCAACTAATCGAGGAGTGCACATGTCAGATCCCCGCCTCCTGCCCGTTCTCCCGCTCGATGACGACGTCGTGCTGCCGGGCATGGTGGTCCCGCTCGACCTCACCGACGCCGAGACCCGGGGCGCAGTGGAGTCCGCTCAGGCCAAGACGCCCGCGACGGCGTCGTTCCCCGGCATCCGCTCCGGCGCGGCCACCAAGGCCGAAGTGCTGATCGTCCCCCGCGTCCACGGCGAGTACGCCGAGATCGGCACGGTCGCCACCGTCGAGCGCATCGGCCGGGTTCCCGGCGGCAAGGCCGCCGTTCTGCTGCGCGGCACCGGCCGCGCCGTGGTGGGCCGCATCGCGGACGGTCCCGGCGCCGCGCGCTGGGTCCACGCCGACGAGGCCGCCGAGTTCACCGACGACCGCTCCACGCAGCTCGCGTCGGAGTACAAGGCCGTGGTCATCTCGCTGCTCCAGCAGCGCGGTGGCTGGCAGATGATCGACGCCGTCCAGCAGGTCGAAGAGCCCTCCGCGGTCGCCGACCTGGCCGGCAACGCGCCGTACCTGGCCACGGAGCAGAAGCTCGAACTGCTGACCACGCTCGACGTGAGCAAGCGGCTCGAGAAGGCCATGGAGTGGAGCAAGGAGTACCTCGCCGAGCTCGAGGTGACCGACACCATCCGCAAGGACGTCCAGGAGGGCATGGACAAGCAGCAGAAGGAATTCCTGCTGCGCCGCCAGCTCGAGGCGATCCGCAAGGAGCTCGGTGAGCTCGACGGCACCGCCGAGGACGACGACTACCGCGCCCGCGTCGAGGCCGCCGACCTGCCCGACAACGTCAAGAAGGCCGCGCTGGCCGAGGTCGACAAGCTGGAGCGCACCTCCGAGCAGTCGCCCGAGGGCGGCTGGATCCGGACGTGGCTCGACACCGTCCTCGAACTGCCGTGGAACGAACGCACCGAGGACGTCTACGACATCGCCGCCGCGCGCGCCGTGCTCGACGCGGACCACGCGGGCCTCGACGACGTCAAGGAACGCATCATCGAGTACTTGGCCGTGCGCAAGCGTCGCGCGGAGTCGGGGCTCGGCCCGGTCGGCGGACGTCGTTCGGGTGCCGTGCTCGCCCTCGCGGGCCCTCCCGGGGTCGGCAAGACGTCGCTGGGTGAGTCCGTGGCGAAGGCCATGGGGCGCAAGTTCGTGCGCGTCGCCCTCGGTGGCATCCGGGACGAGGCGGAGATCCGCGGGCACCGCCGGACGTACGTCGGCGCGCTGCCGGGCCGCATCGTCCGGGCCATCAAGGAGGCCGGCTCGATGAACCCGGTCGTGCTGCTCGACGAGATCGACAAGGTCGGCGCCGACTACCGCGGCGACCCGACGGCCGCGCTGTTGGAGGTGCTGGACCCGGAGCAGAACCACACGTTCCGCGACCACTACCTCGAGGTGGAGCTCGACCTGTCCGACGTCGTGTTCCTCGCGACGGCCAACGCGCTGGAGACCATCCCCGGCCCGCTGCTCGACCGCATGGAGCTCGTCACGCTCGACGGCTACACCGAGCACGAGAAGGTGACGATCGCCCGTGACCACCTGCTACCGCGCGAGCTGGAGCGCGCCGGCCTCACGACCGGCGACGTGGTGATCACCGACGCGGCGTTCAGCCGGATCGCCGCCGAGTACACCCGCGAGGCGGGCGTGCGCGACGCGAACCGGACGATCGCCAAGCTGTTGCGCAAGATCGCGACGAAGGTGGCTCTGGACGAGGCCGCACTGCCGGTCTCCCTGGACGCGGCCGACCTGGAGACCTACCTGGGCCGCCCGCGCCACGTGCCGGAGTCCTCGCTGCCGACCTCGACCCAGCGCACGTCCATCCCGGGCGTCGCGACGGGCCTGGCCGTGACCGGCGCGGGCGGCGATGTGCTCTACATCGAGGCGTCGCTGGCCGACCCGGAAAGCGGCTCGACGGGCCTTCAGCTCACCGGCCAGCTCGGTGACGTGATGAAGGAGTCGGTGCAGATCGCGCTCTCGTACCTGCGCTCGCACGGCGCGGAGCTCGAACTGCCCGTCGGCGACCTGAAGGACCGCGGCATCCACGTCCACGTCCCCGCGGGCGCGGTGCCGAAGGACGGCCCCTCGGCCGGCGTCACCATGACGACGGCTCTGGCGTCGCTGCTGTCCGGCCGGGTCGTGCGCGCCGATGTGGCGATGACCGGCGAGGTCTCGCTGACCGGACGCGTGCTGCCGATCGGCGGGGTGAAGCAGAAGCTGCTCGCCGCGCACCGGGCGGGGATGAAGACGGTGATCATCCCGCAGCGCAACGAACCGGACCTCGACGACGTGCCGGCGGAGGTGTTGTCGCAGCTGGATGTGCACGCTGTGGCGAACGTCCGTGAGGTGCTGGAGCTGGCGTTGACGCCCGCTTCCTCGGAGGTTCCGCAGGCTGCGTGAGTCTTCGCGTGAATGGCCCCCGTTTCCGTTGGGAACGGGGGCTTTTCACTGTTCGAAGCCCTCCACGACGACCTGTTCTCCTTCGCCCCGGAAGGTTTCCGCGCGCCGCTCGATGTCGGCCAGCTGCGCCGCGGCCCGCGAACACGGGAACCCGAACTGCGCGAGCACCCGCTCCGACGCGAGCGTCAACGCCGCCCGCGAACGCTCGACGAACTCCGCGACCGGGTACGCCTCCCCCGCGGCGAAGTGCTGTTCGACCACAGTGGACGGTGAATAGCACCGCTGCACCGAGGAATCCGGCCAGCGCACTCGGAACACGACCTCGGGCATGGGTCCTCCTCGATGTTGCGTCGAGTGGACACCACGCACGTTTCGCCGTTGTTGCGCGAAGGCGGGGTGTGATCAGGGCAACAGCCCGCGGGGAAGCCACTGCTCGGTGAACCGGTGGCGGCCGAGGCCGACGGCGTCGAACTCGTCGTGGTGGGATCCGGCGTCGACGCCCAGGCGGCGGAGGGCCTGGGAAGCCGGCGAACCCTCGGGCGGGTTGACGAGTTCGTCCTCGGAGACGTGGATCGGGCCGAAGACGACGGCTCCCGCTTCCCACACCTGGGCGGTGCTCGGGCCGTCGCCGCCGAAGAGTTCCACCTCGACGTAGGCGATGGGGCCGGCCAGCGAGCAGCGGACCAGGGCCACTTCGAAACCGCGAGGGAATTCCAGGAACGGCGCGAGCTCGGGGGCTTCGGGGTCGGCGACGGAGGACGCGTAGTCCCCCGGTGACCGGGACGAGCGAAAGGCCCTGTCCGAGCGAGACGATCACCGGGTCGCCGGGGAGTCCGCGAAGGACTGCGGCCGTGGCGATGACGGCTTCCAGGACGTACGCCATCAGAAGTCGAGCTTGCGCCACTCGAAGTGGGTGCGCCAGGTGTCGTCGTGGGTGGCGAAGGGGATGAAGGCCGTGGTGACGTCGTCGAGGGAGGGGACGTCGGTGCGGCAGTGGCGGTCCGGGGAGCCGTCGCGGTGTTCGAGGGCGTACAGGCTGTCGACGGCGCCCGCGGACTTGCCTTGGCCGACCTGGACGTAGGAGTCGCCGCATTCGAGGACGGCGTACCAGTTGGCGGCGGAGAGGCGCTGCAGGGCGGCGCGGATGGCGGCGGGGTCGGGGTTTTCGAGGTGGGAACCGTCGCACGCGGTCAGCGAAAAGGCGGCCGGGTTGTGGACGGCGGCGGTCTGCGGGTTGCACGCAACCAGGCCGTGGCGACGGGCCAAATCCAGCACGAACCGCGTCACGGCGTCGGCGAAGGACCAGGAGATGGGCATGACGACGGCGTCTTCATAACGGCTGAGACCGGCGGACCAGGGTGCCTTTTCGAGGTCGCCGGACTCGATGGCGTCGACGAGTTCGGGGTACCGCGCCGTGACCTCGCAGTAGAACGCGGCGACCTGCGGGTGCCGGATGTCGCCGGGCTCGCTTTCGTAGAGCTGGTCGGCCTTGCGCTTCGCGTCGGCTGCACTCATGACCACGGGCGCGAACCACACGGCGAGATCGAAACTCACGGCGCCTCTCCCCAGTTCGGGGACGAGCTTACGTCGCCTCGACGCGGCCGAGCATGGAGCCGAGCTTGGTGAGGGCGTAGTAGATGTCGATGTCGATCACGACCTGGCGGTGGCGCTCCAGCGTCTCCGGCAGGCGCGCGAGCAGGGCGGGCGCGGTGGCGGTGTCGAGGAGGAGCTCGTCGAGCCGCGCCTGGCCGCCGAGGGCGTCGATGAGGGCTTGGACGTCCCAGTCGTCCCAGGCCTCGTACGTCGGGTCCTCGACGTCCACGTCGGACGGCACCGCCGCGCGGCACACGTAGATCATGAGGTGGTCGAACTCGTCGAGGGCGCCGGCGTGGGCGTCGTGCCAGCCCGGCGGCGGTGCGGGGAAGCTGCTGCGGAACGGGTGGAACCCGATGACCTCGCCCATGTCCGGAAGTCTGCCACCACACCCGGGTGTGAATCCCCTGGTCGGGCCTTTGATCACCCGAAATTGTCGGACCTCGTCGCTAGCCTCGCGGCGTACCTACTGGGGAAGGACCACTGTGGAACTCACGACGCACCTGCCACCCGCCGACCGCGAACGGGTCGAGGCGCGGCTGGAACACAACCTGATGGCGTGGCTCACCACCGTGCGGCCGGACGGGCAGCCGGTCACCGTGCCCGTGTGGTTCCTCACGCGCGACGACGGGACCTTCCTGCTCTACAGCCGCCCCGGTACGCGGAAGCTGCGCAACATCGCCACCAACCCGAAGGTCAGCCTGGTGCTGGACGTCACCGACATCGGCCGCAACGTCGTGCGGATCGAAGGCCTGGCCACACCCGCGACGGCCCCGCCGGCCGACCGGAACCCCGCTTACCTGGCCAAGTACACCGAACGCATCGCGGCCCTGTTCGACACGCCTGAGCGGTTCGCCGAGCTGTTCTCCGTCGCGGTGGTGGTGACGCCGACGAAGCTGAGCACCTCGTGAAACAACAAACCCCCACGAGTCTTCGTGGGGGCTGGTGTGGCAGGTGAGGGATTCGAACCCCCGAAGGCTGAGCCGTCTGATTTACAGTCAGATCCCTTTGGCCGCTTGGGTAACCTGCCATGGCCGGGTGACCGGCCGCGTAGAAGGATACCCAACGGTCCGACGCGCCGATCAACCGGGGACCCCACCAGGTGACAGGGGCTAGGCTGGTGGCCCCTGACGAGCGAGTACGAGGTGTGAGAACACGTGGCGGATCCCTCTTTCGACGTGGTGAGCAAGGTCGACCGCCAGGAGGTCGACAACGCGCTGAACCAGGCGAGCAAGGAGCTGGGCACCCGGTTCGACTTCCGCGGCACGGGCACGAGCATCAACTGGTCCGGCGAAGAAGCGCTCACCATCGAGTCGGAGACCGAGGAGCGCGCGCTCGCCGCCGTGGAGGTCTTCAAGGAGAAGCTGATCAAGCGCAACATCTCGCTGAAGGCGTTCGAAGCCGGCGAGCCCGCGCTGTCCGGCAAGATCTACAAGATCGGCGGCAAGATCCTGCAGGGCATCGCGTCGGACAAGGCGAAGCAGATCGCCAAGTTCATCCGCGACGAGGGCCCGAAGGGCGTCCAGGCGCAGATCCAGGGTGACCAGCTTCGGGTGTCGGGCAAGAAGAAGGACCAGCTGCAGGACGTGATCGCCTTGCTGAAGGGCAAGGACTTCGAGATCGCGTTGCAGTTCACGAACTACCGCTGAGCCGACCTGACGAACTCCGTCGGGGTCTGGCCGTAGCGGGATTTGAAGGCGCGGATCAGGTGGCTGCTGTCCGAGAACTGCCAGCGGGCCGCGGCTTCCGAGACGGTGGCGCGGCCCGTGGCCAGGTCGGCGCGGGCGCGTTCCAGGCGGCGGCGCCGGACGTAGGCCGCGGCGGACTCGTCGGAGCCGGCGAAGGCGCGGTGGAGGGTGCGGACCGGGACGTTCAGGTGGCGGGCCAGCACGGCCGGCGAGAGGTCCGCGTCCGGGAGCAGGGCGTCGGCGAGGTCGCGGGCGGCCTGGGCCAGGGCGGGGGCCAGCTGGGAGTCGGCGCAGTCGGTGCTGCCGAGGATGACGCCCTTCGCCAGTTCCACCAAGGACGCGCGCGCGGCGATGAGGCCGGCCGGGGTGAGGGTGTCGACGGTGGCCTCGACGGCGCGGGTCTGGGCCAATAGCAGGCGGACCTCGGCCGTCGCCGCGTTGCCGATCACGTGCCGGTCGGCCAGGTGGGTGCGCAGCTGCTCGACGGGCAGCTGCAGGACGGTCGCGCTCGTGCGCGGCTCGACCTCGAACGTCCACGAGGGATCGTTGAGGCGCACCACGAACTGGCCACCCGCGACGGTCGTGGAAGTGCGGCGCGGGCCGGTGAACCGCCACTCGCCGCGGCGGACGACGTGGAGCACGACGCGGTTGTTGAGGTGGTTGAACTCACCACCGGTGCCGCCGGCGACGGATTCGCTGTAGAGGCGCTCGATGACGGCGTCGTCCACTTTGGCGTGGCGGATGCGCACGCGGTAGTCGCCGGTGCCGACAGGTTTCGCGGGCGGCGGGGGATCACCCGCCCGGCCTGGGCGTCCCAGCCCTGGCGCAGCACGTCGGGCCAGTCACGCGCGTGCGCGGGCACCGTCACGTCCACGGAGTACTTCCGACGCGTCTCCACACCTCCACCACGGACGAACACGGCGCTGAGGTTCAACGGAGACGGCGTCCACGTCCAGTCGCGGGGCGCCCCTGCGTTTCTAGCGTGAGGCGGAGCGCCGCCGGGGAGTCCGGCGGGCCCGGCACGGAAGGACCCGCCATGACCGTGGCCCCGGCAGCACAGATGCTCAACCTGCTCACCGGCGGCTGGGTCGCCCAGACGCTGCGCGCCACGGCGGCGCTCAACATCGCCGACCACCTCGCCGACGGTCCCGCCACGGCCGAGCAGGTCGCGGAGCGTGAGGGCAGTGACCCGCGCACGACGTACCGGCTGATGCGCGCCGCGTCGTCGCTCGGGGTGCTCCCCTACGAGGGCGAGCGCCGATTCGCGTCGACGCCGCTGGGCGAGCTGCTGCGCACGGGCGTGCCCGGCTCGATGCGGTCGCTCGTGCTGGTGCAGAACGAGCACGCGCACTGGCAGTCGTGGGAACGGCTGCCCGACGCCGTACGCGCGGGCGGGTCGAAGGCGCGCGAGGTGCTCGGCACGGACCTGTTCGGCTACTTCGCGCAACCGGAAAACTCCGAGGAAGCCGCGTTGTTCTCCCGCGCGATGGGAGATCTGTCCGGTTTGGTCGCCCAGGGCGCGGTGGCTGCGGTGGACACGACCGGCGTGACGACCGTGCTCGACGCGGGCGGCGCCGACGGCGACTTCGTGCTCGGTCTGATGGCCGCCAACCCCAGCTGGAGGGGCTGGTGCTCGACCTGCCGCACGTCGTCCCGGGCGCCCGCAAGGAGACCGAGCGGCGTGGGCTGGCCGGCCGCTTCGCCGCGATCGCGGGTGACTTCTTCGTCGAGGTCCCGCACGCGGACCTGTACCTGCTGAAGATGATCCTCCACGACTGGACCGACGAACACTGGCTCACGATCCTGCGCAACTGCCGCGCCGCCGTGACCGAAGGCGGGCGGCTGCTGGTTGTCGAGACGGTGATCGGCGAGCTCGGCACGCCGGACTTCGCGACGCGCGTGGACATGAACATGCTCAACGTCACCGACGGCATGGAACGCGACCTCGACGAGTACGACGCCCTGTTCGCCGCGTCGGGCTGGCGTCGCGAGAAGACGTATCCGGTCGGCGGCGGTTACTCGGTGCTGGAGCTCGTCACGACGCCGTGAACGTCCACTGGCCCTCGTACGCCTGGACCTCCACCAGGGTCGGGCCCGGCACCGGGAAGTCCGCCGTGGTGGCGCCGATCTCGTTGACCGCCAGGTCCATGGTGCCGCCACCCTGGACCCAGACGGCGGAGTTGCCCCGCGAGCCGGTCTTGAAGGTCGCGTGGCTGACGCCCGCGGGGATCACCAGCACGGCGTCGCCCTTGCCGGCGTAGGGCTTGCCCGCCGTGACGGTGGGCAGGGTGTGGTGGTCGGTGAGGGTGGCGGTCCACGAGGAGTCCGCGGTGATCGTGAGGGTGTGGGAGGGGTCGCGGCCTTCGACGACGTTGAACCAGACCGTGCCGTGGTACGCGCCGATGGCGTTGATGAGCGAGTTCTCGTCGCCGTCGGTGTGGACGAAGATGTTGGCGTCGCAGTGCGGGCAGTCGAAGGTGAGGTAGCCGGGGACGTCGGTGGGCCACGACAACCGGACCGTGGCGTCACCCTTGCCGGTGTGGGTTTCCGTCGGGGCTTCCAGCCGACGTGGAGGCGGGGGCGGCGGCACCGAGCTGGACGACGGCGCGTCGAGGCCCGGCGAGCCCAGGAGCACCCCGCGACCCGACGGCTGGACGCTGCACGAGGCCGTGACCAGGCCCGCGAGCAGCAGCACCGCAACACGCCCGCGGACGCGCGTCATCAGACATTCCCCCCTCGCGAGCCGCCGCGCGGCTCTTACGTGATCTTTCGTCACCCTTTGACGATCCGTTACCTCCACCTGACACCCGATCGAGCAGGTCAAACCCCTCGACCGGGTGGAGTCCCAGCGCTGACCTGCGGAAGCGCCGCAAAGCGGGCCGGAACGGACGCGGTTGCGTGGTGTAATCGCGCGGCCCCCGCCCGTGAGAGAGGTTCGCCGATGCGCCGTTGGACACCCGTGATCGCCTTCCTCACGTCACTGGTGGTGGTGGCCGCCGGGCTCACGCCCGCGTCGGCCGTGGTCGACAAGCAGCAGCTGGTGCCGGGGTACGGCTCGTACGCGCGGCTGATCCGGCTGCAGTACTCGCCGTTCGGCAAGGGCCACATCCTCGCGTCGCTCACGAGTGAGGACGGAGGCGGCAAGTTCACGCCCATCATGGAAAGCACCGACGAGGGCGCGAGCTTCCACAAGATCGGCGAGATCCGCGATCCCGACGGCAAGCTCGGCGAATGCTGCGGCACCCTCTACGAGCTGCCCCAGCGCGTCGGCCGGCTGCGCGCGGGCACCGTGCTGTGGGCCGCGAGCTACCGGCAGGACGCGGGCGCCCAGCGGCGCATCGGCATCAAGGTCTGGGCCAGCTCCGACGGCGGGAAGCGCTGGACGTACCTGTCCGAGGCCGCGATCTCGCACAACCACGACGGCATCTGGGAGCCCGAGTTCACCGTCGACGCCGGCGGCACGCTCTGGCTGCACTACGCGGACGAGACGCAAGCCCCGAAGTACGCGCAGGTGCTCAACCGCGTCGCGTCCACCGACGGGATCCACTGGGGCACCAAGCAGCTCACGCTGGCCATCCCGCCCGACCGCGTCCGCCCTGGCATGCCGATCATCCGGCGCCTGCCCGACGGCCGGTACTGGTTCAGCTACGAGATCTGCAACTACGGCGACCGCTACTGCGACCCGTACTACAAGATCTCCGCGGACGGCGCGAACTGGGGCAATCCAGCCGATCCGGGCACGCGCGTGAACACCGCCAGCGGCAACTACTTCCAGCACGCGCAGACCGTCACGCTCTTCCCCGGCGGGCCGAACGGCGTGCGGCTCGTGATGGTCGGGCAGATCTACACCAACGCCAAGGGCACGCCGGTCGCCGGCAACGGCCAGACCCTGCTCGCCAACGACAACCTCGGCGCCGGCAACTGGTACCCGCTGCCCGCCCCCATCCTCATCACCGGCATCTACAACAACTTCTGCCCCAACTACTCGTCCACGCTGCTGCCGGTGGACGGCGGCAAGAACGTGCTGGAGATCGCCACCGAGTACAACCTCGGCTGCAAGGCCTACTTCGGCAAAGGTCCGATGGGCTGACACACTCACTCGGAACGGTGAACGCCACGAGTGAGGAGACGGATGAAGGGCATCGTGCTGGCGGGGGGCAGCGGGACGCGCCTGCACCCGATCACGCAGGCCGTGTCGAAGCAGCTGCTGCCGGTCTACGACAAGCCGATGATCTACTACCCGATCTCGGTGCTCATGCTGGCGGGGATCCGCGAGATCCTGGTGATCTCCACGCCCGGTGACCTGCCGAACTTCCGGCGCCTGCTGGGTGACGGCAGCCAGTTCGGGCTGTCGTTCAGCTTCGCCGAGCAGCCCAGCCCCAACGGCCTGGCCGAGGCCTTCGTCATCGGCGCCGACTTCGTGGGCGACGACTCCGTGGCCCTCGTGCTGGGCGACAACATCTTCTACGGCCAGGGTTTCTCGCGCACCCTGCAGGACGCGTCGATCGACCTCGACGGCTGCGTGCTCTTCGGGTACCGCGTCAAAGACCCCGAGCGCTACGGCGTCGGCGAGATCGACGGGTCCGGCAGGCTGGTGTCGATCGAGGAGAAGCCGGTCAAGGCTCGGTCCAACAACGCGATCACCGGGCTGTACTTCTACGACAACGGGGTCGTCGACATCTCGCGCGCGCTGAAGCCGTCGCACCGCGGCGAGCTGGAGATCACGGACGTCAACCTCACCTACCTGCGCGAAGGCCGTGCCACCCTCATCGAGCTCAGCCGCGGCTTCGCCTGGCTCGACACGGGCACGCACGACTCGCTGCTCGAGGCCGGGCAGTTCGTGCAGGTGCTGGAACACCGCACCGGGGTGCGCATCGCCTGCCTGGAGGAGATCGCGGCCAGGATGGGCTTCATCAGCGCGGACGAGTGTTATGCGCTGGGGACGAAGCTGGCGAAGTCGGGATACGGGGACTACGTGATGAGCGTGGCGCAGTCGTTGGGTGCGACCGCCTAGCGAACCTCAGAAGCCCCGCGCCATGGCTTCCAGGCGGCGGATGCGGTCCTCGATCGGCGGGTGCGTGGAGAACAGCTTCGACAGTCCCTCGCCCGGGCGGAACGGGTTGGCGATCATCAGGTGCGACTGCGAGACCACCGCCGGCTCGGGGGCCAGAGGCGCCGCGCGTGTGCCGCTTTCCAGCTTGCGCAGAGCCGAGGCCAGGGCGAGCGGGTCGCCCGTGAGCTCGGCGCCCGAGGCATCCGCCTGGTACTCGCGGGAGCGGCTGACGGCGAGCTTGATCACCGACGCCGCGATGGGGCCGACGAGGACGAGCAGCAGGGACACGAACGGGTTGCCGTCGCGGCTGTTGCCGCCGAAGAAGAAGGCCAGGTTGGCGAGGACGCTGATCACGCTGGCGAGCGCGCCGGCGACGCAGGAGATCAAAATGTCCCGGTTGTAGACGTGCGAGAGCTCGTGGCCCAGGACGGCGCGCAGCTCTCGCTCGTTGAGCAGGTCGAGGATGCCCGTGGTGCAGCACACGGCGGCGTGCTGCGGGCTGCGGCCGGTGGCGAACGCGTTGGGCGCGACCGTCGGGCTGAGGTAGAGCGCGGGCATCGGCTGGCGTGCGGTGGTGGCGAGCTCGCGCACGATCCGGTACATCGCGGGCTGCTCGACCTCCGACACGGGCCGCGCGCGCATCGCGCGCAGGGCGAGCTTCTCGGAGTTGAAGTACGCGAACGCGTTGACCCCGAGCGCCACGAGCAGGCCGATGATCAGGGCGCCGCGGCCGAAGAGGCCGCTGATCGCGATGATGATCGCCGACAGCAGACCGAGCAGCAACGCCGTCTTCAGCCCGTTCTGGTGCTTGTGCACGCGGCTCGCCTCCGTCCGCTCTCAGGGGTGATTACTCATCGGAAACAACGCGATCGGGCGACCCGAAGTTCCTTCACATGATCCACCGGCTGGTTACCGATCCGGCCAAAAGTAGGCGGGCTCCCCCCTGGACGGTTACCGTGAGTCGTAACCGTTCCCGCCATGACTGTGGTCGGACTGGTAACGATCAGCACAGCAGGGTCGGGAGAATTTTCCCCGGTGATCATCCTCGGCGGAGGTGGGCGATGCACGGTCCCGGACTGAGCCGACGAGGGCTGTTCGCCCTGGCCACGGCGGGTGTGGCCGGTGTTTGCCTGCCCGCGCTGGCCGGCACCGCGTGGGCCGAGCAGGTGAGTGTCGTCGACGTCGGCGGGGCGCTCACGGCCGTCGCGGTGAATCCGGTCACGGGGCTGGTGTACGTGACCGACTCGAATTCCGGCTCCGTCGCGGTGATCGACCCGGCCGCGGGGCGTGTGACCACGATCATCACCGTCGGCGGCAAGCCCAGTGACGTCGCCGTGGACTCGGCCGCCAACCGCGTGTACGTGGCCAACCCGCCGGGCGGCACCGTGATCGCGCTCGACGCGTTGAGCCACCAGACGTTGAGCGTCGTCGGCGCGGGTGCCGGCGCCTCGTCGCTCGCGGTGGACTCGGCGGCGAACACTGTCTACGCGGTGAGCGGCACCAAGGGGACGCTCGCCGTCCTCGACACCCTGAGCCTCACCACGCAGCGGATCGTGGCCGCGCCGAAGCCGAGCCTCGCGGAGATCGCGCTCGACACCGGGCGGCGGATCGCCTACTGCACGAGCCCCACCACCGACTCGGTCGAGGTGTACGACATCGACGCCGGCAAGTTCACGAGCAGCGCCGGCGTCGGGGCCTCGCCCACGGGTGTCGTGGTGCACGAGGCGAGCGGCACCGTGTTCGTGGCCAACTCGGCGATCCACCACATGTCCATTGTGGATGCGGTGACCCGCAAGCAGACCAAGACGGTGCTGCTGCGCAGCGAAGCTTCCGCGATCGCGGTGCACCAAGGAACCGAGACCATTTACACCAACGGCGGCCAGAACGGACTGTCCCGCGTGGACGGCAAAGCCGGCGTGCTGACGGGCGAGCTGAGCCTCGGCGTGAACCCCGGCGACGTGGCCGTCGACCAGCGCTCGCGCGCTGTTTACGTGACGGATCCCTTGCATGGAACCGTTTCCGTCATCCGCAATTTCTGACACCGCAGCTGGTGTAACTCCAGGTATACGTTCGGTTTTATGAAACTCGGACTGCAGCTCCCCAACTTCACCTGGCCGGGAGGTCCGTCGCAGCTCGGCTCCGACCTGGCCTCCGTCGCACGCTCGGCCGACCAGGCCGGCTTCGAGTACCTGGCGGTGATGGACCACTTCTTCCAGATCCGCGGCGTCGGACCGAGTGAGAACGAGATGCTCGAGGCCTACACGGCGCTGGGCTTCCTCGCGGCGCACACCGAGCGCGCGAAGCTGCTCACGGTGATCACCGGCGTGATCTACCGCCACCCGGGCCTGCTCGCGAAGGCCATCACGACCCTCGACGTGCTCTCCAGCGGCCGCGCGGTGCTCGGCATCGGCGCCGGCTGGAACGAGGAGGAGTCAAAGGGCCTCGGCTTCCCGTTCCCGTCCACCGCCGAGCGCTTCGAGCTGCTCGAGGAGAACCTGCAGTACATCCTGCAGATGTGGGACGAGGGCGACGCCGCGTTCTCCAGCAAGCACTTCGAGGCCGAGCGCCTGCTGAACTCGCCGCAGCCGCTCACGCGCCCCCACCCCCCGATCATGATCGGCGGCGGCGGCGAAAAGAAGACGTTGCGCTTCGTCGCCAAGTACGGCGACGCGTGCAACATCTTCAACACGCCCGACGTGGCGCACAAGCTCGACGTGCTGAAGCAGCACTGCGAGAACGAGGGCCGCGACTACGACGAGATCACCAAGACCGTCTACCACACCCTCGACATCGGCCCGAACGGAGAGAAGACGGGCGAGCTCGTGGCGGAGCTGGAGCGTCTGCACGGCCTGGGCTTCCACGCGGCGATCGGCAGCATCCCGGCGTTGCCGGATGTGTCGGTGATCGAGAAGTTCGCCAAGGACGTCATCCCGGCGATCGAGAAGCTCACATGAAACTCGATTGCACCTCCCCCAGCTGACCTGACCGAACGGCCCGGCGGTACTCGGGCCCGACCTCGCCACGGTGGCCGAAGCCGTGGACGAGGCCGGGTTCGAGTACCTGTCGGTGATGGACCACTTCTTCCAGATCTCGCGCTACGGCCCGCCCGAGCGCGAAATGCTGGAGGCGTACACGACGCTGGGGTTCCTCGCCGTGCACACGTCGCGGGTCAAGCTGCTCACGCTGGTCAGCGGCGTGATCTACCGGCACCCGGGCCTGCTCGCGAAGGCCGTCACGACCCTCGACGTGCTCTCCGGCGGCCGCGCGATCCTCGGCATCGGCGCCGGCTGGAACGAAGAGGAAACGAAGGGCCTCGGCCTCCCCTTCCCGCCGCTCAAAGAGCGCTTCGAGCAGCTGGAGGACGCCCTCCACTACGTCCTGCAGATGTGGGCCGACGGCGACGCCGCGTTCTCCGGCAAGCACTTCAAGGCCGAGCGCCTGCTCAACTCGCCGCAGTCCCTGCAACGCCCCCACCCGCCGATCCTCATCGGCGGCAGCGGCGAGAAGAAGACGCTGCGGCTCGTCGCGCAGTACGCCGACATGTGCAACCTCTTCCCCGGCCCGGACCTGCCGCACAAGCTCGACGTGCTCAAGCAGCACTGCGCCGCCGTCGGCCGCGACTACGACGAGATCACCAAAAACATCGCGCTGTGGCTCGACATCGGTGAGAACGGCGAGAAGACCGGACAGCTCCTCGACGAGCTGGGGAAGCTCGCCGACCTCGGCATCGACGCCACCATGGGATGGGTCCCGGGCGTGCCCGACCCGCGGGTGATCGAGAAGCTCGGCACCGACGTGATCCCTGCGGCGGAGAAGCTCTAGACCACCCCCGCAACACAATCACAAGCCCGCGCCGGGGTGCGGGAAAAACCCACGCGCCCCGGCGCGGAGTTACTCTCCGCGCATGGCGCCCGGCAAAGTGAAACCACGCCAATCCCCCTCTCCCACCAGGAGAACAAGCCGGGAAAAGCGCTGCGAACCGGGCCGAGCACATCTCATTCGGAAAACGGTGGTCCGCCCCTCACACGCTCGCTGTAACGACCCCCCGCTGGTCATCGACGTGTCTAGCACGCAAGCCGCGAGCCGAGGAGCCCGTTGATGACCACATGCCGACTCTGCGGTTCGACAGCTCTGGTGAGTGTCGTCGATCTCGGAGCGACCCCGCCGTGTGAGCGGTTCCTGACCGCGGAACAGCTGGCCGAGCCCGAGAACACCTACCCGCTGCACCTGCAGGTCTGCACGGAGTGCTGGCTGGCGCAGATCCCGCCGCTGATCACTCCCGAGGACACGTTCACCGACTACGCGTACTTCTCGTCGTACTCGACGTCGTGGGTCGAGCACGCACGCCAGTACGTCACCGAATCGGCCGAGCGGCTCGGCCTGGGGCCCGACTCGTTCGTGGTCGAGGTGGCGAGCAACGACGGTTACCTGCTGCAGCACGTCGTCGAGCGCGGCATCCGGTGCCTGGGCGTCGAGCCGTCGGTGAACGTCGGGCAGGCGGCGCGCGACAAGGGCGTGCCGACGAAGACGGCGTTCCTCAGCCCCGAGACGGGGCGCGACGTCCGTGAGGAACACGGGCCGGCGGACCTCGTCGCGGCGAACAACGTGTACGCGCACATCCCCGACATCATCGGCTTCACCCACGGCCTGCGCGCCCTGGTGGCCGACGACGGGTGGGTCAGCATCGAGGTGCAGCACCTGCTCACGCTGATCAGCGAGAACCAGTACGACACGATCTACCACGAGCACTTCCAGTACTACACCGTGGAATCCGCGCGCCGGGCACTCGCGGTCGGGGGACTGTCCGTTGTGGACGTCGAGCTGCTGCCCACGCACGGCGGCTCGATCCGCCTGTGGGCGCGGCCCATGGAGGTCGCCGGCGAGCCGAGCGCGCGGATGGTCGACGTGCTGGAGCGCGAGAAGGCCGCGGGCCTGCACGAGCTCTCCGGCTACACCGAGTTCGCCGAGCGCGTCACGCGGGTGCGCCTCGACCTGCTGGAGTTCCTGGTCAAGGCGGCCAAGGAGGGCAAGACCGTGGTGGGCTACGGCGCACCCGGCAAGGGCAACACGCTGCTGAACCACTGCGGCATCCGCCCCGACGTGCTCGCCTACACCGTCGACCGCAACCCGTACAAGCACGGCCGCTACACGCCGGGCACGCGGGTGCCGATCCTCGAGCCCGAGCGCATCGCGGCCGACAAGCCGGACTACGTCCTCGTCCTTCCTTGGAACCTCAGGAAGGAACTCACCGAACAGCTGTCCTATGTAGACGACTGGGGCGGGCGGCTCGTGTTCCCGATCCCCCGTCTCGAGATCGTCGAGGTGAACAAGTGAAGGTAGTCCTGTTCTGCGGCGGCTACGGGATGCGGATGCGCAACGGAGACGCCTCCGACGTGCCCAAGCCGATGGCGATGGTCGGCCCGAGACCGCTCATCTGGCACGTGATGCGCTACTACGCGCACTTCGGCCACACCGAGTTCGTGCTGTGCCTGGGCTACGGCGCCCACCACATCAAGGAGTTCTTCCTCAACTACAAGGAGACGACGTCCAACGACTTCGTGCTCCGCGACGGCAAGCCGGAGCTGCTCTCCACCGACATCTCCGACTGGACCATCTCGTTCGTGCAGACCGGCATCGAGTCGCCGATCGGCGAGCGCCTGCGCCGCGTGCGCGAGTACCTCGACGGCGACGAGATGTTCCTCGCCAACTACGCCGACGTGCTCACCGACGCGCCGCTGGACAAGATGGTCGAGCGCTTCGAGCAGACCGACGCCGGCGCGTCGATGATGGTCGTGCCGCCGCAGTCGTCGTTCCACTGCGTGGAGATGGACGAGGGCGGGCTCATCGGCTCGATCACCCCCGTCAGCGACATGCCGCTGTGGGAGAACGGCGGGTACTTCGTGCTGCGCCAGGAGATCTTCGACCACATCCCGGAGAACGGCGACCTCGTCGCCGACGGCTGCGGCGAGCTCGCCAAGCGCGGCCGGCTCCTGGCCTACCCGTATCGCGGGTTCTGGAAGCCGACCGACACCGTGAAGGAACGCTTCGCACTCGACGAGGGCTACACCCGCGGCGACCGGCCGTGGGCGCTGTGGGAACGGGACCGGGTGCACGCGTGATCAACCTGCTTCCGCAGCAGCTGGGCAGCGTCGTGGTGCTGGGTGCGCATTGCGACGACATCGCCATCGGCGCCGGCGGGACGCTGCTCACGCTCTGCGAGCAGCGGCCCGGCCTCCGCGTCGACGCGCTGGTGCTGTCGGGCGGCGGCACCGAACGCGAGGCCGAGGAACGGGCGGCGCTCGCCGCGTTCTGCCCGGGCGGCGACCTCGACGTCACGGTGCTGAAGCTCCCCGACGGCCGCCTCCCGGCGCACTGGGACGAGGCCAAGAACGCGCTGGAAGACCTCAAACAGCGCACCGACCCGGACGTGGTCTTCGCACCGCGCACGGTCGACGCGCACCAGGACCACCGCGGCCTCGCGCAGCTGGTGCCCACGGTCTACCGCGGGTACCTGGCGCTGGGCTACGAGATCGTGAAGTGGGACGGCGACCTCGGCCGCCTCCCCGCGTACGTACCGCTCGCCGACGAAGTGGCCGAGCAGAAGGTGCGGCTGCTGCAGGAGCACTACGCCTCCCAGCGGCACCGCCCCTGGTACGACCGCGAGGCCTTCCTGGGCCTCGCCCGCATCCGCGGCATCGAGTGCCAGCAGCGGTACGCGGAAGCGTTCGAAGTGAACAAACTCGTTCTCGACCTGAGGGGCTGACTGACATGCGGGTGTTGCTGACCGGGCACACGGGATATCTCGGCACGGTGATGGCGCCGGTGCTCACCGAAGCCGGGCACGACGTCGTCGGCCTCGACTCCGGGCTCTTCGCAGGCTGCCTGCTGGGCCCGGCGCCGAAGGACCTGCCGTCGATCACCGTCGACCTGCGCGACGTGCGGCCCGAGCACCTCGAGGGCTTCGACGCGGTGATCCACCTGGCCGCGCTGTCGAACGACCCGCTGGGCTCGCTCGCGCCGGAGCTCACCTACGACATCAACCACCACGCGTCGGTCCGGCTGGCGGAGCTGGCCAAGGACGCCGGTGTCGGCCGCTACCTCTACGCGTCCACCTGCTCGGTCTACGGCGCCTCGGGCGGCGGCGGCCTGGTCGACGAGGACGCACCGCTGCGACCGGTGACGCCGTACGCGGAGTCGAAGGTGCGGGTGGAGGACGAGGTCTCGAAGCTCGCGGATGACGGCTTCACCCCGGTGTACATGCGCAACGCGACCGCGTTCGGCTTCTCGCCGCGGCTGCGTGCCGACATCGTGCTCAACAACCTGGTCGGCCACGCCTACCTCTCGGGCGAGGTGCTGGTGCTGTCGGACGGCACGCCGTGGCGCCCCCTGGTCCACGCGCGCGACATCGCCCGCGCCTTCACCGCCGCGCTCGACGCGCCGCGCGAGGCCGTGCACAACAAGGCGTTCAACATCGGCACCGAGCGCAACAACGTGACGGTGGCGGAGATCGCGCAAGAGGTCGTGGAAGCCGTGCCCGGCTCCAAGCTGCGCATCACCGGTGAGGCCGGCGCCGACCCGCGGTCGTACCGCGTGGACTTCTCGCGCTTCCGCGAGGCCGTCCCGGGCTTCGAGTGCGAGTGGGGTGTGAAGGACGGCGCGCTGCAGCTGATCGACGCCTACCGCGCCTACGAGCTCACCAAGGAGCAGTTCGAGCGTCGCTTCACGCGGCTCAACTGGCTGTCCGACCGCCAGGCCGCGGGAGCCGTCGACGACACGCTGCGGCAGCGCTGATGCTCACGGGGGGCGAGATGCACGCGCTGGTGGAGCGGCTGTACCCGCTCTGCCGCAGCATCACGGGGGACGGCGTCCGGCAGACGCTGGCGATCGTCGGTGAGCACCTGGACCTGAAGGTGCACGAGGTGCCCACCGGCACGCAGGTGCTGGACTGGACCGTGCCGCAGGAGTGGAACGTCCGCGACGCGTACGTGGCGGATGCCTCCGGCCGGCGCGTGATCGACTTCCGCGAGTCGAACCTGCACGTGGTCGGCTACAGCGTGCCGGTGGACGAGACGATGAGCCTCGCCGAGCTGCGCGGGCGCCTGCACACGCTGCCCGAAAGCCCCTCCTGGGTCCCCTACCGCACCAGCTACTACTCGCCCACCTGGGGTTTCTGCGTCGCGCAGGACGTGCTCGACGCGTTGCCCGAGGGCGATTACCACGTGAAGATCGACTCGACGCTGGCCGACGGCTCGCTCACGTACGGCGAGCACGTCGTGCCCGGCGAGGTCGGCGACGAGGTGATCGTGTCGTGCCACGTCTGCCACCCGTCGCTGGCCAACGACAACCTCGCGGGCATCGCGGTGGCCGTGTCGCTGGCGCAGGGGCTGGCCGTCGAGAAGCCGCACTTCACGTACCGCTTCCTGTTCATGCCGGGCACGATCGGCGCGATCACCTGGCTCGCGCGCAACGCCGAGCACGTCGACCGCGTGAAGCACGGCGTCGTGCTGGCCTGCGCGGGCGACCGCGGCTCGCTCACGTACAAGCGCAGCCGCCGCGGTGACGCGGACATCGACCGCGTCATGGCCTACGTGCTCAAGGACAAGCCGAACGAGATCCGCGAATTCTCGCCGTACGGCTACGACGAGCGGCAGTTCTGCTCCCCCGGCTTCAACCTCGGCGTCGGGTCCTTGACGCGCACGCCATACGCCGGTTACCCCGAGTACCACACGTCGGCCGACAACCCGGCCTTCGTTTCGCCGGAGGCCATGGAGGACACACTCGACACGCTGCAGACGGCGTTCTCGGTGCTGGAGCGCAACCGCCGCTACGTGAACCTCAGCCCCTACGGCGAGCCGCAGCTCGGCAAGCGCGGGCTGTACGACTCGCTCGGCGGCCGCAGCGACGCCAAGGAAGCGCAGCTGGCGATGCTGTGGGTGCTGTCCTACTCCGACGGCGAGCACAGCCTCCTCGACATCGCCGCACGCGCGGACCTGCCGTTCGGCGCCGTGGCCACCGCGGCCCAGGCCCTGCAGGTCGCCGGCCTGCTCAAGGAGTGAGGCCGAGTGCCTCCGATCCTGCGTTCGCGGGCCGTCCGCGCCATGGCGGGGCGGCTGAGCTGGGGCCTGGGCGACCAGGCCGTGTCGAGTCTGACCAACTTCGTGGTGGGCCTCTACGTCGCGCGATCGCTGGGTGCGGCGGCGTTCGGCCTGTTCAGCATCGCGTGGGTCACCTACGGCGTGATCCTCAACGTCTCGCGCGGCCTGGCCACCGACCCGCTGATGGTGCGGTTCTCCGGGGTTCCCAAGGCGCGCTGGCGCGAGGCGCTCGGCCAGGCCGTGGGCACGGCGCTGCTCGTGGGTGTCGCGAGCGGCGTGGTGAGCGTCCTTTTCGGACTGATCGTGGGCGGGTCGCTCGGCGGCGCGTTCGTGGCGCTCGGGGTGGTGCTGCCGTTCCTGCTGGTGCAGGACTCGTGGCGGTTCGGCTTCTTCGCCGCGGGCACCGGGCAGAAGGCGTTCGTGAACGACGGCATCCAGGCCGTCGCGCTGTTCCCGGCGCTGGTGATCGGTGCGCGCTACGGCACCGTGGTCGCGTTCCTGCTGGCCTGGGGTTGTTCGGCCGGCGTCGCGGCGGCGTTCGGATGGGTGCAGACGAGCGTGCTGCCGCGGCTGGGCGGAGTGCGTGCGTGGCTGCGCGACCACCGCGAGCTGGGCGTGCGCTACCTGCTGGAGAACGTGAGCAACAGCGGGTCTTCGCAGCTGCGCGCGTACGGGCTGGGTGCGGTCGCCGGCCTCGCCGCGGTCGGCACGGTGCGCGGTGCGGAGCAGCTGCTCGGGCCGTTCCTCGCGTTGCTGATGGGGCTTTCGCTGGTCACGGTGGCGGAGGGCGCGCGGGTGCTGCAGCGCTCGCCCCACCGGCTGTGGCACTTCTGCGTGGTCCTCGGTGGCGTGCAGGCCGCGGCCGCGCTGGCGTGGGGCCTCGGGTTGCTGCTGCTCATCCCGGCCGAGGCCGGCCGGTTCGTGCTCGGTTCGCTGTGGGACACGTCGTCGCTGCTGATCCTGCCGGTCACGTTCGCCGTGGTCGGCGCGAGCTTCACGACGGGTGCGACGGCGGGTCTGCGCGCGCTGGGCACGGCGAAGCGCAGCCTGCGTTCACAGCTGATCGCTTCGGTGTTCTACGTCGTGTTCGGCCTCATCGGGGCGGCGATCGGTGGTGCCGCCGGGTCGGAGTGGGGCGTCGCGATCGCGACGATCACCGGTTCGGCCGTGTGGTGGTGGCAGCTGCGGATCGCGCTGCGCGACCACTTCGCCATCGCCGAGAACGTGCCCGCCACGCCGGCGCCGCGCACCGGCGAGCACTCCCTCGAGTTCCACCCGGTGTCGGGTTCGTTCAGCCATGAAGAGCTTCATTCGGCGTCAGACGGAATGACAGAAATGAGAACGGGATGAGCACGGTTCCCCGGCTGACCATCGGTCTGCCCGTGTACAACGGCGAGGAGTTCCTGGGCGAGGCGCTCGACGCGTTGCTCGGCCAGACGTACGAGGACTTCGAACTGGTCATCTCCGACAACGCGTCGGCCGACGGCACCGAAGAGATCTGCCGCCAGTACGCGCGGAAGGACTCGCGCATCCGCTACGTGCGCCAGGCCCGCAACATCGGCGCGACGCCCAACCACAACGTGCTGCTCGACATGGCGCGCGGCGAGCTGTTCAAGTGGGCCTCGCACGACGACCTCTACGGGCGCGAGCTGCTGGCCAAGTGCATCGCGGTGCTCGACGAGCGGCCCGAGGTCATCGTGGCGCACTCGCACCAGGCGATCATCGACGAGAACGGCGCCGTGACCGTGCCGCTGGACTACGTGCACAAGACCGACGCGCCCCGGCCGTCGACGCGGTTCAAGAGCCTGCTGTTCGAACCCGGCGGCGACGACTTCTACGGCGTGATGCGCACCGACGTGCTGCGCCGCGTCACGCCGATGGACAGCTACCACCACGCCGACCGCACCTACGTGGCCGAGCTGGCGCTGCACGGGCCGTTCCACCAGGTGCCGGAGCTGCTGTACTTCCGCCGCGACCACCCGGACCGCGCCGAGCGCGCGAACCCGAGCAAGCGCTCGCGGTGCGCCAACCTCGACCCGAAGCGCGGCAACCCGATCACGAACCCGACGGCGCGGCTGCTGGCCGAGTACGTGTGGGGTTACGTGCACGGCATCCGCAAGGCGCCGCTGTCCTCGCGCGAGCGCCGGGCGTGCTACCTCGCGCTGGTCGGGTGGTTCACGAGCCGGGCCCGCCCGGGCGGCGGCGGGGAGCGGGTGGAGGACCGCGCGCCGGTGGCCGCCGACGAGCTGTCGATGACCGTCGACCTGGTCGTGGCCGGCCGCGAGCGGCGGGTTTCGTGACCACACGCGTCGGTGTGTTCGGGCTCCTGGGCTCGGGTAACCTCGGCAATGACGGGTCGCTGGAAGCCGTGCTCGGTTTCCTGCGCGCGGAACACCCGGACGCCGCCGTGACGGCGTTCTGCGGCGGACCGGAGGTCGTGCAGGCCCGCTACGGCGTGCCCGCGGCGCGGCTGAACTGGTACTCCGACGAGTACCGCACGGCGGCCGGCGTGCGCGCGATCGCGACGAAGGCGCTGGGCAAGCTCGTCGACGTGGTGCGCACAGCGCTCTGGGTACGCCGCCAGAACGTGGTGATCGTGCCGGGCATGGGCGTGCTGGAGGCGACGCTCCCGTTGCGGCCGTGGGGTTTCCCCTACGCGTTGTTCCTGCTTTCGCTGCTGGGGCGGCTGTTCGGCACGAAGGTGGCGCTCGTCAGCGTGGGCGCCGACCGGATCACCATGCCGGCCACGCGGTTCCTGGTGCGGCAGGCGGCGCAGCTCGCCGCGTACCGGTCCTACCGCGACGAGCTGTCGCGCTCGGCGATGGCGGGCATGGGGGTGCGGACGGCGGGTGACGGGGTGTACCCGGATCTGGCGTTCGCGTTGCCGACGCCGGTGGCCGAGGAAGATCCCCGGGCCGTGGGGGTCGGGGTGATGGCCTACTACGGCGGGAACGAGGACCGCTCCCGGGGCGAGGAGATCTACCGGTCCTATGTGGATTCCCTGACGGAGTTCGTGCGGTACCTGGTGGCCGACCGGCGGCCCGTGCGGCTGTTCATCGGCGACCGGGCCGACCTCGTCGTGGTGGACGAGATCGTGGCCACGGTGGACTCGCCCCTGGTCACGGCCGAGCCGCCGGGGTCGCTGGGCGAGCTGATGACCGCGATGGCCGGCGTGGGCACGGTCGTGGCCACGCGGTACCACAACGTGCTGTGCGCGCTGAAAGCCGGGAAACCGACCGTCGCGATCGGCTACGCGAAGAAGAATGACGTGCTGATGGCGGAAATGGGCCTCGGCGAGTTCTGCCAGGAGGCGCGGTCGGTGGACGTGCCGCGGCTGATCGCGCAGTTCGAGGAGCTGGAAAGCCGCGCTTCGGAGCTGAAAGCGAAGCTTGACGAGCGCAACGAGGACAACAAGCAACGTCTGAAATCCCAGTTCGCCGTGCTGTCGTCCACGCTGTTCCCCGTTTCGGAGGCCCGATGAAAGCCATTCCCGTGCCGGCGATCTCCGGCCTGATCCTCTTCCAGCCGACCCCGCACCGCGACGAGCGCGGGTTCTTCTCGCGCACGTTCGACGCGGACGTCGCGCGGTCCGTCGGCATCGACCCGGACGCGTTCGTGCAGGACAGCGTGTCGCGGTCGGTGCGGGGCGTCGTGCGGGCGATGCACCTGCGCTCGGGCGCCGGCGAGGCGAAACTGGTGCGCTGCTCGTTCGGCGAGGTGTTCGACGTGGTCGTGGACCTGCGGCCGGAGTCGCCCACTTTCCGGGCCATGGAGACGTTCCGGCTTTCCGGCGACACCCAGGTGAGCATTTACATCCCCGCCGGGTGCGCGCACGGGTTTCAGGCACTTTCCGACATCGCTGACGTCTCGTATCGCATCGATCGCGTGCACAATCCGGACGAAGACGTCAGTATCGCCTACAACGATCCCGCCCTCGCCATTCCGTGGCCGCTGCCGCCCACGCTGATGTCCGAACGCGACAAGACCGCGCCCTCGCTGGCTGAGGCGCTGCAGACCTAGAAGGTGACCACAATGGACCTGCCCCGCTCCCGTGCCGCGAACGAGCGGCTGCACCGGGTGATCCCCGGCGGCGCGCACACCTACGCCAAGGGTGAGGACCAGTACCCCGAGCACCTCGCGCCCGTGATCTCCCACGGCCGCGGCGCGCACGTGTGGGACGTCGACGGCAACGAGTACGTGGAGTACGGCTCGGGCCTGCGGTCGGTGAGCCTCGGCCACGCGCATCCGCGCGTGACCGAAGCCGTGCGCCGCGAGATCGAACGGGGCAGCAACTTCGCGCGTCCGTCCATTGTGGAGGCCGAGGCCGCGGAGCGGTTCCTCGAGAACGTGCCGACCGCGGACATGGTCAAGTTCACGAAGAACGGCTCCGACGCGACGACCGCCGCCGTGCGGCTCGCGCGTGCCGTGACGGGCCGGCCGATGGTCGCGTTGTGCGCCGATCACGCGTTCTTCTCCACCGACGACTGGTTCATCGGCACCACGGCCATGGCGGCCGGCATCCCCGGTGAGATCACGGACCTGACGGTGCGGTTCCCGTACGGCGACCTCGCGGCCACCGAGGCCTTGCTGCAGCAGCACGACGGGCAGATCGCGTGCCTGATCCTCGAAGCCGCGACGCAGCAGGACCCGCCCTCCGGCTATCTCGCGGGCCTGCGCGACCTCGCCCACCGCTACGGCGCGCTGCTGGTCTTCGACGAGATGATCACCGGCTTCCGCTTGTCCGAGCACGGCGCGCAGGGACTGTTCGGCGTCACACCGGATCTCTCGACGTTCGGCAAGGCGCTCGGCAACGGCTTCGCCGTGTCGGCGCTGGCGGGCCGCCGCGAGTTCATGGAGCTCGGCGGCCTGCGTGACCCGCGCGACCGCGTGTTCCTCCTGTCCACCACCCACGGCGCCGAGACGCACTCGCTCGCCGCGGCGATGGCCGTGATGGACACGTACGAGGCCGAGGACGTCACCGCGCGGCTGCACGCACTGGGCGCGCGGCTGGCCGCCGGCGTCCGCGAAGTGGCGTCGTCGCACGGCGTGGCCGACCACGTGGTGGTGCGCGGCCGGGACAGCAACCTGGTCTTCGGCACGCTCGACGCGTCCGGCGCGCCCTCGCAGGACTACCGCACATTGTTCCTGCGCCAGCTCGTGACGGGCGGCGTGCTGGGGCCTTCGTTCGTGGTCAGCGCGGCCCTGACCGACGCCGACATCGACCGCACCGTGGAGGTCGTGGCCGGGGCGTGTGTGGTCTACCGCAAGGCACTGGACGCGGGCGATCCGTCGCCGTGGCTCGGCGGGCGGCCGGTGAAGCCGGTGTTCCGCCGCAAGGCCTGAGCTACTTGACGAGCACCAGGTAGGCGAAGCCCAGCACACCCCGGTACGCGGTGACGTACTCGCGCTCGCGGGTGTCGAGCCACTCGCGCGTCTCGGCGGCGCGAGGGTCGTCGGGGTTCGCCAGCACCCACCGCAGCCGGCCGGCGCGGGAGGTGGACTCGAAGTCGTCCCACTCGCGCCGGCCGGCGGTGCTCAGGTGGAGCACGCGCCAGCCCGTGTCGCGGCAGGCTTCGAGGAGGTCGGGCAGCGGGAGGACTTCGTCGCCGAAGATTTCGTGGGCGGCGGGTGTGGGTTCGGCCGGCCAGCAGGCGTCGCCGTAGAGCAGGTGGTCGGTGACGCCGGCGAGGGCGGCCAGGGCCTGGCGGGTGCCGCCGAAGGCGTGGGCCGCGCCGATGCAGAGCGCGCGGTCGGCGCGGCCCTGCCAGGCGGCGGCGTCCTGCTCGACGAACTCGACCTGGGCGCCGCGTTCCTTCGCCGCGCGGCGGCCGCGTTCGATCGCCACCTCGTCGGTGTCCACGGCGATGCCTCGCGCCGAGGTGCCGTCGACCGCGCGGATCAGCAGCTCACCCCAGCCGGCGCCCAGGTCGACGACCGTGCCGTCGGTGACGTCGAGGCGGTCGAGCAGCAGGGCGGCGTGGGGTTCGTCGAGCGGGGCGTTCCACCGCATGGCGCAGCGGCGGGAGAGCGTGAAGTCGTCGGGCACGGGCGACAGCCTCGCTGCCGGGCCGGACCGGTGTCACGTGGTTTTCCGCGGCCGCAGTGATCGAGATCTCGGTTGAACGCGAAGTGAACCGGAGAAGTTTCTGGCACCGTGTCTCATTCATGAGCAATCCCTTGATCGCGCCGACACAGGACTCGACGAAGGCGTATTCGGGCATCACGCTGCTGGAAGACGCCAACGACCTGAAGACGGCGATCGAGACCGGCGACTGGGCGTCGGTGGCGATGGGGGCGGTCGGGACGGCGCTGGACGCGCTGTCGATGGCCATGGACCCGTTCGGCGCGATCCTCGCGGCCGGCGTCGGGTGGCTGATGGAGCACGTCGGGCCGCTCAAGGAGGCGCTCACCGGGCTGACCGGCAACGCGGACCAGATCGCAGCGCAGTCGGAGACCTGGAAGAACGTCGCGGGCGAACTGGAGGCCGTCGCGTCGGACCTGCAGGACATGGTGCAGGCGGACCTGCAGTCCTGGACGGGCGCCGCGGCGGACGCGTACCGCCGGCGCAGCCAGGATCTGGCGACACTGCTGGGGAGTGCGCAGAAGGGCACCGAGGGCGCGGCCAGCGGTGTGAAGACGGCCGGCGAAGTCGTCGGCGCGGTGCGGGCGCTGGTGCGCGACATCATCGCCGACTTGGTCGGGCACATGATCAGCTGGGCGTTGCAGGTGGTGTTCACGCTCGGGATCGGGTTGACGTGGGTGGTGCCGCAGGTCGTGAACGCGGTCGCCAAGACCGCGTCGAAGATCACCGACGTCACGACGAAGCTGATCAAGGCGCTGAAGGCGTTGATCCCGCTGCTGAAGAAGGCGGGGACGCTGTTCGAGGACGCGGGCAAGGCGCTGAAGGGGCTCAAGGGCGGCAAGATCTCGGCGCCGCCGAAGCCGAAAGACCTCAGCGGCACGCCGGACGCGCCGCCGGTCAAGTCGGGTGGCACCGGCGGCGGGGGCACGAAGGCCTCCGGGTATGAGGGTGCGCCGAAGGACTACACCCCGCCGCCCGCCTCGAAGGGCGCCGACGACGGCATCCATGCCTCCGGTTACGAGGGCAGTCCCAAGGACTACACCCCGCCGCCGGCTTCCAAGGGCGCCGACGACGGCGGCTCGGGCGGGTCCGGCTACACCGGCTCGGGCACGGACTACACGCCGCCCGGGGGCAAGGCGGGCGACGACACGACCCGCGCGTCGAGCGCCGGGGACACCCCGCCACCGACCAAGAGCAGCCCGCCGCCGGCGAAGACCGATCCGGCCAAGAGCGACCCGCCGCCGCTGGACGCGCCGCCGGCCGACCGCGGTCTCGGCGGCGGCGGAGGCAGCGCCGGCAAGAGCGGCGGCAAGGACACCACGTCGGCGCAGAGCTCCGTCAAGGACGCCAACACCACCCCGCGCTCGAACGACACCCCGACGGCCGACCGGCTCGCCTGCGGTGACCCGATCGACGTCTCCACGGGCCGGGTCATGCTCACGCAGGAGGACGTCCGGCTGGACGCGGCGCTGCCGCTGGTCCTCTCGCGCACGCACCTGTCGTCCTACCGGATCGGTCGGGCCTTCGGCGCGTCGTGGGCCTCGACGCTCGACCAGCGCCTCGAAGCCGACGGCGACACCGTGCACTTCGCGGCCGAAGACGGCACCTTCCTCGAGTACCCGAAGCCCGTCGTCGGCGGCGAGGTGCTGCCGATGACCGGCCCGGCGTGGCCGCTGACGCGCGCCATCGACGGTTCCTACGTGCTCACCCAGCCCGACCGCGGCCGCGCGCTGCTGTTCTCCGGCGCGACCGGGCGCCTGGTCACGGTGACCACGATGGCCGGCGACCAGCACTTCCGCCTGTCCTACGACGACGCGGGCACGCTGACCGACCTCACGCACTCGGCGGGCCACCACGTCGGCGTGACCACCGACGGCGGCCGAGTCACGGAGCTGACGCTGCTCAGCGGCGGCGCGCCGGTGGTCCTCGTGCGCTACGCCTACGACGAGCGGGCGAACCTGGCCGAGGTCCGCAACTCCTCGGACCTGCCGCTGCACTTCGGCTACGACGCCGAGGGCCGGCTCGCGAGCTGGGAAGACCGCAACGGCATGTGGTACCGCTACTCCTACGACGCGCAGGGCCGTTGCGTACGCGCCGAAGGCCGCGATGGCGACCTGCGCTACAGCCTGGCCTACGAGCCGCGCCGCACCACGGCCGTCGACTCGCTGGGCGCCACCACCGTGTTCGACCTCAACGACGCGTTCCAGGTCATCGCGGTGACCGACCCGCTCGGCTTCACCACGCGCATGGAGTGGGACGACCGCGACCGGCTGCTCTCGAGCACCGACGCGCTCGGCGCCACCACCCGCAACCACTACGACGAGGCCGGCGACCTCGTGGAGATCGTCGCCGCCGACGGCTCCCGCACCATCGCCGAGTACGACGACGAGCACCGCCCGGTGAGGGTCGTCGAAGCCGACGGCGCGGTGTGGCTGCGGGAGTACACAGAGGACGGTGACGTCGCGGCAGCCGTCGACCCGCTCGGCGCCCGCACACGCTTCGAGTACGCGCGGCCGGGACTGCCCGCCACCGTGACCGGTCCGCTCGGCGAGGTGACGCGCTACGAGTACGACGCGGCGGGCCTGCCGGTCGCGGTGACCGACGCCGTCGGCGCGACGCAGCGCACGGCGTTCGACCGTTTCGGCCGCCCCGCGGCCGAAACCACCGCGCAGGGCGCCGTCACGCGCACCGCGTGGACCGTGGAGGGCGAGCGGCTGAGCGTCACGCGACCCGACGGCACGAGCGTGTCCTACCGCCACGACGGCGAAGGCAACCTCCGCGAAACCCGCGAAGCCACCACCGTCTCGCGCACGGACTACGCCGGGTTCGACCGGCCCGTCGCCGTGACCGCGGTCGACGGCTCGCGCGTGGAACTGAGCTACGACACCGAAACCCGCGTCACGGGCGTGCGCAACGAGCTGGGCGCGCAGTGGCGCTACGAGTACGACGCCGCCGGCCGGCTGGCGGCCGACACCGACTACGACGGCCGCCGCCGCACCTTCCGCTACGACGCCGCGGGCCGGCTGGTCGAGCAGACCTCGGCCGGCGGCCGCGTGCTGCGCTTCGGCTACGACGCGGTGGGCCGCATCATGCGGCTGGACGCCGACGGTGCCGTCGCCACCTACGAGTACGACCCCGCCGGCCGGCTCGTCCGGGCCGTCAACCAGGACACGGACCTGCGCCGCACCTACGACCCGGCCGGCCGCCTGGTCGAGGAGTCGGTGAACGGCCGCGTGCTGTCGTCCGCTTTCGACGCTTCGGGCCGCCGCACCTCGCGCACGACGCCGACCGGCGCCCACGCCGAATGGCGCCACGACGCGGCGGGCCGGCCGATCGCCCTGCGCACCGCGGGCCGTGAGCTCACCTCCGTGCGTGATCTCGAAGGCCGTGAGGTCGAGCGGCGGCTGGGGAACGTGCGGCTGCGCCAGGCGTGGGACGCGCGCGACCGGCTCGTCACGCAGACCCTCGTGAACGGCCGCGCGTTGCAGCAGCGCTCGCTGCACTACCGCCACGACGACACCGTGACCGCCGTCGACGACGCGCTGACCGGGCGGCGGCAGCTGCGGCTGGACCCGATCGGCCGTCCGCTGGCCGTCGAAGGCCCGGCGAGCCGCGAGACCTACGGCTACGACGCGGCAGGCAACCTCGTGCAGCCGGGAAACCGCGTGTACGCCGGCAGCCTGCTCAAGCGCGACGACACCGCCACCTACGAGTACGACCCCGACGGAAAGCTCGTGCTGCGGCGCACCGCCGACGGCAACGAATGGCGGTACGAGTGGGACGGTCACGAGCGGCTCGTCGCGGTGCACACCCCCGCCGGCCACCACTGGCGCTACCGCTACGACGCGCTCGGCCGCCGCGTCGCGAAGGAGCTCCTCGACGCCACCGGCACCCTGCGCACCCGCACCGAGTTCACGTGGGACGGTGAGCAGCTCGCCGAGCAGGTCACCGACGGCGTGCGCGCCCTGGTCTGGCACACCGAACCCGGCAGCGGCCGCGTGCTCACCCAGACCGAACGCGTGCTGCGCCAGGCCGACGGCGAATGGCGCGACCACAGCCTCCGCGGCGTCGTCACCGACCTCGCCGGCGCGCCGACCGAGCTGGTCGACGCCGAACAGGGCCTGGTCTGGCACGGCACGCTCACCGCGTGGGGCGCCGCCACCGGCCCGATGCCCACGCCGCTGCGCTTCGCCGGGCAGTACCACGACGACGAAACCGGCCTGCACTACAACTTCCACCGTTACTACGACCCGAACGCGGCGCGCTACCTCAGCCCCGACCCGTCGGGGCTGAGCCCGGCGACCAACCCGTACGCCTACGTCGCCGACCCCCTCGGCTGGACGGACCCGCTCGGGCTGGCGCCGTGCAAGCTGTCGTTCGACCAGGCGCACAGCACGCCGGACGGGCCTTCGCTGAACCTGCGCGGACCACGCAAGTCGGGCAAAGCGGGCCGGACGCCGAACAAGATCCGCGACGAGCAGAAGTTCAACGACATCGCGCAAACGGCCGGGGTGCCGAACCCGCACAAGCAGCGCCTGACGCTCAACGGTGACGCCCAGACGATGCTGGAGAACAACCGCGGGCTCGGCGGGAAGCTGCACGAGCACGCGCGCGGCGAAGGTCTCGTCGACCCGGTGTCCAAAGACCGCCAGGCCGTCGAGGCGCTGGGCCGCAACGACCCGAACACGAGGAACTTCTGGGAGCAGCAGGACCGCCGCGACCAGCACACGGCGAACCAGGTGGCCGAGAACAACAAGCAGGACCACCGCGACGCCGACCGCGATCAGGAAGTGGACGACCGGCTGCGCCCCGTCATGGACAAGCACGAGGCCACCGGCTCGCTGCTGGACAAGTACGACGGCGTGGTCGTCGGCGGCAAGCACGACGGCAAGCACCCGGGCCTCGAGATGATGCGCGACAACATGGGCGACCTCAAGCAGAACGGCGTCAACAAGGTCTACTTGGAGAGCCTGCGCGACGACGCGCACAACGGCATGGTCAAGGACTACCTCAACTCCCCGCCCGGCAGCGAAATGCACCCGGACCTGAAGAAGTACCTCGATTCCAGCCCGAACGGCAAGCTGGTGGGCCAGGTGATCGAGTCGGCGAAGAAGGAGGGCGTCGACGTGATCGGCATCGGCGGCAACCCGGCGCGGCGTGACCTCGACGGTGGCGCGGGGCTGTTCCAGCGCCACGCGATGTTCAACTCCTACGGCGCCGAGTCCGTGCAGCACCACCAGGCGGCCAACCCGGGCAAGTACGTGATGGAGATCGGCGAGGCGCACGGCAAACCGCACACGTGGAACGGTGCCTCACCGGTCAAGGTCGGCGGCGTCGACCTGCCGCCGAGGTCGGCGGGGATCGGCGACCTGCTCGGCGTGCCGCAGGTGAAGGGCGACGGCCCGGGAGGCTCGTTCCAGCGGATCGACGATTCGACGGACCTGAGCTGATCGTCCACTTCGGAAATGATCCACCAAGTGCACAACTTCGCGGAAATGTGTTGTCGGACAAGGGGGATTCACTCGTCGGGGCAGTCGGCGAACCCCATCAGGGAAGTTACGGGGGTGCCGGCGGACCGTAGCGTTGGGCCATGGGTAGATCCGTGGCCGTCGTGGTGGGGCTCGTAGTGCTGGCGAGCGGACTTTCCGGAGCGACGGCCTCGGCCGGGCCCGCCGCGGTGTGCGGCAAGACGGTGACGGAGTACGCGTCGGCGCCGTCCGGGGCCGTGGTGGTGGATCCGGCGCACGACAGCGAGCTCGCGCAACGCACGTCGGCCAGCCCGGCGGGGACCACGTTCTGGCTCAAGCCCGGCACGCACACGCTCGGCACCGACCCGTTCGGCCAGGTCCAGCCCAAGGACGGCGACACCTACCTCGGTGCGCCGGGGGCGATCCTGGACGGCCGCGGCGTCAACCAGGCCGCGTTCACCGGCCAGGCCAAGGACGTGACGATCCGCGGCCTCACCGTGCGGGGCTTCGCCGCGCCGCAGGACCAGGGCGTGGTGAACCACGACTCCGGAACGCACTGGGTCATCGAGGACAGCACCATCGAGGACAACCGCGGCGCCGCGTTGATGGCAGGCGACCGGCAGGAAGTCCGGCGCAGCTGCCTGAAGGACAACGGCCAGTACGGCATGAACGCCTACCGCGCCGGCGACGGCATCACCGGGCTCGTGCTGGAGGACAACGAGATCACCGGCAACAACACCGACGACTGGGAGACCAAGTCGCCCGGCTGCGGCTGCAGCGGCGGGGTGAAGTTCTGGGCCGTGAACGGTGCCGACATCACCGGCAACTGGGTCCACGGCAACCACGGTCCCGGCCTGTGGGCCGACACGAACGACAACGACTTCCTCGTGCAGGACAACGTGATCGAGGACAACGACGCCGAGGCGCTGTTCTACGAGATCAGCCACAACCTCACCGTCAGCGACAATGTTTTCCGCCGCAACGGCCTCGTCGCCGGCCGCGCCCGCGCCGCCAAGGGTGACAACTTCCCCGTCGCCACGATCTACCTCTCCGAGTCCGGCGGCGAACCCCGCCTCGGCGCGCGCACGCACCAGATCGACATCGGCGGCAACACCTTCGAGGACAACTGGGGCGGCGTCGCGCTGTGGGAGAACGCCGACCGCTTCTGCAACAGCCCGGCCAACACGTCCACGGGCTACTGCACGCCGTTCGCCACGAAGGCCCAGTGCAGCGCGCCGGGCATCGCGCAGAAGCCGCTGTACGACGACTGCCGCTGGAAGACGCAGAACGTGACGGTGCACGACAACACGTTCACCTTCGACCCGGCGCACCTGGGCTGCACGCAGTTCTGCGGCCGCATGGCGGTGCTGTCCAACTACGGCAGCTACCCCGACTGGTCCCCGTACAAGGGCGACGTGGTGCAGCAGGCCATCACCTTCGGCCAGAACAACCACTTCAGCGACAACACGTACTCGGGGCCGTGGATGTTCGTCGCCCACGACACCAGCCGGGTGCTGACGCCGGAGCAGTGGCAGGCGGGGCCGTACGGGCAGGATCAGGGCAGCAAGTTCTGACCGGACGCTACAGCCGCGCGGCGACGCGGTCGATGGCGAACGCCGTGGCCGGGATGATGGCGAGCGCCGCCGCGAAGCCGCCGATGGTGTCCGTCGGGTAGTGCGCGCCGAGGCCGACTTCGGCCCAGGCCATCACCGCGCCGCAGACGAGCGCGAGGGCGAGCGTCCACGTGAGGGCGGCGGGGCGGCGCAGGCGATCGGCCAGCACGAACGCGCCGATCAGGGCCAGCGCGGTCGCGAACGCGGTGTGGCCGCTCGGGTAGGACAGGTAGTGGCCGTGGATGGTGCGCCCGGTGACGGGCTTGAGCAGCGATGTCACGGCGACCGTGAGCCCGCAGCCGACCAGCGTGAGCACGGCCGTGCGGGGGCGGCGGGCGAGGAGCGCAGCGGCGGTGATGAGCACGATCACGATCACCGAGCCCACCGGTTCGCCGACGAAATCGACGGCGGTGGCGAAGTACCACCAGGGATCCGGCAGCAGGTCCGGGCCGGGCAGGAGCGGCGCGTCGAACCCGGTGGGCTGTGACTCCCCCGTGAACAGGACCGCCAGCACCACCAGCACGACCAGACCGAGGCCGGCGACGACCAACACCGGCGTGCGCACGGAGACCGGCAACGCGGGCGGCGCCGCCCGGACGGCGGATCTCATCGAGCGGATCTCAGCAACTGGGGATTCTTCATCGAGCCGAACGCCCTCTCACCCGCGAACCCGTCGAGCCGACCACCGCCGGCACTCCCATCGAACCCGAATCGCCGTCACTTCGGCGTCAAGCGGTGCGGTGGGCGGCGATCGCGGCTTCGTAGCCCTCGACCAACCGGCGGAACCCCACGGACGGAGTGAAGTCCTCGTCGTAGCGCTGGCGGGCGGCGTCACCCATCTTGCGGTTGCGTTCGGGGTCGGCGAGGACGTCGCGGAGGGCGTCGGCCAGTGCCGAAGCGGAGCCGGGCTCGTGGAGGACGCCGGTGACGCCGTCGGAGATCAGTTCCTCGAAGGCGCCGTGCGCGGGTGCGACGGTGGGGACGCCGGCGGCCATCGCCTCGACCACGACGAGCCCGAACGCCTCCAGCCACGCCGAAGGGGCCACCACCGCCGCCGCCGAAGCGGTCAACGCCTGGCACGAAGCCTTGTCCTGCAGGCCGACGTAGGAGACGTCCGAGCGCGAAGCGGCCCACGTCGCCACGTCATCCGAAAGCGGCCCGGTGCCCGCGATCACCAGTGGCAGTCCCAGCGACCCACCGAGTCGGTCCCACGCCGCCATCAGCAGCGGCACACCCTTCTCCTCCGTCAGCCGGCCGAGGAACAGCACGTGGGAACCGTCGGAAGCCCGCCGAACACCCGGGTCGGTCACGAAGTTGTGCTTCACCGTCATCCGCGAAGCCGGCATCCCCGCGTCCACCAGCAATCGCCGCTGGGCGTCGGAGATGCAGAAGAAGCGCGTCACGCCGGTGTGCCACCGTGAGCGGTTCAGCAGGAGGTTCGCGGCCATCGGCACCGTCGCCGCGGTGGAACCCCGGTAACACCCGTGCCGAACCGCGGGAACGGGCGCGCCGCCGACGCAGTCCGTGCAGATCCGCCCGTCGCGGTAGAGCGTGCCGGGCGGGCAGACCAGGCCGTAGTTGTGCAGCGTCGCCACGACCGGCACGCGCGCGTCCGCGCACGCCGCCAGCACCGAGGGCGACAACAGCGGGAACGTGTTGTGGATGTGCACCACGTCCGGCCGTTCGACCTGGAGCCGAGCCGTCAGCTCGGCTCGCGCCGACGGGTTCCACGGCACCCGCACCGGCACCAACGCCTTGCGCGGCAACGACATCGCCGCGATGTCGTCACTCTGCCGCTCGAACAACGACACGCGAACGCCGCCGGCGGCGAGCAAAGCCGTCTCCGCGTCGACGACGTTGTTCTCCCCGCTCGGCTGCTCCGAGCGGTAGCGGTTGTGGACCACGAGCACCTTCATGCGGGCTGCCCCTTCGGAATGAACTCTTCGTCGGAAGCGGCCCGCACCGTGCCCTGCGCCAGCAGCGACGCGGCCAGCGCCAGGTGCAGCAGGTACGGCGACGCGTCACCGAGCCCGGCCTCGGTGTAGGACGCGGAAATGCAGTACGTGATCAGGAAGATCGCGCACGCGCGCGCCAGCGACGGCGGCCGCAGCACCGCCACGGCGACCAGCACCAGCAGGAACGCCGCGACGATCGCAATGCCGGTGAACCCCTGCTCGTGGTACACGGCGAGCCAGCTGTTGTCGATCGGCAGGCCGTCGTAGGACTTGTCGGTGAGCCCGACGCCGAAGATGTACTCGTTGACCGTGCGCGGCGCGGCCAGCAGCGCGTCCCACACCTTCGCGCGGCCGGTGAGGCTGGAGAAGTTCTCCTCGCTCTGCCCGCGCAGGAACCACGCCTGCAGCAGGCCGCCGAGCACCACCACGGAGAAGCCGGCCACCAGCACGAACGTGGTGAACACCTTGCGCGCGCGGGCGTTCGTCATGGCCAGCGAGAGCAGCGCGACCACCAGGCCGGCCACGAGACCGAGCGTCGCCGTGCGCGTGTGCGAGAGCAGGAGCAGCCCGAGCGAGGGCACGATCACGATCAACGCGCTCGCCATCGTCGTGCGCTTGCCCAGCCACAGCAGCGCCGCCAGGCCCGCGATCACGGCCGCGTACTGCCCGACCTGCGGGGGCGTCAGCGGCCACACCGCGCCGGCGAGCCGGCCGCCGTAGCTCTCCGGCATGGCCTTGCCCGGCGCGATCACGAGCCCGATCGCCACCGACACCAGCACGGCGCCGAACATCTTGATGTGGTGGCGCACGAACGTGAACCCGCCGTTCCACCACCGCGTGAGCAGCCACAGCGTCGCGAGGAACACCCCGAAGCGGAAACACCGGAACAGCGACCCGAACCCGGCTTCCAGGTGCAGGCTCGCGACGGTGCTCGTGACCAGCAGCAACGTCAGCAGCAGCAGGTACGCGCTCGGCCGGATCTTCAGCCGCGGGTTCAGCGCCAGCGCGATCACGAACGCCGTCATCAGCGCGCCCATGGTCACGAGCTGGCTCACCGCGCGCGGCAGCGGGATCACGGTCTCCGCGCCGGTCGAACCGAGCGTGTTGAGGATCAGCAGCGCCCAAGCGGCGCCGACGAGCTTCGGCGTCGGCTCGCCCGTCTCCGCCGCCGTCGGCTGCCGGATGCCGGTCAGTAGGGCCATGGGTCAGCCACCCCCGCCGCGCTCGTACGTCGTGCGCGCGTCCTGGTTGTAGGGCGCGCCCTCCCACTCGCCGATGCCGAGGACGTGGCTCATGTCGGTGGCGATGAACGTCCACGGCCCCACGTACGCGTTGTCGTGCCAGGTGTTGCCCTGCTTGAAGGTGATCGCGTTCTGCACCACGTCACCCTTGTACGGCGACCAGTCCGGGTAGGTGCCGAAGTTCGACAGCAGGCCCATGCGCCCGCACGTCTCCTCGCAGCCGATCGCCGAGGGCACCAGCGAGAACCGGTTGTTGTGCACGTCCACGCGCTGGGTCTTCCAGCGGCAGTCGTCGTACAGCGGTTTCTGCGCGATCGCCGGCGCCGCGCACTTGGCCGTGTCGGGCTGGAGCTTCGTGCAGACGCCGCTGGAGGTGTTGGCCGGGCTGTTGCAGAAGCGGTCGGCGTTCTCCCACAGGGTGATGCCGTTCCAGTTGTTCTCGAACACGTTGCCGTAGATCTCGAGCTTCGACGTGCGCGCCTTCACCCGCGGTTCGCCACCGGACTCGGAGATGTAGATCGTCGCGGTCGGGAACGAGTCGCCGCGGTCGGCGTAGTCGCGGCCGTCGACGAGGTTGTTGCGCCGGATCGTGTTGTTGCGGATCACGGCGTTGTAGCTGGTCTCGTAGATGATCGCCGCGCTGTCGTTGTTCTCGATGAGGTTGCCCTCGATGAGAAAGTCGTTGTCGTTCGTGTCGGCCCACAGGCCGGTGCCGCGGTTGTCGTGCACCCAGTTGCCGACCACGTCGGCTCCGTTGACGGCCCAGAACTTGATGCCGCCGGTGCAGCCGCAGCCGTCGATCTTCTTCTCCCAGTCACCGGTGTTGTTGCCGGTGATCTCGTTGCCGCGCACCACCAGCCCGGTGATGTCGTCGCCGGCGGAGAAGGCGTTCATGCCGTACTGGCCGTTGCGGCGCAGGCAGTTGTCGAGCACCTGCTGCTTGTTGCCGGCCATCAGGGCCGCGCCGTCGTTGTCCTGCAGGGTGGTGTGCTGGATGACCCAGCCGTCGCCGGAGTCGTGGTTCACCACGCCCTCGTCGCGCGGGGCGACGAAGTTCTGCACGGTGAGGTTGGTGATCTTCACGTTCTTGGCATGGCCGGTGAACGCGTACTGGTTGAGCTTGCGGCCGTCGAGCACCGCGCCCGGGCCGCCGATGAGGACGTCGCCGTCCTTGGGCTGGACCTGGTCGAACCGGTCGTCACCGAGGTGGTGGCTGCCCGGCGCGAGCCAGAACGTGGTGCCGGCCGGGGCGTCACGGACCTTCGCGGCGAAGTCGTCGGTCACCGCCACGGCCGCCGCCCCCGCGGGTGCGGTGGCGGGACCGGGCGGCGTCTTGTCGCACACCGCCGCCACCGGCCCGGACGGCGCCGCCGACGTCGCCGCGGCCTGGCTCGAAGCGGCGTCGTCGTCGGGCGCGCTCGTGCACCCGGCCAGGACGAGCGGGCACAGCAGACCCAGGAACAGCACAAGCCTGCTGGTCGATCGCACCGGGTGGATCCTTTCGATCTTTAAAAACTCAACGTGGTGGTCAAGGGTTCCGCGGCCGGGCCGACGCCGATCAGCGTGGTCGACGGTTCGCGCCGGCCGAAGCCGGCGGAATACCAGCCGAGCGGCGGGCTCGTCTCGCCGCGGTGCGCGGTCCAGGTCAACGCCGGCGGCAGCGCCAACGTCGCCGTGTGGCCGGGCCAGCTCAGCCGCGCCGCGCTGCCGTCGAGGGTGACCTCGACGAGCGGGCCGAGGTGGAAGGCCAGCTTCGCCGGCAGCGTCCGGTCGCCGTCGACCTCGTCGAGGATCGTCAGCGTCCGGTCCTCCAGCTCGACGCAGCGGCGGTGCACGGCGGGCGAGTACCCGTCGTGCTCGGCGCGCCAGCGCACCGGGCCGACTGCGAGCGTGCGGGTCTGCGCGTGCCGGGTCCACAGGAACGGCCCGCCGGACGCCGAGGAGTCGGTGTCGCCGAGCTGCAACGTGTTGTGGCCGAGCGTCGAGCGGAAGTAGGAGCGCCACTCGGGTTCGCCGTGGTAGCAGTAGGTGCCCGGGTCGGCGAGGATGTCGACGCCGTCGTGGCGGACCTCCAGCGAGAGCGCGTCGGCGTGCGCGTGGGCGGCGATGGCGAGGAAGCCGTGGGGGCCGCCGTCGCAGCGGACCCAGATCTCCCCCGCCTCGTCGGCCGGAGTGCGCAGGATCGTCATGCCGGCGTCGAAGAGGTCGTCGATCCGCCTCGGCGGGCGCGGATCGGCGAGTTCGGGGGCGCTGCCGAGCGAAGCGAACAGCGCGGTCCGGACGTCGCCGCCCGGCACCTTCGGCCACCACTCCTGCCGGCCGAACAACGCGTCGCCGGTGGCGAGCAGCGAGGCCCAGCGGCTGGTGCCGGTGCCGTCGACGATCAGGCCGTAGCCGTCGTCGGCGTCGCCCTGGCGCGGCGGCCGCAACTGCGAGTCCACAATGGACGCCAGTGCGTCACACATCCGCCGGAGCACCAGCCAGGTCGAGGTCGGCACGAGCGGGCCGGCCTCCAGCGCGGCCGCGAGGCCCAGCTCCAGCACCAGGCCGTGGTACTCCGTGGCCAGCTCACGGTTGAGGCCGGACGCGAACGTGTTGGCCTGCAGCTGCGTGTCCAGCGACTTCAGTGCCGCGTCGCGCCAGGCGGGCGACTCGGGGAACCAGTCGAACGCGCACGCGGCCGCCAGCTGCCCGGCGTCCTCGGCGATCACGTGGTTGTTCGCGGACGAACCCCGGCTCGGGAACGCCGCCAGCCAGCGCTGGTGGTGCCAGATCTGGTGCAGTGCCTCGGGGTTGTCCTCGAACAGGCCGGACGCGCCGGACCAGCCGTCGAGCAGCCGGCGGACCCACACCCACGACAGGAGCCGGATGCCGAACTCGATCCCGCTCACCCAGTGCACACCGCGCATCGGCGGGTTGGCCGCCCACCAGGACTTCAGGTGGTCGGCCACGCGGTGGGCGTAGCGGTCTTCGCCGGTCAGCGCGTACGCGGCGGCCAACACGGTGAGGTGCTGGTGGCGCGAGGGCTCCCAGATCTGCTTGATGTCGCCGACCGTGTCCTCGCTGCGGTAGGCGATGTCGAACGAGTACGCGTCGGCGGGTGCGCGGCGGCCGGTCTTCGGGTCGAACGACCAATCCGGCGTCACGAGGTCGGCGCGCTCCACGCCGAAGTACTCGGCGTGGCCGTCCATCAGCCGCTCGGCCGTGGCCAGCAGCTCGGCGCGCGCCTCGGCCGACACACCGTCGACGCCCGCCGGCCGGGCGAACACGCGGTGCGACAGCCACGTGGCCTTCTGCTTCGCGACCCCGCGCCACTGCTGCTTGCGCAGCACATCCGTGGCGCGCCCGGCGACCTCGGCCGGGCTCATGGCCGAAAGTCTTCGCAGGTACCAGGCGGGATCCATCAGCCGAGCACCTCTTTCGGCTCCAGGCGCACCGGCGCGCCGGTCTCCAGGCTGCGGTTGACGGCGAGCGTGGCCAGCGTGGTGTTCACCAGCGACTCGACGCCGATCGGCATCGCGACACCGGTGGTCAGCGCGGTCACGAACGCCTCGATCTCGGCCTTCTGGCCCTTGTCGCGGCCCTTCGGGATGCGCGAGCTGGCCCAGCGCTTCTTGCCGTACACCGAGGCGCGGGCGAAGTCGTCGAACTTCAGCACCTTGCCGTCGGCGAGCACCTCCAGCGTCTCCTTCTGGAACGACGTGGAGCCGCTGGTCACGTAGCTGATGGCCGCGGTCGAGCCGTCGGCGTAGCGCAGCAGCACCTGCAGGTCGTCGTTGCCCGGGGTCGCGGTGGCGTAGACCGAGATCGGGTCGCTGCCGAGGAACCAGCTCACCGTGTCGATGAAGTGCCCGCCCTCACCGACGAACCGGGAGCCCTCGGAGTCGGCTTGGTTGTACCAGCTGTTGGACTCCAGGCGGCCCGCGTTCACGAGGTAGCGCACCGACGCCGGGCCCAACCGGGGACCGAACTGCACCTTGGCCTCGTTGAGCAGCGGCGCGAACCGGCGGTTGAAGCCCACCTGCAGCCGGTTGTTGCCCGATTCCTCAATGGCCTCGACGATCCCGCGCAGCTCCTTCTCCGAAAGCGCCAGCGGCTTCTCCACGAACACGGCCTTGCCCGCGAGCAGCGCGCGCCGCGTGAGCTCCGCGTGAGAGCTGTGGCGCGTGACCACGAACAGGGTGTCCACGGACTCGTCGGCGAGCAACGCGTCGAGGTCCGTGGTGGCGCGAGCGAACCCGAACTTGCGCTTCGCGTTGGCGCCCGAGAGCGCCGAGGTGGTGACCACTTCGGACAGTGCCACGCGGTCCTGCTCAACCAGATGCGGCAGCAGCATCGACGACGCGTAGTTGCCGGCGCCCACGAACCCCACACGCAGCCGTCCGCGCGGGGTCGCTCGCGTGGTCAACGCGGCGGGCGGCGCGACCGACGACACCACCGGCCCGGCTTCGCCCTCCGGCCCGGCCGGGTACTGGAACAGCACCGCGACGGCCTTGAGCTCGCCGTCCTGCAGCGACTTGTACGTCTCCACGGCCGTCGAGAAGTCGGCGGTGTGCGTGATCAGCGGTTCGACGTCGAGCTTGTCGCGCGCGGCCAGGTCGAGGAAGCACTCGATGTTGCGGCGCTCGGTCCAGCGCACGTAACCGATCGGGTAGTCGCGGCCCTCGAGCTCGTACTCCGGGTCGTAGCGGCCCGGCCCGTACGAACGCGAGAAGCGGACGTCGAGCTCCTTCTCGTAGTAGGCGTTCCACGGCAGGTTGAGCGAGATCTTGCCGATGTCGACCACGCGGCCGCGGTCGCGCGCGAGCCGCGCGGCCAGCTCCACCGGGTCGTTCGAGGCGCCGCCCGCGGCCAGGTACACCTGGTCCACGCCGTGGCCACCCGACAGCTCCACGACGGCGCTCTCGATCGTGTCCGACGCCGGGTGTGCGCAGGTCAGCGCGCCGAGCTGCTCGGCCAGCTCGCATCGGGACGGGTCCGGGTCCACCCCGACCACCCGGACGCCGGACGCGACCAGCAGCTGGACCACGAGCTGCCCGATCAGGCCGAGGCCGATCACCAGAGCCAGGTCGCCGAGCTGCGGCTCACCGCGGCGCACGCCCTGCATCGCGATCGAGCCGACCGTGCCGAACGCCGCGTGCCGCGGTTCGAGACCGGCCGGCACCCGCGCGTAGAGGTTCTTGGGCACCCAGTTGAGCTCGGAGTGCAGCGCGTGCTCGTTGCCCGCGCACGCCACGACATCGCCCACCGCGACGTCGTCGATCCCCGCGCCGACCTCGACGACCACACCGGCCAGCGAGTAGCCCAGCGGCGTGTAGGAGTCGAGCTTGCTGGTGACCTTGCGGTAGGTGGCGGCGAGGCCGTTGGTGGCGACGCTCTGCATCACCTTGGCGACCTGGTCCGGTCGCGAGCGCGCCTTGCCGATCATCGACATGCTCGCCTCGGACACCTTCATCATCTCGGTGCCGGTCGAGATCAACGAGTACACCGTGCGCACGAGCACGCCGCCCGGCTTGCACGCCGGCACGGGGACGTCGAGGAGGGCCAGCTCCCCGCTCTTGTAGTTCTGCACTACCTGCTTCACAGCACTCCTAGCTGCTCGAAATCGCGGTGGAAGAAGCGGCGCGGTACCAGTACTCGAGGGTCAGCACGTGCCAGAGGTGCTTCGCGCGGTCCTGCTGCCCGGCGGCGTCCTCGGCCACGAGCTTCTGCAGCGCTTCGCGTTGCAGGAACCCGGATTCGACGAGCACGCCCTCGTTCACGACCTCCTGCACCAGCGGGGCCAGGTCGCGGCTCATCCACGCCCGCAGCGGGGCACTGAAGAGACCCTTCGGGCGGTAGACGATCTCCTTCGGCAGGATCGCCAGCGCGGCTTCCTTGAGCGCCGCCTTGCCCTGACGGCCGACGATCTTCTTGTTGCCGGGCACCCGGAACGCCGCCTTGACCACCTCGACGTCGACGAACGGCGTGCGCACCTCGGTGGAGGCGGCCATCGTCGAGCGGTCGGTGTAGGTGAGGTTCAGGCCGGGCAGGAACATCCGCGTGTCGGCCAGGCACATGCGGTTGACGTAGTCGCGCAGGTGCTGGTCGTGGTAGGTGTCGGCGTGCTCGGTGAGCACGTCGTCGACGTCGGCGGCCAGGTCCGGGTTCACGAGGTCGAGCAGCTCGCCGCGGTCGTACATCGTGTAGCTGCGCCGGAACGCCGTCTCCTCCGGCAGCTCCGCGAACGACAGGAACCGCTTGGCGAAGCGCACCGTGCGGTAGCCGCGGCTGGCGGACGCGACCGGCAGGCGGTCCACGACGGTCTCGATCGGCTTGCGCACCAGACCGGGCACGCGTTGGTAGCGCAGGGCGAGCTGGTTCGCGTAGTGCTTGCGGTAGCCGGCGAACATCTCGTCGGCGCCCATCCCGGACAGCATCACCTTCACGCCGGCCTCGCGCGCGGCCGAGCAGATGAGGAACGAGTTGATGGCCGCTGGATCGCCGATGGGCTCGTCCAGGTGGTAGGTCATGCGCGGCAACAGGTCGAGCACCTGCGGCGCGATCTCGATCTCGTGCAGGTCCACGCCGAACTGCTTGGCGACGATCCGGGCGTACTTCAGGTCGTCCGGCATCGCCTCGAACTTGGCGTCCTCGGCGCGGAAACCGATGGTGTACGCGGAGATCCCGGGCTGCCGGCGCGCGGCCAGGGCGGTGAGGTAACTGGAGTCCAGGCCGCCGGAGAGGAACGTGGCGACCGGGACGTCGGAGAGCAGGTGCTTGCTCGTGGAGTCGGCGATCACCTGGTGGAGGTCGACGTCACCGCGATAGGCCTCGCCTTCCTCGGCGACCCGGCGCAGCGACCAGTACGCGCCGCGCTCGCTCGTGCCGTCGGGACGGAAGCGCACCCACGTGCCGGGCTGCAGCTTCTCGACCTCGCGGTACGCGCAGCGGCTGTCGGGCACCCAGTAGTACAGCAGCGACGCGATGAGTGCCGCTTTGTCGACTTCCAGCGTGCCGCCGAGCTCGGTGGCCAGCGCCTTGAGCTCCGAGGAGAACGCGACGCCACCGCCCCGCCGCACGAAGAACAGCGGCTTGATACCCAGCTGGTCGCGCACCAGCGTGAGCTCACCGGTGCGCTCGTCGAAGACGCCGAACGCGAACATCCCGCGCAGGCGCGGCAGGCAATCGACCCCCCACTCGCGCCACGCGCGCAGCAGCACCTCGGTGTCGGACGTGCCGCGGAACCGCACGCCCTTGCCCTCCAGCTCCGCGCGCAGCTCGGGCGCGTTGTAGAGCTCGCCGTTGTACGTCAGCGCGAGCCCCTCGGCCACCATCGGCTGCGCACCCGTCTCGGACAGGTCCACGATCGACAGCCTGCGGTGTCCGAAGTGGACTTCCCCGGCGCCGGCCCGGTGGTCGTACCGACCCGAACCGTCGGGCCCGCGGTGCGCGAGGCACTTCGTGAGCCGATCGGTGAGCGGGCCGCCGTCCGGCCAGTGGTAGGCACCTGCGATGCCGCACATGTGCGTGACCCTCTCTAGCTTTCCGGACCGGACTGGACGGGCGCGAACTTCTTGGTCGGCATCTCGGAGTTGCCGGGCTCGGGCTTGCGCTGTTCCGGCGCGCGCTCCTCGGGCTTGCGCGGCACCGGGCTCAGCCGGCGCGTCGGCGCTTCGAGGTGGTCCTTCTTCTCCACCGGCATGACCGGCTTGACGACCGAAGCCTCGACAGTCGTCTCGCTGTCATGCTCGACGGGCCAGTCGATCGGCTTCTCCGGCTCCTGCTCGACGAACTTCCGCGGCGGCTTCTCGATCTGCTTCGCCGCCACCACGGACGCGCGCCCGCGCAACGCGGTGTGCAGGCCGTCCCACAGCGTCCCGTCGGTCTGGTCCTTCGGGTCCGGATCGACGAGCACCACACCCAGGATCGGGATGCCGCAGTCGGCGAGCTGCCGGGCCACGGTGTGCAGCCACAGCGTGTTCGCGTGTCCCGAGCGCACGACCAGCACCGTCTCCGTGCCGAGGTACTCCAGGTCCGTCCACGCCGTGCCCGGCGCGACCGTGCCCACGCCGAGCCGGTAGACCGCGCGCTTGATCGACGGGTCCCCGACCTCGACCACCTTCACGTCGCCGGCCACGGTCAGCCGCTTCGCGTCGTGGCCCGGCAGGTCGTCGATCACCACGACCGGCCCGTCCTCGGCCAGCTCCGCCGCCATGTCCACCGCGAGCTCCGCGGCCACGCCAGGCGCACCGAGCTCCAGCAACGAAAGCGGCCCACGTTCGGCCCTGGCCGCCCGCACCAGCGTCACGGCCACGCGCTTGCGCTCGACCACCGGCTTCGACTTGGCCCACAACCGCTTCGGGCCGCGCAGCCTCGACGGCAGCTGCGCGATCACCGACGCACCGAGGTGCTCGGAGACCTCACGCCGCAGCACCGGCCGGTCGCGCACGAGCGCGGTGACCATCGCCAGGGCCAGCCCGAGGGCGAGCCCCAGCGCGAAGCCGATGGCCCCGTTGGTGGCGGTGGTCTTGAGGAACGACACCTTCTGGATCGCCGGCGCGTCCACGATCTGCGTGCCCGCGGCCACCTGCGGTGTGCCGATGCCCGCCTGCTGCGCCTGGTTCTGCAGGTCGGCGATCTTCGACACGAGGTCCGCGCGCTGGGTGTACAGCTGCTCCAGCGTGCCGGCGTTGGCCCGGCTGCCCTTGTCCGCCTCGGTGGCGGCCTGCGAGTCGATCTGCGCCAGCTGCTGCTGCGCCTGCGTGCGCTGGTCGAGCAGCGCCTTGGCCTGCGCGGTCGCGGCGGCCTGGTTGCGCTTCACGTGGTCGTCGATGAAGACGTCGGCCAGCGCCTGGGCCTTGGCGACGGCGTCTTCCTTGGTCTTGGCCGTGACCGTCACCTGCATGACGTTGTTGGTGAGGCCGAGGCCGGTGTAGTCCTTCAGGAAGTCTTCGGTCGCCTCGGTGCTGTGCACCTTCTGCAGCGCGGCCGACGCGATCTGCGCGGTCTCCAGCACGGCGACGTCGGTGCGCATCAGCGTGCCGCTGTCGGTCGGCGAGTCGTCGGGGTGGATCACGATGATCTTGGTGACCGCGGTCGGCGGGGCCGGCAGCAGCACGGCCACCGCGCCGCCGAGCACGAGGCCCAGCAACGCGAAGGTGACCCACAGCCGGCGGTGCCGGCGCACGGCGACGATGAGCCGCTGGAAGTCGATCAGCGGCGGCGAGGAACTCTGCGAACCGGTCACGACGAACCTGCCATCACGTCACGGTCCACCGGGACCTGGGGTGGATCCGCCGAGGCGGGTTCTCTGCGCGGTTTCCCGGTGACACGGACCTGACGCGTGAGCACGGCGCCGAGCACCTCGTGGCCCGCGTCGGCGCACGCTTCGGCGATCGCCACGAGCTCCCACGCGCTGCGGCTGCCGACCGAGAGCACCACGAGCACCCCGGCGGTGCCGTCGGGCACGGTCGGCTGCACGCCGGAGCCCACGGTGACCTCCGCGACCGTCAGCTGCACCCGCACCCGCTCCGTCTCGGCGACCTTCGCGAACTGCGTCGCCGCGCGCCGCGCCGCGCTGTCACCGGCGGCGACGAGCACGAGCAGCCGCAGCACGCCGTCGCGGTCGGTGCCCAGCCGGGCGAACACCCGGCGGTACCGCACCTCGCGGCTGGACTCGTCGGCCGAAGCCGGCACCTCCGGCAGGTTCCACGGCTTGTCGCTACCCGTGATCCGGCTCAGCACACCCCGGAAGCCGGCGGTGCGCTCGGGCTCACCCGTCTCCGGCACGTCGACGCTCGCCAGCACCGGCGCGCCCAGCGCGGAGCCGATCTCCGTCTCGCTGCGCGGCCGGCGGTCGCTGCGGGCGCCGAAGAGGTAGCTGAGCAGACCGATGAGGAAGAACAGGATCGCGCCGCCCCCGGCGAGCTGCGGCAGCGTGGGCGCCGCTTGCGAGGTCGGCTTCTCCGACGGCCCCATCACGACCATGTTCCCGGCGCCCGTGGCCGCGTCGGCCGCGTTGAGGTTGTTCATCGCCTGCTCCAGCGAGGTGCGCAGGCCCTGCAGCTCCGTGCGGACCTGCACGCCCTCCACCGTCTGGCCGTCCGTGACCGAACGCGAGAGGTCGAGGATGCGCTGGTTGGTCTGCGCCACCTGCTGGCGCAGCGCCTCCCGCTGCTCCTGCGCGAGCTGCGCCGACGTGTCGGCCGAGTTCGCCAGCAGCTGCGTGGAGTACTTCACGAACTCCTTGGCCACCTGATCGGCCAGCTGCTGCGCGTGCTCCGGGCTGTCGCCCGACGCGGTGATCGCCACGACGTTGCCCTGCGCCACCGAGGCCGTGACCTTCTTCTGGAGGTCCGGACCGGCCTCACGCATGCCGAGCGCCGCGGCCGCGCGGTCCAGGACCACCGAGCTGGTGGCCACCTGGGCCTGCGTCAGCAGCTCGTCGGCCTGGCGCGGGCCCTGCAGCAGCACGCTCGCCGTGGTCTCGTACCCGGGCGAAAGCACGACAGAAGCCCCCGCGCCGACGCCCGCCCCCACGACCACCAGGATCAGCAGCGCCCTCCAGCGTCTGCGCAGAACCTGTCCCACCATCGAAAGTCGTACCGTGTCGTCACTCAAAACCGGGGTCTCCCCTCCGAAAGTGGCGTACCGGTCACTGACCCCGTCGTCGTGCTGGAGGCGTTGGTTACACCGAACGCACGAACCTTGTTCAAACCGCGATCAAGCACGCGGGCTCAGCGCACAGCCCGCTCGTACGCGGCGAGCAGCGCTTTCTGCGAGTTCGCCCAGGCCAACGGGCCGCTGACCCGCGCCTTGCCGAGTTCGCCCATCCGGACGCGCATCTGCGGGTCGTCGAGCAGCACGGCGACGAGCTTCGCGAACTCGGTCACGTCGTTGGCCGGCGCGTAGAGCGCGGCGTCCCCCGCGGACACGCGGGCCTCGCGCAGCTCGAACGAGACGATGGGCTTGCTCATCGCCATGTACTCCATGATCTTGTTCATGGTCGACACGTCGTTGAGCGGGTTGAGCGGATCGGGCGAAAGGCACACGTCGGCCGCGGACAGGTAGCGCAGCAGGTCGGCGTCGGACACGCGGCCGGTGAACTCGACCTGGTCGGCCAGGCCCAGCTCCTTCGACAGCGCCACCACGTCGTCGAACGCGTCGCCGGCGCCCACGAACACGGCGTGCCAGTCGTCGCGGCCGATCTCGTCACGCAGGGAAGCCAGCGCGCGCAACGCGTAGTCGACGCCGTCCTGCGGCCCCATCACGCCGAGGTAGCAGAGCAGGTGCGGTTTGCCGCGTTTGAGCTCCGGCTCCGCCGGCACCTCGTGGAAGCGCTCGACCACGGGCGCGCTGCGGACCACGAACACGTCCTCGGGCCGCTTGCCGCCGCGGATGAGGGCGACCTGGCGGTAGCTCTCGTTGGTGGCGATCACGACGTCGGCCGCGCGGTAGGTGGAGCGCTCGAGCGCGCAGACGCCGCGGTAGAGCAGGTCCTGGCCGCGGTCGAAGCGCGACAGGTACAGCTCCGGCACGAGGTCGTGCTGGTCGAAGACGAACTTCGCGCCCTGGCGCTTGAGCATCCGCGCCACGAGGAACAGCAGGTCCGGCGGGTTGCAGGCGTGCACCACGTCGACCGGGCCGACCTTGCGGGCCAGCCGGAAGGTGTGCCAGACCGCGGAGCCGTACTCCTGCAGGTACCCCGCGGGACCGCCGGTCGCCGCCGTGAGCGGGTAGCGGTGGATGCGCACCTCGTCGATGACGGCTTCGGGTTCGGTGTCGCGTTTCGTGCCCTGCGGGCAGATCACGTGCACCTCCCAGCCGGCGTCCCGCAGCGTCTGGCACTCCTGCCACACGCGGCGGTCGAACGGGACCGAGAGGTTCTCGACCAGGATCAGGGCTTTCTTCTTGTCACCAGGCAAGGCCGACGTATCCCTCTTCGGCCCGGCGCACCTCGGCGTCGGGGAGGCGGACGAGGTCGACGAGCGTCTGCTCGCCGCCGTGGGGAAGAGCGGCCAGCACGGCCGGGTCGGCGGTGCCGACGAGGCACACCTCGGCGTGCTCCAGCACCTCTTCGACCGAGCCCGCGAGCAACTGGCCAAGGTGCGGCAGCCGGCTCTCGATGTACTCGCGGTTGGCGCCCATCAGGCGCGAAAGGCTCACGTTGGCGTCGTAGATCTTGAGGTCGAAGCCCTTGCCCAGCAGCCGCTCGGCCAGCTCGACGAGCGGGCTCTCGCGCAGGTCGTCGGTGCCCGGCTTGAACGACAGGCCGAACAGGCCCACCTTGCGCTTGCCGGTGCGCGCGACGAGGTCGAACGCGCGCTGCAGGTGATCTTCGTTCGACGGCAGCACGTGCTCGAGGATCGGCACCGACACGTCGGCGCGGCGCGCGGCGTAGACCAGGCCACGCAGATCCTTCGGCAGGCAAGAACCGCCGAACGCGAAGCCCGGGCGCAGGTACGCGGGGCTCACGTTGAGCTTGCGGTCGGCGAGGAAGACGTCCATCACCTTGTGCGAGTCGAGCCCGAGCGCGCGGCACACGGCGCCGAGCTCGTTGGCGAAGCCGATCTTCAAGCCGTGGAAGGCGTTGTCGGCGTACTTGGTCATCTCCGCCACCGGGATCGGCACGCGGAAGACATCGCCGGGCAGGCCCGTGTAGAGCTCGGCCACGATGTCGCCGCTGGCCGTGTCGAGCTCGCCGATCACGGTCTTGGGCGGGTCGAAGAAGTCGCGGACGCTGGTGCCCTCGCGCAGGAACTCGGGGTTCACCGCCACGCCGAAGTCGACGCCCGCGGTGCGGCCGCTGGACTTCTCCAGGATCGGCACCAGCAGGTCGAGGCAGGTGCCCGGCAGCATCGTGCTGCGGAACACCACCGTGTGCCGAGTTTCCTTCTGCGCCAACGCTTCGCCGATCTCGTCGGCCACGCGTTCGAGGTACTCGGTGGACAGGCTGCCGTTGGGCGCGGAAGGCGTGCCCACGCAGACCAGCGACACGTCGGTCGCCGCCACCGCCTCGGCCACGTCGGTGGTCGCGCGCAGCGCCCCCGACGCCACGACCTCGGCCGTCAGCTCACCGATGCGCTCCTCGACCACCGGCGCGTTGCCGCGCGTCACCAGGTCGACCTTCACCGGGTTCACGTCGACCCCGACGACCTCGTGCCCGTTCCCCGCCAGACAGGCCGCGGACACACACCCCACGTACCCCAGCCCGAAGACACTGATCCTCACGCTTGAACCTCCGCCCGCATTCGCTGATCCCTTGGTCGGCGCGCGGACGCAGTTCGTTACCCGTTCAGGTCGGCGGAGAAATGGCAACCGGATTTGCGTATCGATTGTGCGCTTTTTCGGCTGTGTTTCAGCTCGGCGTAGTGGTCTCGACAACATTTTCCGTTGCCGTAGCGCCATTTCGGCCAAGAAGCGACGAAACGCCGGGGAAGCTCGGCAAAGCTTCCCCGGCGCCGTTGTCCGTCAGGTTCAGTTGTTGTTCACGAACGTGCCGGCCAGGTTCTGCCCGGTGCTCGTGGCCGTGCCGTGGTTCTCGATCGGCGAGACCTTCGAGTTCTTGAAGCAGATGTAGGTCACGCCGGAGTCGGTGCCACCGTTGGACGGGTCGGGATTGATGCCGAGGTCCTTGGCGGTCGCATACGAAGCCTCGCCGATGATCCCGGTCGGCCCGGTGTCACCGATGACGGTGTATTCGACTTTTCCGTTGTAGATCACCGCGCACGAACCGCCACCCTTGAGCCCGGACGACGAGTAGTTCCACGTGCCGCTGGAGCTCGGCACGACGATGTAGGGCAACGTCGCGGCATTCAGCGGCCGGCCGTCGCTCTGGTGGAACGCGGTGTCGTCCTGGAAACAGCAGTCGGTGTCCTCGTTGCACTGCGACGTGCGCTGCCCGTCGCAGTCGATGTCCATGTCGGCCTTCCAGAACACGGCCCCGTTGGCGTCGCACACGGCGACGGTCTTGGAGCCCGCGTCCTCGTCGGTCTTGTACTTGCCGTCCGAGATCTGGTTGCAGCTGTTGGTCTTCGCCAGCAGCTGCGCCGCCGTCGGGCCCGCGGCCGGTGCCGCGGCGACCTGGGCGTGGTCCGGACCCGCCGGCGTGGCCGAGGCCGACGCCACCGCCGCCGGCATCACCGCGGCGGCGACCGCCATGGCTGCGAACAGGATCAGCTTCCTCATCGAGGCTCCCTGTCAGTCAGGAGACTGTTAGTTAGGAAAGTTTCTTTACTGGTGCGGCGTAGCGCACAGGATGCACCCAGGCGCGCACGGTGACAAGAGCTCGGCCGTCAGTGGTTTTCCCACCAGTACGGCGGACTTGACGAAACCCCAGCTACCGGCACCCGGAGCTGGGAAAACTCCCCACCCGGCTTCCCGCCGACCGGAACACCCCAGTGCGGCGGCGGTGGCACCGAACGCACCGAACGCCTCCTTGAGGCGGTGCGCTCGAGGTGAGGTCTAGAAAGCCAGCAAGCCGGTCAGCCGGCCCGGCCAGCGGTGCCCGTAACGACCCACCACCACACCCTCGGCCCACTCGCGGTCGAGGTCGTGGCGCACCTCGACGCGGTGCTGCAACCACTCCCCGCCGCGAACGGTCGAACTGCCCGGACCCGAGCCGGCGTACACGCGCGTTGCCCCGGCGGCCCGCAGCCGGCCGAGCACCCGCCGGTCGACGCGGCGGCCGGACAACGAATAGCGGCACACCGCGCGTCCGCTCAGCTCCCCCAGCAACCGCGGCGCCGCGTCCAGCTCGCGCCGCAGCACGCGCTCCTCGAAGCGCCGCGCGCCGAACCGGTCCCAGCCGTGCGAGCCGACATCCATCCCGGCGGCAACGAGCGAACGCAACCCGGCCCGATCCACGAACCCCCGCGACCCGACCCGGCCGGCGAGCGGGAAGAACTCCCCGCGCAGCCCTCGCTGCACAAGCCGCGGCAAGGCGACTTCGACGTCCGAGATGTTGCCGTCGTCGAAGGTCAGCCGCGATTCAGGGCACTTCGCGACGACGTCCAGCAAGGTGTCGAACTGCTCCACCGTGATCCAGCGCTCGTCTTCGCCCGGATCGAGCGCGCGCTGGGGTCTGCCGATGCCGTGCACGGTGAAGTTGACCATCGCACCTCGTCCCGGTTCGGAGCGTCGGACCTCCTGCATCTCGATTAATCGAATTGGCAAATGGAGTAGTTACACTATCTACACAAAGTTATTTGCGAATCTCCAAAGTGCAGCACTTCGGCCCGCCGCCGGCCTTCCGCAGTTCGGAAATGTCCAGGTAGACGGGCTCGTAGCCCCGCTCCGCCAGCTGCGCACCCAGCCCGACCGCCTCCAGGGGCAGCACGACGTTGCGCCCGTCGGAGACGCCGTTGAGGCCGAAGCACTCGGCGTCGGCGGCCGTGGCGACCACGGCGTCGGGGAACAGCCGTCGCAACACGCGCTGCGAGCCGGGTGAGAAGGCCTCCGGGTAGTAGGCGATCTGCGCCGCGGCGGTGTCCGATGCCTCGGTGAGCACGAACAGCGCCGTGTCGAGGTGGTAGTAACGCGGGTCGATCAGGCTCAGCGACACCACGGGCACGCCGAGCACCTCCTGCGCCTCCGCGTGCGCGGCCGGGTCGGTGCGGAAGCCGGTGCCGGCGAGCAGCAGCTTGCCCGTCCAGGCGAAGTCGCCCTCGGCCTCGTTGATGCGCTCCGGCATGGTCAGGTCGCGGTAGCCGTGCTCCACGAACCAGCGGCGGAAGTGCTCGGCCTCGGCCGCGCGCTGCGGCGCCCGGAAGCGCGACCCGAGCACCCGCCCGTCCACGACGGTGCCGGAGTTCGCCGCGAACACCATGTCGGGCAGGCCCGGCTGAGGCTCGATCTCCTCGACGGTGTGGCCGAGACGGCGGTAGGTGTCGCGCAGCTCGGTCCACTGCGCCACCGCGACGTCGGCGCTCACCGGCTTGGTCGGGTCCATCCAGGGGTTGATCACGTAGTCCACCGCGAAGAACCGCGGCGGGCACATGAGGTAACGGCGGGTGGTGGGCACGCGCTGCACAGACTCTGCCTGCATGGTTGAAGGGTAAGGTCGGCCTAACCACGCAATCAATCGCTGTTCGATGCGCACATACCTGCTAAACATTGCGTGTGAACACCATCGACCAGCGAATCGTTTCCTGCCTGGTGGCCAACGCGCGGTCCAGCTACGCCGAGATCGGCAAAGTCGTCGGGTTGTCCGCCCCGGCGGTCAAGCGCCGCGTCGACCGGCTGCTGGAAACGGGCGTGCTGCGCGGCTTCACGGCGGTCGTCGACCCGGAGGCGCTCGGCTGGGGCACCGAGGCCTTCGTGGAGGTGCACTGCCAGGGCAACGTCACGCCCGCCCGCATCCGCGCAAGGCTTGAACCACTGCCGGAGGTCGTGGCCGCGTACACGGTCTCGGGCGCGGCCGACGCGATCGTGCACCTGCGCGCCGCCGACATCCACCACCTCGAGACGGCGCTCGAGCGGCTGCGCGGGCTGGAGATCATCGACCGCACCGTTTCCACGGTCGTCCTGTCGCGACTGCTGGAACGGCCGCCGAACCCGCAGAGCTGACCGGATGGGCCGGACGCCCGCCCCGAGGTTCATCGGGAACTCGCATGAACTCATCCACATGGCGGGACACGGGTGCGGGACCAGTCCATTCAGTGGCATCGTCCATGCCACAGACCGGGAAATCCGGTTTGTGTGGCCCATCGGTGGGAGACGTGCGTCACTGCGGTTCCCCCGAAAATCCCGTTACCATCGGTTACAGGTAACAAAGGGCGCCCGCCGCCGGTGACGGGATGAAGGCCTCCACTCCGGGTACCCCACACTTCGGGAACTCCCGAGTCCTCGACGAGTAACCTCGGGGGAGGCCTGGTGATCCAGCCGACATCGCCGGGCGGGCGTTCCCCGGGGGCCGACCCGGGGTCGCAGCACGTCGGGAGAGAGGGATTCCCTGACCCATGAGCACGAGTGCGAACGGTGGTCCGGGAAGCACGGCGGCCGGCAACGGTCACAGCAGCGCTTCCTTGACCAGCTCGAGGTCGACCGAAGTCAGCAAACTCGACCGGGTGGTCATCCGGTTCGCCGGTGACTCGGGCGACGGCATGCAGCTGACGGGCGACCGGTTCACGTCCGAGGCCGCGGCCTTCGGCAACGACCTGTCGACGATGCCGAACTTCCCCGCCGAGATCCGCGCACCACAAGGCACGATCCCGGGTGTCTCGTCGTTCCAGGTGCACTTCGCCGACTACGACATCCTCACGCCCGGCGACCGGCCCGACGTGCTGGTGGCCATGAACCCCGCGGCGCTGAAGGCGAACCTGCGCGACGTCCCGCAGGGCGGCACGATCATCCTCAACACCGACGAGTTCTCCAAGCGCAACCTCGTGAAAGTCGGGTACGACAACGACCCGCTCGACGACGAGACGCTGTCGGCCTTCCAGGTCCACCGGGTCGCCATGTCGACCCTGACGCAGGGCGCGCTCGCCGACACCGGCCTCGGCAAGAAGGACGCCGAGCGGTGCAAGAACATGTTCGCGCTCGGACTGCTGTCGTGGATGTACCACCGGCCGACCGAGGGCACGGAGCGGTTCCTGCGCGAGAAGTTCGCGAAGAAGCCGGACATCGCCGAGGCCAACATCCTCGCCTTCCGCGCGGGCTGGAACTACGGCGAGACCACCGAGTCGTTCGCGACGACGTTCGAGGTCGCGCCGGCGAAGCTCGACCAGGGCACCTACCGGCAGATCACCGGCAACACGGCGCTCGCGTACGGGATCGTGGCGGCCGGGCAGCAGTCCGGGCTGCAGATCCTGCTGGGCACCTACCCGATCACCCCGGCGTCGGACATCCTCCACGAGCTGTCCAAGCACAAGAACTTCGGCATCATCACGTTCCAGGCCGAGGACGAGATCGCCGGCATCGGCGCGGCGCTGGGCGCTTCGTACGGTGGCGCGCTGGGCGTGACCTCGACGTCCGGCCCGGGTATCGCGCTGAAGTCGGAGACCATCGGGCTCGGCGTGATGACGGAGCTGCCGCTCGTGGTCATCGACGTGCAGCGCGGCGGCCCGTCCACGGGTCTGCCGACCAAGACGGAGCAGGCCGACCTGCTGCAGGCGATGTTCGGCCGCAACGGCGAATCGCCCGTGCCGATCATCGCGCCGCTGTCGCCTGCCGACTGCTTCGACGCGGCCCTGGAGGCCACGCGGATCGCGCTGAAGTACCGCACGCCGGTGCTGCTGCTGTCCGACGGCGCGATCGCCAACGGCTCCGAGCCCTGGCTCGTCCCCGACGTCGAGGACCTGCCGGATCTGCGCGTCGAGTTCGCCACGGAACCCAACTCCGACAACGGCTCCGGCGAGTTCTGGCCCTACGTGCGCGACCCGGAGACGCTGGCGCGCGAGTGGGCCGTGCCGGGCACGCCGGCGCTGCAGCACCGCATCGGCGGCCTCGAGAAGGCCGACCGGACCGGGCACATCTCCTACGAACCCGACAACCACGACAAGATGGTGCGGCTGCGCCAGGCCAAGATCGACGGCATCGACGTGCCCGACCTGGCGGTCGACGACCCGTCGGGCGGCAAGGCGCGCGTGCTCGCGCTCGGCTGGGGCTCGTCCTACGGCCCGATCGGCGCGGCCTGCCGGCGCGTGCGGAAGCTGGGCATGCCGATCGCGCAGGCGCACCTGCGCCACCTCAACCCGCTGCCCGCGAACCTGGGCGAGGTGCTCCGGTCCTACGACAAGGTCGTGGTGCCGGAGATGAACCTGGGCCAGCTCGCGCTGCTGCTGCGCGGGAAGTTCCTGGTCGACGTGCACTCGTACACCAAGGTGGCGGGGCTGCCGTTCAAGGCCGAAGAGCTGCAGGACGTGTTCGCCGACATCATCACCAGCACCGTTCCGGAGGGCGTCAAGTGACCGCCATCGACCTCGGACTGCCGCAGCTCGGTGGTCTGGACCTCGTTCCCACCACCGACGAACCACAGAAGGCCAAGGACTACAAGTCCGACCAGGAAGTGCGCTGGTGCCCCGGCTGCGGTGACTACGTGGTGCTCAACGCCGTGCAGTCGTTCCTGCCGACGCTGGGCCTCAAGCGCGAGAACATCGTGTTCATCTCGGGCATCGGCTGCTCGTCGCGCTTCCCGTACTACCTCAACACCTACGGCATGCACTCGATCCACGGCCGCGCGCCGTCGATCGCGACCGGCCTGGCCACCACGCGCCCGGACCTGTCGGTGTGGGTCGTCACCGGCGACGGCGACGCGCTGTCCATCGGCGGCAACCACCTGATCCACGCGCTGCGCCGCAACGTGAACATCAAGATCCTGCTGTTCAACAACCGGATCTACGGCCTGACCAAGGGCCAGTACTCGCCGACCTCGGGCCAGGGCATGGTCACCAAGTCGACCCCTATGGGTTCGGTGGACACGCCGTTCAACCCGCTGTCGCTGGCGATCGGCGCCGAGGCGTCGTTCGTGGGCCGCGCGCTGGACTCCGACCGCAAGGGCCTCACCGAGGTGCTGGAGGCGGCGGCCCGCCACCGCGGCTCGGCGATCGTCGAGATCTACCAGAACTGCCCCATCTTCAACGACGGCGCCTTCGACGTCCTGAAGGACAAGGACGAGGCCGCGTCCCGGCTCATCCCGCTGAAGGCGGGTGAGCCGATGCGCTTCGGCGCGCAGGGCGAGTTCGGCGTCCGCCGCGGCGAGTGGGGTGGCCTGGACATCGCCAAGGTGAGCGACATCGGCGAGGAGAAGCTGGTCGTCCACGACCCGACCATCGCCGACACGTCGTACGCCTTCGCGCTGACCCGCCTGGGCGACCAGAACCTGACGCACGTCCCCACGGGCATCCTGCGCCAGGTCGAGCGCCCCACCTACGACGACGGCGCCCGGGCCCAGGTGGAAGAGGCCCGCGCGGCCCGCAAGCCCGACCTGCAGGGCCTGCTGCGCGGCAAGGACACCTGGACTGTGGTTTAGGCCTCGGCTATCGAAAAAGGCCTCCCCGCTTCGTGGCGGGGAGGCCTTTTTCGTTGCTGGGTATGGAACTCAGCCACACCGCGAGATCGCGCCGGTTTCTTCCCGCCCGATGTGGTCGGCCCCCGGGGCCGGCCGTGTCGGGTGGGAAGGAGCCGGCTCAAGGGCGATCTCGCACGCGGCGGCGGAGCCGACGCCAAAAAAACAGCTTTCCTGGTTGCTCCGGCGAAGCCGCAGGCAATTAGGAAAGCGGCCGGAAACCCACTCGTTCGGCGTCGGCCGACGTGCGGAACCAGACTTCGGCCACCATGCGCGGGAACTGCGGCGATTCCTCGGTGCAGTACCGCAAAGCGGTGACGCTCGCCTTGACCGTGAAGGCGTCCGACGGGCGGCCGCCACCGGGGCGGGGCATGGCGGAGCCGGGGCCGAAGGGGCCGGGCGGCACGGAGTCCTCGCCGGTGTCGCGGGCCGGGGGCGGTTCGGGCGCGGCCATGGCGGCGACCTGGTTGGGCTGGACCGACGGCTCGAACAGCGAACCGCTGTGCGCGCCCGTGAGGTCCGGCTCGCGGCGTTCGACCGGGCGCATCGACGGCTGGATCGGCCGCGGCGGGTCGAAGCCGCCGCGCGGGGACTCGCGGGGCTGGCGCTTCGGCAGGCCGCCGGGCTCCAGGGGTTCCTCTGTGGACTCTTCGGGCTCGTCCGCCACGGCCGTCTGCTGGGCCATGGCCGGCGCCGGCGTCAGGTGCTCAGTGGACTCCGGCTCGTCGAGATAGTCGCCGCCCGGCGCGTCCTCGAAGGGCGAGCGCTCCGGCAGTTCCTTCGAGAACCAGTCCGATTCGGACTGTTCCGCTGCGGGCTGGAAGAGCGACACCGGCTCGTCGGGCACGATGGGCGGGTCCAGCCGGCTCTCGAACGACGAGGGCTCCAGCGTGCTCTCGAACGGTTCCACCGCGCGGTGGTAGCCGCTGCCGTGGTCCTCGTCCGCTGAATCGACGGCGTGGTGGTGACCGCTGTCCGGTTCGCGAGAGACCGGGCTGAGGTACTCCGTCGCGGCCGCGCGGTAGACGTCACCACTGTCCACGGAGGACGCCGGGACCGACTCGTCCGCTTCGGGTGAAGCGTCCGGTTCCGGCGCGGTGCGGTACTCGGCGTCGTACTCCGCCTCCGGGTCGAACCCGGCGGGCGGCGCCGCGACGATCAGCTCGGTCGGCGCGTGCTCGCGCTGGTCGCGTGTCCACGCCGGCTCGCCGTCGGGCTCCGCGAGCTCGGACGTGAAGACCGGCGACCCCACCGGTTCCGGCGCTTCGGGAGCGTCGACGGGCGGCAGCACCGACGTCCGGCTGGACGCGGCCAGCGCGGCCGCGTTGGCCGGGGTGCGTGCGTTCTCGGTGTGCGCGGACGCCAGCGCGTCTTCCAGCTCACGGATGCGCTTGCGCGCAGGCAACACGAGGACCAACCAGGCCACGAGCGCGCCGACGAAGAACGCCAACAGGCTCCACAGCCAGACTTGTCCGAAAATGGACATCTTCTCTGCCCCTTTTAATGCGTCCGCGCGACCAGGTAGTCGGCCACCGACTCGCAAGCGTCTCGCGCAGGGGAAGCGGGCAGCGCTGCGAGCTCGGCACGTGCTCGCGAAGCGTAGTCGGAAAGGGTGACGCGCGCGCGTTCGAGTCCGCTGGAGCGGCGCAGCAGCTCCAGCGCCTCCGCGACCACCTCGTCCTCGGCGATCGGGCCCGCCAGCAGCTCCACGAGCCGCGGGTCGGTGTCCGGGTCGGCCAGCGCGTAGAGCATGGGCAGCGTGCGCACGCCTTCGCGCAGGTCGGTGCCCTGCGCCTTGCCCAGCTCGTCGGACGGCGACGCGATGTCGATGATGTCGTCGGAGATCTGGAACGCCGTGCCGATGATCTCGCCGAACCGGCGCAGCGCCTGGATGTACTCCTCGGGAGCGCCGGACATCATGCCGCCGAAGCGCCCGGACGTCGCGATCAGCGAGCCGGTCTTCTGCGCGATGACGGTGAGGTAGTGCTCCACGGGGTCGTCACCGGGGCCGGGGCCGACCGTCTCGCGCATCTGGCCGGTCACGAGCTCGCCGAACGTCTCGGCGATGATGCGCGCCGCGTCCGTCCCCAGGTCGGCGACCAGGCGCGAGGCGTGGGCGAAGAGGAAGTCGCCGGTCAGGATCGCGACGGTGTTGTCCCAGCGCGCGTTGACGCTCTCCGCGCCGCGCCGCATGGTCGCCTCGTCCATCACGTCGTCGTGGTACAGCGTCGCCAGGTGCACCAGCTCCACCGCGGCGGCCGCGATGAGCACGTGGTCACCCTGGCGGGGCCCGAACTGCGCCGACAGCAGCGTGAACAGGGGACGAAAACGTTTGCCCCCCGCCTCGACCAGGTGCAACGCCGCGTCGTGCACTGCCTGCACATCGCTCTTCACGACGTCCCGCAGCATCGCCTCGACGTCCGCCAGCCCGCCGGCGATCGCCCTCAGCAGCTTCTCGTCCTCGATCTGCAGCCCGACGGTCGCGCGCAGGTCCTCGACAGCGCCATCCCGTGCAGCGGCGGCTCCCGCCCCCGGGGGTGGTGAAGACACAGACACGTCGGCTCCGCTCTCTCATGCGCCGGTCGGGTTATCCGGCTTTCAGAGTAGTGGCTACCCCTGGTACGCCGTTTACCCGCTGTCCAGGGGAAACGGTGACGAACATGACACCGGAGGGCAACCCGGTCCCAGAAGTCAAGGCCGGACCCCGAACGGGTTGATCCTCCAGCACGGACGAGTGATCAACGCCCGGCAGCGCAACGGGCGAAACGGGCGCGCGGATATTCACTCAGTGGGAGAGCCGCCGGTCCCGACAAGCTCCCCGGCAGCAGGAGGAGGAAAAGCATGCGTACTGTGCCGATCGTTACCAATCCGGCCACAGTCACGGCCGAATGGCTTCGTAGCAGCGGTTACCTGCCGCGCCGGGGTCGACCTACATTTGGCCGGATCGGTAACACGAACGTCAGGCGGGCAGGGCTCGTCGGTGCGTTGCTGGTGGCCGGGAGCGTGCTCGCGGGTGCGCCGGCGTGGGCGGACACGCCGGCGGGGGTGGCCGACCTCGGCGAGGCGAGCTTCACGAAGGGCTCGACCACGGTGACCGTGCCGTCGCTGGCGCCGTGCGCGGTGGAGGGGCCGACGAGCGCGTCGGCGGGCTTGCTGAGCAAGACGGGCCTGAGCTGGGGCGGCGGCACGTCGTCCTGCACGACGACGGTGGTCGACCCCGACAACGACACCACCAGCACCAAGTCCACGGCCACCGGCAAGAACTTCGAACTGTCGGCGCTCGTCAGCGCCGGCGGCCCGCGCATCCGGCTGTCGAGCTACACCGTCACGTGCGACGCCGTACAGCGCCAGACGAGCGCCAACTGGACGTTCAGCGGCCTGGCCGGCATCACCGGCCTGCCCTCCCCCGTGCCGGCGGGCTACACGAAGCCCATCACGAAGGCCGGGGGCACCGTGCTGGCCAACGCGGTGTTCAACACCCAGACTCTCCCCGGCGACGGCAGCATCAGCTTGACCATGCTGCGCATCGACTTCCTGCCTGCTTCGGGCATCACAGGGTCGGTCACCGTCGGTCGCACGGCCTGCTCCCCCACGCCGTAATTTCGGCCTCGGCTCCGCGGCGCTAAGCCAGCAGTTCAGCGCGCAGGTCGGCGTCGCGGAGCAGGTCGAGCAGAGAGGCGTCCGAGAAAATGCGGGGCGCGCCCGGCAACAACGCCTGGCGGAGCATGGCGTGCAGGACGTCGGCGTGCGGCTGGTCGCGCAGGGTCCAGATGGCGCGGCGGCGGGTGTCGGCGTCGCCGTTCCGCCAGTGGAACACCAGAGCGGCCACCTGGTCCACGGCCGCTGCGCGCCCGCGTTCCAGCAGGGGGCGGTTGAGGCCGCAGACCTCGATCGTCGCGCGGCCCTTGTCGGTCAGCGCGCGATAGGTGCCGATGGACAGCACCAGGAACAGGTGGTCCAGCGGGTCCTCGGCCGTCGGGTCGATCAGCAACGGCTGTCCGGAGACGTCCACCGGGAACCGGTCGCGCTTGTGGTGGCTGTTGCAGTACTCGCACGCCAGCAGGTGGTTGAGCCAGTCGAACACGCGGCGCGGGGCCCGCGCGACCGGTTCGAAGTGGTCCACAGTGGACCCCAGCCCGTCACCGCAGTACATGCAGTAGCCGCGGCCCGAGGCCATCGCGGCCAGGTGCGTGCGGATCGAGCGGCGGGCGCCCCGCGCGGAAGTCCACAAGCGACGCGCGGTTTTGCTGTCACCGGAAGTAATCCGCGAGGTGAGCCGCGCGAGCTCGAGAGCGACCGCGGCCGGCAGCGCCACCCGGCGCAGCGCGATCACCGTTCGTCGAAGTGGCGCGTGACGTCGTCGACACGGCTGGGCGGTGAGCTGCTCAGGCGGTCGCGCAGCTGCTCCCACTCGCGCACGCCGTTGGCGTCCGCCTGGCCCGTGGCCACGAGCAGCTCCAGCTCGGCGAGGTGCTCACGCAGCTCCACGGCCCGCGGCGAGTACGGGCTGTCGAGCCCGAACAGGTCCGACAGGACGGCGTCGTCGCCACTGCCGTAGACCACGCGCTGGTACAGCTCGTCCGACACCACGCGCGGTGGCTCCTGCTCGTCCGGCCCCGGCAGCCGGATCAAGCCACCGGGATCGGCGGCCTGGCACACATACGGGCTGTGCGTGCTCACCACGAACTGGATCCGCGGGAAGTGCGCCTTCAGCCACGGCCCGATGCGTTTCTGCCACGACACGTGCAGGTGCGCGTCGACCTCGTCGATCAGCACCACGCCGGACGCGTCGATGCCCAGGCCCGCGTCCGCCAGCTGCCGCACCAGGTCGACGACCAGCGCCGTGACCGTCCGGTACCCGTCGCTCATCTCGCGCAGCGGGAACCGGTCGCCGCGGTAGGAGACCCACAGGCCGTCGGAGTCGACGTCGTGCACGCGGTAGCCGTCGGGCAGCAGCCCGTCGCCCAGCAGCGCGAGCACGGAGTCCTTCAGCTCCCGCGCGCCCGCCTTGCCCTCCAGCGCGCGCAGGTGCTGGTTGATCAGCCACGCCACTCCCTCGGCCAGCGAAGCGTCTTCGCTGAACAGGCTCGCCACGCGCGCGAACTCCCCGCGCATCAGCGACTGCGCCTCCGGCGCACCCCCGGCCAGCCGCCGGAACGGGCCGTAGCCGGCGCAGAACGCGGGCCCCTCGCCCACCACGTCGACGTCGATCGAGCTGCCCTCGTCGACCAGGCCCTCGGCGAACGGCGGCTGCACAAGGGCCTGCGCCAGCGCCCGCAGGAACGTCGTCTTGCCCGACCCGTTGCGCCCGGCCAGCACGGTCCAGCCCGGCCCCGGCAGCTTCAGGTCCACCGTGCGGGCACCGCGGAACCCCAGGACGTCCGTGATCCGCACCCGCTCGATGTGCATATTCAAAAGCTTATCGGCCCGGACAAGCAGAAGGCCGCCACGGAAATCCGTGGCGGCCTCCTCGCGAAGCACAACCTACGAAGCGAAACCACCCGAGCTCGCCCAGGACAGGGCGAACGACGGCACCAGGCCCAGCACCAGCGTCACCACCACGCCGAGCGTGATGGCCGCCGTGGTGAAGCCGCCAGGGATGGCGACGGTCGGGCCGTCGGCCGCCGGCTCGGAGAAGTACATCAGCACGATCACCCGCAGGTAGAAGAACGCGGCCACCGCGCTGAACACCAGCGCGACGACCACCAGCGGCGCCATGCCGTCGGACAACGCCGCGGAGAACACCACGAACTTGCCGACGAACCCGCTGGTCAGCGGGATGCCGGCCAACGCCAGCAGCAGGAACGTGAACACCCCGGCCAGCACCGGCGAGCGTTTCGCCAGCCCCGCCCACGCCGACAGGTGTGTGGCCTCACCGCCGGCATCGCGCACCAAGCTGATCACGCCGAACGCCGCCAGCGTGGTGAAGCCGTAGGCCAGCAGGTAGAACAGCGTGCTCGACAGGCCGTCCTCGGTCATCGCGATCGCGCCGACGAGCAGGAAGCCCGCGTGGGCGATCGAGGAGTACGCGATCATGCGCTTCACGTCGGTCTGCGTGAGGCCGAGGATCGCGCCGATCGCCATCGAGATGATCGCCACGGCCCACAGCACCCCGCGCCACTCCCAGCTCGTGGAAGAGAACGCGACCGACAGCACGCGCAGGATGGCGCCGAACGCGGCGACCTTCGTGCACGCCGCCATGAAGCCCGTGACCGGAGTCGGCGCGCCCTGGTAGACGTCCGGCGTCCAGGTGTGGAACGGGCCGACCGAGCCCTTGAACAGCAGACCGACCACCAGCAGGCCGAGGCCCGCGAACAGCAGCGTGTCGGAGCGGTCCGAGCCGGCCGCGGCGTTGGCGATGTCGGCGAGCTTCACGGAGTTCGCGTAGCCGTAGAGCAATGCGAGGCCGTAGAGGAAGAACGCCGAGGAGAACGCGCCGAGCAGGAAGTACTTGACCGCCGACTCCTGCGAGATGAGCCGGCGCCGCCGGGCCAGACCGCACATGAGGTACAGCGGGAGGCTCAGCACCTCGAGCGCGATGAACATCGTCAGCAGGTCGTTGGCCGCGGTGAAGGCCATCATGCCGCCGAGCGCGAAGAGCGTGAGCGGGAAGACCTCGGTCTGCGACGTCACCGTCCCGACCGCCTGCGCCCGGTCCTGCACGGTGCCGGGGCTGATCGCGGCCTGCGCCACGAACGCGCCGCCGGGCTCCACCTTGCGGTCGGCGATGAGGAACACCGCGCCGAGCCCCAGCAGGAGGAGCGTGCCCCAGAGGAACAACGACGGCTGGTCCACCGAGATCGCACCGGCGAACGTGGTCACGCCCGCCTTCGGCGCCGTCTTGGTGGCGTACATGATCAGCGAGACCCCGGACGCGAGGATCGCGATCACGGTCACGAAGACCTGCGCGTGCCAGCGGGAGGCCTTCGGCGCGAACGCCTCCACCAGCACGCTGACGCACGCGACGCCGAAGATGATCAGCAACGGCAGCACGGCCGCGTAGTCGACCGAAGGTGTCGCCACCTGGGTCGACGGAGCCTGGGAGAGAACAGGCTCAATGAGACTGTCGAGCACGGTTTACTTGCCTCCCTGCACGGCAGACAGCGTCGCCTGCACCGACGGGGTGATCGTGTCGAGCACCGGCTTGGGGTAGAAACCCAGGCCGATGATCAGGATGACCATCGGGGCCAGGATCGCGATCTCCCGCCCGCCGAGGTCCTTGATGGCCTTCTTGGCCCCGAGCTCCGGCGCGATCGCCGTGCCCGGGCCGCCGCCCACGCCGATGAGCGCGTCACCGCGCACCGGGCCCTGCATGATCCGCTGGTAGAGCCACAGCACGTACGCCGCGGCGAGCACCATGCCGACCGTCGCGATGATCGTGTACACCGGCTGGGTCACGAACGAGCCGATGAGCACGAGGAACTCGCTCACGAACGAGTTGGTGCCCGGCAGCGACAGCGCGGACAGACCGGCGATCAGCAGCATCCCGCCGAGCAGCGGGGTCACCTTCGCCATGCCGCCGTAGTCGGAGATCCGCGTGGACCCGCCGCGCATCACGATCAGGCCGACCACGACGATGAGCATCCCGGTCGAGAGGCTGTGGTTCAGCATGTACGACACGGAGCCGATCATCGCCTGCTCGTTGAAAGCGAAGATGCCCAGCGAGATGAAGCCGAAGTGGGCGATCGAGACGTAGGCGATGAACCGCTTCATGTCCGACTGCCCGGCCGCGAGGATCGAACCGTAGATCACGCCGATCACCGAGAGCACCAGCACCAGTGGCGCCAGCGCCTTGCTCGCCTCGGGGAACATCGGCAGGCAGTAGCGCAGGAAGCCGAACGTGCCGACCTTGTCCAGCACACCCACCAGCAGCACCGCGACGCCGATCGGGGCCTGTCCCGCGGCATCCGGGAGCCACGTGTGGAACGGCACCAGTGGCGCCTTGATCGCGAACGCGAGGAAGAAGCCGAGGAAGAGCCAGATCTGCGTGCCCGTCGGCGCGTCGCGCACGACCGTGACCAGCGTGGCCCAGTCGAACGTGCCGTGGCCCAGCTTGTCCGACGCCAGCGAGTACGCGCCGATCGCCGAGGCCAGCATGATCAGGCCGCCGAGGAACGAGTAGAGGAAGAACTTCACGGCCGCGTACTGCCGGTTCGCGCCGCCGTAGCCGCCGATCAGGAAGTACATCGGGATCAGCATGATCTCGAACAGCACGTAGAAGAGGAACACGTCGGTCGCCGCGAAGACGCCGATCGTGATCGCCTCCTGCAGCAGGATCAGCGACAGGAACCCGCCGGCGCTGCGGCCGGCCGGGAGCTTGTCGGTGAGCCCGAGCGCGCCCACGACGATCGGCACGAGCAGGGCGATCACCGCGATCATGATCAGCGAGATGCCGTCGGTGCCGAACGAGATGTGGATGCCGAAGGTGGGGATCCAGTCCATCGAGGTGGCCTGCTGGATCCGCGCTCCCGAAGGCGAGTAGCTCGCCCAGAACGGGATGATCAGCAGGAACTCCACAATGGACACGACGAGCGCGGTCGCGATCGCGGCCCGGTCGTTCCCCTTGAGGAACGCCAGCACCAGCGAGCCGACCAGCGGCAGCAGGATGAGCGCCAGGAGCCAAGTCATGTCAGGAGAACCTCACCAGCAGAAGGGCCGCCAGAAGCAGGAACGTGCCGCCGAGCATGGACAGCGCGTACGACCGGACGAAACCGGTCTGCAGCCGCCTGAGCCGGCCGGACCCGCCGCCGAGGGCCGCGGCGAGGCCGTTGACCGCCCCGTCGACCCCGCGGTTGTCGACGTACACCAGCGCCCGCGCGAGCCAGGTGCCCGGGCGGGCGACCAGCGTCTCGTTGAGGGCGTTGCCGTACAGGTCGTTGCGAGCCGCCCGGACGACCCAGGAGACGCGCTGCGGACGCTCGACCGGGATGTCCCGGCCGGGCCGGAAGATCCAGACCGCGAGCAGTGCGCCGATCAGGGCGAGCGCGAGGGTCAGCCACGGGATCGCGGCGGCGGAGATCGGGGCGTGCTCGGCTTCGTGGTACGCGCCGACGGTCGGGGCCAGCCAGTTTTCGAACCGGTCGCCGATGGCGAAGAACGCACCGGAGCCGACCGAGCCGATCGCCAGGATCGCCATCGGGATCCACATGATCGGCTTGGACTCGTGCGGGTGGAAGTCGCGGCCGTCGGAGCTCTTGATCTCCTTCCAGCGCGACTTGCCGAAGAAGGTCATCATCATCAGGCGCGTCATGTAGAACGCGGTGAGCCCGGCGCCGATGATGCCCGCGAGGCCGAAGACCCAGCCGCGCCAGCCTTCCTGGCCGAACGCCGCCTCGATGATCGCGTCCTTCGTGTAGTAGCCCGCGAGGAACGGGAAACCGATCAGCGCGAGGTAACCGAGGCCGAAGGTGACGAAGGTGATCGGCATCTTCTTGGCCAGGCCGCCGAACTTGCGCATGTCGACCTCGTCGTTCATGCCGTGCATGACCGAACCGGCCCCGAGGAAGAGCCCGGCCTTGAAGAAGCCGTGGGCCACGAGGTGCATGATGCCCAGCGCGTAGATGCCCGGCCCGAGGCCGACCGCCAGCATCATGTAACCGATCTGGCTGACGGTGGAGTAGGCGAGCACCTTCTTGATGTCGTCGTAGGCACAGCCGACGATGCACCCGATCAGCAGCGTGACCGCGCCGACGAGCGTGACCACCAGCCGGCCGTCCGGCGTCGCGGAGAAGATCACGTTGGAACGGGCGACCAGGTAGACGCCGGCGGTGACCATCGTTGCCGCGTGGATCAGGGCCGAGACCGGGGTCGGGCCCTCCATCGCGTCGGGCAACCAGGCCTGCAGCGGGAACTGGCCCGACTTACCGCAGGCGCCCAGCAGCAGCAGGATCGCGATCGCGGTGATCGCGGCCGGCGGGATCTGGCCGTTGGTCAGGCCGTCGAAGACCTGGGTGTAGCCGGTGGAGCCCGTGTACTTGAACATCAGGAAGATCGCCAGCGCGAGCCCGACGTCACCGACGCGGTTCATCAGGAACGCCTTCTTCGCGGCGGTGGCCGCGGACGGGCGGTTCTGGTACCAGCCGATGAGCAGGTAGGACGCGAGACCCACGCCTTCCCAGCCGAGGTACAGCGTCACGAAGCTGTTGCCCAGCACCAGGATCAGCATCGAGGCGACGAAGAGGTTCAGGTACGCGAAGAAGCGGTACCGGCCCTCGTCGTCGGCCATGTAGCCGATCGAGTAGAAGTGGATCAGCATGCCGACGCCGGTGATCAGCAGGACGAACGTCAGCGACAGCGCGTCGATGCGCAGCCCGAAGTCCACCTGCAGCTGACCCGCGGGGATCCACGAGTACAGGTTGACGTTCTCGGTCGCGTTGCCCGCCGTCGAGAAGAAGAGGATCACGGCGTAGACGAAAGCCAGGACGACGGTGGCGGTGCCGAGCAGGTGCCCCCAGGCCTTCGCCCGTTTCCCGGCGAGCAGGAGGATCAGGGCTCCGAGGGCCGGAAGGGCCACCAGCAGCCACGATGATGCGGTCACACTAGCCCTCTCAGTACTTCAGCAGGTTGGTGTCGTCGACCGAGGCCGAGCGCCGGGTGCGGAAGATCGACATGATGATCGCCAGGCCGACCACGACTTCGGCGGCGGCCACCACCATCACGAAGAACGCCATCACCTGACCGTCGAGCCCGCCGTTGATGCGGGCGAACGTGACCAGGCTGAGGTTCACCGCGTTGAGCATCAGCTCGACGCACATGAACACGACGATCGCGTTGCGGCGGACCAGGACGCCCACGGCGCCGATGGAAAACAGCAACGCCGACAACAGCAGGTAGTAGCTCGGGGTCACTTTCCTTCCCCTTCTTCGTCAGTGCCCGCGGCAACGCTGTCGCCACCGACCAGCGCGTGGGCGTCGGGCTTCGGGCCCTCGTCGGCGATGAGCTTGCGCTCGCGCATGAGCTGCAGCGCCGAGGTGGACTCGATGATCGCCGAGAGCGACTCCGGCGCGATCGAACCGTCGGGCAGCAGGGCCGGCACCGCGACCGAGTTGGCCGTGGCGAACACACCCGGGCCGGGCAGCGGCGACGGGCGGTCGTGCTCGCCGCGGAAGCGCAGCTTCACGAGCTCGCGCTGCGGGAGCTTGCCGCCCTTCTTGTGGCGGTCGGTGAACGCCAGCACCATCGCGCCGAGTGCGGCGGTGATGAGCAGCGCCGACGTGAGCTCGAACGGGAAGAGGTACTGCGTGAAGATGATCCGCCCGAGGCCGCCCGCGCCACCGCCGTTGGCGGCGTACGGGTCGAGCGTCGGGGCCGGGGTCACGTTCACCAGCGAGCGGAAGACGCCGGCGGAGATCAGCGCGGCGAGCCCGATGCCGAGGACCGTCGCGGCCAGCCGCTGTCCGCGCAGCACCTCGACCACGGAGTCGGAGCTCTCGCGGCCGACCAGCATCAGCACGAAGAGGAACAGCATCATGATCGCGCCGGTGTAGACGATGATCTGCGTGAACCCGAGGAACGGCGCCGACTGCGTCATGTAGAGCGCGCCCAGGCTCAGCATCGTGAGCACCAGCCACAGGGCCGAGTGCACGGCGTTGCGCGAGAAGATCATCCCGAGCGCGCCGAGCAGCGCGAGCGGGCCGAGGATCCAGAACGCGATCGCCTCGCCCACCGACACCGAGGTCGACGCGGGGGGCGGCGCCTGCGCCAGAAGGGCCGTGATCATTGCTTGGCCTCCTGCTGCTGCGCCTTGGCCAGCTCGGGGCCGTTGACGTAGTAGTCCTGCTCGTTGTCGCCAAGGCGCATCGGGTGCGGCGGCTGCTCCATGCCGGGCAGCAGCGGGGCGAGCAGGTCTTCCTTGGTGTAGATGAGCCGCTGGCGGTCGTCGTCGGCGAGCTCGTAGAAGTTGATCATCGTCAGGGACCGCGTGGGGCAGGCCTCGATGCACAACCCGCAGCCGATGCAGCGCAGGTAGTTGATCTGGTAGTCCGCGCCGTACCGCTCACCCGGGGAGTAGCGCTCCTCCTCGGTGTTGTTGCCGCCCTCGACGAAGATCGCGTCGGCCGGGCAGGCCCAGGCGCACAGCTCGCAGCCGACGCACTTCTCGAGCCCGTCCGGGTGGCGGTTGAGCTGGTGGCGGCCGTGATACCGCGGCGCGGCCGGGGCACCGGCCTCCGGGTACTCCTCGGTGGCGACCTTCTTGAACATCATCGCGAAGGTGACGCCGAAACCCTTGATGGGATTCAGGAAGTCAGTTGCCGCCATCTTCTGCCCCTTCCTGTGCTGCGGTGCCGACGGCCGCCGGCTTGCGCCGGGCCGCCCTCGCCTCCGCCTTGGCCAGCGCCTTCTGGCGCGGAGTGCTCTCGGGGACCTTCAGGTCCAGCGGGGGCACGGGGAACCCGCCGCCCGTGAGGTCGACGTAGTCGCCTTCCGGCAGCTTCTTGTTCGGCACCGCCAGGCTGATCAGCACGAGCACCACCAGCACGATGCCGACGCCGACGAGGATCTGCGGCCAGCTCCACTGGATGGTCTTGATCGCGACGACCACGAGGATCCAGACCAGGTTGATCGGCACCAGGACCTTCCAGCCCAGGCGCATGAACTGGTCGTACCGCAGCCGCGGCAGCGTGCCGCGCAGCCAGATGAAGCAGAACAGCAGCACGAACAGCTTCACGAAGAACCAGAGCATCGGCCACCAGTTCTGGTTCAGCGGCGAGTCGTCGCCGACGAACGGGAATCGCCAGCCGCCGAGGAACAGCGTGGTGCAGAACGCCGAGACGATCACCATGTTCACGTATTCGGCGAGGAAGAACATGGCGAACTTCATCGAGCTGTACTCGGTGTGGAAGCCGCCGACCAGCTCCGACTCGGCCTCCGGGAGGTCGAACGGCGCGCGGTTCGTCTCGCCGACCATCGAGATCAGGTAGATCACGAAGCTCGGGATGAGCATGTAGAAGTACCAGCCGTGGGCCTGCGCCTCGACGATCTCGGACGTCTGCAGCGACCCGGAGTAGAGGATCACCGCGACGATCGAGAGACCCATCGCGATCTCGTAGGAGATCACCTGCGCGGCCGAGCGGAGCCCGCCGAGCAGCGGGTACGGCGAGCCCGAGGACCAGCCGGCGAGCACGATGCCGTACACGCCGATCGACGAGCACGCGAGGATCACCAGCACGCCGACCGGCAGGTCGACCAGCTGCAGCGTGGTCGTCTGGCCGAAGATCGAGACGACCGGGCCGAACGGGATGGCCGACAGCGCGATCAGCGCGGGGACCGCGGCCAGCACCGGTGCGAGGAAGTACACCTTGCGGTCGGCCGTGTCCGGGATGATCTGCTCCTTGAACGGGAGCTTGATCGCGTCGGCCAGCGACTGCAGGTATCCGTTGGGACCGACGCGGTTCGGGCCCGGCCGGTTCTGCATCCGGCCGACCGCCTTGCGCTCCCACACGATCAGGAAGATCGTGAGGATCGGGCCGATCAGCAGGATGATGACCGCCTTGAACAGGACCAGCCACCACGGGTCGTCCGCGAGCAGGCGAGCGCGTTCTGCGGCATCCGGCACCTGCGCCAGGAACGGCATGAGCTGCGGGCTCACTGTTCACCTCCGGAGATCTGCACCAGCGCGCCGTGGCCCGCGGCCAGTGCGGCGCGGACGGCGGAGCCGTCGGAGTTGCCCGGGAGCCACACGACCCCGTCGGGCAGGTCGGCGACCTCGACGGGCAGCGTGATCGAGCCGCGCTCGGTGGACACGCGAACCGTGGCGCCCACGTCTTCGGCGGTCTTCGCCGAGAGCCGGGCCACGGGCTTGCGCTGCGTGCCCTTGAGGTGCGGTTCGTCGTCCTGCAGCGAGCCGTTGTCGATCAGCTGCCGCCAGGTGGCGAGCACGGCCTGGCCGGCGCCCGGCACCGGCGCGGGCTGCGCCCCGGTGGCGATGTGGCCCCAGTTCGTGGTGCCCTGGCCGAGCTTGGCGAAGTCGCCCGCCGCGGCGGCCGGCGTCTGCGTGAACAGGTCCACGTCCATCTCGACGGCGAGGGTGTCGAGCACCCGGCCGTCGGAGAGGGCACCGGTGCCTTCCACCGTGATGTCGAAATCGCGGCGGCGGCCTTCCCAGTTGAGGTAGCTGCCCGCCTTCTCGACCGACGGCGCGATCGGCAGGACCACGTCGGCGCGCTCGGTGACCTCGCTCGCCCGCAGTTCCAGGCTGACCACGAAGCCCGCGTTGTCGAGCGCGCGCCGGGCCAGGTCCGGGTCGGGCAGGTCGTTGGGGTCGAGCCCGCCGACGACCAGGCCGTCGAGGTCGCCGCCCGAAGCGGCTTCCAGGATGCCGGTGGTGTCGCGGCCCGGCCGCACCGGAAGCTCGGCGCCCCAGTGCTTTTCGACCTCGGCGCGAGCCGCGTCGTCGGTGATCGAGCGCCCGCCCGGCAGCAGCGTCGGCACGCAGCCGGCGGCCAGCGCGCCGCGCTCGCCTGCCCGGCGCGGGATCCACGCGAGCCGCGCGCCCGTGCGCTCGACCAGCGCCCGCAGCGAGGAGAACAGGCCGGGGACCTCGGCGGCACGCTCGCCGACGAGGATCACCGCACCCCCGCCGCTGAGCGCGGAGTCGAGGTCCGGCGCGTGCTGCGCGATGCCGTCGACCGCGGCGGCTTCGCCACCCGGCACGCAGGCCAGCAGCTCACCGAAGGTCTTGCGCACCGACGAGGTGGTCCACTGTCCCAAGTGGACGACACGGGTGCGGTTCTTGCGGGCCGCCTTGCGCAGCCGCAGGAACACGATTGGCGCCTCGTCCTCGGGCTCGAAGGCCACGCACAGGACCGTGCGGGCCCGCTCGATCTCGCCGAAGGTCACGCCGGTCTCCGGCGTGGTGGCCACGACCGACGAGGTGAGGAACGCCAGCTCCTCGGCCGAGTGCGCGCGGGCGCGGAAGTCGATGTCGTTGGTGCGCAAGCCGAGCCGGGCGAACTTCGAGTACGCGTAGGCGTCCTCGACGGTCAGCCGGCCACCGGTGAGCACCCCGACGCCCTTGCCGTCACGGGCCTTCGCCAGCCCGGCGGCCGCGGCACGCAGCGCGTCGGTCCAGGAGGACTCCTCCAGCACGCCGGCCTCGTTGCGGACCAGCGGGCGGCGGATGCGGTCGTCGGCCTGCACGTAGCGGAACCCGAAGCGGCCCTTGTCGCACAGCCACTCTTCGTTGACCTCGGGGTCGTCGCCCGCGAGCTTGCGCTGCACCTTGCCGCGGCGGAAGTCGGTGCGCTCGGCGCAGCCCGAGGAGCAGTGCTCGCACACGCTCGGCGAGGACACCAGGTCGAACGGGCGCGACCGGAACCGGTAGGCGGCGCTCGTGAGCGCACCGACCGGGCAGATCTGGATGACGTTGCCGGAGAAGTAGCTCTGGAACGGCTGGCCGCTCGTGGTGCGCGAGGCCAGGTCCAGCACGTCGGCCGTCTCGGCGGTGCCGATCTGCTGGTGGGCGCCGCGTTCGAGGAGCTCGATGAACGGGTCGCCCGCCACCTGCGCGGAGAACCGCGTGCAGCGCTGGCAGAGCACGCAGCGCTCACGGTCCAGCAGCACCTGCGTGGAGATCGGCAGCGGCTTCGGGAACGTGCGCTTGGTGTCCACGAACCGCGACTCGGTGCGGCCGTGCGCCAGCGCCTGGTTCTGCAGCGGGCACTCACCGCCCTTGTCGCAGATCGGGCAGTCGAGCGGGTGGTTGATGAGCAGCAGCTCCATCACGCCCTGCTGCGCCTTGTCGGCGACCGGCGAGGTGAGCTGCGTCTTCACGACCATGCCGTCGGCGACCGTCATCGTGCAGGAAGCCTGCGGCTTCGGCATCGGCCGGCCGCCCATCTCCACCTCGACGAGGCACTGCCGGCAGGCGCCGGCCGGGTCGAGCAGCGGGTGGTCGCAGAAGCGCGGGATGACCGTGCCGAGCCGCTCGGCCGTGCGGATCAGCAGCTCGCCTTTGGGCGCGATGACCTCTTCGCCATCGATCGTGAGCTTGACGTGGCCCTCGGGGACGGGAGTCTCTGCTTTGTTCGACTCAGGGGCCGGCTTGCCTGTGTTTGTCTCAGCGGCGATCGTCATGCCTGGGCTCCCACCAGTTCGGGCTGGGCGGCCTTGTTCTTCTCGCACAGGTCGAGGAACTCCTGGCGGAAGTACTTGATCCCGCTCTGGATCGGCGACACCGCGCCGTCACCCAGGGCGCAGAACGAGCGGCCGAGGATGTTGTCGCAGACGTCCAGCAGCGTGTCGATGTCCTCGGCGGTGCCGTGGCCCTCGACCATGCGCTCCAGGATCTGCGCGAGCCAGTACGTGCCTTCGCGGCACGGCGTGCACTTGCCGCAGGACTCGTGCTCGTAGAACTCGGTCCACTTCATCACGGCCCACGGCACGGACACGGTCTCGTTGAAGACCTGCACCGCGGTGGTGCCGAGCATCGAGCCGGCCTCGGCCGCGCCCTCGAAGTCGAGCGGCACGTCGAGGTGCTCCGCGGTGAACATCGGCGTGGAGGAACCACCCGGCGTCCAGAACTTCAACGGGATGCCGTCCTTCATGCCACCCGCGAGCTCCAGCAGCTCGCGCAGCGTGGTGCCGAGCGGGCACTCGTACTGGCCGGGCTTCTCGACGTGGCCGGAGATCGAGTAGATCTTCGGGCCGGGCGACTTCTCGCGGCCCATCTCGCGGAACCAGTCGGAACCCGCGTTGATGATGAACGGCGCGCTCGCGATGGTCTCGACGTTGTTCACCGTGGTCGGTGCGGCGTAGAGGCCGGCGGCCGCGGGGAACGGCGGCTTGAGGCGGGGCTGGCCGCGGCGGCCCTCGAGCGAGTCGAGCAGCGCCGTCTCCTCGCCGCAGATGTACGCGCCGGCGCCGGCGTGCACGGTCAGCTCGAGGTCGTAACCGGTGCCGAAGATGTTCTTGCCGAGGTAACCCTTGGCGTAGGCCTCACGCGCGGCCGCGTTGAGCCGGCGGATGCAGTGCAGGGCCTCACCGCGCACGTAGATGAAGCAGTGGTTCGAGCGCATCGCGTACGAGGCGATGATGCAGCCCTCGATGAGCGAGTGCGGGTCGGCCATCATCAGCGGGATGTCCTTGCACGTGCCCGGCTCGCCCTCGTCGGCGTTGATCACCAGGTAGTGCGGCTTGTCGAAGTTCGGCGGCATGAACGACCACTTCACGCCGGCCGGGAACCCCGCGCCGCCGCGGCCGCGCAGGCCGGAGGCCTTGACGACCTGCACCAGCTGCTCGGGCGTGCCGGCCAGCGCCTTGCGCGCCGCGGTGTAGCCCTCGAGCTGCTCGTAGGTCTCGATGCGCCAGGAGTTCGGCGACAGCCAGCGCTTGGTGAGGACTGGAGTGATGGGATCAGGCATCTACTTCTTCTCCAACTCAGGCAGCGGAACGTCCTGCGTCGCCGGCGCGGTCCAGCCGCGCTCGGCCGCGATCTGCGCGCCCCGCAGGGTTTCGACGGCCTGCGACGGCCCGTCGACGTCCCCGCGGTAAGTCTGTTCGTCCTCCGGCCAGAACCCGGCCAGCTGCAGCTCCGCACCCTTGAAGTCGGTGAGCGGCGCGCCGCGCGTGGGGGCCGGCTTCTTGCCCGCCTGCAGCGCGTCGACCAGCGCCACCGCCTTCTCCGGCGTCTGGTTGTCGAAGTACTCGTAGTTGACCTGGATGACCGGGGCGAGGTCGCAGGCCGCGAGGCACTCGGCGTGCTCCAGTGTGATCGAGCCCGGCTCGTTCGGCGTGCCCGCCGTTTCCTCCTGGCCCAGCGGCGCGTCCTCGGAACCGAGGTGCGTCTGGAGCTTCTTGTAGATCGCCTCGCCGCCCATGGCCGCGCACAGCGTGTTCGTGCAGACGCTCACCAGGTGCTCGCCGCACGGGCGGCGCTTGTACATGGTGTAGAACGTCGCGACCGCGCTGACCTCGGCGTCGGAGAGGTCGAGGTGCTTGGCGCAGAAGGAAATTCCCTCCTGGCTCACGTACCCCTGCACCGACTGCACGAGGTGCAGCATCGGCAGCAGCGCCGAACGCGCCACCGGGTAGCGGGCGATGATCTCCTTCGCCCGCGTGTGCGTGTCCTCTTCGAACGGATCCACGGGCGGGTTGTCCGCCAGGATGCCCTCGGCCGCGGCCGGGTCGGGCGCGATGCCGACCACGTCGGTGTCGGGGCCCGCCGCGGCGTGCGTCGTCTTGGCGTCGTGCGGCCCCGGCTCCGGAACTGCCGTCGAGTACGTCATCGGTCCACTCCCCCCATCACCGGGTCGATCGACGCGACCGCGGCGATCACGTCGGCCACCAGCCCGCCCTCGGCCATCGCGGGCATCGACTGCAGGTTCACGAAACTCGGTTCGCGCACGTGCACGCGCAGCGGCCGGGTGCCGCCGTCGGACACCAGGTGCGCCCCGAGCTCACCGCGCGGCGACTCGACCGGCGTGTACACCTGGCCGGCCGGCACGTGGAAGCCCTCGGTGACGAGCTTGAAGTGGTGGATCAGCGACTCCATCGACTGGCCCATGATCTTCTTGACGTGCTCGAGCGAGTTGCCCATGCCGTCGCTGCCGATCGAAAGCTGCGCGGGCCACGCGATCTTCTTGTCCTCCACCATGACCGGGCCCGGCTCGAGCATCTTCAGGACCTGCTTGATGATGCGCAGGCTCTGGTGCATCTCCTCGACGCGGATGAGGTAGCGCGCCCAGCAGTCGGCGTCGGTCGAGGTCGGGACGTCGAACTCGATCTCGTCGTAGCGCGAATAGGGCTCGGTCTTGCGCAGGTCCCACGGCAGGCCCGCGGAACGCAGGATCGGGCCGGTGACCCCGAGCGCGAGGCACGCGTCGACCGGCAGGACCCCCACGCCCTTGAGCCGGTTGCGCCAGATCGGCTGACCGGTGAAGAGCTTGTCGTACAAGGGAAGGCGGCTGTCCATCACCTTGACGAACGCGGAGACCTTCTCCTGGAAGTCGGCCGGCATGTCCTGCGCGAGGCCGCCGGGGCGGATGAACGCGTGGTTCATGCGCAGGCCGGTGAGGTGCTCCAGAAGGTGCAGCACCTCTTCGCGCTCGCGGAAGCCGAGCGTCATCGCCGTGGTGGCGCCGAGCTCCATGCCGCCGGTGGCGATGTAGACCAGGTGCGAGCCGATGCGGTTGATCTCCAGCAGCATCACGCGAAGCAGCTCCGCGCGCGGCGGGGCCTTGATGCCCAGCAGCTTCTCCACACCGAGGCAGTAGGCCATCTCCGTGGACAGCGGCGCCAGGTAGTCCATGCGCGTCACGAACGTGACGCCCTGGGTCCAGGTGCGGAACTCGCAGTTCTTCTCGATGCCGGTGTGGAGATAGCCGATGACCGACCGCAGCTGCGTGACGGTCTCGCCCTCCATCTCCAGCACGAGCCGGAGCACGCCGTGGGTCGACGGGTGCTGCGGGCCCATGTTGATGACCATGCGCTCGTCGTGCTGCGCGTCGGAGACGACGTCGTCCCAGTCGCCGCCGGAGACCGTGTAGACGCGGCCTTCGGTGGTGTCACGCGAGTCGGCGTACTCGAAGGCTTCGTCTTCGCCGTCGATGATCTCGGACATGTTCTCGCTGGTAGTCACGAGTACGACCTCCGCTGGTGTTGACAGGGTCGGGATTTCCGCGCCCGACGACACAGACCGTTGGTGGTCACGAGTACGACCTCCGCTGGTCCGGCGGCGGGATTTCCGCGCCCTTGTATTCGACCGGGATCCCGCCGAGCGGGTAGTCCTTGCGCTGGGGGTGGCCGTCCCAGTCGTCCGGCATGAGGATGCGGGTCAGCGCCGGGTGACCGTCGTAGACGATGCCGAACATGTCCCAGGTTTCGCGCTCCTGCCAGTCGGCCGTCGGGTAGAGACCGACGAGCGAGGGCACGTGCGCGTCGTCCACGTCGAGGGTGACCTCGAGGCGGATGCGGCGCCGGTACGTCATCGACGTGAAGTGGTACACGGAGTGCAGCCGCTGCGGCACGTCCACGCCGTAGTCCACGCCGGACACCGAGCTGAGCAGCTCGAAGCGCAGGCCGGCGTCGTCGCGCAGCACGCGGGCGACCTCGAGGAGGTGCTCGCGGTCGACGTAGAAGGTGATCTCGTCGCGGTGGACCGTGGTCTGCAGGATCGCCGCGGCCGGAACCTTGTTGTCCGCCAAGGCCGCGTAGAACTCGTCGGCGAACTCGTCGAACCAGCCGCCGTACGGGCGCTCGGCCGGAGGCGGGCTGTAGGCGGGCAGGCGCACGCCGCCGTAACCGGAGGTGTCACCGCTGCCGGTGACGCCGAACATGCCCTTGCGGGCGCGGCCGGCGACAACGGGCTCCGCGGGAGCCGCGGGCGTCGTGCCCTGCGGCTCGAGACCGGCTTCGGGGCGCTCGGCGCTGGACTGCTCGCCACCGGTTTCGGGGGTTTCGGGATTTTCGGCCACCGGGCTCACTTCTTCGCGTACTTGATCGACGAGGGGATCAGCTCGGTGCGCGCGCCGCTGGCCGCGCGGATGGCGGCGCGGCGGGCGTTGATCGGCTCGTCCTGGATCTTGGCGTGCAGCTTGAGGATCGCGTCGAGCAGCATCTCCGGGCGCGGCGGGCAGCCGGGGAGGTACATGTCGACCGGCACCACGTGGTCGACGCCCTGCACCACGGCGTAGTTGTTGAACATGCCGCCCGACGAGGCGCAGACGCCCATCGCGAGCACCCAGCGCGGCTCGGCCATCTGGTCGTAGATCTGGCGAAGGACGGGCGCCATCTTCTGCGTCACGCGGCCGGCCACGATCATCAGGTCGGCCTGGCGCGGGGTGGCGGAGAAGCGCTCCATGCCGAAGCGCGCGATGTCGTAGCGGGAACCGCCGACCGTCATCATCTCGATCGCGCAGCACGCGAGCCCGAAGGTGGCGGGCCACAGGGAGTTCTTGCGCGCCCAGTTGACCAGGCCCTCGAGGCTGGCCAGCAGGATGCCGTTGGGGAGTTTCTCTTCGAGGCCCATGGCTTCAGTTCCAATCCAGGCCGCCGCGCCGCCACACGTAGGCGTACGCGAACCCGACCGTAACGATGAACAGCACGATCTCCACCAGGCCGAACACACCGAGCGCGTTCGCGTTCACGGCGAACGGGTAGAGGAACACCATCTCGATGTCGAACAGGATGAAGAGCATCGCCGTGATGTAGTACGCCACCGGCATCCGGCCGCCGCCGACGAGCGGCTGCGGCGAAGGCTCGATCCCGCATTCGTAGGCCGAGAGCTTCGCCTTGTTGTAGCGGCTGGGGCCGACGAGCGGGCCCAGCAACACCGACAGAGTGGCGAACGCGAGCGCCAGCACGAACAACAGGACGAGCGGCAGGTACACCTTCAGGCCAGGCGCGGCCGCAGCTCCACTGGGGTCGGCCTGCGCCAGCACGGGCAACATCAGCACGGGGTCTTCGCCATCCTTTCCGCGCCGCTGCGGGTTGCTTCTCGGGTGGTGGTCCGCTTCCTCGTCGGCACCCTAAGGGAGCTGGGTCACACCGCCGAGGGTCAGGGCACCCTTACGGCCCGTGGCCGGGCCGAGGGGTGCTTGTGAAATAGTTCACAAGCCACTCGTCGTGGATGTGAAGCGATTCACAAGCATGGGGGGAGTGTAGGACGCGACTCACACAGCCGTCTCTAGGGGCCGTGGTATAAGGCTTACCTAACTTGACCGCCCGGCCAGAACGGTGCAGCGCTGGTCACACTCGCGGGACCAGCGGATAAGGGGTTGATTACCGGCCTAGCCGGGGACAATCCGGACGTGATCTTGTGACGTATCCCACCTGACCGGCCAGGCAACCATTGCTCCAGCCGGGTATCGGCGCACCGGCTCGTGGGACGGCAGCGAGCGGTGCGGGATCGTCCGGGTCGGTCGCTGGGGGTAGTCGGCTCGGTCAGCGAGGAGTCGGCGTGACCCGCGCGAGGGCCGCGATGAGGCGGTCGACGCCGTCGCCGCCCTTGGCGTCGTAGCAGCCGGAAAGACCCTTGTACACCAACGGAAGGATCTTGTTGATCCGCAGGCCGTACTTGGTGCACACGTGCATGACCTTCGGGTTGCCGATGAGCTTCGCGAAGACGTTGCCGAGGCGGTAGTAGCCGCCCATCAGCTCGCCGACGGCGCGCGGGTAACCCTGCAGCGCGCGCTCGCGCGAAGGGCCTTCACGACGGGCGAGCGCCTGCACGACGACCTCCGACGCGAGCTGCGCCGACTCCATCGCGGCGGAGATGCCTTCGCCGTTGAACGGGCTCACCATGCCGCCGGCGTCGCCGAGCAGCAGGAGGCCGTCGCGGTAGTGCGGGGTGCGGTTGAAGCCCATGGGGAGGCCGGCGCCGCCGACCTTGCCGATGGCGTTCTCCTCGCGGTAGCCCCATTCCTCGGGCGTGCCGTCGAGCCACTGGCGCAGGAGCGCGCGGTAGTCGGTGTTGCGGAAGGAGGCGGACGTCGAGAGCATGCCGAGCCCGACGTTCACGGTGCCGTCGCCGAGCGGGAACGCCCAGCCGTAGCCCGGCAGGAGCTTGGGGTTGCGCGGGTCCGAGCGGTCCCACAGCTCGAGGTGGCCCTCGATGAACGGGTCGTCGTGGCGCGGGCTCTTGTAGTAGCGGCGCACGGCGACGCCCATGGGGCGCTTCTCGTTCTTCTCGATACCGACGCTCAGCGCGAGCCGCGCGGACACCCCGTCGCACGCCAGCACAAGCGGCGCGCGGTAGCTCACCGGCGTCTTCTCCGGGCCGACCTTCGCCTCGACGCCGATCACGCGGCCGCTGGTGCTGGTGATGGCGTTGGTGACGGTGGTGCGTTCGTACAGGCGCGCGCCGGCCTTGACCGCGGTCTTGGCCAGCAGGTCGTCGAAGTCCTGGCGCGTGCGGGCGACGCCGTAGGGCGGGTAGCTGGTGAGGTCGGGCCAGTCGAGCTCGAGCGTGAGGTCGCCGGTGAGGATCCGCAGGCCGCGGTTGCGGACCCAGCCGTTTTCTTCGCTCGTGTCGATGCCCAGGTCGATCAGCTGCTTCACGCCGCGGGGCGTGAGGCCGTCGCCGCAGACCTTTTCGCGCGGGAAGGCGGTCTTCTCCAGCAGCAGCACGTCGACACCCGCGCGCGCGAGGTACGTGGCCGCGGTCGAACCGGCCGGTCCGGCGCCGACCACGATCACTTCGGCGTCGTGGTCCGGGCTGCGGCGGGAGATCGTCATGTCACGAGTCTACGGAGGGCTTCTTGGCGCGGTGAATGGCGACGACGCCGAATGTGAGGTTCAGCCACTCGACCTCGGTCCACCCCGCGCTCGCGATGATTTCGCCGAGCGCCCGCTGGTCGGGCCACGCGAGCATGGATTCGGCCAGGTAGGAGTAGGCCTCGGGGTTCGTCGACGAGCGGCTGCCGACCCACGTGAGCAGCTTCAGGATGAAGCGCCGGTAGAAGAACCGGATGGGCGCGAACGTGGGCGTCGACACCTCACAGATGACCAGCCGGCCACCCGGCTTGACGACACGGAGTATTTCCGTGAGCGCGGCCTTGGTGTCGACGAAGTTCCTCAACGCGAGCGAGATCGTGACAGCGTCGAACGAGCCGTCGGCGAACGGCAGGTGCAAGGCGTCCGCCGCGACCATCGGAAGCTTCCGGCGCAGCCCCGCCCGCAGCATGCCGAGCGAGAAGTCGGCGGCCACGCAGTACGCGCCGCTGCGCGCGTACTCGACCGTCGAGACGCCGGTGCCGGCCGCCAGGTCGAGCACCGTTTCACCCGGCTTGGCCTCCAGCACCCGCGCCGTGGTGGTCCTCCACCGCCGGTCGAACCCGAACGTCATGAACGAGTTCGCCCGGTCGTAACCGGACGCCACACCATCGAACATGGCGGCGACTTCGTGCGGATCCTTGTCCAGGCTTGCGCGGGGCATGCCTCGAATCTAGACACTCACGGACGGCTCGGCCGTTGAGGGTGGTTGAGGCGCTGGTCAGGTGGGTGGCGGCGTGGGTGGGTGGGCCGGGGTCGCGGCGGTGGGGGTGGGGCGCAGCTCCGCGATGGCGCGAACGGTCCACTCGCGCCGCCAACGCAGCGCGAACGGTCCCCTCGCGCGCTCCCCCGCGGCACGAACGATCCACTCGCACAGCCGGAGTTGGCGCGAGGGCACCGCTCACGATCGGACCACTCGCACCCCGCAGCCGGCACGAACCGTCCCCTCGCGCTCACCGCATCGCGCAAACCGTCCCTTCGCGCACCTGCGCACGGCACGAGTGGTCACCTCGTGCTCGCGGCCCGGCGCGAACCGTCCACCCGCACCCGCACCCGCCCCCGACGCCAGTGGCCACCTCGCGCCCACGGCACGGCGCGAAAGGTCCCGCCGTGCCCAGCCACCAGTGCGAAAAGTCCAGTCGTACCGAGCAACCGGCGCGAGCGGTCCCCTCGTGCCCACGGCATGGCGCGAACCGTCCACCCGCACCCGCCCCCGACGCCAGTGGCCACCTCGCGCCCACGGCACGGCGCGAAAGGTCCCGCCGCGCCCAGCCACCAGTGCGAAAAGTCCAGTCGTACCGGGCAACCGGCGCGAGCGGTCCCCTCGTGCCGCGACGATGGCGTGAACGGTCGTCTCGTGCCGCGCGAGTGGCGCGAACGGTCCACTCGCGGCCGCAGCGTGGCGCGAAGGGACCAGTCGCGGCCGCAGCGTGGCGCGGAGCGACCAGTCGCGAAACCGGAGCTCGTCCAGAATCCAGGTCAATCCCAGCGGACTGGTCCGAGCTGACTGCTCTGCTCCGAGCCGCCCCCGGCGGATCCACCCCCACCACCGTCACCCGAGGGCAGCGAGCATCCCCCGGACCGACTCGGGCCACGCGAATTCCTCCGCACGCGCCCGGGCGGCGGCGCGGCGGAGGTCTTCGGGGCTGTCCAGGAGGCCGGTGACGGCGGTGGCGAAGGCGGGGGCGTGGTCGTCGACGGCGGCGCCGCAGCCGGGGCGGACGATCTCGCGCAGGGCGGACGACGCGGAGACCACCACGGGGGTGCCGGAGGCGAGGGCTTCGAGGGCGGCCAGGCCGAACGTCTCGTGCGGGCCGGGGGCGAGCGAGACGTCGGCGGTGGCCAGCAAGCGGGCGACCTCGTCGCGGCCGGAGAGGAATCCCAGGAACGTCACGGGGAGGCCGCGGGCGCGGCGTTCCAGCGCGCGTCTTCGAGGCCCGTCGCCGGCGATCACCAGGCGCACGCGGGCGCCGGACTCCGTCAGCTCGGCCACGGTATCCACGCTGCGCTCAGCGTGTTTCTCGGGAGACAATCGTCCACAGTGGACCAAAAGCGTATCCGCGCCGCCGGCCAGGGAATGCCGCCACGAGTCCGAGCGCATCGACGGCGCGAAGGTCGCCAGGTCGACGCCCAGGGGGACCCGGCGGACGTTGGGCGCGGCGATCCGGTCGAACTCGGCGCGGGCGAAGGCCGTGGTGCAGACGACCGTGTCGTAGCTGGCGGCCATGCGGCGGTTGGCGACGTCGGCGACACCGCGCGCGACCGGCCGGGGCAGAAGGAACTGCTCCAGCAGCCGGTCGAGGCGCTCGTGGGAAATCACCGTGCTCGGCACGCCGTTGCGACGCGCCCACGTGCCCATGCCGCGCAGTGTCAGCCGGTCCGAGACCTCCAGGCGATCCGGCGACAGCCGCCGCAGGACGGACCGCACCCGGTGCGGATCGACGGCCCGGTACCCGCCCGTCCCGGGGATCCGCGGCGCCGGCAGCGAGTACCGCCGCACGCCCGTGGGCAGCGTCTCCACGGCGTACCGGGTGCCCGGCACGACGAGGGTCACGCGGTGCCCGCTGGCGACATAGCCCGCACCGAGGTGGTGCAGGGCGGTCCGCAGCCCTCCCGAGCGCGGCCCGTAGAAGTTCGCCAGCTGGACGATGTGCATCGCTCAGGCCGCGCGCGCGGCCCGGTCCTGCACGGCCTCGTAGTGCCCCACCAGCTCCCGGCACACCGCGGGCCACGTCCGCCCCAGCACGACCTTGCGGGCCTTCTCCCCCAGCCGCGCCCGCAGGGCCTCGTCGCGCAGGTCGTCGATCTTCTGAACGAGGGCGCGGCCGAACTCGTCGCGGTCGGCGGGCAGCAGGTACCCCGTGCGGCCGGGCAGGACGAGGTCCTTCGGGCCGCCCGCGTCGGGGGCGAGCACCGGCAGTCCGGAGGCCATGGCTTCCTGGACGGCCTGGCAGAACGTCTCGTGCGGTCCCGTGTGGACGAACACGTCGAGGCTCGCGTAGGCCACCGACAGCTCGTCGCCGTACTTCGCGCCGAGGAAGGCGGCGCCGGGGAGGCGTTCGCGCAGGGCGGGCAGCTCGGGGCCGTCGCCGACCACGACCACGCGGATGCCGGGCACGCCGGCCAGCGACACCAGCCGGTCGACCTCCTTCTCCGGCGCCAGCCGGCCGACGAACCCGACGAGCAGCTCGCCGTGGGGCGCCAGCTCGGCCCTCAGCGTGGGGTCGGCGTGCGCAGGCGAGAAGCGGTCGATGTCCACGCCGCGCGCCCAGCGGTGCACGCGGGGCACGCCGTGCAGCCGCAGCTGCTCGACGGAGTCGGAAGACGGCGCCAGCGTCCGGTCGGCTCGCGAGTGCACGCGGCGCACCCAGCGCCAGGCGGCGCGGGCGCCGATGCCGAAGCCGTACGACGTGGCGAAGCCCGCGATGTCGGTCTGGTAGACGGCGATCGACGGCACCCGCAGGCGCCGCGCCGCCGCCAGGCCGCGGGCGCCCACCACGAAGGGTGAGGCCAGGTGCACCACGTCCGGGCGGAAACCGCTGAGCGCCGTGAGCACGGTGCGCGTCGGCAGGCCGATCGGCAGGGAGTGCACGCCGGGCACGTCCAGCGCGGGGATGCGGACGACCGGTGCGCCGCGGTAGGACTCGGGCCCCGGTCCCGGCGCCACCACGAGCACGTCGTTGGCGCGGTCGACCAGGTGCTCGACGACCCGCAGCACGGAGTTCGTCACGCCGTTCACCTGGGGCAGGAAACTTTCGGTGACTATGGCGACTCGCACCCGGCCACTGTCGCACCGGCGTGCGCGACCTGGGCCAATCCTTCGTGACCGATGGGCCAACGGTGTTCGAACACTCCGAAGCGTCGGGGCCCGAATACAGTCCGTTGACAGATTCGCCACGACATGTCACCTCAAGGTCGTGTCCCGGAAACCAGGACGGCCCAGACTAAGCAGGCATGACCCTCTTGTCCTCCAGGCCGTCGCAGCCCGTGGAGCCGGGGCTGCTCTCGAGGGCTCTCGAGGTGGCTGGCCGGCTGGCCAACGACGCCACCGACGTGATCACCGCGACGGCGGGCCGCGGAGCCCACCCCTCGACCCTGGACTCCCCGTTCGACTGGGTCACCGACACCGACCGCATCCTCGAGCGCCACACCCGCCGGGTGCTGACGGCCGAGTTCCCCGGCATCCCCGTGGTCGGCCACGAGTTCGGCGCCGACCACGGCGCCGACGTGGCCGAGTACCGCTGGGTCGTGGACTCCGTCGACGGCACCGCCAACTACGTCGCGGGTGTGCCGTGGTGCGCCTACAGCCTCGCGTTGATCGACACCTCCGGGCCGGTGGTGGGGGTGGTCGCCGACCCGTACCGCGCGCAGATCTACGCCGCCGCCCGCGGCCGCGGCGCCCGCGCCAACGGCATGCCCATCCGGCTCGTCGACCGCCGCGTGACGGCCGGCGCCATCGTCTGCACCGAACTCGCGCGCAAGGGGCCGTGGCCGGGGATGGGCGGCTTCATCGAGCGCGCCGCGGCCGCCCACGCGGGCGTGCGCGTGCTGGGCTCGGCCGCGCTGTCGATCGCGCAGGTCGCGCTCGGCCACGCGGCCGCCGCGGTGCTGCACAGCTACCACGAATGGGACGTCGCGGGTTCCGTCGCCCTCGCCATCGAGGCCGGCGCGGTGGTGCTGGACAAGCACGGCGAAGACACGACGCTGCCGACGGACGGGCTGCTGGTGGCCGCCCCGGGCGTCGCGGACGAGGTCCTGAGCTGGTGGCAGGAGACGGCGACGGTCGCCACGACCTGACCCTGAGCGGCGACGCCGGTACTCGCCGGCGGCGGCCCCTCGCAACGTGAGCCGTGCGGGTCAGGCGACCGGGACTTCCGGCACCTCGGTAGCCGCCCGAGCAGCACGGTCACGCTTGATCAGGCGGCGCAGCCACCACATCAGTGGACCGGCGACCAGCCAGGTGAACAGGATCGTGGTGCCCAGGGGCAGGAGGGTGAGCGTCGCGGTGCGGCCGGCGACGCGGGCGGTGCGGTCGGGGTTGGTGACGTCGTACTCGATGGCCACGAGCTGGCCCGCCAGGAGGCCGGACGGGTAGAGGACGCCGTTGGCCGGGCTGTGGACGATGCCGTCCGGGCTCTGGAACTGGATGATCGTGCGGTCGAAGTTCACGGACTCGACGGTGGCCGTGGCCGTGCCGAGGTGGGACTCGATGGCGTTGTCGTTGCGGATCGCCGCGAAGAGCAGGCTCACGCACATCACGGTGAGGAGCGAGGCGACACCGAGGACGGCGAACCACCCGATGCGCCTCGCCCGCTCACGCCTGACCGTCACGTCGCGAGGTTACCAATCCGGCCAAAAGTAGGCCGACCCCCACTCGGCACGTAACCGCTGCTACGAAGCCATTCGGCCGTGCCTGTGGTCGGATTGGTCACGATCGGCACAGTAGAGCCTCACCGTTCCCCCGCGGCGGCGAGCATGCGGTGGTTGGCCCGGATCTGGTCATAGGACTTCGGCTTGACCAGAGCGCGAGCGGCCCGAGCAGTCGAAGCGCCGTTCGGGCCGACCGCCGGCTTGCCCTTGGTGAACAGCCAAGTCTGGAACAACGCCTGCAGCGGCTTGCCCGACACCTGCTCGGCCAGCGCCTCGAACTCCGGGATCACGCCGTGGCCACCGGCCTTGGTGGCCTGCCACTTCTGCAGGATGGCGAAGAACGCGTCGTCGCCGACGGTGGTGCGCAGGGCCTGCAGGGCCATCGCGCCGCGGTCGTAGACGGCGCCGTCGAACTGGTTCTCCTCGCCCGGGTCGCCGGGCAGGACCTGCCAGAACGCGTCGTCGGCGGTGTAGGAGTCGTAGGCGTACTGCGCGAGCTCGGCCGTGGTGCCCTCGCCCTCGTGCTCGGACCAGAGGTACTCGGCGTAGGACGCGAAGCCCTCGTTGAGCCAGATGTCGCTCCACTTGCCGAGCGAGACGTTGTCACCGAACCACTGGTGGGCGTTCTCGTGGGCGATGAGGGTGGTGTTGGAGCCGTTGAGGAAGTTCTTCAACCCGTACGTGGGCCGCGTCTGGTTCTCGAGCGAAAACGTGATGCCGCTGGTGACCACGCCGCCCTCGGCCTCGAACGGGAACGGCCCGAACTGCGTGGCCAGGAACGCGTCGATCTCCGGCGTCCGCTCGACACTCGCCTTGGCCGCGTAGAGCGAGTCGCCGAGGTCGGAGCCGTAGGCGGTGATGAACGGCTTGCCGTCCGGCGTCGTCGACTGGTTCACCTCGTACTTGCCGACGACGAACGACGTCAGGTACGTGGCCTGCGGCTTCGTGCTGCGCCAGTTCCACCGCGTCCAGCCGGCGCGCGACTGGGTCTTGCGCACGAGGGTCCCGTTCGTGATGGCGGCGTTCCCGTCGGGCGCCTCGATCGAGACGTCGTAGGTGGCCTTGTCGGTGGGGTGGTCGTTGGACGGGAACCACCACTGCGCGCTCTGGGGCTCGTCGACGCCCAGCGCGCCGAACGCGCCGTGCTTCCAGCCGTGCAGCCCGTCGACGGCTTCGGTGGACGGCGTGTCGTCGTACGCCACCACGACGGTGGTGGTCTGCCCCTTGAGCAACGGGTGCGCGGGCGTGATCACGAGCTCGCCGTTGCCGTTCTGGTTGGCGAAGGTCGCGGCCTCGTTGCCGACCAGCACGCTCTTCGCCTTCAGCGCGAAGTCCAGGTCGAACCGCGACAGGTCCTGCGTCGCGGTGAGCAGCAGGGTCGTCGTGCCCGCCAGCCGGTCGGTGTCCGGCTGGTAGGTCAGGCGGATGTCGTAGTGCAGGACGTCGGTGCCGCCATTGCCGGCGTTGGGGTAGTACGGATCACCCACCCCCGGCGCCCCCGGCTGCGGCGCGGCCGACGCCACCCCCGCGACCAGCACCGACACCACTCCTGCCGCGACCAACCCGAGCCCGGCCCGACCTCTTCCACGCATGGCGTTTCCTCCCAGACGGTGATCAACGCGCTCGAACGTAGCCAGGGTTCGAGTTGCGAGGTACGTCCGTTGGGAGGTTCTTACCCGCTGAGACTGCGAGAGGTAATCACTTGACGACGTGGCGATTCTCGATCGTGTGACGGAAGAACCACTGGCCGGGAATGTGACGAGCGGCGTCGTCCGCGTCGGCGCCACGGTGCGGCGCCCGGCGGGACCGTGGACCGACGCCGTGGACGCGGTGCTGGCGCACCTGAGGTCGATGGGGTTCCGCGCGGCGCCGAAGCCGCTCAGGCGCGACGAGCGCGGCCGGCAGGTGCTGGAGTTCGTGCCGGGCGAGGTGGGCGGCCCGTACTCCCCCGGCGACCTGCAGTCCCTCGGCCGGACGCTGGCCGAGCTGCACCAGGCGCTGGCCGGTTTCGCACCACCGCCGGACGCGGCGTGGCAGCGGCTCATCCCGCCGGACCGCGAAGAACTCGTGTGCCACAACGACATCGCGCCGTGGAACATCGTGCGCGCCGAACGCGGGTGGGTGCTGATCGACTGGGACTGCACCGCGCCGGCGTCGGCGGTGTGGGATCTCGCCTACACCGCGCAGACCGCGGCGGACCTGCGCGCCGGCCGGCCGGTCGCGGAATCCGCCGCCCGCCTGCGCGCCTTCACCGGCGGCTACGGCCTCGACGAGCGCCACCGAGCCGAGCTCCCGGCCACGCTCGGCCGCCGCGCGCGGGCGATGCACGACTTCCTGCGCGCGAACGCCGGCACGCAGCCGTGGGCACGCATCTGGCGTGAGGACGGCCCGTACTGGCTCGCGACCGCGGGCTACCTCGACGCCCACCAGGACGCGTGGCGAACGGCGCTGGGCTGAACCACGTCAGCCGTTGCCGACGGCCGCGGCCACGGCCTTGCGCAGGCGGGCGTGCAGGTCGCGGTGACGGGAGCGGTCCACGCGCACCTCCACGACCCGCAGGCCGGGCGCGGGCTTCAACGCGGCGCGGAACTCCGGCACCGACGTGGCCACGACGTGCGGCACGCGGTAGCCCGCGCACAACGCGCCCAGGTCGGCGCCGTGGGGAGTGCCGAACACTCGCTCGAAGCTGTCCGCGTGCTCGGGCGCGCCCTGTTCCAGCAGCGAGAAGATCCCGCCGCCGTCGTCGTTGAGGACGACGATGGTGAGGTCCGGCCGTTGCTCGGCGGGGCCGGTCAGCAGGCCGGAAGCGTCGTGCAAGAACGTGAGGTCACCCAGCAAGGCGTACGAGGGCGCGCGGTGCACGGTGGCGGCACCGATGGCCGTGGAGACCGTGCCGTCGATGCCCGCGACGCCGCGGTTGCGGTGGACCAGCACGTCCGGACGCAAGGTCCCGGCCAACGCGACATCGCGGGTCGGGTTCGAGGAACCCACCACCAGGAGAGCGCCCTGCGGCAGCGCGTCCACCAGCTCCGACGCGACGCTCAACCCGCTCGGCCACGGCTCCTCGGCCAGCGCGTGAGAAACGGCGGCCGCAGCAGCCGCGTCGGCGCGTTGCCAGCCGGCGAGCCACTCCGGGTCGGCGGGTTTCGTCGGCTCGGCGAACCACTGGCCGACCTGGCGGACGTTGTGCGCCGGCGCGGGCCAGTCGGAGTCCGGGCGGACCAGCAGCACCTCCACCGCGGGGTCCGAGAGGACCTTCTGGACCTGCCGGAACACCGTCGGCCGGCCGAGGCACAGGACCTGCTCCGGCTTGTGGTGCGAGATGAACTCCTCGACGCCCAGCAGCCACGCGCCCGAGGAGATGGCCGTGGATCCGGACAAGCCCAGACCACCGGTTTCCGAAACCACCGGCCAGCCGTGCTGCTCGGCCCACTCGCTGGCCGCCTGCACGCCGGTGTCGCACGCGATCACGAGGCCGTGGCGGGCCGAGGGCACCACGAACGATGGCAGGGCACCGAAGTCGGGCAGCTCGGTCCAGCGCTCGCCGTCGGCACGGCCTTCGGTGGACTCGTACCACTCGCCGTCCTCGTCGAGGTCCGGCACCAGCGGCTCACGGAACGGGATGTTCAGGTGCACCGGGCCGCTGCGCCACTCGCCGTAGGCGGCGTTCCACGCGCGGCAGATCTGGCTGCGCCAGTAGGAGTTCTGGCCGGCGCGCCGCTCGGCGACGGCCAGCTCGTCGAAGTAGCGCACGGCGTCGCCGTACAGCTGGTACTGGTCGATCACCTGGCTGGCGCCGGCGGAGCGCAGCTCGGGCGGGCGGTCGGCCGTGAGCACGATCAGCGGCACGCCCGCGCGGTCGGCCTCGAGCACGGCCGGGTGGAAGTTCGCGGCCGCCGTGCCGGAGGTGCAGACCACCGCCGACGGCCGGCCCGTGCGGGCGGCGATGCCGAGGGCGAGGAACGCGGCGCCGCGCTCGTCGATGCGCACGTGGAGCTTCAGCCGGCCGGCCGCGGCCGCGTCGAAGAGCGCGATCGAGAGCGGCGCGTTACGCGAGCCCGGGCACAGGACGACGTGGGACACGGTGTTGCGGACCAGTTCGTCGACGATGACCCTGGCCTGCGCGGTGGAGGGGTTCACCGGCAGGCTCCGGGTAGGTCGCCCACCGACGCACTACCTCCCGCGGAGGCGGCATCAGGCACAGCAGAGATGTCCACAGGTCCTATTCTCCCAAACGTGGATGACGCCCGAGTTTCCGAGCTGTTCGACCCCGCCGCGTGGACCGAGGTCGAAGGTTTCGCCTTCACCGACATCACCTACCACCGCTCCACCGAGAGCCGCTCCGGCAAACGGGTGGTCCGCGTCGCGTTCGACCGTCCGGAGGTCCGCAACGCCTTCCGCCCGCACACGGTCGACGAGCTCTACCGCGCCCTCGACCACGCCCGGATGAGCTCCGACGTCGGCTGCGTCCTGCTCACCGGCAACGGGCCGTCGCCCAAGGACGGCGGCTGGGCGTTCTGTTCCGGCGGTGACCAGCGTATTCGCGGACGCTCCGGGTATCAGTACGCGAGCGGGGAGACCTCCGACACGGTCGACCCCGCGCGTGCCGGCCGGCTGCACATCCTCGAGGTGCAGCGCTTGATCCGGTTCATGCCGAAACCGGTGGTCGCGGTCGTGCCGGGCTGGGCCGCCGGCGGCGGGCACTCGCTGCACGTCGTGTGCGATCTCACGCTGGCTTCCGCCGAGCACGCGCGGTTCAAGCAGACCGACGCCGACGTCGGCTCGTTCGACGCCGGCTACGGCTCCGCCTACCTCGCCCGCCAAGTCGGGCAGAAGTTCGCGCGCGAGATCTTCTTCCTCGGCCGGGACTACACCGCCGAGCAGATGCACCACATGGGCGCGGTGAACGAGGTCGTCCCCCACCTCGACCTCGAAAAGGTGGCGCTGGAGTGGGGCTGGGCCATCGTCGGCAAGTCCCCGACGGCGCAGCGCATGCTGAAGTACGCGTTCAACGCGATCGACGACGGCCTCGTCGGCCAGCAGCTCTTCGCCGGCGAGACCACACGGCTCGCGTACATGCAGGACGAAGCCGTGGAAGGCCGCGACGCGTTCCTGCAGAAGCGGGACCCGGATTGGTCCGACGTCCCGTACTACTACTGATCCACCAGGAGACCTTGTGCGTGTGGTGTGGCTCGACGGGAGCGCCGAAGCGGTGTCCACCCTGGACACGGCCGTGGCAGCGGCACTGGACGGCGGCGAGGCCGTGCTGCCGCTTTCGAGTGCCGACCCCGCGGCGCCCGGCGTGCTCGAGGCGATGGCGCCGGGCACGCCGGTCGAACCGGACACGGCCGTGATCATCGCCACGTCCGGGTCGACGGGCGCACCGAAGGGCGTGCTGCTCTCGCCGGGTGCGCTGGTCTCGTCGGCCACCGCCACGCACGCGCGGCTCGGCGGGGCGGGCCACTGGCTGCTCGCCACGCCGGCGCACTACATCGGCGGCCTGCAGGTGCTGGTCCGCGCGCGGCTGGCGGGCACGAAACCCGCCTTCCTGACCGGCACGGGCTTCCGGCCGGACGAGTTCGCCGCGGCCGCCGCGCCCGTGCTGGCCGAGGACGGGCCGAGGTACACGGCGCTGGTGCCGACCCAGCTCGTCCGGCTGCTCGACGACGGCGGGGCCGGGCTGTCCGCGGCCCGCGCGTTCGACGGGATCGTGCTCGGGGCGGCCGCGACGTCGGCGAAGCTGCGTACGCGGGCGGTAGAGGCCGGCGTGCGGATCGTTCCCGCGTACGGCATGAGCGAGACCGCGAGTGGCTGCGTCTACGACGGGGTGCCGCTCGACGGGGTGCGCGTGGAGCCGGACGCGGACGAGCGCCTGCGGATCTCCGGACCGGTGCTGGCCCACGGTTACCGGCTCGCGCCGGAGCTGACCACGGAGTCGTTCCGGGACGGCTGGTTCCGCACGTCCGATCGCGGCCGGCTGCTGGCCGACGGACGCGTCGAGGTACTCGGGCGCGCCGACGACGTGATCAACACCGGTGGAGTGAAGGTGTCGGCGGCGTCGGTGGAGAAGGTGCTCGGATCGATCGCCGGCGTTCGCGATGCCTGCGTGGTCGGCGTCCCGGACCCGCAGTGGGGTGAGACGGTGGTCGCGCTGGTCGTCGCGGAGGGACCGGTCGCGCCCGAGACGATCAAGGCCGTCGCCCGGGAGGAGCTGGGCGCCGCGGCCGCGCCGAAGCGGGTCGAGTTCGCGGATGAGCTGCCGCTGCGGGGCCCGGGGAAGATCGACCGGGCCGCCGTCAAAGCCCTGTTCGACCTCCGGACGGCGTGAAATCCCGCCGGATCGTTGACAGGGTGCCAGTGATCACGGTTGCCTCGGGGTATGACGAGGTGGACGAAGGCGGCCGTCGCGGTCGCGGCTGTGGCGGTCGGGCTGCTCATCGGCGCGGGTGCCGCGTCGGCCGACGAGCCGAACACCAGCGGGACCCTCACGTGGCAGGTCACGGGTTCGGAGATCGGGTGAAGATCGCATGGCGTTGAATAACGACCATGGCAACAGTGAGTGAGTGGATCGAAGGCGCCCGCCCGCGGACGCTGCCCAACGCGATCGCGCCGGTGGTCGCGGGCGTCGGGGCGGCGATCGCGCTGGACGCGTTCTCGTGGTGGCGTTCGGTGCTCGCGCTGCTGGTCGCGCTCGCTCTGATCATCGGCGTGAACTACGCCAACGACTACTCCGACGGCGTCCGCGGCACCGACGAGAACCGCGTCGGCCCCCTGCGCCTCGTGGGCTCCGGCACCGCCGCCCCGAAGGCCGTCCTCGCGGCGGCGCTGGTGTGCCTCGGCCTGGCCGGCGTGCTGGGTCTGCTGCTCGTGGCCCTCACCGGCTTCTGGTGGCTGCTGATCATGGGCGGCGTCTGCATCCTCGGCGCGTGGTTCTACACGGGGGGCAAGAAGCCCTACGGCTACTACGGCTTCGGCGAGATCGCCGTCTTCGTGTTCTTCGGCCTCGCCGGCGTCCTGGGCACCGTCTACGTGCAGGCCGGGCGTGTCAGCTGGGCCGGCCTGGCCTGCGCCGTCGCCGTCGGCACCTTCTCCACAGCGGTGCTCACGGCCAACAACCTCCGCGACATCCCCACCGACATCGAGTCCGGCAAACGCACCCTCGCCACCCGCCTCGGCGACAAGGGCACCCGCCGCTTGTACCTGGCGCTGGTGACCGTGCCCTACGTGCTCACCGTGGTCCTCGGCATCTGGCACCCACTTCAGCTCATCGCCCTGATCACGGCCCCCATGCTGCTCAAGTCCGTCCGCGCCGTCGGCGGCGGCAAAACGGGCCGCGACCTCATCCCGGCACTGCGCGACACGGGCTTGGCCATGCTCGCCTGGGCCGTCCTCAGCGCCGTGGCGTTGTCGTTCTGACCGAGGTCAGGCCTCGAACCGCCCGGTCAGCAAGAACTCGTCGAACTTCGCCCGGTACGGCGCGATGTCGATGTCCTGCTCGGCCAGCCATTCATCCGAGTAGTACGTGTTCGCGTACCGATCGCCGCCGTCGCACAGCAAAGTCACGACAGACCCGGCCTGGCCTTCGGCGATCATCCGCGAGATGAGGGTGAACGCGCCGTACAAATTGGTCCCCGTGGACCCACCGGCCCAATGCCCCGTGTGGTCCCTCAACAACCGGATCGCCGCCAGCGACCCGGCATCCGGCACCGAGAACATCTCATCGATCACCCCAGGGACGAACGACGGCTCCACCCTCGGCCGCCCGATCCCCTCGATCCGAGACGGCATGCCCGTCGCGTAGTCCAGCGCCCCGGTCTCCCAAGCACCGAAAAACGACGAGTTCTCCGGGTCGACCACGGCAACCTTCGTCGTGTGCCGCTTGTACCGCACATACCGCCCGAACGTCGCGCTCGTCCCACCCGTGCCGGCTCCGACGACGATCCACGACGGCACCGGATGCCGCTCCGCCCGCATCTGCGCGAACACCGACTCCGCGATGTTGTTGTTCCCCCGCCAGTCCGTCGCACGCTCGGCGTAGGTGAACTGGTCGAGGTAATGCCCACCGCACTCGGCCGCGAGCCGCTCCGCCTCCGGATACATGTCCGGCGCCCGGTCGACGTAGTGGCACTCGCCGCCGTAGAACTCGATGAGGGCGATCTTCTCCTTGCTCGTCCGCCGCGGCACCACGGTGACGAACTTCAGCCCCAGCATCCGCGCGAAGTACGCCTCGGACACCGCCGTCGAGCCACTGGAAGCCTCGATGAGCGTGGTGTCGGGACCGATCTGACCGTTGACCAGGCCGTAGAGCAGCAGCGACCGGGCCAGCCGGTGCTTGAGCGAGCCCGTGGGGTGCACGGACTCGTCCTTCAGGTACAGGTCGACGCCCCACTCCTGGGGCAGCGGGAACACGTGCAGGTGCGTGTCGGCGCTGCGGTTCGCGTCGGCCTCGATGATGCGGACGGCCTCGCGCACCCAGGCGCGGTTGTGGAGCCTGCTCACGCGGCCTCGTCGCCCGGGTTGGCGGGGACGTCGCCGCGCAGCTGGGCGCGCAGGGCGGCCCGCGCGCGGGCCCGCGACTCGTTGCGCTTGGCCAGCCCGGCCGTCACGCGTGCGTTGAGCTTGCGGAAGAGCAGCAGACCCAGCGGCAGGCCCACGACGAGCCCGATGAGGAGGGACACCAGCAGCGGCACCCCGACCAGCGACAGCACCCAGGCGACCACGGCCACCAGCGCGAAACGCGCGACCAGGTACAGCGTCAGGTCCCGGGGCAGGTGTTCCGGCGATTCGTGTTCCGGCGATTCGCTCACATCAAGGGAGGCTACGCCTTGTTCTCGGCCTCTTCTTCCAGGCCCGCGTTGTTCGGACGGCCCTCGAAGCGCGTCGACAGCACCACCGTCGTGTTGGTGCGCCCGACGCCCGGGATGCGCCGCAGCCGCCCGAGCGTGTGCTCCAGCTCGTCGACGGTGGACACGCGCACCTTCACCACGAACGCCTCGTCGCCGGCCACGGCGTAGCAGCTCTCCACCTCGGGCAGCTCGCCGAGCGCCGCGGCCACGTCCTCGTCGGTGGCGGTGTCGGTCGGGTGGATGCCCACCAGCGCCGTCACACCCAGGCCGACGGTGCCCGGGTCCACCATCGCGTGGTAGCCGGTGATCACCCCCGCGGCCTCGAGCTTGCCCACGCGCTCGTGCACGGACGAGGCCGACAAACCGACGGAGCGGCCGAGGTCGGCGTAGGTGGCCCGGCCGTTGACCCGCAACGCCGCGATGATCTTCCGGTCCAGCTGATCCACCGGCTCATTATGCTGCGCGGCCCCCGCGGACCGCAGGGAAGGTAAGCCGCCCCCATCGACAGACAGAGTGTCTACTGCGTCACAACGACGCCGATGGTCCGCTATGGCCCGCGATGCCCCTTTGGCGTGTCTTTACCTGAGGTCGCCGCTCCGCAGAAGAAAACCTCCAGGTCAGAGCCATTTGAACAAGGACTTCACACGCGGGAGGCCGCCAGAGGTTATGTCCCTTTTGCACTTTAAGGGCTCTTTACTCAAGGACAACCGTTCGAGTACCCGACGGGTGAAGTGCCACGATTGCCGCGTTGGCTACCCCGGCGCGACGGGCGAAAGGCCCGATGCCTCCGGTATAGCAAGTAGGTCGTTAAGGAGGCGGAAAATGACCGCGACGATGGGCGGAAGGTTGCTCACCCCGGGTGAGGTGGCCGCCTTGTTCCGGGTGGACCCGAAGACGGTGACCCGGTGGGCCACGGCCGGCCGGATCGGCTCGATCCGGACCCCGGGTGGGCACCGCAGGTTCCGTGAGTCCGAGGTGAACGAGCTCCTCGCCGAGCTCACCACCGACGCGAGCGAACCGGCCCGCAAGGCCTGAACCACCGCGACGAGAGGGTCGTGAGTGGTAAGAGGTGACTTCCCGCACCTCTTACCGGTCACGACCCTTCGTCGTACCCGGGTTCGGGCCGGTTCGCGGATTTGCGGCTAACCTGGGACACCGGCAAGGCCTTGCACGACGGAAGGACCGGGCATGATCGCTCTGCTCGCAGCGGTGGGCGCCATCACCATCGCCGTTCTGTTGTGGCGGGCCTTCGGGGCGCAACGCATCGGCGTGCCCGATCGGCGGCCCACCCTCGCGCCCGACGACGACCCCGACTTCTTGCGCAAGCTCGGCGAACAGCAGCGCAAGCGACCCACCGACGACCCGGACGTCTGACCCCGGGCAGGACGTAAAAGCGCCCCAGCACGTGTGGCTGGGGCGCTTTCGCAACGCTTTACGAAACCAGGCTCAGCGGTACTGCTGCGCCCCGAAGCCGTCTGCCACCGTCGCCGCCAGCTCCAGCAGCGCCAGGCGCGTGTCACCCCCGAGGCGTTCCAGCTCGATCTCCGCGCCCTCCTCGAGGTGCGCGTCGAACGGGATGCGGCACACGGCGCGGACCTTCGCGCCGAAGTGGGCCGAGAGCTTGTCGAGGTCGACCGAGCTGCCCTTCGGGCGCACGGAGTTGATGACCACGACCGAGCGCTTCACCAGGTCGCCGTAGCCGTGGGCCTCGAGCCAGTCGAGCGTGGCCGAGGCGCTGCGCGCGCCGTCGACCGAGCCCGACGAGACGACCACGAGCGAGTCGGCGACGTCGAGCACACCCTTCATCGCCGAGTGCATCAAGCCGGTGCCGCAGTCGGTGAGCACGATGTTGTAGAAGTGCTCCAGCAGGTTGACTGTGCGCCGGTAGTCGGTCTCGGAGAAGGCCTCCGACACGGCCGGGTCCTGCTCGCTGGCGAGGATCTCGAGCCGGCTGGAGCCCTGCGAGGTGTACGAGCGGACATCGCTGTACCGGGTGATCTTCTCGGCATCACGCAGCAGGTGCCGCACGGTCGCCGTGGTCTCGATCGCGATCTTCTGCGACAACGTGCCGCGGTCGGGGTTCGCGTCCACCGCCACCACGCGGTCGCCGCGCAGCGACGCGAAGGTCGAGCCCAGCGTCGTCGTGGTGGTGGTCTTGCCGACGCCGCCCTTCAGCGAGAGCATCGCGATCTTGTAGCACCCGCGCAGCGGCTGGTTCACGCGCGCGATCAGCTCGCGCCGGCGCGTGTCGGCCGGGCTCTCGCCGGGGTTGAGCAGCTTGCCCGTGCCCAGGTATAGCGCCTTGCGCCAGCCCGACTGCGGCGTGCGCTTGGCCTGCTTCACCAGGTGCGCGGTGGTCAGGTCGTCGGGCACGGCCGAGTGCCGGCCGCCCGGCTGCGGCAGGCCCGAAGGCTGCTGCTGCGACGGCGGTTGCTGCTGCGGGTAACCCGCGGGCGGGTACTGCTGCTGCGGCTGCAGCGGCGGCAGGTTCTGGTCGTACTGCTGCTGCGCGTAGCCGGCCGGAACCTGGCCGGGCTGCGCCGGCTGAGCAGGCTGCGCCGGCTGACCCGCCTGAGCGACGGGCTGACCCGGCACGGCGTGCGGGCCCGAGTTCGGGTTGGGCGAGGCCACGACCTGAGTCGGCTGGGCCTCATAGGCGTCCGCGGCCGGGTGCGGCGTCGAGTCCGTGCGTTCGTCGGAGAACAGTTCGGCCGCCGGTTCCGAAACGGGTTCGGGCTGTGCCTGAGCCTGCTCGGGCTGCCCTGGAACACCGCCGGACTCCGCCCGGGTGGCCGCCTCTTCGCTGGGTCCGGTCACCGCTGCCAACCTCCCGATCGCACCGCCTGCTGGATCCTCAGGTATCGACGGTAGTCGGGTGGAGTGTTACGAACCGCGTGGACCCCCGGTCAGTTCACCCCTGCGTACGAGTGCAGTCCGGCGGTCACCAGGTTGACGAAGAACAGGTTGAAGATCGTCACCGCGAAACCGACGATGTTGATCACGGCCGCGCGCATGCCGCGCCAGCCCGCGGTGGCGCGGGAGTGCAGGTAGGCGGCGTAGACGACCCACGCGATGAACGCGACGGTCTCCTTCGGGTCCCAGCCCCAGAACCGGCCCCACGCGGCCTCGGCCCACACCGCGCCGCACAGCACGCCGAAGGTGAAGATGGGGAACGCCACGATCGTGGCGCGGTAGGCGATGCGGTCGAGCACGTCGGCGGCCGGGAGCTTCGGGCCGAAGCCGGAGAACTTGGCCGGGTTGCGGTCATACGCGGTGCGGAAGAGGTAGAGCACGCTCGCCACGCCGGGCACCAGGAACACGCCGGAGCCGATGATCGCGGCCGACACGTGGATGTAGAGCCAGTACGACTGCAGCGCGGGCACCACCGGCGCGGCCACGGTGTAGAGCAGCGTGCCGTTGATGAACATCAGGATCACGACGGGCAGCAGCAGGAAGCCCGTGAGGTGGCGCACCGGGAACTTCCGGATCACGATCAGCCACGCGACCACCGTGATGAAGGTGACCGCCATGCCGTACTCGTACATGTTGCCCCACGGCGCGCGATGCACGGCGAGGCCGCGCAGCACGATCGCGGTGAGCTGCAGCAGCGCACCCAGCACGAGCAGCGAAGCACCCATGCGGCCGATGCGCTCAGGACGGCCGACCTCGCGCGGGGCCTCGGGCTCCGCCGGGTTGTCGGCGTCCTCGATCACCGGCCCGCCGGCGCCGACCAGCGACTTCTGCGCGCTGCGCGCGTGGGCCTGGCGGCCCTTCGCGCCGAAGGCCTGCTCGAACAGCGAGAGCAGGAGCGCGAGGACGTAGATCGCCACCGTGGTGGTGTAGAACCAGTCGCTGTACTGCGACAACGTCTCGTTGATCTGCATGCCTCAGCTGCCTTTCCGGCCCGTGACCAGCCGTTCGCTGATCCGCTGGAACTCTTCGCCGTACCCCGCCTGGTCGGTGCGCGCCAGCCCGGCGACCTCGATCACGGTACCCGCGTGTCCGTCGTCACCCGGGCGCACCCGCACCCACACCCGCCGCCGCTTGACCAGCAGCGATCCGCCCAGCCCCACGAACATCACGATCGCGAAGCCGAGCACGTACACCTGCGTGGGGTCGTGGGAGATCTGGAGGTTCACCCACTTGTTCACGCCGTCGAAGCGGACCTTGGTGCCGTCGTCGAGCGTCACCGACTGGCCGACGGCCAGGTTCTGGCGCGCGACGCGCTTGAGGCGCCCGTCGGCCACGCGGTCCTGGTCGACCTCGAACACCGACTGCCCGCGACCGGCGTCGAGGCCGAGGTCGCCGCGCAGCACGTCGACGGCGACCATCGGGTTGTTCAGCTCGGGCGCGGTGGAGGTGAGGATCCCGCCGTGGACGAACGACGTCGGCGCGAGCACCCCGGTGATCGCGAGCTGCTTGGTGCGCCGCTGGATCTCGTCGGTGATGCCCGGCTGGTCGAACTTGGTGGCGCCCTGCGAGAGCATCGTGGTCGTGTCGGTGGGCCGCCACTGCGTGTTCTGCGTGCGCTGCTCACCGTTCGGGAACGTCACGGTGAACTGGGGCGAGTAGCCGTTGCCCAGCAGGTAGACGCGGTCGCCCGCTGTGCGCAGCGGGTCGTTGACCTGGAGGTTGAAAGGGCGCCAGGTGTTGGTCTTGAGGTCGTCGCCCGACTGGAACTGGATGTTCGAGTGGTAGTAGTCGGCCTCGCCGCTGGGCGTGTAGCGCGCGGTGAAGTCGTTGACCTTCACGCAGAACGCGTCGAGGTCGGTGCCGTCGATGCGCAGGCCGGCTTCGAACGAGTCGTAGTTGTAGATGCCGGAGTTGCAGAACTGACTGCCGTCGGCCTGCACGATGACCTGGCCCTCGTAGCTGTAGAGCTTGCCGAGGGCGAAGAAGATGATCAGGCCGAGCATGCCGAAGTGGAAGAGCAGGTTGCCGGTCTCGCGCAGGTAGCCGCGTTCGGCGGAGATGGAGAAGCCGCCCTCGGCAGTGTCTCCCTCGTCCCGCTCGATCTTGCGCCAGCCGGACAGCTGCTTGCGCACGTCTTCGCGGATCGACTCGGGCGTGCGCGAGGTGCGGGCGAGGCGGTGGTGCGGCATGCGCGCGAGGTTGCGCGGCGTCAGCACGGGCTTCGCGCGCATCTGCTTGACGTAGTCCCAGCTGCGCGGGGTGAGGCAGCCGACGAGCGAGACCATCAGCAGCAGGTAGATCGCCGAGAACCAGACGCTGGAGTAGACGTCGTAGAACTGCAGCTTGTCGAGCAGGGTGCCCCACCAGCCGTGGCTGGTGATGTAGTCGTCGACTTTGGCCGCGTTGAGCCGGTTCTGCGGCAGCAGGGCGCCGGGCAGCGCGGCGAGCGCCAGCAGGAACAGCAGCACGAGCGCGGTGCGCATCGACGTGAGGCCGCGCCAGGTGTTGCGCAGGAAGGCGAGCAGCTGCTTGCCGGCAGACGGCTGGTAGGGGCGCTGCGGGCTGGCGGGTGGGGCTTCGGTGGTGGTCACAGTGGCAGCACCAGGTTCGAGGCGACGGAGTTGCGGAGCCAGCCCATGACGTCTCCCCAGAGTCCGGTGACGAGCAGGATGCCGACGACCATCAGCAGCCCGCCGCCGATGAACTGCACGCGGCGGCCGTTGCGGCGCAGCCAGTCGGTGGCGCGCACGGCCCAGCGGGCGCCGAGCGCGATCAGCAGGAACGGCAGGCCGAGGCCCAGGCAGTAGACGAGCACCAGCAGGTAGCCGCGCGCGGCCGCGCCACCCGTGGCGCTCGCGAGGCTGGTGACGGCCGACAGCGTCGGGCCGATGCATGGCGTCCAGCCGAGGCCGAACACGGCACCCAGCAGCGGCGCGCCCCAGATCCCGCCGCCCGGCACGCGGTGCGAGCGGACCTCTCGCTGCAGGCCCGGGATCCAGCCGAGGAACACCAGCGCCATTGCGATGGTGAGCACACCACCGATGCGCTGCAGCAGGTCCTGGTTGATCAGCAACGTGTCCGCGAGCCAGACGAGCGTGCCGAGCGTCGCGACGAACACGACGGTGAACCCGAGCACGAACAGACCCGCGGCGCCGAGCACGGCGTAGCGGCCCTTCTTGCGTTCCTCGTCGGCACTCACCGCCGGCGCGTCGGCTCCCACCAGCGCCGCCAGGTACGCCAGGTACCCGGGCACCAGCGGCACCACGCAGGGCGACGCGAACGAGATCGCGCCGGCCAGCAACGCCACGCCCGCGGCGAGCAGCAGCGGTCCGGAGATCGCCAGCTCGGACACGGAGTTCACGCACTTGAGAGTAGGCAGTGAGCTTCGCGTGAGACGGGCGGGGGCAGCTCACAGGACGTACGCCACAACCCGAACAGGACCAAGGTCCCACTCGTGACCGGCGCGGCCGGACGGATCCGGCGGCGCCGATCACCGAGTGGGCGGGCGGGCTACTTCTCGGCCAGCAGGCCCTTCACCGTCGGCATCAGGTCGGACGCCAGGACGTCCCGCAGGAAGATCGCGGCGACACGGTGCTGCTTGTCGAGCACGATGGTCGACGGGATCAAGTTGCGGGGGTAGCCCTCGAGGCTCAGCAGCACGCGGCCCGAAGCGTCCCAGATGGACGGGTACGTGATGCCGCGGTCGCGCACGAAGTCCTGGGCGACCGAGCGGGCCGGGTCGCGGACGTCGAGGCCGATGAGCTTCGCGCCGAGCGGGGCCATCTCCTTGCTCGCGGTCTCCAGCTCCGGGGCCTCCGCGCGGCACGGGCCGCACCACTGGCCCCACAGGTTGATCACCAGGACCTGGCCGGGGAAGTCGGCGATGGAGAGCTGCTTGCCCTCGTTCATGAGGTCGTCGCCGGCCAGCGTGGGCGCGGTCTGGCGCTGCGCGATCGGGTACTTGATGTCGACCTGGCCGCCCGGCGACACGAAGCTGAACGTGCCGCCGGAGACGACGGCGTCCTTGCCCGTGGAGCAGCCGGCCACCAGCAGCGCGGCGGCCAGCAGCGCGCCGATCGCCCGCTTCATGCGCCCGTCACCTTCGGATCGGTGGTGCCCGCAGGCTCGCTGTAGACGATGTCCACGAGGGCCTCGCCGTCGAAGACCAGCGACGTCAGCGAGGCCAGCGAGCACTGACGGTTGCGCGGGTCGTGCCACAGGCGCTTGGCCTCGAGGAACCGGCGCAGCGTCCAGATCGGCAGCTGGTGCGACACGCACAGCGCCTCACGCCCCTCGGCCTGCTCGCGGGCGCGGTACACCGCGCCGAGCATCCGGTGCGCGATCTCCACGTACGGCTCGCCCCACGACGGGCGGAACGGGTTGACCAGGTGCGGCCACGCCTTGGGCTGGCGCAGCGCCCCGTCGCCGACGGCCACGCGCTGGCCCTCGAAGACGTTGCCCGCTTCGATCAGGCCCTCGTCGGTCGCGATGTCGAGGCGGTGAGCGGCCGCGATCGGCGCCGCCGTCTCCTGGGCGCGCTGCAGCGGCGACGCGACGACGTGCGCGAGGTCGTGGCCCGCCACGGCTTCCGCGACGGTGAGCGCCTGACGCTGCCCGCGGTCGGACAGCCGGAAGTTCGGCAGCCGGCCGTAGAGGATCTTGTCGGGATTGTGGACTTCGCCGTGGCGCAGGAGGTGGACGACAGTGGTCACGGCTTGACCGCCTGGGCCGCGGCGCGGGCGGCGGCCGGGAGGGCCGCCTCGATCACGCCGAACGCTTCGTCGTCCATCGCGGCGTTGACGAACCACGCCTCGTATGCACTCGGTGGCGCGTACACGCCGGCGTCGAGCAACGCGTGGAAGAAGGCCGGGAAGCGCCAGGTCTCCGTGGCCTGTGCGCCCGCGTAGTCGCGGACGGCGCCGTCACCGAAGAAGACGCTCACGAGGTTGCCGGCGTACTGCACGTTGTGCGTGACGCCCGCTTCGGTCAGCGCCGCGTCGAAGAGCCCGCCGAGCCGCTTCGCGTTGGCGTCGAGCGCCGCGTACACGGCGTCGTCGGCTGCGCGCAGCGTCGCGAGGCCCGCGGCGACGGCGACGGGGTTCCCCGACAGCGTGCCGGCCTGGTAGACGGGACCGCCCGGCGCGAGCTTGGCCATCACGTCGGCGCGACCGCCGAACGCGGCGGCCGGCAGCCCACCCGACATGACCTTGCCGAACGTGTAGAGGTCGCCGGCCACGCCTTCGAGGCCGAACCAGCCCGCGCGCGAGACGCGGAAGCCCGTCATGACCTCGTCCATGATCAGCAGCGCCCCGTGCTCGTGGGCGATCTCCGCGAGGCCCGCGTTGAACCCGGCATCCGGGGCGATCGCGCCCATGTTGCCGGCGGCGGCCTCGGTGATCACCGCGGCAATCTCGCCCTCGTTCTCCACAAAGGACTTCCGCACGGCGTCGAGGTCGTTGTAGGGCAGCACGATCGTGTCGGCCGCCTGCGCGCCCGTGACGCCGGGCGAGGTCGGCAGCCCGAGCGTGGCGACGCCGGAGCCGGCCTGGGCCAGCAGCGCGTCGACGTGACCGTGGTAACACCCGGCGAACTTCACGATCTTCGCGCGGCCGGTGAACCCGCGGGCGAGGCGGATCGCGCTCATCGTCGCCTCGGTGCCGGAGTTGACCAGGCGCACCTGCTCGACGGGCTCGACGCGGCCGATGATCTCCTCGGCCAGCTCGACCTCGCCGATCGTCGGCGTGCCGAACGACAGCCCGCTCGTGGCGGCCGCGCGCGCGGCCTCGACCACCTGCGGGTGGGCGTGCCCGAGGATCATCGGGCCCCAGGAAGAGACGAGGTCGACGTAGCGGTTGCCGTCGGCGTCCCACAGGTGGGGGCCCTCGCCGCGGACCATGAAACGCGGGGTGCCGCCGACCGAGTTGAACGCCCGCACCGGCGAGTTCACCCCGCCCGGGACGGCCGCCTTCGCGCGTTCGAACCAAACCTTGGACTGCTCGGTGCCAGTGCTCACCCGTCCAGTCTCGCAAATCCCCGAGCCCAGCCGGTGGGCGACGTCGCGCGCGCGGGCCCTGGTCCTCCACTGTGCTGCTGTTCCCAATCCGACCACGGCCACGGCGGGGACGGCTGCGAACCGGGTAAACGTCCGTTTGGTCCCCGCCTCCCTTTGGTCGGATTGGTAACCTGCCGATCACCGGCGGTTCAGCAGGTGCCGCCGGGCCGCCGGGAACGGGGAGGGCAACGTGACCACGCCCACGCACAGGCGCAACCCCTGGGTCGTGCTCGTGGTGTTCTTCGTGATGGTCGCCGTGGTGGCCATCGTCGGCTCGCTCGCGGCCACGTCGGCGCCCGAGACGTATGCGCGGCTCGTCCTGCCGGACTGGGCACCTCCCGCGCAGCTGTTCGGTCCCGTGTGGACACTCCTGTACGTGCTGCTCGCGTTCGCCGGCTGGGTCTACTGGCGCACGGACGGCGAGACGCAGGGCTTCGCCATGTACGGCGTCAGCCTGCTGTTCAACCTGCTGTGGACCCCGCTGTTCTTCGCGGGCGGCTCCACGCGGCTGGCCTGCGTGGACATCATCCTGCTCGGCTTCACCACGCTGATGACGATCGGGCTCTTCTACCGCCGCTCACGCCTGGCCGCGGTGCTGCTGCTGCCGTACTTCTTCTGGATCGTCTACGCGACGGCGCTGAACGTGGCGATCATCGCGCTCAACGAGAACCTCAACTAGCTCGCGCCGTGAAGACGTGCGCGCCGGCGCCGCTCAACGTCTCGGCGGTCCAGGCGGCGCCGTCCTCGGACCGGCCCGCGGACATCTTCGGCGTGCGCGGCGATCATACGCGGGAAACCAGCTGCTCGCGCCCGTGTAGCGGCGCAGTCCGGTGCGCCAGACGAGCACCGCGGCAGCCGTGGTGACCAGCGCGCCGAGCACGAGCAGCGCGTCGGCCGGGCGGGCGAGGACGCGGGCGGGCGCCGAGGCGACCACGGCGAGCGGCAGCACGTAGGTGAACACGCGCCGCAGCGGCCGGGCGTAGACGTCGGCGGGATAGCGGGCGAGCTGCCAGACGTTGCCGAACAGGCTGTGCAGGTCGAGTTTCGGCGCCCAGAACGCGAGGCTCGCGAAGAGCATGCCGACCGCCCACGTCGTCACCGTCGCGGCGGCCACGAGCACGGCCCACCCCAAGAACGCACCGGCACCCGGGAACTGCGGCAGCTCGCCCGCGCCGGCGAAACCACGCCGAGGCCCAGCAGGATCTGCACGGCGGCGAGCGGCGCGGCCGTGGCGAAGCTGACGAGGAACATGCTGGGCGCCGGCTGCAGCAGGTGGTGGTCGAGCCGGCCCTCGCGCACACCGCGCGTCGGGAAGCCGGCGAGGTTCGGGTCGACGAACGTCGTCTTGACGCCGCTGAGCAGCTCGAACGTGCCGATGAGCACGAGCACCTCGAGTCGCGTCCAGCCGGCGAGGGTCGTGGTGCGCTGGGTGCGTAGTACGACGGGAGTTTGACCTCTTCGCCGTCGAGGACCACGGCTTCGCGCACCGGGCGGTGGTACTGCAGGTCGATGAGCAGGCCTTCGCCGAACTGGAACCCGACGAACCCCCACGGGTTGATCACGGCCGCCTGCACGGCGGTGATGCCGGCGGAGTTCTCGAACAGCTCGGCCACGCCGGTGCGGCGAAAGAACTCGGCGATGGTGATGCGGTCGGTCACGGGGCGCCGGTCTCGGCGTCCCGCACGAAGCGGCCGGGGCGCTCGACCCGCCAGTAGTCCATGACCGGGTTGTCGAGGTTTTCGACGTACCAGTCGAGGTTTCGCGAGTCGAGCCGGGATTCGAGGTCAAGAAGGCGGCGGGGGAACATCACGCAAGTCCCTTCGCCGGGTCGAAGTCCGCAGGAAGAAAGCGCTTCCTGGCGAAGAGGACGTTGTGCTGGTCTTCGGTCTGGGTGTCGCGGGCGAAGGGTTCCAGGCCGCTCCCGAGTTTCTTCACGACGTCCGCGGCCAGCCATTGGTCCTGCCAGAACGGGGTTTGCTCGACCTCGATCTTGAGCAGGTCACACCGGTCGAGGAAGGTTCCCGCGCCGGTGAGGACCTGCTCCGTGGCCCCTTCGACGTCCATCCACCACGCGAACGGCCCTGGTGCAGCGGCGAATTCGCGATCGAGCGTCGCGACCGCGACGTCGCCGAGCCAGCCGTCGCCTGTGCGGCGCAGGAGGGAGTTGCAGCCCTCGACGCGGTCGTCGGCGAGGCTGGCGCTGTCGGTGATCACGAGGAACGTGACCTCGCCGGGGTCACCCGCCAGCGCCTGGTGGCGGTAGTCCACACCGCACACGGCGAAGTCCGTGGCGGATGTGAACTTCCGGTGCACATAAGGATTTGCCTCGAACGCGCCGGCTTCGACGAAAATTCGAGGCCGCAGCAGGGAAACCAGGTCGAGGAACAGTGCGTCGAGTTCCTCGACCGTGCCCGGGTGCCAGAATTTTCCTTTCCTGGACCCGGAAATTCACTGGAACGCTCCCGTCATGGGACACCGGCCTCTCTCCAGTAATCCACGCGTGACACGCCGCGAGCAAGGAAGACCAAGGGAATTGCCACCCTCAGGGGGATGCGTGCACGATCGGACACGGAACCGGGTACCGCCGGTCAAGGCGGCACCCGGCCGGGTACCTAGTCCTGGATGCGGTAACGCTCGGCGACGGCGTGGAAAGCCGCCTTGGGCTCCCACGGCAGTCCCGGGTACGTCGTGCCGCTGCGGCCTTCCAGCACCTTGACGATGCCGCCGCCCGCGAGATCGAGGTCGTCGCGCGGATCGCCGTCGGGGCGGTGCGGGTGCGTGCGCAGGGCGAAGAGGTAGACGAAAGCGCCGTCCACACCTTCTTCTTCGAAGATCTCCAGCAGCTCGGTCAGGTACCGCGCCTGGCCGGGCTCGTCGCGTTCGTAGACGTCGTTCAGCCGGATCGGCCGGCCGCGCTCGTCGTTCTCGACGATCTCCATACTGCGCGGCGCGACGTCACCGGCGCCGCGCCAGGTGGCCGTGCCGAACCCGGTGATGACCACGGGTTTGTCCTGCCGGGTCAACGTCCGCACACCTTCGCGGAACACGTCGGCGACGGCGGCCGAGCGGATCAGCTCCAGCGTCGTGAAGTCGAACAGGTCCCAGTCGACGCGTTCGAACTGGATGGCCGCGTAGGTCACCTTGCCGCCGAAGGTCTTGCGGATCGCGGGCACGGCTTCGCGGAAGAAGTCGTTGAGCCGTTCGCTCGCCTGCGCCAGGCGCGCGGGCCGATCGGCCGGGTCGCCGAGCAGCCAGCCGAGGCGGTGCTCCAGCGTGGCGCCGTCGGCGAAACCCCGGACCATCACGGACAGCTCGGCTCCGGCGACGAACACGACCGCCGCCCCGGTGCGCCGGATCCGCTCGGCGCGTTCGGCGCAGTCGGTGAACAGTTCGTACAGCTCGTCGACGGTCAGGTCCAGCGGGTACGGTGAGAACCACACCTCCAGGCCCAGCTCGGCCGCGAGCCGGCCGGCGATCTCCAGCCGCTCGGGGACGCCCCCGACGAGCTGGACGGCGGTGCAGTGCAGGTCGTCGCGGATGATCTCGAGCTCGCGCCGGACGACGTCCGCGTCGAAGTCGTCCCAGGACGTGGCGCCGTCCTGCAGGAAACCGGTGTCGTAGGCAATGCCGTTGGCTCTCATGGCGGCGAGACTAGCTCGTAAAGTTGCGCGTACGCAAGATTGCGTATCCGCAGGTTTTCGGCTTTACTGGGCTGGTGACCGGTCTGCGTGAACGCAAGAAACAAGCCACCCGCACGGCGTTGAGCTCGGCCGCGCTGCGGCTGGCAGTCGAGCATGGGCCGGAGAACGTGCGGGTCGACGACATCGCGGAAGCCGCCGGGGTATCTCCGCGGACGTACAACAACTACTTCTCGAGCCGCGAGGAAGCGATCGTCTTCGCCGTGACCAGCGATCGTGAATCGCGAGTCGCGGCCGCCGTCCGCGCTTCTCCGGCCGGCTTGGCGGACGCGGTGGTGGAGGCCGTGGTCACGCAGTACACGGAGCCCGGCGAGGAGGCCCGCGAAGCGCTGCTGCTCATCACGACGAGCCCCGCGTTGCGCACCGCGTACGCGCGCTCCGCGACCGCCCTCGAACCGCCGCTGACCGAAGTGCTGGCCGAGCGGGTGCCGGACGGGCCCACCGCGCGCGTGCTGGCGGCCGCGGTCGCCGCGGCGGTGCGGATCGCACTCGAACAGTGGGCCCAGCCCGTGACCTCGGGTTTTGTCGTGGTGTCGGGCTCCCTGCCGGACTTGCTGCGGTCGGCCCTCGCTCCGCTGGTGCCGGCGTTGACCGCCGCTCAGGCCAGACCGGCGGCCGACAGCGGGTCGTAGCGCGGCAAGGTCAGCGGGCCGGCTGCTGCACGATCGCCTGCGCCGCGACGGTGCCGTCGGAGCCGGGGCGGCCCTGGACCGTGACGGTGGCGCCGGGTTTGAGGTCGGACAGCTTGCCCGGCTGGGTGAGGCCGACGGTCGTGGAGTCCGAAGTGGACACGGTGACGTCGGTGCCCTGCAGGGTTTTCAGGGTGACGGTGGTGCCGTCGACCTTTTCGACCGTGCCGACGGTGCCGCGGCCCGCGCCGCCGCGGGCGCCGGTGAAGCCGCCGGAGCCCTGGCCCTGTTGGGCGGCGCCGGTGCCCGTGCCTTGGCCGGCGCCCGTGCCGCGCCCGCCGAAGCCGCCGCGGGCGCCACCCTGCTGGCCGCCGGTGCGGGCGGCCGCGGCACCGCCGCCACCGCCGGAACCGGAGCCGAAGGCCGCGTGCGTCCAGGCGCCGCCGGCGAAGGACAGGGCGATGACCAGCAGACCGGCCAGCACGAACGTCGGTTTGCCGAACGGCGTGGCGACCCGCTTCATCTCCTGGTTCAGATCACCGTCGACCGCCGGAGAGGCCACGATCTCCTCTGGGGACGGAGAAGCAGCCAACGGCGCCGTCACCGGCAGGAACTCGGTCGTCGGCTCGTCGGGGACGGGGTTTCCCAACCCGGGCGACTGGGTGGACGAAGACATGTGCGAAGGCTCCTACTCGTGCCGGAGGGCGTCGATCGGGCGCAGGCGCGAGGCCCGGTTCGCCGGGAAACTGCCGAAGAAGAGACCGATCAGCGCCGACACCGCGAAGGCCAGCACGATCGACGACGGCACCACCACCGGGGTGATGCCCGCGAAGCTGAACTGGCTGCCGACCACGCCGATCACCACGCCGAGGAACCCGCCGAACAGGCTCAGCATCGTCGCCTCCGCTAGGAACTGGCCGAGGATCGCCGAGCGCGGCGCGCCGATCGCCTTGCGGATGCCGATCTCGCGGATCCGCTCGGTCACGGTCACCAGCATGATGTTCGTGACGCCGATTCCGCCCACCAGCAAGGAAATCGCCGCGACCGCGCCCAGCAGCACGGTGAACGTCTGCGTGGCCGACGTGCGCGTCGCCAGCAGCTGCTCGGAGTTCTGGATCTGGTAGTCGGGCGTGCCGCCGAGGCGGATGCCGTGGCGCGCGTTGAGGATCGCGGTGATCTCGGCCTGCGCGAGCGACACGGAGTCGGCCGACGTGGCCTGCACGGCGATCTGGCTCAGATTGCCGTAGCCCGCGAGCGAGTTCTGCACCGCGCTGATCGGGGCGATCGCGACGTCGTCCGCGTTCTGGAGACCGGTGCTGCCCTTGGCCTGCAGCACACCGACGACGGTGAACTGGATGCTGTTGAGCAGCACGTTCTTGCCCACCGGCTCCGCGGTGCCGAACAGGGCCTGCGCCGTGGTCGGGCCCAGGACCACGACCTTGCGCGCCTGCGTCACGTCCTCGGTGGTGAACAGCGCGCCGTCGGCGATCTGGCGGTTGGTGGTGGTGAAGTAGGCCGGCTCGGTGCCCGCGACGCTGGAGATGTCGTACGACGTCTGCCCGTAGGTGGCCGTCGCGCTGGTGTTCACCACCGGCGAAGCGGCCTTCACGTCGGGCGCGCCGACCGGGTCCACGAGCGCGTGGGCGTCCTGCACGGTCAGCGGCCGCGCCTCGCTGCCCTGTCCGCCGCCACGCGACGGCGACACGTTGACCACGTCGGTGCCCAGGCCCTGGATGCTGGCGGCGATGGCGGCGGAAGCCCCGTTGCCGACCGCGACCAAAAGGATCACCGACGCGACACCGATGGTGATGCCGAGCGTGGTGAGCGTCGAGCGCAGCTTGTTGGCGGTGAGGCCACGCACGGCGAAGCGCAGCACCTCGAACACGTTCACGCGACCACTCCGACACTGCGGTTGAGCTCGTCGGCCACGATCCGCCCGTCGCTGACGCGCACGACGCGGTGCGCGTGCTCGGCGACCTCGTCCTCGTGCGTGATCACGACGATGGTGCGGCCCAGGGCGTTGAGCCGGTCGAACACGCCCAGCACGTCTTCCGTGCTGGCACGGTCGAGGTTGCCGGTGGGCTCGTCGGCGAGCAGCAGCGCGGGCCCGGTCACCAGCGCCCGCGCGACGGCGACGCGCTGCTGCTGCCCACCGGAAAGCTCACTCGGCAGGTGCTTGGCGCGCTCGGTCAGCCCCACCATCTCCAGTGCGGCCAGCGCCCGTTCCCGTCGCGCGGACCGGCGCAGTCCACTGTAGACGAGAGGAAGTTCCACATTGGACAAAGCGCTGGTACGCGGCACGAGGTTGAACGACTGGAAGATGAACCCGATCTTCCGGTTGCGCAGCAAGGCGAGCTGGCGTTCGTTGAGGTCCGCGACGCTGAAGCCGTCGAGCAGGTACTTGCCCGACGTCGGCACGTCAAGGCAGCCCAGCATGTTCAGCAGCGTCGACTTGCCGGAGCCGGACGCGCCCATGATGGCCACGTACTCCCCCGGCCGCACCACGAGATCGACGCCGCGCAGCGCGTGGACGGCCGTCTCGCCGTCGCCATAGGTCTTGCGCAGCCCGGAGACCGCGATCACGGGTTTCATCCGCGTCCCCCGCCACCGAAGCCACCCTGGCCACCGCGGAAGCCGCCGCCGGCGCCACCGGTTCCGCCGAAGCCGCCGAACCCACCGGCGCCGGCGCCACGCTGACCCGCGCCGCCGGTGGTCGTGGTCGGCGACGCCGCCGTGAGCACCACGTTCTCGCCTTCGGTCAGGCCCGACTTGATCTCCACAGTGGACTCACCGCGCACACCGATCTGTACCTGCTGGGGCACGTTCCGGCCGTTCTCCTGGATCGTGACGACGTTCGTCGTGCCCGCCGTGGTGACCGCGGCCGCCGGCACGCTCAGCACGTTGTCGGCCTCCGCGACGGTGATCACGACGCTCGCCGACTGCCCGGGCCGCAGCCCCGACGGCGGGTTGGTGAGCGTGAGCTGCGCACCGTAGGAGACGACGTTTCCGCTGGTTGTCGGCGTGAGGTCGACCTTCGACACCGACGCCTGGATCGGCTGGTCGGGCGAGGCGTTGAGCGTGACGGTGGCCTTCTGGCCCGCCCTCACCTTGCTCACGTCGATCTCGGCGACCGAGGTGTCCACGAGCAGGTTGGTCATATCCGTGATCTCGATGAACCCACTGCCCGACGAGCTGCTCGACGAGCTCGCGGACGAGCCCTGGCTGTTGCCGCCGTTCCCGCCGTTCCCGCCGGAGCTGCCGCTGCCCGCGGAGCTCCCCGACCCGCCGCTGCCGGCCTGCTGCCCGACGGTGCCGTTGACCGCCGTGACGGTGCCGGCACCCGGCGCGGTGAGCACCGTCGCGTCGACGGCCGACTGGGCCGTGTCGACGTCGAGCTGCGCCTGGTCCACTTTGGCCTGCAGCGAGGTGACGGACTCCTGGCTCTGCTGCTGGCCCTGTCCCTGGCCGGCGCCGGAGCCCGAAGTGGTCGAGGTGTCCTCACCCGTGGCGAGGTTGTCCTCTGCCACGGCAAGGTTGTCCTTGGCCACCTGCAGCTGTTTCTCGGCCTGCGTCGAGTCGATCGTGGCGAGCTTCTGCCCCGCGCTCACCACGTCGCCGACCTTCACGTCGATGCTCGTGACCTTGCCGGAGGTGGTGAAGTTGGCGGCGCCGGTGTAGCCGCTCGAGAGGGTGCCCGCGGCGGAGACCGTTTCGGTCACGTCGCCGAGGCGCACCGCAGTGGTGCGGGTCTGTGCCTGGGCGGTGTTGCCCGCCGGCGTGAATGCTTGGTAGATCCCGAAAGCCGCACCGCCGAGCAGTACGACCAGCACCCCGTTGATGACCCATGTCCGGGTACGCAGCCGCGTCATGGGCGCAACACTGGTGGCGCTGCTTAGCAGTCAGCTGTTGGTTCCCTGTGGGCCAGCTGTGGATGTGGCGCCTCGAGTTGCGGACTCAGCGCTTCTTCCGGCGGTGCCGCGCACTCACCGCGAGCAGCAGCTGACGAACCGCGTCCACCACGAGCACGGCGCACAGCGCGCCGAGCGCGAGCGCCCCCGCGATGTGGCCGCCGAAGTACCGCTGCGACGCCAGCTGGGCGCCGTCGCCGGCGGTGGTGACGACCGTGACGACACCCGCGTGCCACAGCACGAACGCCAGCCACAGCACGACCGCGGCCACGACCAGCTCGCCGAGTGCCACGAACGCGCGCCACGGCTGGTTGAGCCGCGCCGCCTTGGCCGAATCGCCGGGCCACAGGTCGGCGCCGGTCGGCTGGGGAAGGTCGATCACGGGATCAAGCCTCTCAGGTTTCTCGCCCTGCGTCATTTCGCCTCGTTCGCCTCGACCAGCCGGGTGAGCGCCGCCTTGAGGGCCTCGACGTCCCGGGCCCACGCGAGCACGACCGTGCCGTCGTCGAGCTTCACGGGCAGCTCGTCGTACTTGTTCGGCACGCTCCAGCCGCCACCGAGCACGCGCGCGCCGACGGGGGTGCCGACGTCGGCGACGTCCGCGATCCGCTTCGCCTCGACCCTTTCCCGGCCCTGGCGCAACGCCTGCGTGGTCACCTCCAGCGAGAGGAACCGCCGGCGCGCGTAGACCCACGGGACGGTGAGCCCGCAGAGCGCGACCGCGATCAGCAGCCACGGGATCCAGTGCACCGGGCCGCCGGTCGCCAGCTCCGCCACCGCGCCGAGCGCCGCGAACAGCGGCCCCCAGACCAGCGAGCGCCAGCCGACGCCCGGTTCGGAGTAGAGCGTGCGGTCCATTACAGGTTCTTGCCGACCTTCGGGAAGAAGTCCCTGTTGCTCGGCAGGAACAGCAGGATCACCAGGATCACCAGCAGCAGCGACGACACCACCGAGAACACGCTGCGCACGAGCCCGAGCTGGAACACCAGGCCCAGCAGCGCCAGCATCGCGACCACGGTCCGGGCCGAGCGCGTGCCTTCGCGGGCCTTGTAGGCGAACAGCACCATGATGATGCTGAAGCAGAGCGCGCCGACGAACAGCGCCCACACCAGCGCGGTGGCGTTGGACTCGAGCTGCGCCATGTCGAGCTTGCGGCCCGGCGGCGTCGCCTTGACGGCCTGGTCGACGAGCTGCTGCTTGAAGAAGATCGTGACGACCTGGCCGATGAGCAGCACCACGGACGCGACGATCGTGAGGACGAACGCGGCCTGCACCGTGCCCGGAGCCTTGGCTTTCGCCGGCTCCTCGGCGTTCTGCATGTACCCCGGGTACGACGCCACGGGCGGCGCCTTCGGGAAGCCGGACGGGAGCTCTTTCGCCTGCTCCTCGACCTGCCCGGCTTGCTCGACGTGCTCGGTCGGCCCGGCCTGCTCGGCATCGTTGGGGGCAGGCTCCGGCTTCGCGAGGTTCTCGCTGGTCAGCCCCGCGGGTTCGGCGGTGTTGTCGTCCTTCTCGGCCACTCGTGGACTCTAGCCCAGTGCGGGCTCAGTCGAGCCAGGCGGCGGCCTCGGTGGCCCAGTACGTGAGGATCAGGTCGGCGCCCGCGCGGCGGATCGACGTGAGCACCTCCAGGATCGTGCGCTCGCGCTCCAGCCAGCCGTTGGCCGCGGCGGCCTCGACCATCGCATACTCGCCGGAGATGTTGTACGCCGCCACCGGAACCGGCGAGATGTCCGCCGCCGCCTTGATGACGTCCAAATAGGACAGTGCCGGCTTGACCATGATCATGTCGGCGCCCTCGCCGAGGTCCAGCTCGATCTCGCGCAGCGCTTCGCGCGCGTTGCCCAGGTCCTGCTGGTAGGTCTTGCGGTCGCCCTTGAGCTGCGAGTCGACGGCCTCGCGGAACGGGCCGTAGAACGCGCTGGCGTACTTGGCCGAGTAGGCGAGGATGGCCTTGTCGCTGTGGCCCACCTCGTCGAGCGCGCGGCGGATGACGCCGACCTGGCCGTCCATCATGCCGCTGGGCCCGAGCACGTGCGCGCCCGCTTCCGCTTGCGCCACGGCCATTTCCGCGTACACGCGCAGGGTCGCGTCGTTGTCCACCGCGCCGTCCGCGTCCAGAACGCCGCAGTGGCCGTGGTCGGTGAACTCGTCGAGGCACGTGTCGGCCATCAGGACGGTCGCGTCCCCGAGCTCCGCGCGCAGGTCCCGCAGCGCCACGTTGAGGATGCCGTTCTCGTCGACCGCGCCGGACCCCTCGGCGTCCCGCGTCTCCGGCACGCCGAACAGCATCAGCCCACCCACGCCGGCGTTCACGGCGTCGACCGCGGCCTTCCGCAGCGTGTCCCGGGTGTGCTGCACAACCCCCGGCATGCTCGCAATCGGCCGCGGCGCGTCGATACCCTCGGCCACGAACATGGGCAGAATCAGCTGACGCGGGCGAAGCGTCGTTTCACCGACCAGCCTGCGCATGGCCGGCGTGGTACGGAGCCTGCGGGGTCGATGCTCAGGGAACACGCCAACCACGGTACTCCCGCTGCTCGCCGCGCATTTCGGCTGCCCTCGGGAAAAACCACGTTCTGACAAGGTGTCTGGAAACCACCGGACACGAAAAAGGCCGGCTTTTCGCGCGCTCCGGCGCCAGGCTGTCTCTTCGGCGAGCGTGCTCGCGTGTGCACGGCCGTGCGCTGCCGGGCGACCGGCTCGATGTCCAGCGCATCGGTCAGCCTGAGATCAGCACGCCTGGGCCCCAGGGGCGAGCCGATGGGCGCGATGACAAGCGCCCACTGCGCCGAGGCGCCAACGCTGCCTCGACTCCCGCCGGAGAAGCAAGAACCAGCGCACCCGCATCGTGCCCAAAACTTCCGAATCTGCGTCGCGATTCGACCGCGGACGAGCGCGAACCGGAAACCACCGGACACGAAAAAGGCCCCTCCCCGGAAACCCGGACAAGGGCCCTTCCCGGACCAAACCCGTCAGCTGCGACGCGCCCGCTTCGCCTTGCGCGGCGGCGGCAGGGCGCCCTCCGCGCGGAGCCGGGCGGCGTGCTCGGCCAGGGCGTCCACCAGGTGGGGCACGTCGGCCTTCTCCGGCTGGACGTCGACGCGCAGGCCGAACTCCACGGCGGTTTCCGCGGTCTTCGGGCCGATGCACGCGACCAGGGTGCGCGTGTGCGGCTTGCCGGCGATGCCGACCAGGTTGCGCACCGTCGAGGACGAGGTGAAGCAGACCGCGTCGAAGCCGCCGGTCTTGATCATCTCGCGGGTCTCGGCTGGCGGCGGGGCGGCGCGGACCGTGCGGTAGGCCGTGACGTCGTCGATTTCCCAGCCGCGGTCGCGCAGGCCGGCCGAAAGGGTCTCGGTGGCGATGTCGGCGCGCGGCAGCAGGACGCGGTCCACGGGGTCGAGCACGTCGTCGTACGGCGGGAACTCGGCGAGCAGGCCTTCGGACGACTGCTCGCCCGACGGGATCAGCTCGGGGATGATGCCGAACGAGCGGACCTTGGCGGCCGTCGAGGCGCCGACGCAGGCGATCTTCACGCCGGAGAACGCGCGGGCGTCGAGGCCGAACTCCTCGAACTTCTCCCACACCGCGCGCACCGCGTTGGTGGAGGTGAAGACGATCCACTGGTAGCGGCCGTCGACGAGGCCCTTCACCGAGCGCTCCATCTGCGCCGGGCTGCGGGGCGGCTCGACGGAGATCGTGGGCACCTCGTGCGAGGTCGCGCCGTGGCTGCGGAGGCGGTCGGCCATCTCGCCGGCCTGCTCCTTGGTGCGCGGCACCAGGACCTTCCAGCCGTAGAGCGCGCGCGACTCCCACCACGACAGCTTCGAGCGCTGCCCGGCGGCCTGGCCGACGGTCACGATCAGCGGGCCGACGAGCTCGCCCGCGTCGTTGCCGAGGGTGGCGAGCGTGGAGTCGAGGGTGCGCTGGGTGTTGATGGTGCCGTTGGCCGTCACGGCGACGGGCGTGGACGGCGGCATGCCCTTCTCCGTGAGCCGGCTCGCGGCTTCGGCCAGGTGCGCCGAGGTGGCGTGCAGCACGAGCGGGCCGGGCTGCGCGGCGAGCGCCGCCCAGTCGACCTCACCGCGGACGTCGACCTCGGTGTGGGTGCCGCCCAGCGCGACACCGGCGTAGGCCGGCACCGCGGCGCCGGGGGAAACGCCCGGGATCACCTCGAACACGGCGGAGGTGCGGGCCACGGCCTGCACCTCGTTCACCACGGCGGGGGTGGTCAGCGGGTCGCCGGCGACCAGGCGCAGCACGAGCCGCCCGGCCTTGGCCTCGGTGGTCAGGTCCTTCGACACGTCGGCGGGCTCACCGACGGCGGGCCGGACCTCGGCGCCGGGGGCGGCGAAGGCTAGGACGGCGGCGGGCACGTCGGGATCGGTCACCACGACCTCGGCCTTGGCGAGCAGCTCCTGGGCGCGGACTGTGAGCAGCCCGGCGTCACCGGGGCCCGAGCCCACGAAGGCGACGCGCCCAGCGGTCTTGCGAGCGGGGGTCATCTCTGGCGTTTCTCCTGTCAGGCGGCCGGGTACGTCATCGGCCGCAGGTGTGTGGTGCTGGTCGTTCGGGTGCGGTGCGGGGTGCGTCACTGGGCGGGGCCGGACAGCAGTGCGCCGGCACCCAGGTCGAGGAGCTCGGCGGCCAACGTCCGGCCGAGCTGCTCCGCCTCGGCGAAGTCGGCGAGTGCGGAAGCCCGCAGCATGTCGACCGCGCCGTTCTCGCCCTCGACGGCCGCGGTGCCGCGCAGCGAGATCCGTTCCACGACCGCGCCCTCGGAGTCGAGGTCCTCGACGATCTCGGCGAGCGCACCCACGGGTGCGCTGCACCCCGCCTCGAGCGCGGCCAGCAGGGAACGCTCGGCCGTCACCGCGGCCCGCGTACCCTCGTCGTCCAAACTGGACGCGAGCAGGTGCTCCACGTCCACGTCTTCGGCCCGGCACTCCACCGCCAGCGCCCCCTGCGCGGGAGCGGGCAGCATCTGGATCGGGTCGAGGGTCTCGGTGATCGCCCCCACCAGACCGATCCGGGCCAGTCCGGCACGCGCGAGCACCACGGCATCGAGCTCGCCGTCGGTCACCTTGCGCATGCGGGTATCGATATTGCCTCGGATCGGCACGATTTCCAAACCGAGGCCCAGTGCGCGCAGCTGCGAGGTGCGCCGCGGCGCCCCCGTGCCGACCTTCGAACCCGGCGGGAGCTCACCCAGCGTGAGCCCGTCGCGGGCGATCAACGCGTCGCGCGGGTCCTCGCGCGGCGGCACGGCGGCGAGCACGATACCGGCCGCCGGTGCCGTGGGCAGGTCCTTGTACGAGTGGACGATGACGTCGATTTCCTTGCGCAGCAAGGCTTCCCGCAGCGCCGAGGTGAACACTCCGACGCCGATCTGCGGGATCGGCTTGCTGGAGACGTCGCCGGGGGTGGTGACGCGGACGATCTCGACCTCGGCGCCGGTGGCGCGGATCTTGTCGGCCACGGTCTCGGTCTGCGCGACGGCGAGCTTGCTGCCGCGCGTCCCGATGCGAATCACTCTGTCCACTGCTTACTTCTTCTCGATGTCTGGCGGCACGGCGGTGGGGCTCGCCACAGCCGCGGGGGCCTGCGGGTCGAGGCAGAACAGCTCGCGCAACGCGTTGGCGTAGTCGGTGTCGGCCGTCTCGGCGGCCAGCTGCTTCACCCGCACTGTGGGCGCGTGCAGCAGTTTGTCGACGACACGGCGAACCGTGCGGCCGACTTCTTCGCGGACCTGCATGTCGAGGTCCGGGAGGCGGTTGTCCAGACGCAGCAGCTCGGCGTCGACCACCTCGGCCGCGCGGCGGCGCAGCGCGGTGACGGTGGGCGTGACCTCGGCGCTGCGCTGGCCGGCGAGGTAGTCGCGCACCTCGTCGAGCACGATGCCGTTGGCCTTGATCGTCTGGCGTTCGGTGGTCGGGGCACCGGCGTCGCGCATGTGGCGCTGGATCGTCTCGAGGTCGACGACGGTCACGTCGGCCAGGTCGGCCACGCCCGCGTCTACGTCCTTCGGCAGGCCGAGGTCGCACACCACGAGCGGGCGGCCCGCGCGGGCGGGCACGTGCTCGGCCAGGAACACGGCGTCCTGCGCGCCGGTGCACGACACGACGACGTCGGCCTTCGCCACGGCGTCGGCCAGCTCGGACAGCGGCACGGCGCGCGCGGGCACGCCCTCGACCGCGGTCTTCTCGGCCAGGCGCGCGGCCTTGGCCTCGGTGCGGTTGGCCACGGTGATCTCGCCGATGCCGGCCTTGCGCAGGTGCGACGCGGTCAGCGCGCCCATCGAGCCGGCGCCGACGATCAGGGCGTGCTTGCCCAGGAGGTCGCCCGCGGCGGCCAGCGCCTCGGACACCACGGACGCGCCCAGCTGGTCGAGACCGGTCTCGGAGTGCACGCGCTTGCCGACGCGCAGCGTCGTCTGGATCAGCTCGTGCAGCGTGCGCCCGACGGTGCCGGCCTCACGCGCGGTGGCGTAGGCCGAGCGGACCTGGCCGAGGATCTGCGTCTCGCCGACGACCATCGAGTCGAGGCCCGACGTCACGGAGAACAGGTGCTCGACGGCCGCGCCGGCGTAGTGCACGTAGAGGTTGTCGTAGAGCTCGGCCGGCTCCATGCCGGCCTGGCGGGCGAGCACGTCGGAGACGTCGTTGACGCCGCCGTGGAACGTCTCGACCACCGCGTAGACCTCGATGCGGTTGCACGTGGAGACCAGCATGGCCTCGCTCACGTGCTCGGCCTGCTGCAGCTCGTGCAGGACCTTGGTGACCTCTTCGGCGGGCACGGCGGCCCGTTCGAGCGTGGTCAGCTCCGCACTTCGGTGGGAGAGCCCGACCGCCAACACGCTCATCCGCGCACCACCATTCCAAGACCGCCGTCTGCCTGTCCGTTGCCGTTACTGCCATTGTCGATCGGCAGGCCGGCGTCGGGTAACCCGGTATTCCCCTGAATTGCCAGGGCGTCATCGGCACGGCGAGCCACGTGGAACGAGAGGATCTGCAGTTCGACCGCCAGGTCGACCTTGCGGACCTCGATGTGCGCCGGTACCTGGAGCACCACCGGCGCGAAGTTCAGTATGCACTGGACGCCGCCCGCTACCAGCCTGTCGCACACGGACTGCGCAGCGGTAGGAGGTGTGGCGATGATCCCGATGGAAATCTGCCGTTCGGAGCAGACGCGCGGGATTTCGTCCAGGTGCGAGACCGGTAATCCCCCTACGGGAACCCCGATGAGGTCGGGGTCGAGGTCGAACAGCGCCTCGACGGGGAAACCGCGGCCGGGGAACCCGCCGTAGTTGGCCAGCGCGTGGCCGAGGTTACCGATCCCGACCACGGCGACGCGGTGCTGGCGGGTGAGGCCGAGGATGCGTTCGATCTGGCTGACCAGCACCTGCACCTCGTAGCCGACGCCCCGCGTGCCGTACGAGCCGAGGTAGGAGAGGTCCTTGCGCAGCTTGGCGGAGTTCACGCCCGCGGACGCGGAGAGCTCTTCGCTGGAGACGGTGGTCGCGCCCTGCTCGGCCATGCCGGACAGGACCCGGAGGTAGACGGCGAGGCGCGCGACGGCCGCTTCGGGGATCTGCTTGGCGCGGACGGCCGTCTCGACGGCGCTGTCGACCGCGGGCATCTCCGCCGTGGGCGCATTGTCGGCATCAGGCGTTGCCCGCCGGGCGCGGCCGTTGCCCTTCGCGGCCCGGCGGGGTGGTTCAGCGGGCGGTTCGGCACCGCTGCGCCTCCCCCGCTGTGTCACCACGCCGGCCACTCCTCAAGATTGGGTCGCATCTCTTGACCCCGCGACGGCAGTCCGGTTCAATGCCGGGCCTTTGCGGGACGACTCCCTACGGTAGTCCACTTGTGAACGCGCGCACAAAGTCACTGGTCATCGACATGACGCGACCCACACCGGCGCCCGATCAGGTGACGGCGGAGCAGGTGGCGGCGGACATCGGGGGCGGCCGGGCAAGATCATCCGCGCCCGGCCCGCGTTTCAGAGGTTGTTCAGGCTGATCGTTCGAGTACCGCGAGGTCGTCGGCCACGGGAACCGCGCCCGAGGTCCACGCCGCCCCGCGCGACGCCCTCGGCCGGCTCGCCCGCGACCTGGGCTTCACCCGCGCCGGCACCGGCGACGAGTCGTTCGACCGCAACTGGGTCACCCACGGCCCGGTCACGCCCGCCATGCAGGACTGGCTCCGCCCCTTCCGCGGGGTCCCGACATGGCCGAAACCTGGGACGTCGGCCGGTTCGACACCCGGCGGGTGGAACCCGCGGTGGCGGATCTGGCGGAGCTGGTGCCGTTGTTGAGCGGGGTCCACGGCCGGTGAGGGCTCTTGCTGCCGCGCTTGTCGTCGGCCTCGCCGTCTCGGCCACCGCGTGTGCCTCAAGCAGCCACACGACAAAGCGGCTCGGTGCGGGTTCCGCGTGCGGGCTCATCTCCACCGCGAACCTCTCCGGGCTCGTCGCTCGCCGGTCACCACCCCCGCGGCAAGCGGCTCGCAATACCAGTACAGCAGCGCGAACCACGTGCTCACCACCGTTTCGCGCGGCCTCCCGTCGGCCCGCGGCGGCACCTCGCTGACGATCGACGGCGGCCCGGCGGCCCAGACGGAAGTCGCCAACGGCCGCGGCTGCGTCGTCGACGTGGCGCTCGTCGACGACGACCCGGACCAGCTGTCCTCGGTCTCGATGCTCCTCGGCCCGAACACGCCGTCCGCCCTGCACACGAAGGCGTGCGACCTCACGGACAAGGTCGCGGGGCGGATCGTGGACAAGCTGCCGGGCTGAAGCCCGTGAACGTGGAGGTGGGCCAGCGTTGGCCGGGCGCTGGTGCTGGTACGTCGTCCTGGCGCTTGTCGTCGGCGGTCACGGGCTTTGGTACCTACGCGGACCGGCGCCGGACCACGGCCATCGCCGCCGGGGCGCGCGAGCGGGGGTGGACCTACCGGGAACGGGCGCCCAGTTGCTGGGGCGGTGCCACGGCTGTCCCTTCGGGCGGGGACGACGGCCGCGGGCACGGCACGCGGTGTGCGGGAACCGTGGCGGGCGCCAGTTCACCTCGTTCGAGTACAGCGAGGTCGTCGGGCATTCCGACGTCGACAGCAGCGCAGCGCCGAGTGGCTGTACCTGCAGGTGTACGCCGTGAAGGTCGCCGGCGCGCCGGTGCTCACCGTGCGGCGCCGCGGGGTTGCGGGCGTCGTCGCGGGACGGCTGGGCGTGGGCGGGAACGCGACCGGTAACCCTGACTTCGATCGGCGGTTCGTGGTCGAAGACGACGCCACGAGCCTCACCGCCGAAGCGCAGGCCTGACTCACCGCCCACCCGCGACCGTTTCGCGTTGACGGCGATCGAGGTCCTCGTCTGGGACGAAGGGCGGTTCGACCTCAACCGCGTGGAGCCCGCGCTGGAGCAGCTCGGCGCGCTGCTCACGCGCACACGGCTCGGCTGACCCCGGCGTCAGGCGTTGACCATCACCGAGTGCCAGCCCGACGCCCCGTCCGGCACGGGGTCCGCGGCCTGCTCCGTCTGCGTGTAGCCCGACTGGTCGGTCGCGCGCACCGTCACGGTGTGGCTGCCCGACGGCACGGTCAGGTCGGTCCACCACATGCGCCAGGTGTCCTTGTTGACCTCGGTCGACAAGGTGGTCGGCTGCCACGGGCCCTGGTCCACGCGCACCTCGACCTTCGCGATGCCGATGTGCTGGGCCCACGCCGTGCCGGCGACGCGGAGCTTGCCCGAGATCACCTTCGCCGTGTCGATGCGCGACTCGGTCTTGATGGGCGCCTGTTCGGCCCAGCCGCGCTGCAGCCAGTAGGACTGGCGGTCGTCCCACTTGGCGAACTCGAGGCTGGTGACCCACTTCGTCGCGGAGACGTAGCCGTAAAGGCCGGGGATGACGATGCGCGCGGGGAAACCGTGTTCGACGGGCAGGGGCTCGCCGTTCATGCCGATGGCGAGCATGGCGCCGCGCGTCGGGTCGAGGGCGATCTTGGCCGGGGTGCTGCAGGTGAAGCCGTCGATGCTCGTCGCGTACATCTGTTCCGCGCCCGGTTGCACGCCGGCCGCGTCGAGCAGGTCGACGAGGTCCACGCCGATGAACTTGGCCGTGGAGATCAGGTCCCCGCCGACCTCGTTCGAGACGCACGTCAGCGTGACCTCGCGCTCGACGAGCGGCCGCGAGCGGATGTCGTTGTAGGAGAACGAAACCTCGCGGTTGACGAGGCCGTGGATCTTCAGGTTCCACTCGTCGGTGCGCACCTGCGGCACCACGAACGCCGTGTCGATGCGGTAGAAGTCCGAGTTCGGCGTGATGAACGGCGGCGAACCCAGCTTCTGGAAATCGGCGTCCGGCGGCAGCGGCGGGGCCTTGCGCGCGGCGACGAGCGGTCCCACCGCCTCCCGCGAGGAGTCGGCGCTACCCGTGCTCGAGATCGCCTGCCCGGCGACGGCCGCGACCCCCGCGCCCGCCGCCACGCCGATCCCGCGCGACAGGACCTGCCGCCGCGTCGGCCCCTTCGGCGGACGGCCCTCGTCGAACGCCGGCGGCAGCGCGTAGTGGTGCAGCCAGGTGAACACGAACGCCGAAGCCGCCAGCGACACCACGGGCGCCAGCAGCGCGAGCTGCCCGACGTCGGTGCGCTCGTAGACGGCCGCGACACCGGCGATGCCCAGCAGCACCACCACGATCTGGCCGCCGCGCGGCGTCCGGCGCGAAACCTGCCCGGCCAGCACCGCGAACAGCACCAGCACCACGGCGAGGCCGATCTTCAGCACGGTCTTGTCCGCCGTGCCGAGCGTCTGCTCCGCCCACACCACCACGGCGTGCGGGCTGTGCGCGATCACGAAGTCGGCGACGGCCACGAACGGCGACGCGTTGTAACCGACGAAGCCGGCGATGAGGTGCCCCACGCCCAATGCGGTGACCAAGGCCGCCAGCCCGATCAACGAAGCGATCGGCAACGACAGCCGCCGCGACTCCGGGGGGTTCACGACCTGCGGGGCTTCTTTCAACGCGCTCACCCCACCATCTTCGGCGGGCTCGGGCCCCGATACCGCCGGGAAGCCTTACGACTTGATTACCGCATCGGACTATCCGGCGGAACTAGCCGCTCAACGCCCGGCGGAACCGCTCTTCCTCCACCCGCCAGTACCCGTGTTCCGCACCGTCGATGAGGATCACCGGAACCTGGTCGCCGTACTCGGCTCGCCACTCGGCGTCACTGTCGACGTCCGCGAGCTCCCACGGCACGTCGAGCTCGCCACAGATCCGCGCGACCTCGGCCTCGGCCACCTCGCAGAGGTGGCAGCCGGCGCGCGTCATCACCGTCACCTGATGCACCACCGCAGTCTAGAACCGCGTCAGCGCAGCTTGAGCCGCCGCAGCTTGCCGGTGGCCGAATGCGGCAGGTTCTCCGCGAACTCCACGAGGTGCGGCACCTTGTACCCGGCCAGGTTCGCCGCGCACTGGTCGCTCACCTGCTGCTCCGATAGCGCCGCGCCCTCGGCCGGCACCACCACGGCCTTCACGGCCTCGCCGCTGCGCTCGTCGACGACCCCGACCACCGCGACCTCCGCCACGCCCGGCAGCCGCGAGATCACGTCCTCGACCTCGTGGGGATAGACGTTGAAGCCGTTCACGATGATCAGGTCGTTGGCGCGGTCGACCAGGTGCAGGTCGCCGTCGAGGTCGAGGTAACCGACGTCGCCGGTGCGGAACCAGCCCTCGGCGTCGGGGCCGTGCGCGCCGTCGGGCCAGTAGCCCGAGAACAGGTTCGCGCCGCGGATCGACACCAGGCCGGTGTCGCCGCCGGACTCGAAGACGTCGGCGACGTCGTCCGGGTCGAGCGGCACGCCCTCCTCGGTGCCGTCGCTGTCCACCAGCCGCAGCTCGATGCCGGGCAGCGGCCGCCCGACCGAGCCGGGCTTCGGATAGCCCGTGACCAGCGTCGACGTGACCACGGGCGCGCATTCGGTGAGGCCGTAGCCCTCGTAGACGTCGTGGCCGGTGGCCTCGCGGATCGCCGCCAGCACGCGCGGGTGCAGCGGCGCGGCGCCCGAGGTCAGCATCCGCACGGTCGCGAGCCCGCGCGCCAGCTCCTCGGCGCCGAGGTCGGCGAACTCCGTGTACATGGTCGGCACGCCGGCGATCGACGTGACGCGGTACTCGGCGCAGTCTTCCAGCGTCTTCGCCGGCTCGAAGCGCTCGGAGAGCACCAGCGTCGCGCCGACGGACGTGGCCTGCAGCAGGCCGGGCCCGAGGCCGTAGACGTGGAAGAGCGGGATGGTCACGAGCACGCGGTCCTCGTGCACCAGCACCCCCTCGACCCGGCTGAGCTGCTCGAGGTTCGCCAGCAGCGCGCGGTGCGAGAGCAGCACGCCCCGCGGCGGGCCGGTGGTGCCGGAGGTGTAGGAGATCACCGCGATGTCCTCGCCGCCGCGGCCGAGGTCCACGGGGTCGCCCCCGACCTCGCCGCGCGGGGACAACGCCGTGAGGGCTTCGGGCAGCTCGGCGTCGTCCACGTCGTCGCGCTGGATCACGAACCGCGGGTCGCAGTGCGTCAGCAGCTGTTCGAGCTCCGGGGCGGGCGCTTGCGGAGACAGCGGCACCGCGATCGCGCCGGCGCGCAGCACGCCGTACAGGGCGACGGCGAAATCGGCCGACGTCGGCAGCCGCAGCACGACCCGGTCGCCCGGCTCCACGCCGGCTTCCACCAGCCGCCGCGCCTGCGCGTGGGCCGCCTCGTCGAGCTCCCGCCAGGTGAGCGTGGCCCCCGTGCCGGTCTCGGTGATGGCCGTTTCGTCCGCCCATCTGGCCGCCGCCTTGGTGAGCAGCTGCTCGACACCCTCCACCGGGCCCCCTTCCTGCTGTAGCCCTTTTGTCATCTTGTCACCCGTAACGGGGATGCCGCGCGATCGTCGCACCTCCGGTACCGCGGGACCTCTACCTACTTCGCGGTAACTACACGTATGCTGCACTGCGTCGCCGGGTGGCGTTGATCACTGCCGGGTGACGCGAGAAAGGGAGTCACCGTGACGAACTTGCTGGTCTGCGCCGTTTACGCGGTCGTGGAACACGCAGCGCGGCCCCTCCCTGCTCGTGTGGAGGACAGGGGCACTGCCCATCGCGAGGGCCGCCCGGCCGGCCTTCGGACCGCAGGAGGTGCCGCCCTGTGACCCTGCCGACCACCGCGAACCGCGGCCCCGTCGTGATGTTCGCCGAACGTGCGTTCGGACGCCCCGCGGCCGTCCCGCTGACCCGCCCCACCGAGGCCGCGCCGGCTCCGGACCCCGCCGAAACCGCCAAGATCGAGGCGTGGGATCTCGTGCGCGAAGCGCAGGAGGGCGACTCCTCGGCGTTCGGGAAGCTCTACGACCGGTATGTCGACGTCGTCTACCGCTACGCGCTGTTCCGGCTCGGCGACCGGGAGCTGGCCGAGGACGTCACGAGTGAGACGTTCCTGCGTGCACTGCGCCGGATCACGTCGGTGAGCTACCAGGGCCGTGACGTCGGCGCCTGGTTCGTCACGATCGCCCGGAACCTGATCCTCGACCACGTGAAGTCGAGCCGCTTCCGCCTGGAGGTCGTGACCGACGAGGTGAGTGAGCCCGGCGCGGCGCCGGTTTCGGCCGTCGGGCCCGCCGCCCAGGCCGGGCCGGAGCAGCAGGCCATCGCGGGCGCCACGCGCGCGGAGCTGCTGCGCTGCGTTGCCGAGCTGGGCGAGGACCAGCGCGAGTGCATCGTGCTGCGGTTCCTGCAGGGGCTGTCGGTCGCGGAGACGGCCCAGGTGATGCACCGCAACGAGGGCGCGATCAAGGCGTTGCAGCACCGCGCTGTCCGCCGTCTGGCCCAATTGCTGCCCACCGGGCTGCGCTGACTTTTTTCACGTCCCGGCGCAACCGTAACTTCTCCGTCCTCTTAATCGTTTCTCCACGCAGACCGGCTGTCAGGGCCGGGGCTTGTGGAGTTTTGTGGAGACGGAGCAGCACCGTGGGCGTGCCCGGGTGGTTTTCGCGGGATCGAGCCGAGAACGAGCGGTTCGATCGCGCTCTGGACCCGTCGCCCGTGGAGCGCGACGGCGAGTTCGCCGACGAGCTGGCCGTGGTCGCCGCCCTGCGCTCGCTGGGTGAGGCGGGCGCACCGGACCTCGAAACGCGCGAGCGCATCCGGGCGGAGATCGAGGGACGGCTCGGCGAGCCGGTCGTCCGGCGGCGCTGGAAGCCGCGGGTGGCCGATCTGGTGGCGGCCGGCATCGCGCTCGTGCTGGGGCTGGCGGGGCTGACCCTGCTGCTTTCGCGCAACGCCATGCCGGGCGACGCGCTGTACAGCGTGAAGCGCGCGGGCGAGGAGACGTCGCTGGGGCTGACGTTCGGCGACGAGGCCAAGGCGCGCAAGCACCTGGAGTTCGCGGCGGACCGCGTGAGCGAGCTGGGGCTGATGACGGACGCCTCGCCGTCGGCGTACCGGACGGCTCTCGGTGACTTCGGCAGCGACGTCCGCGCGGGCGTCACGGCGCTGACGGCACTGGCGACGGGCGGCAGCGGGCGGACACAGCTCGCGGACCTCGAGACGTGGACAAAGGAGCAGGCGCGGCTGCTGGCGGCCGAGCAGCCGCGGATCCCGACGTCCGCGCGGGCGGACCTGACCGGGGCGCGCGGGCTGCTCACGCGGGTGCAGCAGCGGACGTCGGCGCTGGCGTCGCGGCTGAACTGCTACGAGATCACCACCGGCAGCTCCGACGAGCTGGGCCTGCTTCCGGCGCGGGGCGCGTGTACGCAGCAGCCCACGCGTCCTGGTGCGTCGGCGCCGGCTTCTCCTTCGTCCCCCGGTCCCACCCCTACACCGACCGAAAGCGGGGTGCCGCCGGCGACCGAAACGTCGGCGCCGCCGAACCTGGCCGTGTCGAGCACCCCGACGCCGACATCCGGCGGCAGCGCCACGGCTCCCCCGCCGGTGTTCTCGCCGCCGATCACCGCGCCGACCACGCCGAGGCTGCCGACGACCAGCCCACCGCCGCCGTTGATCTCGATCCCGCCGCTGCTGCCGGGCCTTCCGCCGATCGTCATCGGGTGATCACTCCGCGCTTCGGCAACCCCTGATCGAGGCCCTCACCACACCTGGAACGGGTGAGTCGCGTGGTCGCTACGCTGTGCGTCAGGACCCGGCCGTTCCCGGCCGCCGGGACGTGCCCGAACGTGGAGGCGGTGTGCGTGTCAGCTTGGCGTGGCAAGGATAAGAGTCAGGAGCTCGAACGGCTCGCCACGCTCGCGGGCGAGGCGTCGGCCGAGGCCGCTCAGATCACGGCGAACGCCGAGCCCGCCGTGCCCCCGGCCCCGCCGGACCTGACCGCGGCCGCGTTCTTCGACGTGGACAACACGATGATGATGGGCGCGTCGATCTTCTACTTCGCGCGCGGCCTCGCGGCGCGCAAGTTCTTCACCTCCGCCGACCTCGCCGGTTTCGTGTGGCAGCAGGTGAAGTTCCGCCTGGGCGGGCGCGAGAACAAGGAGGACATCAAGTCCCACCGCGAACGCGCACTGTCCTTTGTGGCCGGTCGCACCGTCGAGGAACTCACCAGCATCAGCGAAGAGATCTACGACGAGCTCATGGCCGACAAGATCTGGTCCGGCACCCGCGCGCTCGCCCAGATGCACCTCGACGCGGGCCAGCGCGTGTGGCTCGTGACGGCCACGCCCATCGAGCTCGCCGCGATCATCTCCCGGCGCCTGGGCCTGACCGGCGCCCTCGGCACCGTCGCCGAAACCAAGGACGGCGTCTACACCGGCCGCCTGGTCGGCGACCTGCTCCACGGCCGCGCGAAGGCCCACGCCGTCCGCGCGCTCGCCTCGCGCGAAGGTCTGAACCTCAAGCGCTGCACTGCGTACTCCGACTCGCAGAACGACGTCCCCATGCTGTCCGTCGTCGGCACCGCCGTGGCCATCAACCCGGACTCCGGCCTGCGCGACGTGGCCCGCGCCCGCGGCTGGGAGATCCGCGACTTCCGCACGGGCCGCAAGGCGGCGAAGATCGGCGTCCCGTCGGTCCTGGGCGCGGGCGCGCTGGCGGGCGCCGTTGCGGCGGGGATGGCTTACCGCCGCCGCTGACGTCAGTGCGCGATCGGCGCCCCAGCAACCGTCGGCGCATTCAACGCGCGCCGGCCACCACCAGCCCGGCCAGGTTTCGAGCCGCCGCGCTTCGGCACGTGGCTTTCGCTGCCCGCGGAGCCGAATCCACTCCGGCGAACGCCGTGCCGCACTCCGGGTGTCCGTTGCCGGAACCGTCGCGGCGGGAATCGCTTACCGGCGCCGCTGACGTCAGCGCAGGGCGGGCTGACGCTGCCTCAGCCGCGGAAGATGTTCTTGCGCTGGGCGAGGCGGCGGTACAGGGACTGCTGAATGGATTCCCGCACCTGGTCGGTCAGGGTGAAGACCAGCATCGGGTCGTCGACGGCGTCCGGGGTGAAATCGTCGGTGCGGATGGGTTCGCCGAACTCGATGGTCCACTTCGTGGGCAGCGGGACGGCGCCGAGGGCGCCGAACAGCGGGAAGAACGGCGTGACCGGGAAGTACGGCAGGCCCAGCAGCCGCGCGAGCAGGCGGATGTCGCCGAGTTTCGGGTACGTCTCCTCCGCGCCGACGACGGACACGGGGATGATCGGCACGCCCGCGCGCATGGCGGCGGAGACGAAGCCGCCGCGGCCGAAGCGTTGCAGCTTGTAGCGCGCGGAGAACGGCTTGCCGATGCCCTTGAAGCCCTCCGGCCACACGCCGACGAGCTCGCCGCCGCTCAGCAACCGTTCGGCGTCGGCGTTGCAGGCCAGTGTCTGGCCCGACTTGCGCGCGAACGAGCCCACCAGCGGCATCTTGAACACCAGGTCGGCGCCGAGGCCACGCAGGTGGCGTCCGCCCGTCTCGTCGTGGACGGCGACGGCGGTCATCAACGCGTCGAGCGGCAACGTGCCCGAGTGATTCGACACGAGAAGCGCGCCGCCGGCCGTCGGGAGGTTCTCGACGCCGAAGGTGTCGACGCGGAACCACTTCTCGTACAGCGCGCGCAGCGGCGGCAGCACGAGGGTCTCGGTGAGCTCGGCGTCGAAGCCGAACTCGTCGACGGTGTAGTCGCCCGTCAGCCGGTTCCGCAGGAAAGCCAGCGCCGACCGCACGGACTCCGGCACCGGGTCCGGCTCGGCGGGAGACGGCGGGGCGGCCGGGAAAGCCACCACCGGCGCGTCCGAAGAAGGCTCCACCGAGGGCGAGGACGACGGCGGCGCGGCCGGCTGCGAAACCCGACCCGGGCCGTGCAGCGGGATCACCTGAGCCTCGGCTGTGTTCACGGTGTGCGCCTCACTTCCGGGCACGGGGCTCATCGGCCGGCCTGCCCGGTCGCGGCGGCCACGACGACCCTGCCGGCCACCGAGGCCAGCCGGGCGCCGTCGAACACCGGGCGCAGGCCGCGACCCGCGGTGTAGTCGTCGAACGCCTCGCGCGTGGTGAAGCGAGGCTGGTAACCGAACTCCTTCTTGAGCTTCGTGATGTCCACGACCCGCCCGAAGTTCAGCAAGCGGACCTGGTCGGCCGAGAAGTCGACCACGCGCGCGCCCCGCAGGACCTTGCCCACGGACGGCACCACGGCGCTCGGCATCGGCAGCCCCACGCGGCCGGCCCGGCGGATCGCCTGGGACAGCCCGATCACCCCTTCCGACGCGACGTTGAACACGCCCGGCTTGTCCTGCAGCACGGCCTGCTCCAGCACGCCCAGCGCGTCGGACGCGTGCAGCAGCTGCAGGCGCGCGTCGTAGCCGAAGACGGTGGGCACGACCGGCAGCGCGAAGTAGCGCGAGAGCACCGTGTCGACCTCGGGCCCGATGATGTTGGCGAAGCGCGCGAGCGTGACGGTGATGTCGGGCCGGCGGCGGGCGAGGCCGCGCACGTAACCCTCCATCTCCACGGCGTCCTTCGCGTAGCCGCTGGACGATGCCGGGATCAGCTCCGAGTCCTCGGTGAACACGGCCTGCGAACGCGCCCCCGCGCCGTAAACGGCCGCAGTGGACTTGACCACGAGCTTGCGCACCTTCGGCGAGCTCTGGCAGGCCGCCAGCAGCCGCATCGTGCCGATGACGTTCAGTTCCTTGACGGCGGAGCGGCGGCTCGGGCCGGCCGGGTGGGCCAGGCACGCCGTGTGCACCACCGTGTCGACGCCGGCGCTGCTGATGACCTTGGCGATCAGCGGGTTGCGGATGTCGGCGCGCACGAACTCGGCGCGGCCCATCCGCTGCAGGACGTCTTTCGCGGGCGGCGCGGTGTCGACGCCGATCACGCGCTCGAAGGCGGAGTTGGTGCCGAGGCGGGCGAGCAGCTTCCCGCCCAGGTCTCCGGCGACCCCGGTGACGAGCACGATGTTCGACGGCATGGGACTCCCTGTGCGGCTGGGCTGTTCGGCTGGGCGTGAAGGGGTGGACGATCACCCGAAGTGCACGAGCCTGCACTCATTGAAAGCATCGCGCGGACGCACCACCGATGTTACCGGCGCCGGGGGGTGCTCTGACCAGGTCTTACTTCGTATTTACAACTCCACCCGAGAATTGCGGCTCACACCTCACTCGATCGGGGGAGAAGGCCCACCACATGGACGTGGCCCGTCCAGAGACTGGACGGGCCACGGCACATCAGCTGCGAGGCTGGCTCACTTGCCGGCCTTACGACGCTGCACTCGCGTACGGCGAAGCAACTTGCGGTGCTTCTTCTTGGACATGCGCTTGCGGCGCTTCTTGATCACGGAACCCATGGGCGCTCCTCAGTTGTCGTCGGTCACGCTGCCCGGCGCAGCGTCCAACGGGTGGAGCGCACAGGCACGAGCGGTCTACCAGGTTACCCGCGTCCTGACGCGGGCCGGTCGGCGGGCATGGCTAGCGCATGCCCGGCGACCGCCCAGACCCCGCCAAACCGCCGCCCTCAACGGAGCGGCGCGCCGCACTGAGCTGCTATCCGACGTCGAAGTAGGCACCTTGCAGGTACTCGTGCACAGCTTTTTCAGGCACCCGGAACGACTTGCCCACCCGCACGGCGGGGAGCTCACCCGAGTGCACCAGCCGGTACACGGTCATCTTCGAGACCCGCATCAGCGTGGCCACCTCGGCGACTGTCAAAAACTGGACCTGCCCTACCGCGGGCAAATCCTCCTTCTTGTTCGGCGACATGATTACCGCGTCCTTCGACACGTGTCGCGCCACGAGGCTTCCCCACCTGTGGTATCGACACGCACGTGCTCTCCCAGAGGGTAGCGGGACACGTGGGACTAGTGCGACGGCTGTCACCGGGATGGGCCCCTACCTGCGGGTTTTCGCCGCACGGATAACCCTCTCAGGTCTGGTTTGCCGGTTTTGTCAGTCCTCGTGGGCGCGGCCGAGCTCTTCCGAACGGTCGCGCGCGGCCTCGATCGCGTCCAGCAGAGCCGCCCGGACACCGTGCTTCTCGAGCTCGCGGATCGCGTTGATGGTGGTGCCGGCGGGCGAGGTGACGGCCTCGCGCAGCAGCACGGGGTGGTCCTTGCCCTCGGCGAGCATCTTCGCGGCGCCCACGGCCGACTGGATGATCAGCTGCCCCGCGAGCGCGCGCGGGAGGCCGAGCAGGATCCCGGCGTCGATCATCGCCTCGACCAGGTAGAAGAAGTAGGCCGGTCCCGAGCCTGAGAGGGCCGTGACGGCGTCCTGCTGCGATTCGGGTACCTCGACGACCTGGCCGACGTGCGAGAGCAGCTCGTGGACCGTGGCGAGGTGTTCGGCGGTGGCGTAGCGGCCGGGCGACATCGCGCTCATGGCCTCGCCGACCAGCATCGGCGTGTTCGGCATCACGCGGACCACGGGCACGCCCTCGGCCAGGCGCCGCTCGTACAGCGAAGTCGGCAGCCCCGCGCACAGCGAGACGACCAGCGAACCCTCCCCGAGCAGCGGCGCCAGCTCCGCCAGCACCGGCTCGATGTCCTGCGGCTTCACGGCGACCACGAGCACGTCGGCGCGCTTGGCGGCGTCCTCGACGGTGGCCGCGCGCATACCCGGGTAGCGCTCCTCGAGCTCGCGGACGCGGCCCTCGTAGCGCTCGGTGAAGAGCAGGTCGCCGGGCGCGTGGCCCCCGTGCAGCAGCCCCGACAGGAGGGCTTCGCCGATCTTTCCCGCGCCCAGTACCGCAATCACACTCATGGTTCTCAGCGTGCCAAACGGGCGTCAGGCTCCTGGTGCCGGGGCGAGCGCGAGCTGGCGCGCCTGCGCGACGAGGCGGCCCTGGGAGTCGACCACCGTGGCGTCGGAGTCGAACCAGGCCTCGTGCACCGAACGCGATTCCACCAGGATGCGCAGCCAGCCGGGGGCCGGGCGCGTGCGCAGGAACGCCGTGAGCTGCACCGTGGGCGCCCAGCCGACGCGGCCGAGGTTGGCCACCACGGGCGGGTTGAGATCGCCCGCGAGGAGTGCGAAGTAGACGTCGCCGATCCCGTCTCGCGGACGTACCCACAACTTCAGCCGCGGCGGGTCACCGGCGCGCCCGGCGAGGTAGCCCGCCGTGGCCGGGTCCACGCGGACCTCGCAGCTGGCGGAGAGATTGAACAAGCCCTCGGAGGTTTCGGCACCGAGCGGCACCGCGCCCGAAGGTGGTTCGGCCGGCAGCTGCGGCACGTCGCTCCACTCCGGCCGGCGCATCGGCAGCCGCCCGGTCGTCACGCGCGCCTCCACGCAGCTGCGCCCGCGCTGCTCCAACCGCACCCCGACCACCGACGCGCGGCGGCCGACCTTGCGGACGTCGGTGCGCAGCAGCACCGGGCCCAGGGCCGGTGCGTGCAGGAACTCGGCGCTGACCACGAGTGGTTCGGCCGTGGGTTCGCCACGTTCGCCGAGCACGGCAGTCGCGGCCTTGGCCAGCAGGGCCAGGAGGAACCCGCCGTGGGGGTGGTTCGCGATCGCCCATTCCGCTCTCAGCGTGGCCGTGAAGGTCCCGTCCCCGAGGGAGCGGACCGCGCTGGCCGCGTCGAACGCCGTCGCCGTGTATTCGGCCCGGCTCACGAACGGCCGGCCACGGCGGTGCGTGTGGCGAAGAAAGTCAACGATCGCAACGAGTTCACGGTCGGCACTTTACGTGTCGATGAGCCGGATGAGGGTGTCCCGGGGCCCGGGACCGCCCGGACAGCCGATCATGCTAACGACCTGGTCACTGTCCGAGGTGCAACCGGGCGAACAGCAGCGCCTCCGCGAGCGCGCGGGCGCGCTCGGCGGTGGTGACGGCGTGGCGGGTGTTGACCTCGAGCACGACCTGACCGGCGAAGCCGTCGCTGACCAGCTTTTCCAGCAGTTCGGCGCACGGCTGACCCCCGTGGCCCGGGATGAGGTGCTCGTCCTTGGGCACGCCGGTGCCGTCGGCCAGGTGGACGTGGCTCAGACCTTTCCCCATCCGCTCGGCCAGCGCGAGCGCGTCCATCTGCGCGGCGGCGCTGTGGGAAAGATCAAGCGTGTAGTGCCGGAACCCCACGTCCGTGGGATCGATCGACGGCCGGAACGCCGACACCCGCGCGTTCCGCGACCCACCCGGCGGGCGCACCTTGAACATGTTCTCCACGGCGACCTCGATGCCGGATTTCTCCTCCAGCTCGTCGACGAGGTCCCCGAACGCGTCCCCGTACCGCCGCTGCCACCGGAACGGCGGGTGCACGACAACCGTCCGCGCCCCCAGTTCCTGCGCGGCCTCCACGGACTTCCGCAGCCGGATCTCGGGATCCGGCGACCAGACCCGTTGCGTGATCAACAACGACGGCGAGTGGATCGACAGGATCGGCACATTCGTGCGCTTCGACCACCGCCGCACCGCCGCGACGTCCTGGCTGATGGGGTCCGCCCACACCATGACCTCGACCCCGTCGTACCCGAGCTCCGCCGCGAGCTCGAACGCCGCCCCGGCCCGCAGGGGCCACACCGACGCAGTGCTCAGGCCCACGGGGATCGGGTTCTCAGGCGCGCTCACGGGGGACATCCTGCCCTGCCTGGGGTGGGCGTGGTTGGGGTGGGAAGTGTGCGCGGTTGAAAGCCGGGTCCTCGCGGGGCGACGTGCGTTGAGAGAGCACCCCGAAGCTGGATTGTGTTGACCGCCGGTGACCTTGTGTCAAGGCGGGAAAGCGTGCCTTGACACAAGGTCGCCGGCCGCAAGGAGGCTTCGGATCGGGGTGCGGGGCGGGTCTGGGTGCAGGTTTCGTTGGGTGGGTAGGCGGCGGTTGCGTGGGTGGACGCGGCCTGGGTGCAGGGGTGGGGTCGGTAGGCAGCTGCGGTTGGTGGGGGCCGAAGCGGGCTGTAACGCAGGAACTCCCGGCCCGTCGAAGCGGGGGGCCGGGAGTTCCTGCGCGATAAGCGTCTAGCGCCCCACCAGCAACAGGGCGGCAGGCGACACCGTCACCACCAGGCCGACCAGGATGGCCAGCAGCGTGGTCTGCAGGTCTTCCGCGCGGCGGATCTTGCGGACGATCCACACCAGCGCCACGATCACCAGCAGGGCGCCGACGAGGGCGGCCGGCGCGAGGTTGACCCAGAGCCAGTTGAAGCCGAGCCACACGGCGGCGCCGCCGACGACGCCGAGGGCCAGTTGGCCCGCGAGGGTGAGCCACTGTTTGCCCGGGGAGCCGTCGACGGCCGGCTCGGCGGCCGCGGGCGCGGCGACGGGTTCTTCGGGGGCGACGTCGTCGTAGTCGTCCTCGTAGTCGCCGTGTTGGTCGTAGCCGTAGTCGTCGCCGTCGAAGTCCGGGGAGCCCGGTTGGGCGAACTCGCGCTCGTACTCGGACAGGTCGTCGTCGACGGGGCCGCCGCCCGGGGCGAACGGCATGGGCGCCGGGTAGCCCGCGGTGGGCGGACCGGCGTCGAAGTCGGCGGGGGCGGCCATGGTGGGCGGGCCGCCGTCGTAGTCGCCCTCGGGGGCGTACGGCTCGGCGTAGTCGTCGGCCGCGTAGTCCTCGTCGGCGTAGGCGTCGGCGGACTCGCCCGGGACGACCGGCATCACGCCGATCTCGGTGTCCTCGAGCTGTTCCTGCTGACGACGTTTGCGCCAGCCCGCCAAGCCCGGCGGCTGAGCGGGCGGACCACCCGGGCCAGGACCAGCCGGACCGGGACCGGGAGCCACCTCGGGCGCCTCCGGCTCGACCCCGGCCACGGCGTCGAACTGCTCCGTGTGCGGGTCCTGCTGCGGCGCGGGACGGCGAGCCGGCGCGCGGCGCGGACGCTGCGGCGCGCCCGTCGGGAACGCGCCACTGGCCATGGGCGGCTCGGGCACGTCGGCGTCGGGCGTTCCGTCGAGACCGTCGAGCCGCGACGCGAGCGTGCCGCCCGGCGCGGGCGGCGGGCCGGGACGGCGACGGACCGGCGGCACCTGGTTGCGGGTCTCTTCCGCACCCGGCGGCGGCACCGGCTGCTGACGCGTCGGACGTCCCCGCGGCGGCACCGGCATCTGGCCGGACTCCTGCGGCGGGGCCGGCGGACGCACGAACTGGCTCGACTCGGGCGACGGCGCCGGCGGAACCGGCAGCTGCGCCGACTCCTGCGGCCGCACGAACTGACCCGACTCCTGCGGCGGCGCGGGCGGGCGCGTGTACCCGGTCTCCTGCGGCCGCACGAACTGGCCGGACTCCTGCGGCCGGGCGAACTGGCCCGACTCGGGCGGAGGCTGACGAACGAACCCGGAATCCTGCTGCCCGTTGACCGGCCGGACCGACCGCGTCGGCGGGCCGACAGGACCCCCAGGGCCACCCGGGCCCGCAGGACCTTGCGGCCCGGCAGGCGGCACGGGAGGAGCAGCAGGCGGACGCTGCAGCGGCCCCGACTCCTGCGGCACGGTCCGCGGCGCGGGGGCCGCCGGCCCGTCCGAACGACGACGGCCACCCGCCGAACGCGAAGGCGGCGGCGGAGTGCCGCCGTCGCTGGTCACGCGGTCGATGATCGCCTGCGGCGCGGTGTCGCTCACGCCCGCGGCGCGACGGCCGCCCTCCGGCGGCTGCTCCGGGGCTTCGTCGTCTTCCGCTGCGCGACGCCTGCGCCGCCGTGAGCCCTCGACCTGCTGCCCGTGCTGGGCGAGCAGTTCGGCCACGGTCTTCTGGGGCGGGGCGCCGTTCTCGTCGGTCATACCGTGCTGTCCAAAGCGCGCTCGGGGTTGGCCACGGCACGTCCCGGCGGCCGGACGCAGGCGGCGCCGCGCGCGCTGAACACCGTGCTGTGCATGTCCGTCACCTCTTCACCGTGCCTGTTTTCCGTCACCGAAGTCCAGTCCGCTGCTGTCACCGGTCCTCCCCGTTCGCCGAAACGCCGGTGAGGGCGGCCCCAGTTTCGTCCGCGCCGTTGGAATGGTCCAGCCGTCGCAGGATGACACCCTCTCGCAGTGCCCATGGGCAGATCTCGAGTTCTTCGAGAGAGAGCGCCCGCATGGCGGCTTGCGCCACCAGAGCACCCGCCACGAGCTGGTGCGACCGGCTCGAGCTGACCCCCTCGAGTTGCGCGAGGTCCGCTGCGGGCATGCGCGAGATGAAGGCGATGAGCTGGCGCAACGCGGTGTCCGTGAGCGTACGGCGCACGCGCGGACCGGCCGCCGAGGGGGCCGCGCCGGTGAGCCTGGCCAGGGAACGGAACGTCTTCGACGTCGCCACCACCCGATCGGGTTCACCCCATTTCGCGACCTTCTTCGCGAGCCCGCTGAGCTCGTCCTCCAGCCACGCCGAGACCGCCACGACCTCCGAGCGCGTGGGCGGGTCGTGGCGGAAGCGCGTGCGCGTGGTGCGCCCGGCTCCCAGCGGCAGCGACTCCGCGAGCACGGGTTCCTCGTCGCGGCCCATCGCGACCTCCAGCGAGCCGCCGCCGATGTCGAGCACCAGCACCTGGCCGGCCGACCAGCCGAACCACCGCCGCACGGCGAGGAAGGTCAGGCGCGCCTCGTCGACGCCGGAGAGCACCTTCAGCTCGACGCCGGTCTCCTCCGCGACTCTGGCCAGCACCTTCGGCGAGTTCTTGGCTTCGCGCACGGCCGACGTCGCGAACGCCATCACGTCTTCGCACCCGAGCCGGACCGCAGAAGCGCGCGCCGACTCCACGGCCCGCACCAGCTGGTCGGAGCCCGCGCGGCTGAGGTCTCCGGTTCGCGTGATCTGCTCGGCGAGGCGCAACACGGCCTTCTCCGAGTGCATGGGCGTCGGGTGCGCACCACGATGGGCGTCGACCACCAGCAGGTGGACGGTGTTGGACCCGACGTCGAGTACCCCTAGGCGCACGAGGATCCAGCGTACCGGTCCCACAGCCAGGTCTCGAAACTGTAACCAACACCACTCGGTCCGGGCTCGACTCTGCGTACCCGGACGCCCGCACAGGGTGAAAAATGAAGCGTTTCCCCAGGACCGAAAACGGCCGGAGCGGCAAGAAAAAACCCCGCCACCCCGGCCGTGCTCCGGTGTTTTCCCTACCGCCGGCTCACGTCTCGAACTTGTACCCGAGGCCGCGCACCGTCACGAGGTGGCGCGGCGAGCCCGGGTCGGGCTCGATCTTCGAGCGCAGGCGCTTCACGTGGACGTCGAGGGTCTTGGTGTCCCCGACGTAGTCGGCGCCCCACACACGGTCGATCAGCTGGCCGCGGGTGAGCACGCGGCCCACGTTGCGCAGCAGGTACTCCAGCAGGTCGAACTCCTTGAGCGGCAGCGAAACCTCGGCGCCGTCCACGGTCACGACGTGGCGCTCGACGTCCATCCGCACCGGCCCGGCCGAGAGCACCAGCGGCGCCAGCTCCCCCTCCGCGCCCGGCTCGCCGCCGCGGCGCAGCACCGCGCGCACGCGCGCGATGAGCTCCCGGGCCGAGTAGGGCTTCGTCACGTAGTCGTCGGCGCCCAGCTCGAGGCCCACGACCTTGTCGATCTCGCTGTCGCGCGCCGTCACCATGATCACCGGCACGGCGGAACGCTGGCGCAGCTGCTTGCACACGTCCGTGCCGCTCATGCCCGGGAGCATGAGGTCGAGCAGCACGATGTCGGCACCGTTGCGGTCGAACTCCTCGAGCGCCTGCTGTCCCGTCCCGGCCACCGCGGCCGTGAAGCCCTCCTTGCGCAACAGGAAGGCGAGCGGGTCGGCGAAGGACTCTTCGTCCTCGACAATGAGAACCCTCGTCACAGGTTTCCTCCATGGTCTGGGCCGGAGAGCTCCTGCCCGGTTGCCACGAGCCGGGGTGTCCGCTCGGGGGTCTTGTCCTGCCGCACCACGGTGGCGGGCTGGGTCTGCTGCTTGCCGCGCGCGCCGTCGCCGCCGGGCTCGGGGCTGACGTGCGCGGGGATCCGCAGCGTGAACGTGGATCCGGTGCCAGGTCTGCTCCACAGGCCCACCGAACCGCCGTGGTTGGCCGCGACGTGCTTCACGATCGCCAGGCCCAGCCCCGTGCCGCCGGTGGCGCGGGAGCGGGCCTTGTCCGCGCGGTAGAAGCGCTCGAACACGCGCTGCTGCTCGTCCTCGGCGATGCCGATGCCGCGGTCGGTCACGGCGATCTCGACCATGCCGTCGGCCAGCCGGCGCGAGATCGACACCGGGCTGCCCGGCGACGAGTAAGCGACGGCGTTCTCCAGCAGGTTCGACAGGGCCGTGACCAGCAGCGTCCGGTCGCCCTCGATGAGCAGGCCGCTGGCCGCATCGGTGGTGATGGTGATCTCCGCCGACTCCGCTGACAACGTTGTCCGGCCGAGCGCCTCCCGCACCACGGCGTCGACCTCGACGACGTTGAGGTCCGGCAGCCGTTCGGCGCCCTGCAGGCGCGAAAGCGCGATCAGCTCGGTCACCAGCGTGCCCAGCCGGGTCGACTCGCGGAGGATCTTGCTGCCGAAGCGGCGAACCTCGTCCACGTCGTCGGCGGCGTCGAGCACGGCCTCGGTGAGCAGCGCGATCGCGCCGACCGGGGTCTTGAGCTCGTGGCTCACGTTGGCCACGAAGTCGCGCCGCACGGCCTCCAGGCGGATGGCCTCGGAGTGGTCCACGGCCTCGACCACGGTGAAGCCGTCGCCGAGCGGACGGACCTCGCCGAGCACCGCCTCCGGCTGGCGCCGCCCGCGGTTCTCGAGCGGCGACAGGTCGATCTCCATCGGCTCGTCGGTCTCCACCACCTGCTCGGCGGCGGCACGGGCCCGCGGGTCGGCCTGGTTCACCCGAACCAGGCCGAGCTCGTAGGCCCTCGGGTTGTGCAGCACGAGGTCACCGAAGCGGTTGAGGACGACAACGCCGCTCCGGGACGACCGGATCAGCCGTTCGAGGAGCTCCGCCACGGTCGGTCCCACCGGCCGTGCCGTCTCCTTCCGGGCCCGCGCCCGGGCGATGAGGAACCCGACGACCGCGCCGACGACAAGAGCGCCGATGGCCGAGATCAGGGCAACTGGCGTGGTCACAAAGGAATCGTAAGCATCCCGGTAGCCTTTCGGACCAGTCTTGGAAGCCCGGTCGTGAGGCGCGTGACACCTACGGGCGACATGTTCGCCCTGGTGTCAGGCCCTGTTCACCCTCCCGAGACCTTCCCGCAGGATGTTCACGCTCCGTCGAGCTCGGCAAGATCGTCGGCTGTCAGGCGCAGCTGCGCGGCGGCGACGTTCTGTGCCAGATGGTCCGGGTTGCCCGTGCCCGGGATCGCGAGCACGTGCTCGCCTTGGGCGAGTGTCCACGCGAGACGGACCTGGGCCGATGTGGCGTCGTGGCGCTTCGCGACGGCCGCCACGCGCTCTTCCACGCCGGTTTCGTCCGCTTGTCCACTCGCGACGGCGAACCACGGCACGAACGCCACGCCGTGTTCACCGCAGAGGCGCAGCAGCTCGTCGTCTTCGCGGACGGCGGTGAGGCCGTACTGGTTCTGCACGCACACCACGGGCGCGATCGCGAGCGCCTCCGTGAGGTGCTCCGGGCCGACGTTGGAGATGCCCAGCTCGCGGATGAGGCCGGCCGCGCGCAGCTCGGCCAGGGCGCCGAAGTGCTCGGCGATGGACCCCGTGCCACGGCCGAGGCCCGTGCCGATCCGCAGGTTGACCACGTCGAGGTGGTCGCGCGCGAGCTGGCGCAGGTTCTCCTCGACCTGGCCGCGCAGCTGGTCGGGCCGCGCGAAGGGCAGGAACTCGCCGGACGGGTCGCGACCGGGGCCGACCTTCGTGGTCAGAACCAGGTCGTCGGCATAAGGCGAGAGCGCCGAGTTGATCATCTCGTTGGCGGAGAACTCCGGCGTGAAATAGAACGCCGCGGTGTCGATGTGGTTCACGCCGAGCTCGAGCGCGCGGCGCAGGACGGTGAGGGCGCGCTCGCGGTCGGCGCCGGTGCCGCCCGTGAACGGGACGAGCCGCATGGCGCCGAAACCGAGGCGGTTGACGGTCAGGGAACCGAGCCGCCACGTGCCGGCGGCTGCGGCGGGAAGTGCTGTCTGGGTCATGACTTCCAGCGTGGCTCCGTGGCTTTCGCGTCGCCCGGATTGGCAGGAAGCTGCCACTGGATCGCATCGGGGGGACACTGGGGTGCGTGACTCGAGTCGACGACGTCGTGACCGTGCGCGGCGAACGCGAGCTGTTCGACCGCACCGCCCACCTGTTCGGCAGCGCCACGGACATCGCGTGCGCCGCGAACACCCTCTATACCTGGGCGGCTTCGCGCCCGGGCACCGGCGTGCAGCCGGTCCCGGACCTGCAGGGCCGGCGGGCGCGCAAGATCTACCTGCCGAGCGTGCTGCTGAACGCGGCCGGCGTCGAGCACCTGCGCCTGCTGCGTTCGCTCGGCGCGCAGATCCGCATCAGCGAACGCGAGATCAACGAGACGATCATCCTCGACGGGCGCCTCGCGATCCTCGCCGCCGAGGTCACGCCGGACGGGCGCAGCTACACCGTCCTTTCGCGACCCGACCTCGTCAACGGGATCTCGTCGCTGTTCGAGGCCGCGTGGCGGTCGTCGACGGATCTGGCGGCGTTCGAAACGCGCTACGCGGAGCTGCGCCAGCACACGCCGCGGCTGCTGGATTTGCTGCTGTCCGGCTGCACCGACGAGACCGCGGCGCGCACGATGGGCGTCGGCCTGCGGACCTACCGGCGCTACGTCGCGGAGCTGATGGCAGCGTTGGGGGCGACGTCGCGGTTCCAGGCCGGGGCGCGCGCGAAGGAGGCCGGTCTGCTGTGAGGCGTGGTGTCGTGGTGTCGGTGGCCCTGCTCGGCCCGTTCGCTCTGTTCGGCCTGTTCGCTGCCGGGTGCAGCTCAGCGGTGGACGGGAAGGCCGTGGTCCCGCCGCAGCCCGCCAACCTGGCCTACGTGGACGCGAAGGCCACCAGCGACGCGTCCGCTGGGATCAAGAAGGCCATGGAGACCGTGTTCAGCTTCGACTCCACGGACACGGCCGCGGTGGCGAAAAACGAGCAGGAGTACTTCACCGGCAACGCCCGCACGCAGTTCGACCAGACCTTCGCGCAGATCAAGACCACTCCGGTGAAGACGCAGACGCACGTCGTCGACTCGGGCGTCGCCACGCTGTCGCCGCGCGGGGCCACGGTGCTCGCCGCGATCAAGCAGCAGAGCCAGACCCCCGACGGCAAAACCAACGCGGCCCTCGCGGTCGTCCTCGTCACCGCCGCCCCGGCCGGCGACCACTGGCGCGTCAGCGACCTGAACCTCAACCCGCGCGGCACCCTCGGCCCGACGGCCGACCCGGGCGCCCCACGGCCCGCCGTCACCCGCGACTCCGCCCTCACCGCCGCCCGCCACGCCGGCTCCGTGCTGCTGACTGTCGACGCCCAGAACGCCGACGCCGTGTACGACGGCTACGAGAGCGTCGCCGTCGACCCGCTCCTCACGCAGTTCCGCGCGACCCGCCAGACCACTGTCGACAGCATGAAAAACAGCGGCGCCAAGGCCACGTTCAACCCCCAGTCCGCGGCCGCCGTGTCGTCGGCCTCCGCGGACGGCAAGACCGCCACGGTGCTCCTCGACGCCGTCGTCTCGACCCAGCAACAGGGCGGCCCGCAGGACCGCACCATCCCCGTCCGCCTCACCCTGGCCCGCCAACCCGACGGCGGCTGGAAGGTGTCGGCGATCGACCCGGTGAACGGGGCTTGAGGCTGGTTCCTGGAAAGCCGAAGGGCCACCGCGCAGCTCGCGCAGTGGCCCTTCGTCCGTGAAGGGAGCTCGCCGCCCCGGTCTCGCACCAGCCGCGCCGTCCGGCCAGGATGCCGGTCGGCTCCGCGGCCTTGGCCTCCGCAGCTCAGCACCAGCTCGGCACCACGCCCCGTGGTTCAGTGACTTCCCAGGCCTGTCGCAGGATGGCATCGCGGCCCGACGGCGCGACCCCGTTCCATTCACCTGGGGACCAAACCACCGCCGAGTTCTGGCCGGCTCAGCGGCGGGCGCAGGTCGCTCAACCTCAAGCCCATGCCCGCACGGCTGCTCACCCCGCGGGGCCGCTGGCTAAAGCCGAAGGGCCACCACGCAGCTCGCGCAGTGGCCCTTCGTCCGTGACTCGGTGCGGCTCAGCGACCCTGGTTCGCCACCGCGGCAGCGGCTTCCTCCGCCGCCTCCGGGTCGAGGTACAGGCCGCCCGGCTTGATGGGCTGCAGGTCGTCCGTGAGGTCGTAGCGCAGGGGGATGCCGGTGGGGATGTTGAGGGCGGCGATGTCCGCGTCGGAGATGCCGTCGAGGTGCTTGACGAGCGCGCGCAGGGAGTTGCCGTGCGCGGCGACCAGCACGGTCTTGCCCGCGCGCAGGTCGGGGACGATCGCGGACTCCCAGTACGGCAGGAGGCGCTCGACGACGTCCTTGAGGCATTCGGTCAGGGGCGCGTTGTCGCCGAGGTCGGCGTAGCGCGGGTCGCCGGCCTGGCTGAACTCGTCGGCCGGGTCGATGGCGGGCGGCGGGGTGTCGTAGGAGCGGCGCCAGAGCATGAACTGCTCCTCGCCGAACTCCTCCAGCGTCTGCTTCTTGTTCTTGCCCTGCAGCGCACCGTAGTGGCGCTCGTTGAGCCGCCAGTCGCGCTTCACGGGGATCCAGTGCCGGTCGGCGGCGTCGAGGGCGATGTTCGCCGTGCCGATCGCGCGGCGCAGCAGCGACGTGTGCACCACGTCGGGCAGCAGCCCCGCCTCGGCCAGCAGCTGGCCACCCTGGCGAGCCTCGCGCTCACCCGTCTCCGAAAGCGGCACGTCCACCCATCCGGTGAACAGGTTTTCCGCGTTCCACGTGCTCTGTCCGTGACGCAGCAGCACCAGCGTCCCAAGTTCGGCCATGGCCCACAGCCTGCCAGAGCGGACCAGGTTCGTGACTGGTGAGCCCCCTTGAACGATGTTCTACGGAGAGTGTGTTACCCCACAGTAACACCTTCACCCGAACAGAAGTCAGCCCGCCAACAAGCCGCGAAAAGGGTGCAATGTGCTGCGCGCTGTTATCCCACTCGGCGAAGTTCACTCGAATGGAGTAACGAGTAGTCTTGTGATTACAGGTGGACATCTGACAGGTTTGGCATGTCCCGCTCAGCCGGATTCCACGCACTCCCCGGCTGACGGCGGGCTATGACCGCGGCTCGTCTCCCCCCTGCCGAGCCGCGGCCCGCCGGCCCCGTTGGCATCCCCCTCGTCACCGGGTCCTTGATCGGCGGGAACTTCAGCGGGGCGGCTCGAGATCGCGACTCCCCCCTCCCTCGAGCCGTCCCGCCTTTCCCGTTACCCCGCAGGTCCGACAGGTCCGGCAGGGACAGCCGAGTCACCGACCGGCCGCGAACGGCGCCGCTTGCGCACCCACCACCACACCGCTCCGGCCGGGATCCCGAGCACCACGGCGAACGGCGCGATCGCCCCCAGCGCCGTCAGGAAACCGCCGCCGAAGGTCAGGAACGCGTTCCAGCCACCGGCAAGCCCCGCGAGAAAGCCGGGCAAATCATCGGATGTCTGCCCGGGACCGGTCACGGCCTCGGCGGTCACGGACAGTGCCACCGTCGCCATCGCGACGCTCCCCGCGAGCGCCTTCTGCTGCTGTTCGAGTGACTCGAGCGCGGCTTCGCGGGTGGTGAGCTCACTCTCCACACTCGCGATCTCCGAGATCGACGTCGCCTTCGCCAGCAACGCCCGGATCCGATCGACGCTCGCGCGCTGCGTCGCCAGGCGCGCGTCCACGTCGACCACCTGGGCGGTGACGTCCTGGGAGCTCAGCTCCCGCTTGGTGACCTTGCCGAGCCCGGCCAGCTGGTCGAGCACCCCGTCGAGCTTTTCGGCGGGCACGGCGAGGCTCAGGGTCGCGGACGACTCCAGCGTGCTCTCCTGGCCCGTGTACCCGCCGGCTCCGGTCGCGATCACCCGCGCCCGTGAGACGACGTCGTCGAGCTTCGGGGTCGAGAGGTCCAGTCGCGCGCTCCGGGCGAGCTTGCGGTCGGTGGTCCCCACGGCCCCGACCGCCGGCGGCACCGGTCCCTTCGTGGTCAGGCCCTGCTGCGGCACACCGGGTTGCGCCACCCCCTGCTGAGGCAGCGCCTGCTGGGGCGCGGCCGCGCGCCCGGCCGCCACGCCGGTGTCGGCCTCCGTCGAGCTCGGCTCGTTCGCCGTGCACCCCGCCAGCACCACCAGCACTGCGGCGCCGGCCGGCACCCATCTCCATCGAGTTCTCATCCGTCCTCCTCCACTCGGGTGGCAGACGGACGGACCCCGACGTCAGAGGCGTTGCACGGCCCGAGTCACGACTCGGTCAAGCCCGGCTCGTGCGGCTTCTCGGGCGCCACGAGGTGCTTGAACGCCTGGAGGTTCGCCAGCGACTCGCCGCGCGACACGCGCCAGTCCCACTCGCGCTTGATCGACGACGCGAACCCGATCTCCAGCAACGTGTTGAAGTCGCCGTCGGCGGCTTCGAGCACCTGCCCGAGGATCTTGTCCAGCTCGGCGTCGGTCACCGTCTCCTTGCCGAAGCGCCCGACGAGGTAGATGTCGCCGATACTGTCCACTGTGTAGTGCACGCCGTAGAGCCGGGCGTTGCGCTGCAACAGAAAGCGGTACACCTGCTCGTGCGCCTCGTCTGGGCGGCGGCACACGAACGCCTCCACCGAGAACGCGTGGTCGCCGTCCACGAGCCAGCAGTTGGTCTGGAGCTTCTTGGTGCCCGGCAACGTCACGAAGTACTTTCCTTCGCCACGCCGGTCGTACTTGAGCTCGGCAGCGTCCAAAGTGGACTTGATCGTCGCGTCCAGGCTCACACGGCCACCTCCGCCCGCGCTTCGAGCGCTCCGCGGAACGCCTTGGTCGCCTGAGCATAGATCTCCAGCAACGAGTCCGTGGTGCGGCTCCAGGAGAAGCGGTGGGCGTGCAGCACGGCGTTGGCGCCGAGCTCACGCCGGCGTTCCGGACGCAGCGCGACGGCCGCCAGCGCGTCGGCCCAGTCGGTGGCCGTGTGCGAAGGCACGAGCAGCCCGGACACGCCGTGCGGCACCGCGACCGGCAGCCCGCCGACCTCGGCGGCCACCACGGGCGTGCCGCAGGCCTGTGCCTCCAGCGCCACGAGCCCGAACGACTCGTTGTAGCTCGGCACCGCGACCACGTCGGCTGCGCGGAAGACGTTCACCAGTTTCTGCCCCGGCTGCGGCGGCAGGAACCGCACCTGCTCCTGGATGCCCAGCGTCCACGCCAGCTCCTTGAGCGCCTGCGGCTGCTCCAGCCCGGTGCCCGACGGTCCCCCGACCACGAGCACCACGAGCTTCGAGCGCAGCTCCGGGCGCTGGGTGAGCAGCTCGGCGGCCGCGCGCAGCAGCACGTCCGGCGCCTTCAACGGCTGGATCCGGCCCGCGAACGCGAGCACCACGGCGTCCCGCGGCAGCCTGAACGCGTCGCGGGCCAGCGCCTGCGAACCGGGCGTGAAGCGGTCGAGGTCGACACCGGGCGGCACGGCGTGCACCGCGTGCGGGTCGGCACCGTAGAGGTCCACGAGCTGGCGCGCCTCGACCTGCGTGTTCGCGACAAGGCAGTCGGCCTCGGTCACCACCTGCTCCTCGCCCATCACGCGCGTGCGGGGCTCGGGCTTGTCGCCGTCGGCGAGCAGCGAGTTCTTGACCTTCGCCAGCGTGTGCGCGGTGTGGACCAGCGGCACGCCCCAGCGGTCGCGCGCGAGCCAGCCGACCTGACCCGAGAGCCAGTAGTGCGAGTGGATGAGGTCGTAGTAGCCGGGCTCGTGGAAGGCCTCGGCGCGCAGCACGCCGGAGGTGAACGCGCACAGCTGGGCGGGCAGCTCGTCGCGGCCCAGCGGCTCGAACGGGCCGGCCTGCACGTGGCGAACGGTCACGCCCGGCGCCAGCTCGGCCAGCGGCGGCTGGTCCGACGAGGTCGCGCGCGTGAACACCTCGACCTCCACGCCGCGGCGCGCCATCTCGGTGGCGGTCTCGCGCACGTACACGTTCATGCCGCCCGCGTCGCCGGTGCCCGGCTGTTCGAGCGGCGAAGTGTGCACGGACAGCACCGCGATACGACGCGGCGCCGCGCGGAACCCCGACAGAGAGGAGATGGTCACCTGGTCACTACTCCTGTGTGCGCTACTCGGCTGTTTCCCCGGAGAACCGCCGCAGCGCGGAGTTGAACTCCCCCGCGTCCTCGACGAACGGCAGATGCCCCGCATCAACGAACCAACGCAGAACGGCCCCCGGAATCTTCCCGGCCGAATATTCCGCTGCTGAGGGATCGACCACACGGTCGGCCGTGCCGTGCACGACCAGCACCGGTTTGTCGATCCCGGCCAGCACTTCCGAGCTCTCCACGTCGCGCTTGAACAGCGCCGCGCGCACGGCAGGCGGCACCGCCAACGTCATCCCGAGCAGGGCTTGCGCGAACGTCCCGGGCACCGAGGCGTTCGCCTGGGCCCGGCTGAACTCGACCAACGCCGGCACGGCGACCTCGGGATCGTCCGAGAGCGCCGCGGGCAGCGCGGCCCGCATGACCGATCCGGTCTTACCGCCTTCGCGGCCGCGGCCGATCTCCGTGATGGCCCCGACGAGCACGATCCCGGCCAGCCGTGCGGTTCCGTGCACCCGCAGGTAGTCGGTGATCACGAGCCCGCCGTAGGACCAGCCCACGACGATCGCGTCGGGGCCGGCGAAAGCGAGCACGGCGGCGAGGTCGTCGGCCCACTGGCGCGGGTCGTCGTAGCCGGCCGCCGGGACGTCGGACGCACCGTGGCCCCGCAGGTCCATCGCCACCAGGCGGAACCGCTCCGTGAGCGCCGGGTCGGCCAGCTGGGCCGCCCACGCGCGCGACGACTGGGCCCAGCCGTGCACGAAGACGATCGGACGCGAGTTCTGGGCACCCTCGACACGCAACGCGATGCGCACGCCGGAGGTACCGACCACTTCGGTGTTCACGACGTCAGTTCGTAGCAGACTTCACTTGGCCGCCGACAGCGTCTTCCAGGTGGACCAGTCGTAGAACCAGTCCTTGACGTCGGAGCCGGTGGGGCTGGACAGCTGCGAGCCGGTCACCTCCACCGGGTCGCCGATGAGCGCGGAGTCGAAGTAGTCCTTCGCGTCGGCTTCCAGCAGGTTGACGCAGCCGTGGGAGTTGTTGGTCTTGCCGATGTTGGCGGCGTTGTCCTGGTTCTCGTGGATGTACTCGCCGTGGTTGGAGATGCGGCAGGCCCACTTCTTGTTGACGTTCGTGTAGCCGTAGCGGGCGTTGTCGAACACCGCCGTGGGCTCCTTCGACATCACGATGAACGTGCCGTTGGGCGTGTTGCGATTCACATCGGAGTCGAGGCCGTTGGCGCACGGGTAGCTCTTGTACTCGGAGCCGCCTCGGTAGACCTTCATCACGTGGTCGGGGGTGTTTACCTTCACGACCTGGTTGCGGCCGATCTTGAACTTCGTCGTGACGTCGGCCTTGCCGTAGGCGCCGCCACCGAGGTCGACGCCGTAGAGATTGGCCTCGACCTCCACGGTCGTGTTCTCCGGCCAGTACTCCTTCGGCCGCCAGTCCACCTGCGTGGGCGAGAGCCAGCCCCACGAGCCCTCGACGTCGGTCTTCACCTTCAGCGCCTTCTCCACGGCCGCGCGGTCCTTCGGCGCTTCCTTGAACTTCACGCTGATCGGCATCGCGACACCCACGTGGGCGTCGTCGGCCGGGTTCAGCGTGGCGCGCAGCTGCTTGGCCGGCTTGACCGTCGCGAAGGAACCCTTGAGCTCCACGGGGCGGTTGTCCGTGCCGGTGGCCTTGGCGGCGTAGGTGTAGGTCTTGCCGTAGCCGAGGGATTCGGAGCTCTTCCAGGTCAGGCCGTCGGCCGCGAGGTCGCCCTTGACGGCGTCGCCGTCGGAGTTGGTCACCTTCACGTCGCTGAGCTTGCCGTCGGTCACCTTGACGACCACGGGCTCGCGGACGTCCGCGTCCTTCGCGTTCACGGCCGGCGTGGCGGTGATTTTCGCCACCGGATCCACCGGCTTGCCGCCGTCCTCCCCTCTCCCGCCGAGCGGCAACGCCGTGCCGTTCGTGGTGGTCGAACACGCGGCCGCGAGCGCCCCCGCCCCCGCGGCGAGCACCGCCTTGAACACCGTGCGCCGTTCCATCCCCGTGAACCTCCCGTTCCCCCACACCGGCGGATGCTTCCACGCTGTCAGCGCCGGTGAGCGCCTCGACGTTACCTGCCGCGGCCGGGTTCACCCATTCCCTGTCCCCCGGGCGGCTGTCGACAAGACGTTTCATCGGGGCGGCGGTTCCCGGCTTCGGCTGCTGGTGACGGGCTTGTCACCGGTTCAGCGCACGGTCGGGACGGTCAGAGCGAGCAGGCGATCAGCAGCGGTTCCGGGTGCAGCGTCACACCGAAGCGGGACTGGACGCCGTCGCGGACTTCGCGGGCCAGGGTGAGCAGGTCGGTGGTCGTGGCGGTGCCGCGGTTGGTGAGGGCGAGGGTGTGTTTGGTCGAGAGCGAAGCGCGGCCGCCGGGCCCCGGGTGGCCCTTGGCGAAGCCGGCGCGCTCGATGAGCCAGGCGGCGGAGAGCTTCACGCCGCCGTCGGCCGGGTACTGGGGGACGGCGACATCGAGCCCGACGACAGCCGTGATGCGCGCGAGCACAGGCTCGACCTCGGGCGAAGGGACGATCGGGTTCGTGAAGAACGAGCCGGCGCTCCACGTGTCGTGGTCGGCCGCGTCGAGGACCATGCCCTTGCCGCGGCGCAGGCCCAGCACCGCTGCGCGCGCGGCGGCGGCGGGGACTTTCGCGCCGATCTCGACACCGAGCGTGCGCGCGAGCTCGGCGTAGCGGATGGGCGCGGACTCGCCGGCCGGGTCGACGCGGAAGCGGACGCTGAGCACCACGCCGCTGTCGGTGCCCTTCAGCACGCTGGTGCGGTAGGCGAAGCCGAGTTCGTCGGCCTTGACCGTGCGCACCTCGCGCGCGGCGCGGTCGTAGAGCTCGAGGGAGACGATGGACTCCGCGACCTCGCAGCCGTACGCGCCGACGTTCTGGATCGGCGTCGCGCCGACGGAACCCGGGATGCCGGACAGGCATTCGAGCCCGCCGATCCCCGCCTCGACGAGCCCGGCCACGAACGCGTCCCACTCCTGCCCGGCGGCGGCCTCGACCACATCGCCGTCGCGCGTCCAGCCGGTGTTCGCGACCTGGATGAGCGTGCCGGGGAAACCGCTGTCGGCGACCACGAGGTTCGAACCGCCGCCGAGCAGCAGCACGCGTTCGCCGGCGGCGTCGGCCTCGCGCACGGCGGCGACGAGATCGTCGCTGGTCGTGGCCCGCACGAACCGGCGCGCGGGCCCTCCGAGGCGCAGCGTCGTGTACTCGGCGAGGCGCGGTGGCGCGGGCGTTTCGACGGGGTTCACGCTGCCTAACGGTACTGTCCGGCCCATGGGATCCCGGATCGAGCACCGTGCCGAGTTCTCCGCCGGACTCGCGGCCGTGCTGGCCGCCGTGTCCGGTGAGGACGCGCTGCGGGCGCGCCTGAAGGAGCTGGGCGGCGACAACGCCGCGCTCCTTTCACATGCCGTCGACGGCGACACCGTGCGCTACGAACTGCAGCACGGCATCGCCGCGCAGCGCCTGCCCCAGGCCGTGCAGGCCTTGCACCGGGGCGACATCGTCGTGCACCGCAAGCAGGTGTGGCAGCGCTCCGGCGACGCGTACACGGGCAAGGTCGACGTCAGCGTGAGCGGCGTGCCGGGCGAGATCGGCGCGCAGACCTTCCTGACGCCGCGCGGCGAGCGTGTGGAGTTCCGGACGTCCGGCGAGGTGACGGTGCGGATCCCGCTGTTCGGCGGGAAGATCGAGGAGTTCGTGGCCCAGCAGGTGACGAACCTCCTGGCCCGCGAAGCCGACTTCACCACGTCGTGGCTGGCCGAGCACGCCTGAGCCCGGTGGGCGCCCCGACGCGGGGCACCACCAATCCCAATCGGTTACGCAGGGTCGATCGCTGGCTCGCGAGCGACCCCGCGGTGACGCGGCTGGTGCGGCGAACACCGGACCCCCTCGTGGTCGATCTCGGCTACGGCGCGTCACCCGTGACGACCGTCGAGCTCCTGCGCCGGCTACGCCGGGTCCGCACCGACGTCCGCGTGCTCGGGCTGGAGATCGATCCGGAGCGAGTGGCGTTCGCGCGCCGCGCCGCTGACCCTCCGTGGCTGGACTTCCGCCGCGGTGGCTTCGAGCTGGCCGGCGCGCGGCCGGTGGTGGTGCGGGCGTTCAACGTGCTGCGCCAGTACGCCGAGCACGAGGTCGCCGGCGCGTGGAAGGTGATGCTCGACGCGATGCCCGACGAGGGGCTCATCGTCGAGGGCACCTGCGACAAGATCGGGCGGCTGGCGTCGTGGGTCGTCGTGGGCGCGGCCGGTCCGCTGTCGCTGACGGTGTCGATGCGGCTCGCGGAGCTGGAGCGTCCGTCCATTGTGGCCGAACGACTGCCCAAGGTTCTCATCCACCGCAACGTTCCCGGCGAGCCGGTACACGCGTTGCTGTCCGCTTTGGACGACTGCTGGGCCGCCGCGGCGCCGCACCGGTCGTTCGGGGTGCGGGCGCGGTGGGTGTCGGCGGTGGGGATGCTGCAAGCCCGGGGCTGGCCGTTGCTCGGCCGGCCGGAGCGCTGGCGGCTCGGCGAGCTGACGGTGCCGTGGGAAAGCGTGAACCCGCTCTGAACTCGGCTACGGAGAGTGCCGGACTGGGCTGATCAGTGCGGGTACGAATGCGTCGTCCGGGTACGAATCCCACCTGTTCACCGGCCCACCCCCGCGGTGTCACCCGGTGGTGACCTGCGGTGATCACGATAGGCAGGTGGAACTGCTTCAACACGTCACCGACCTGCTGCGCGGCGCACTGGGGTCGCCGTGGCTCTGGGTGCTCGTGTTCGCCGTCGCGGGCCTGGACGCGCTGCTGCCGTTCATGCCCAGCGAGACGACCGTGGTGACGGTCGCGGTCCTCTTCGGGCCCAACCCGGGGCGGCTGGCGCTGCTGGCGCTCGTCGCGGCGACCGGGGCGTGGGCGGGCGACTGCCTCGGCTACGCGGTGGGCCGCGCGGCCGGACCGCGGGCGATCGCGCGGCTGCAGCGCGGGCCGTCGGGACGGCAGCGTTACGAATGGGCACGTGAGCAGGTGCGGCGGCAGGCACCGTTGCTGATCGTCGCCGCGCGCTACCTGCCGGGCGGCCGCGTGGCGAGCGCGCTGGCGACGGGCAGCCTCGGCTACCCGCTGCGCCGCTTCATGCCGCTCGACGCGTGCGGCGCCGCCGTGTGGTCGGTCTACAGCGTGCTCATCGGCCTGGTCGGCGGCGCGACGTTCGCCGACGAGCCGGTGAAGGGCCTGCTTCTGTCGTTCCTGCTCGGGCTCGGCCTGGTCACCCTCATCGAGTTCGGACGGCGCCTTCGCCTGCGACGGCTACGGTCTACCGATGCACCTGACCGAGGCGATCGACATCCACGCGGACCGGCTGAAGGCGGCCGCGCTGACAGCGGGCCCGTCGGCGCGCCTCCGCAACTGTCCGAAGTGGACGATGCACGACCTGGTGACGCACCTGGCGACGGGGCTCTCGTCCACGGTCGCGGCGATCACGGACCGACCCGCTGACCCGCCGCAGCCCACCGACTGGGCCGACGCGCTCGGCCGCTGGGACGGCCAGCGCCTCGCCGTGCGCGAAGCCCTCCGCCTGCCTGCCGACACCCCGGTGCGGTCGCCGTTTCCCGGTGGCGGGCTGCTGACGGTCGGCCGCTGGGCCCGGCGCCTGGCGCACGAGACGGCCATCCACCGGCTGGACGCGGAGAGCGCGCTGCCCGAGCCGCCGGCCACGCGGTACGCGGACGCGTTCGCGGTCGACGGCATCGACGAGTTCCTGACGTTCTTCGTTCCCCGCCGGGCCGCTCAGCAGGACGGCGTCGTGCGGATCGAAGCCGGCGACCGCGAGTGGACGGTGGTGCTGCGCTCCGGCGAGGTACCGGCCCTGGGCGACGGCCCCGCGGACCTCACCATCACCGGCTCACCCGACGACGTCTACCGCGCCCTCTGGGGCCGCCCGAACACCGCCCGGATGGTGGGCCACGTCGCACTCACCGAGCCCCTCGCGGCGCCCTGACCAGCACCAGCGAGAATGGCGGGCGTGCCTGATCCCCAGCGTTACGTGCTCACCTTCGGCTGCCCCGACCGCACCGGCATCATCGCCCGCATCTCGGGCTTCCTCGCCGACCACGGCGGGATGATCGTGGAGGCGGCGTACCACACCGACCCGGACTCGGGCTGGTTCTTCACGCGCCAGGTCGTGCTGGCCGGGTCGCTGCCGTTCGACGCCGACGGGTTGCGGGCGCGGTTCGCCGCCGTCGCGGAGGAGCTGTCGGCCGAGTCGAGCTGGCAGGTGCGCGACACGGGTGAGCGGCCGCGCGCGGTCGTGCTCGTCTCGAAGGCCGGGCACTGCCTGTACGACCTGCTGGGCCGCGTCGCGTCCGGGGAGCTGGACGTGGACATCGCGGCGGTGATCGGCAACCACGCGTCGCTCGCGGACATCACGCGGGCGCACGGGATCCCGTTCTACCACGTGCCTTTCCCGGCCGACGGGAAGGCCGAGGCGTTCGCCCAGGTGCGCAAGCTCGTCAACGACTACGACCCCCACGCCGTGGTGCTGGCGCGGTTCATGCAGGTGCTGCCGGCCGACCTGTGCGACGAGTGGGCCGGGCGGGCGATCAACATCCACCACAGCTTCCTGCCGTCGTTCATCGGCGCGCGGCCCTACCACCAGGCGCACGTGCGCGGCGTGAAGCTGATCGGCGCGACCTGCCACTACGTGACGGCCGACCTCGACGCCGGCCCGATCATCGAGCAGGACGTGATCCGCGTGGACCACGGCGACTCCGTCGACGACCTCGTGCGCAAGGGCCGCGACATCGAGAAGGTGACGCTGGCGCGCGGCCTGCGCTGGCACCTCGAGGGCCGCGTGCTGGTGCACGGCAACCGGACGATGGTGTTCTGAGCGCAGGCCGCGCGGCGGCGATCAGGCGCCGATCGTCGACGCGTCGATCACGAAGCGGTAGCGCACGTCGCTGTTCTCCACGCGCTCGTAGGCGGTGTTGACCTGCTCGGCGGTGATCGTCTCGATCTCGGCGCCGATGCCGTGCTCGGCGCAGAAGTCGAGCATCTCCTGCGTCTCGCGCATGCCGCCGATGCCCGAGCCGGCGAGGATCTTGTTGCCGCCCAGCAGCGAGAAAGCGTTGTACGACAGGGGTTCGCCGGGCGCGCCGACGTTCACCATCGCGCCACCCACGCGCAGCAGGCTGAGGTAGGCGTCGATCGGCAGCTTGGCCGAAACGGTGTTGAGGATGACGTCGAAGCGCCCGCGCAGGACGTCGAACGTGGCCTCGTCGCCGGTGGCGTAGTAGTCCTTCGCGCCGAGCTTGAGGCCGTCTTCCTGCTTCTTCAGGCTCTGGCTGAGCACGGTCACCTCGGCACCCATCGCCACGGCGAGCTTCACGCCCAGGTGGCCGAGCCCACCGAGGCCGACGACCGCGACCTTCTTGCCCGGCCCGACGTTCCACTGGCGCAGCGGCGAGTACGTGGTGATGCCCGCGCACAGCAGCGGCGCGGCGATGTCGAGGCCCAGACCTTCCGGCACCCGGCAGACGAAGTGGTCCTTCACGACGACCTGGCGGCTGTACCCGCCGTAGGTGTTCTCGCCGTCGTAGCCGACGCCGTTGTAGGTCGGCACGTTGCCTTTCAGGCAGGACTGCTCGACGCCGGCCAGGCAGTACTCGCACTCGCCGCACGAGTCGACCATGCAGCCGACGCCGACGCGGTCGCCGACCTGGTACTTGGTGACGCCCGAGCCGACCGCGGCGACGACGCCGGCGATCTCGTGGCCGGGCACCATCGGGAAGATCGCGGTGCCCCAGTCCTCGTTGGCCTGGTGGATGTCGCTGTGGCAGATGCCGGCGAACGCGACGTCGATCAGCACGTCGTCCGGACGCAGGTCACGGCGCACGATCGTCGTCGGCGCGAGCGGCTGCCCCGCGGCCGGTGCGGCGATGGCGGGCGTGGTGGTGGTCATGAAATCCTCCAGACGATTCCGGGCTCGGCCGCCCGGACCATGTAAGCCCCCTCTTACATCTTCTATAGTAAGAGGGGTCTTACATCCGCGCGACCGAGATCGGGTGTGATCCACGACATGGGCGGCAAGTACCACCACGGCGACCTGCGCGCCGAGCTCGTGCGCGTGTCCCTCGACCTGATCGCCGAGCAGGGACTGGAGGGGTTCTCCGTCGCCCAGGTCGCGAAGCGCGCGAACGTCTCCGCCGCCGCGCCGTACCGCCACTTCCCCGACCGGTCGAGCCTGCTGGCCGCCGTCGCCGCCGCGGCCGCCTCCCGGCTACGCGACCTGGTCGACAAGGTCATCACCGAGGAGCCCGACCCGGTCACCCGCCTGGCCAACACGCTGGGCACCTACACGCGCTTCTTCATCGACACGCGCCTCGGCTACGCGGTCCTCTTCGCCGACGGCCTGGCCAACCCCGAGTACACCGAGATGCACGACCAGCGCCGGGCCCTGTTCGACACGTTCCTCACCCTCAGCCTCGCCGTCACCGACGGCCACGCGGAGGCCCTCGAACTGCTCGAACAACTCAACGCCCAGTCCCACGGCTACGGCGCGCTGTACCTGGACGGGGTATCGCCCCGCATGGGCTACTCGGCGGATCAGGTGGTGGCGAAGTCGACGCGGGCGGCGCGGATCGTGATCGAGGCTTACCGGACGCAGTGAGGTGAGTGCGCATGCTCTGCGTGTTCGACGTGAACGAGACACTGCTCGACCTCCGGGCGCTCGATCCGCTGTTCCGCGAGCTCACGGGGAGCCCCACGGCACGGCAGGAGTGGTTCGCGCTGGTGGTGCACACGGCGTTGGCCGTGACGGCGGCCGGCGAGTACCGGGACTTCGCGGAGATCGCCGGGCTGGCCGCCGTGGACACCGCGGACCGGTACGGCCGTGAGCTCACGGACAACGACCTGGCCAGGATCGGCGACGGGCTGCGGTCCCTGCCCGCGCACGCCGATGTCGACGAAGCCCTCCGAACACTCAAGCGAGCCGGCCACCAAGTCGTCGCGTTGACGAACTCGCCGCTCGCCACAGCGGAGGCGCAGTTGCAGAACGCGGGGCTCGCGAAGAGGTTCGACCGGATCTTCTCGGCGCAGCAGGTGAGCCGGCTCAAGCCCGCGCCCGAGCCGTACCGGCAGGTGCTGAACGCCTACCGCACAACGAAAGCCGTGATGATCGCCGCGCACGGGTGGGATCTGGCGGGCGCCGAGGCGGTCGGTATGGAGACGGCGTTGATAGCGAGAACCGGGCAGCGAACCCTTCCGGGCCGGCCCGCCACCTACACGGCGACGAGCCTGCCCGAGCTGGCCGCCGAGATCAGCTGAGCCGCACCAGCATCTTGCCGGTGTTCGCGCCGCTGAGCAGGCCCAGGAAGGCGTCCGGGGCGTTGCGGATGCCGTCCACAATGGTCTCCGAGTACTTGATCTCGCCGGAGGCCACCAGGGGCGCCACCTCGGACACGAACTGCTGCTGCAGGTGCCAGTGGTCGAGCACGAGCATGCCGCGGATCGTCAGGCGCTTGGCGATGATTTGCACCAGGTTGCGCGGCGCGGGCGTCGCCTCGGTGGCGTTGTACTGCGAGATCATGCCGCACACGGTGATGCGCCCGTGCAGGTTCATCGACGCGATGGCGGCTTCGAGGTGCTCGCCGCCGACGTTGTCGAAGTACACGTCGATGCCCTCGGGCGCGGCGGCGGCCAGCTGCTGGGCGACGGGGCCGTCCTTGTAGTTGAAGGCGGCGTCGAAGCCGAGGTCCTCGACGAGGTGGCGCACCTTCTCCGCCGAACCCGCGCTGCCGATCACGCGCTTGGCGCCCTTGAGCTTCGCCAGCTGGCCGACGAGCGAACCCACCGCGCCGGCCGCGCCGGAGACGAACACCGTGTCGCCCGGCTTGAACTCCGCCGTGACCAGGAGCCCGGCGTACGCGGTGAGGCCCGGCATGCCGAGCACGCCCAGGTACGTCGAAAGCGGCGCGACGGAACCATCGACCTTCACGACCTTCGTCGCGTCGACCACGGCGTGGGTGCGCCAGCCGAGCTGGTGCAGCACGTGGTCACCCGGCTTGAATCCATCCACAGTGGACTTCACGACCTCGCCGACCGCGCCGCCGCCCATCGGCTCGCCGACCGCGAAGGGCGGCGCGTAGGACTTCGCGTCGTTCATCCGGCCGCGCATGGCCGGGTCGACGCTCATGAACACGTTGCGCACCAAGAGCTGGCCGTCGGCCGGCGCCGGGATTTCGGTGTCGACGATGTCGAAGTTGGCCGACGTCGGGACGCCGTGCGGACGGGACGCGAGCCGGATCTCGGTCGCCTGGGTCGATGCGTTCACCACTGAACTCCAAATCGTAGAGACTGGGTCGAACCGGGGCCATCGCCCCGCATACACCCGCCCCAACGAGCCAACCGGGGCGATCATTCCGATTATGCCCGGCCGTGTGGCAAGCGCTACACGATCTCCTCGAGCTTGCCGAGCACGCCGTCGTAGATCTTCTTCAGCCCGCCGGGCGCGAAGGTCTTCTCGAAGAAGCCGCCGACACCACCGGCGCCGTCCCAGCTCGTCTGGATCCGCACGACGCTGGCCGAGCCCGAAGGCGAAACGGTCCAGGTCGTGACCATGCTGGAGTTCGCGTCGGTCTCCACGAGGGTGCCCGGCGACGGCTCGGTCACGGTCGCGGCGACGTCGCGCACGCGCTTCGACGTGGCCTGCAGCTTCCAGCTCGCCTTGGTGCCCGCGCCCACGCCGCCCTCGGTGACCTCGTAGTCGCGGTAGTGCTCGGTGAGCAGCTTCGGCCGGGTCTCGGCGTAGTCGGCGACCAGCTCGCGCACCCTGTCCACCGGCGCGTCGATCATGCGCTCCGCGGTGGCCGTGACCTTACCCATCTCGCTCCTCGCAGTACTGGCAGAACCCCTCACGCGCCACCTTCGCACACCACCCGATCGCGCACCGCGTCACCAGGGGTTTCCCGCCGAGGGTCACACGAAAAACGGGCCGCCCGGAAAGTCCCGGACGGCCCGTTTCGCGCCTGAGAACACTCAGGCGAGGCCCTGCTGCGTCAGCCAGTCCTTTGCGACATCGGCAGCCGGGTCACCGTCGGAGTCCACGCGCTTGTTCAGCTCGCGCATGCCGTCGGTGGTCAGCTTCGCCGAAACGGCGTTGACCACAGCCGCGAAATCCGCGCCGCGCTCGTCGAGCACCTTCTTGTTCACCGCGGGCACCACGTTCTCCGTCGGCACGATCTGCAGGTCGTCCTTGAGCGTCACGTACTGCGGGTCGCCGACCAGCGGGCTCACCGAGTCGACCGGGATCACGGTCGCCGCACCGGAGTTGAGCTGCTGCACGCGCGGCCCGGCTTCCTGCACGGTCTGGAACGAGGTGTTCGTCAGCTTGTAGACGTCGGTGAAGCCCTTGTAGCAAGGCAGCCGCGACTCGCACTCCGGCGGCCCGGCCATGACGACCTTCGGCAGCTTCTTGAGGTCGCTGATGCTCGTGATGCCGTTGGCCTTCGCCAGGTCGGCCTTCATGATGTAGGTGTTCTTGTCCTCGGCCGCCGCGTAGTTCAGCAGCGCGATGCCGTCCGGCGCGAACAGGTCCGCGAGCTGCTGGTGCTCACCGTCGGCCGTCTTCACCGCGTCCTTGCCGAAGCCGGTCGTGATCGCCGCGCCCTGGTACTCGGGCAGGAACTGCAGCTCACCCGACTTGAGCGACGGGTAGATCAGCTCCCGCGAACCCAGGTTCAGCTTGCGCGTGACGGGGTAGCCCTTGGCCTCGAGCGCGCCCGCGTAGATCTCCGCCAGGATCTGACTGTCGGTGAAGTTGAACGACGCGACGACGATCGGCGCCCCGCCCTTGCTCTGCGCGGCGGGCTGGCCACTGTCGGAGCCCCCACCCCCGCACGCGGTCAGGCCGAGCGCGGCCACCGCCACCAACGCGGCCGCTCGGATGTTCCGGGTCCAGCGCACGTCCCCACACTCCTCGTGTCACGAACAGAGGATTGGACCCTAACCGTGAGCCACGACAGAAACCACATACCGGGAATCACCGGCATCGAATCTCAACAACCGGAATCACGGCGCTCGAACGGGGTAACCTTCCGTGGTGCATGCGTCCGCGGTCACTCCGCTGCTCACCGAGAGCAGCCGGCCGATCTTCGAGTGGCGGTGGGTCGAGCGCAACGCCGACGCCATCGGCCAGCGCCTCGGTGAACACATCGCCCTCACGGCCACGGCCCTGGGCATCGGCCTGGTGGTGTCGCTGGCGCTGGCCACGCTCTGCCTGCGCTACCGCTGGTTCTACCCGCTGGTGCTGGGCACGGCGGGTGCCCTGTACGTGATCCCGAGCCTGGGGGCGTTCGCGCTGCTGGTGCCGTTCTTCGGGCTCACGTTCACCACGGCGGTGATCCCGTTGGCGACGTACACGCTCCTGATCCTGATCCGCAACATCGTCACGGGCGTGCAGCAGGTGCCCGCCGAGGTGCGCGAGGCCGCGATCGGCATGGGCTTCACGCGCGGCCGGTTGCTGTGGCAGGTGGAGCTGCCGCTGGCGCTGCCCGTGGTGATCGCGGGCCTGCGCGTGGCCGCCGTGACCACGATCGGCCTGGTCACCGTGACGTCGCTGCTCGGCATGGGCGGGCTCGGGTACTTCATCCGCGCCGGCATCCAGACGACCACGCCGAACCCGAGCCCGATCATCGTCGGCGTGGTGCTGTCGGTGGTGCTCGCGGTGGTCGTCGACCTGTTGTTGTGGCTGAGCGAGCGCGCGCTGGCGCCGTGGGTGCGGAAGGTGCGGGCGCGATGAACGTCTTCACGCAGCTGGGCGAGTGGCTCTCGGCGCCGAACCGGTGGAGCTGGACCGACCCGGCGGGGGTGCCATACCGGACGGTGGAGCACCTGTGGTTCTCCGCGCTGTCGCTGGTGGTCGCGGCCGTGCTCACGATTCCGCTCGCGCTGTGGCTCGCGCACTACCGCCGCGGCGCGTTCCTCGCGAGCAGCGCCGTGAACATCGGGCGCGCGATCCCGAGCTTCGGGCTGATCATCCTGTTCTGGTTCCTGGCCAGCCGCTGGGGCGCCGACACGGACTTCTGGCCGCTGCTGCTCGCGCTCGTCGGGCTGGCCCTGCCGCCGCTGTTCACCAACACCTACGCCGGCGTCGTGCAGCTGGAGCAGGAAACCATCGACGCGGCGCGCGGTACCGGCTACCGCGAGTGGCAGATCATGCTGAAGCTGGAGCTGCCGCTGGCCTCGCCCGTGATCGTGGCGGGCGCGCGCGTGGCGTTCCTGCAGCTGGTGGCCACGGTCGCGATCGGCGCCATCGTGAACGACGGCGGTGGCCTCGGCCGCTACATCGTCGACGGCTTCGCCGAAGGCGCCCAGGGCTACGGCGAGATCTTCGGCGGCGGTCTGGCCGTGATCATCCTGGCCCTGCTGTGCGAAGGGCTCTTCGCGCTGCTCACGCGCTGGGCGACGCCGAAGGGTGTCGCGCTGCAGACGGCTCGGCGCGACTAGCCGAGGTCGTTGAAGTACGCCTCGCGGCAGGCGGCCACGAGCCGTTCGACGTCAGGGCCCAGCGGCCGGTCGACCAGCACCGGCGGCACCCGCGCGGCGATCCATTCGTAGATCGCGCGGAGCCCGGGACTGCCGGGGCCTTCGCCGAGGTGGCGGGCCTGCGCACCGGCGATCAGCTCGCACGCGGTGATGGCGAAGACGTGGTCCACGGCCACCGCCAGCTCGTGGCCGGCGGCCCAGGCGAAGGCCTGCACGTCCTCCTGGCCCGCCGAAGTGTCGAGCGAACCCGGCGTGGCCGGCGCCGCCAGCCGCCGCAGCGAGTGCAGCTCGCCGACCGCGCGCTTGTGCAGCGGCGTCAGGCCCGCCTGCGGCCCGGGATCCACGGCCAGCTGCGCGGGCAGGCCGCTGAACTGCGGGTCGAGGAGCCGGTGCAGGCGCTGCACGGAGATCTCACCGGCGTGCACGAGCGCGGCCTTCACCGCGTCCATGCGCAGCCCCAGCTCCGCGGCGTGGTAACCGGTCGTCGGCACGAGCTTGCCGTCTACAAAGGACGGGGAATCGTCGGGTGTCTGCCAGGTTTCCCTGAGCGTTTCGAAGAGATCGGCGCGCACCTGGGCCACGAAGCCGATCACTCGCGGGCCGACCCGCACCGAAACCGGTGCCTGCACCACCGGGCGTGCGGAGGAGCCGCTCGTGAGGGACAGCACTTCGGACAGCACGGCTTGGGCAAGCCGGTTCGTCACCGGGTAGCGGTACACCTCGCGCGGCGCGCCGAGCACGTCCACGGCGATGGCGGCGCACAGCGTCTGCAGGTCGACCAGCTGCTGGACCCGGCCGGAGAGCGTCCACGCGTAGGCCTGCGCCAGCGGGGAGCCCTGGATGAGGCTCGCGCCTTCCTTGGGGCCGAGCTTCAGCGGCTCGACGCCTCGCCGTGCCAGCGCGGTCGCAGCCGGCGTGAGGACGCCGTCCTCCAGCACGGAACCGAGGCCGGTGAACGTCTGGAACGCGTGCGCCAGCGGGATGATCTCGCCGGCGCTGCCGAGGCCGTCGCGGGGGACGGCGGGGAGGAAACCGTCGTTGAGGCGGTCGGCGAGGAACATCACGAGCTCCGGGCTCACGGCGGCGTCGAGCCGGAGGAAGCCACGCAGGCGCATGAGCAGGAGCGCGCGCGTGAGCTCCGCCGACAGCCACGGCGGGCCGCCGACCGCGCGGCCGACCAGCAGGTTGTGCTGGTGTTCGGCCTGCTGGGCGGCGGTGAGCTTGAGGCCGGCGAGGCGCCCCATGCCGGTGTTGACGCCGTAGACCGGGCCGTCGGCGGCGTCGAGCACGGCCAGCATCGCGGCGCGGTTCTCTTTGACGCGCCTGAGCAGGTCCGGGTGCAGTTCGAGGGGCTCCCCCGGCTCGCTGCCGGACGCGAGGACGTCGGCGGGCTCGCGGACGATCACCGGTACGGCAGCATCGTGCCGACGTCCGCCGCTTCCGCGCGCTGCAGGATCATGTGCGCGACAGCGACGTCCGTTGTGGACAGTCCGCGGTGCCAGAAGAGGATGCGCTCGTCGTCGCTCTCGCGGCCGGGGCGGTTGCCCGCGACGACGTCGCCGATCTCGGCGTGCACGCCGGCTTCGGTGAGCAGTCCGGCGTTGAGGTGGGGCCGCAGCGCGCCGAAGCGGGGGTTGCCCGACTGCGACTCGCGCCAGTTGTCGACCACGACCTTGTCCACGGCGTCGAGCAGCGTGAGCTCGAGGGCGCTGATGGTGCCGTAGGGCACGAGGAACGCACCGGGTCGCAGGAACTCCTTGCGCACCAACGCTTCCGGCTCGGTCAGCCGGGAGGCTTCCACGAGCACGTCGGCGCCGTCGAGCGTTTCGGCGGCGGTTTCGCAGACGCGGACCTGTTTGCCCAAGTGCTCGCTCAGCCGCTGCGCGAAACCCTCCCGCGATTCGGGGCGTTTGCTGGTCACGCGGATCTCGTCGAAGTCGAAGAGCGAGTCGAGCAGCACCACGTTCCACCACGCGGTGCCACGCGCACCGACGTGGCCGAGCACCTTCGAACCCGGCCGCGCCAGGTGCTTCGCGCCGACGGCCGTCATCGCGCCCGTGCGGGCCTCGGTGATCATGGTGCCGTCGACGATCGCGCGCGGCATGCCCGTCTCGGGGTCGAGCAGCAGGATCAGGGCCATCTCGCTGGGCAGGCCGCGTTCGAAGTTGCCGACGAAGTCGCCGACCACCTTCACGCCGCTGACCTGCTTGGCCGAGAGGTGGCCGCGCAGGATGTTGAAGTGGCCCTTGCCGCCGTTGTCCGGCACGAGGTGCGTGCGCGGCTCGAACACGACGTCGCCGCGGCCGTGGTCGGCCAGCACGTCCTCGACGGCGCCCACTATGTCGGCGTCGGTGGTGCCGAGGCTGTCGATGTCGGCGCCGGTCAGGTAGCGGAGCCACACGGAAGTCAACGCGCGAGGTCCTCGATGACCTCGGCGCCGGGCAGCGTCTGCAGGGCGGCGCCGGAGATGAGGAGCTTGCTGCCACGGATGCCGCTGCCGATCACGAGCTCCGGCGCGGCGGCCACGCGGGCGTCGATGAGGATCGGCCACTCGGCGGGCAGGCCGACGGGCGTGATGCCGCCGTACTCCATGCCGGTGAGGGAGACGGCTTCGTCCATGGGTGCGAACGACGCCTTGCGCACGTCGAGGCGGCGCTTGATCACGCCGTTCACGTCGGCGCGCGTGGTGGCGAGCACGAGGGCCGCCGCGAAGCGCACTTCGCCGGCGCGCTTGCCGGCGACGACGACGCAGTTGGCCGACGCGTCGAGGGGCGAGCCGTAGGTCTCGCAGAAGGCCGCCGTGTCGGCGAGTTCGGGATCGATCTCCGTGACGCCGACCGCGTCGGGCTCCGCGAGGGCGGCGAGCGCCTTCGCGACGGGTTCGGCGAGCAGGTCGGTACGGGTGGGCGCGGGGACGACCGTGAGGCTCCCGGCGATGGTCCAGGTGGTCACATCAAGAGAATCTACGCGGCTACCAGTTGCGGTTGCCCCGCTGCACCTCGATGAGCCGCGGCCGCACATCCACCAGGTACACGAGCGCGGCGGCCATCGCGGGCACCCAGAAGATGAACCCGGCACCCTGGACCTCGAACAGGACCATCGCGAGCGTCGCGCCGCCGGTGATCAGCAACCAGATCGGCTTGGTCCTGCGGTCGGCCGCCTGGTACGCGTCGGAGCGCTGCAGCAGCGCGTGAACGAAGGCGAAAAGCCCGACCAAGGCGCTGCCCCAGTGGATGACCTGAAGTATCCAATCGGCAACCAGCACGCACGCCAGCTTACGGCAAACCACCCAACCTGCCTGTGGCCCGGCACTTCACCGGCGCTGGTCGGCAGGGCGGTGTGACCTAGTTCTCTGTCCTGGCGAGGGTCTTGCGTTCGGTCCGGTGGTTCCGGTTGGGGTGGCGGGCGGCGAACGGATCGCTTCACGCGTTCTCCGCCGGCCCCGGGTCGTGGTGCCCCGAACCGCGAGAAGCCCGCTCCCCGGCGGCGGACCTTTCGGTGCGGCGCCGGGGAGCGGGCTGGTGTCGTTCTCGGTCTTACTTCTCGGTCTTCGGCGCGGCTGCCGGCTTCTTCGCGACCGTCGTGGTGGTGCGGCGGGCGGGCGAAGCGGTCTTCGGCGCCGTGCGGTTGGCGGCCTTGCGGGCCACCGAGCGGGTCTCGTGGGCGAGGTCGTCGCCCAGGTCCTCGACGGCCTCGGCGGTCTCGTCGGCGACCTCGGTCACCTTGCGGGCGGCCTTCTCGCCGACGGAGCGGGTGCGCTTGGTGACCTTGGCCAGCACGCCGTCGACGCGCTCGCGGGTCTCGCCGGCCAGGCCGTCCACGCGCTCCTGCGCGGTGGTCAGCGCGTCCTCGAGCTGGTCGAGGGCCTTCTTCACCTGCGGCTGCGCCGAGAGCTTGTCCCAGGTCTGCTCGCCGGACTCGGCCAGCTTGTTGTAGAGCTTGAGCGCGGCCTCGGTGTACTCGTCGATGACCTTGCGCAGCTCGGCCGGGTCGAGCTTGCCGCGGAGGCTCTCGACGTCGGTGGGCAGCTCTTCGAGGTTCTTGCGGGCGGTCTCGCCGCTCTTGCGGGCCTTCGCGACGGCGTCGGTCACGGCCTGGCTCGCGAGGTTGCCGGCGCCGAGCGCGGCGAGCAGCGGGGTGCGGACCTGGTCGATGGCGGTGCTGACGACCTTGCGGACGTCCTCGGTCTTGGGCGTGGTCATGCCGACTCCTCTGTGGTGTCGTGGATGGTCTTGGTGGTTGCCGGTGGCTCAGCGGGCGTGCCGGCGGCGTTCTCCCGCCGGAAGGACTCGTAGACGTCGAGCAGAACCTGCTTCTGCCGCTCGGTCAGCACGGTGTCGGCGCGAATCGCGTCACCGACCGGGCCGCCCGTGGGCACGTCGAGGATTCCTGCCTGCACGTAAAGCGCTTCGGCCGAAATCCGCAGACCTTTGGCGATCTGCTGCAGGATCTCCGCGCTGGGTTTGCGGACCCCGCGCTCGATCTGGCTCAGGTACGGATTGGACACGCCGGCGAGCTTCGACAACTGGCGCAACGAAATCTTCGCCGAACTCCGCTGCTGGCGGATGTACTCGCCGATGTCGGAGGCGATGTCCGCGACCTTCTCCATCGGGTTTGGCGTCCCGCCGGGTTCTGTCATCCGGTCACCTCCTCGCGACACTTCCGACCGTACGCGGACGTGCTAGCTATTGCAAGCACTCTGCTTGCACCATCGGGTGTGGTTCCGCTCACCCGGCTACGGTGGTCCCCATGGCGACTCAGCGGTTGCGCCGCAGGCTGGTCAAGCACCTGATCGACGAGGATGTGCTGCACGACCCGAAGTGGGTCGAGGCCTTTCGCAGCGTGCCGCGCCACGTGTTCCTGCCGCGGTTCTTCACGCGCGTCGACCAGGGCTGGGCGGCTGTCGACCGGGACGATCCCGGGTGGCTGGAGCGGGTCTACTCCCCCGACGTGCTGGTGACGCAGCTCGACGACGATTCGTCCCGGTGGGAGAAGGCGCGGCGCGAGGGGCCGATCGACGGAGTGCCGACGAGTTCTTCGAGCATGCCCGCGATCATGGCGATCATGCTCGAAGAGCTGCGCGTGGCCGACGGGCAGCGAGTGCTGGAGATCGGCACCGGGACCGGGTACAACGCGGCGTTGCTCAGCCATCGCTGCGGTTCCGGTTCGGTGTCCACTATGGACGTCGACGCGGGGCTGCTTTCGGCCGCGCGCGGGCACCTGCAGGAGGCGGGGTACGCGCCGGCGTGCGAGGTCGGGGACGGGGCGCTGGGGTTTCCGGCGGGGGTCCTGTTCGATCGGGTGTTGTGCACGGCATCGGTTTCCTCGATACCGCCGGCCTGGCTCGAGCAGACCGTGCCGGGCGGTCTCGTGGTGACGACGTTGAACCGCCCTTTGGGCGCGGGGCTGGTTCGCCTCGTCGCCGGCCCGGGCGCGACGGGCCACGGCCGGGTTCTGGCTCGCGACGGCCGTTTCATGCCCCTGCGCGCCCACCGCCTGCCGGCTCCGGCCGCCCTGCCCGCGCCCGCCGCGTCGGATTGGCGCCCCACCCGCCTGCCGGTCGATTTGCTGCTGAAGCCGCGCTTGAAGTTCGAGTTCTTCGCGTCCTTGGAACTCCCGGGCGTCCACCCGGTCCGCGAACTCCCCGACGGCTCGACCGACGCGATCTCCTCGGGCGACCCCCATGCGGGCCCCTTCGCCCTCACCCACCCCGACGGCTCGTGGGCCCGCTGCCGCACCCACGGCGACACCGTCGAAATCGCCCAAGGCGGCCCCCGCGGCCTCTGGGACCTCGCCGAGCGCGCCCTCGTCCTGTGGACCTCCCTGGGCCGCCCGGAGCGCGACCGCTTCGGCCTGACCGTGGACGGCTCGCGGCAGGAGTTCTGGCTGGACGAGCCGGATGGGCTTCGGTGGGAGTTGGGGTAGGTCGGGTTGAAGGGGTTTTGTTGTGTGCTGTGGATGAGACGCTGGGCCTGCCCCAACCAGCGGGCGCGGTGGGGACAAGTCGCTGGGTTCAGCCCAACCAGCGAGCACACTGGGGACAAGTCGCTGGGTTCAGCCCAACCAGCGAGCACACTGGGGACAAGTCGCTGGGTTCAGCCCAAACTCGCGGCCGCCTGTGGACTACTCAGCTGGCCTGGCTGACCTTGGCGCGCCGGTGGACAAGTCGCCGCGTTCGACCCCAACGGGCTTCGTGATCGTCGCCGCGTTCGACCCCAATCGGCTTCGTGATCGAGGGCGGCCCGTTGGGTTCGGCCCGGTCCGCAGCGCCCCCCGGTGCACCACTCGGTAAGGTCCAGCCTGCGAGCGGCGGCCCGCGCGCAGGCGTATCGCGGAGTGGGTTCGACCTACCCGCCTCCGCCGACTGCGCCCGGCAGTCAGGCCCGACCTGGCCCATCCCGGCTGGACAGCTAGCCGGCCAGGTTCGACCTAACCCACTTCTCCACCTGGGTGACCACGTCATCGAGCGGGGTGGCGGTGGTGTCGAGGTGCGGGACCTGCGTGCGGATCCACTGGTTGAACTCGAGCATCTCGTCGATGCGCGGCTCGTCCCATTCGCGCCAGGCGGGGCGGGCGCGCAAGCGTTTGCGGAGGGCCGGGTCGTCGGCGACGAGGGCCAGGTAGTGCACGTCGGAGAAGAAGGTGCGCTCCGGTAGGGGCTCGATTTCCTGCGGGGCAACGGTGCCACAGAGGACGACCGGCCGGCCGTTCTGGTGCAGCATCGCCGCCATGCGGAGCCAGGTCGCGCGGAAGGCCGGGATGTCGTCGCGGAGGGCGCCGGTCCACAGGACGTCCTGTTCCAGCACCACCGCGTCCCCAGCCAGCCGCGCGGCCAGCGCCGGGCCGACGGTGGACTTGCCCGCGCCGCTTGGGCCCGTGAGCGCGAACAGCGGCAGCCGCCGGAACGGCCACCGATGTCCACAGAGGACGCACGCCAGCACCGCACCCTCGGCCCGCGGCCGGTCGGCACGATCGCCGCACGCGGGACAAATCCGCAGGTCGAGGGCGGGCATCGGATCAAGCGCAGGTACCGCGCCCGACGCAGATGACCGGCCCAAGGCAGACGCCGCCAAAGGGGACGGCGCCGAGTCCTGGCCAAGCACCGGACCAAGAGCAGGCACCCGACCCGAGGCCGGCGCCGAGTCTGACCCGAGCACCGGATCGACGGAGGACAACTCAGTCGAACAGGTTCTCGAGGAAGCTGCGCTTGCGGTGGCCGCCATACGGGCGAGGTGAGTCCCCATAGCCGCGGTGTCCGCCGTACGGCCGGGGCGAGTCCGAGTACCCGCCGCCTCCATAGGGCCGCGGCGAGTCCGAGTGCCCGCCGCCCCGGTAGGGCCGGGGCGAGTCCCCGTGCCCGCCCCGGTACGGGCGTGGCGAGTCGGCCCGGGCGTAGCGCGGTGGGGGCTGCGCCGCGCCGTAGTACGAGCTCTCGGCCCCGACGATCTGCTCCAGCTCACCGTGGTCCAAGAAGATCCCCCGGCACGCCTCGCACTGTTCGATGCGGATGCCGTTCTTGTCGACGGTCCGCATCCGGTTCTGACACTTCGGACAAATCACGCATCCGACACTACGCAGATTCCACCCGGTGCGTCAGCAGGCGCACAGGCAGAACGGATGACCCACCGGATCGGCGTAGACGCGGAAGGTCGAAGGCGAGTCGTCGAGCAGCTTGGCGCCCAGGGAGAGCACGCGGGCGTGTGCGGCTTCCAGGTCGTCCACGTCCAGGTCGAGGTGCGCCTGCTGGGGCTGCGCAGCCGAGGGCCACTCGGGCGCGCGGTAGTCCGCCACCTGCTGGAACTCCAGACGAGCGCCGCCGGTCGGGTTGACGAGCCGGGCCCAGGAGCCGTCCGCGTGCACCGCGGGCTCGGGCCAGTCGAGCACCGCGCGGTAGAAGCCGGCGAGCGCGACGGGGTCCGGGCAGTCGAAGACGGTCGAGCCGAACGTCGGAACGGCACCCATGATCGTGACTCCCTCCAGTAACCAGTATTCGGAGTATGGGAGTTATCAGCCGACGAAGCAACCACTCTCGCTCGTACACTGGTTGCGTGCACACCGACGCGACCCTGGTGGTGGACTTCCTCAACACCGTCGACATCGAGCGCGGCGAGGACCTGCTGGACGACCCCGGGCTGTGGCAACGCTGGTCAGCCGAACGCGGCGTCTCCCCGAGCAACGCGGACGAAGCCCGCGCCATCCGCGACGCGCTGCGCGCCGCCGTCGGGGATCCGCGAATCCCCCTGGAACAGCTCGAAGTCCCGCTGACGTTCTCGCTGAACGACCAAGGCCCGCAGCTCCTGGGGGCCACCGCCGTCTCCGCGGTGCTGGTCGCCGCCACCCGGCTCTCCATCCGCGGCGACTGGGTCCGGCTCAAGATCTGCCCCGCCGACGACTGCCTCGAAGCCTTCTACGACGAGTCCCGCAACCGCTCGCGCACGTGGTGCTCCATGCGCGTCTGCGGCAACCGCGAGAAGGCCCGGACCTGGCGCGCCCGCGCGACGGGTGTGCACAACTGAGAGCCTGTGGACAACTCGCTTACAGCCACCAGATATGCACGTGCAGACGCACCGGATCCCCACACCTTGTGGATGGGCGTTAGGCCAGATCCGTGAAAAGTTGTGGATAACCCGGGGGATAACTCAGCTTCCTGTGGACAACTGGTTTGAAGGTCCCCCGCGTGTGGTATAGACACCGGCTGCGCACGAGCAGCCACGCTCCGGCCACCTCAAAACCGTGACGAATCCCGACAAAAACGAAAAAAGCCCAGGTCAGAACAGCAACTGCGCCACCGTGTAGATCACCAGACCGGCCAACGCGCCCACCACCGTGCCGTTGATGCGGATGAACTGGAGGTCGCGCCCGACCTGCAGCTCGATCTTCCGCGACGTCTCCTCGGCGTCCCAGCGCTCGACGGTGTCGGTGATGATCGTGGTGATCTCCTTCGAGTAATTCTTCACCAGGTACGCCGCCGCGCCCTCGACCCAGCTGTCCACCTTCGACGCCAGCCCGTCGTCCGTGATCAGCCGCTCGCCCAGTGACTGCAGGCCCGCGCGCACCCGCCGGCGCAGCTCGCTCGACGGGTCCTCGGCCGCGTTGAGCAGCATCTCCTTCGCCGTGGCCCACGCGTTGCCGATCAGCTTCTGCACCTCGTCGTGGTGCACGATCTGACCCTTGACCTGCTCGGCTCGCTCCATGGTCTTCGGGTCGTTCTGCAGGTCCTGCGCGAACTCGCCGAGGAACTTGTCCAGCGCCAGGCGCATCGGATGGTTCACGTCGGTCTTCACGGCCCACGCGAACGACAGCACCTCGCCGTAGACCTTGTCGGCCAGCATCTCGTCGACGAACTTCGGCGACCAGCTCGGCGCGCGGTCGGAGACGACCCGCAGCATGGCTTGGTGGTTGTCGCGCACCCACTCGTACGCGCGGTCGCACATCAGGTCCACGAGCTTGTGGTGCGCGCCGTCCTCGAACACGCCCTCGAGGATCTTGCCCAGCGGCGGGCCCCACGGCCGGTCGACGATCCGCTTGACCACGGCCTGTTCCATGATCGCCTGCACGTCCTCGTCGCGCAGCACCGTCACGGCGCCGCGCACGACCGTGGCCAGCTCCGACGTCACGCGCTCCGCGTTCTCCGGCTGCGAGAGCCACCCGCCGAGGCGACGCGAGATCTCGACGCGCTTGAGCTTGTCGCGGATCACGTCCTCGGACAGGAAGTTCGAGCCGACGAAGTCGCCCAGACTGTTGCCGAGCTGGTCTTTCTTGTTCGGGATGATCGCCGTGTGCGGGATCCGCAGGCCCAGCGGGTGGCGGAACAGCGCGGTGACGGCGAACCAGTCGGCGAGCGCGCCGACCATGCCGGCCTCGGCGGCCGCCTTCACGTAGCCGACCCACGCGGGCCAGCCGGCCGACTCCGCCCAGCTCGTGAGCAGGAAGACGACCGTGGCGCCGAGGAGGAAGGACAGCGCGACCTGCTTCATCCTCCGCAAGCCGCGCCGTTTTTCCGCTTCACCGGCGGCGCCACCGGGCGGGTCTGCGGGCGTGACCTTGGCTGGGGTGAGTTGCTCCACGACGCCATTGTCCGTGAGGATGCGTTTTCGTGCGTGAACCAGCTCTCGTCCCCCGCCTCCGCCCCTTCACCGCGACGATCTTCGCCGAGATGACGGCGCTCGCCGTGAAGCACGGCGCCGTGAACCTCGGCCAGGGTTTTCCCGACACCGACGGGCCCGCCGGCATGCTCGAAGCGGCGAAGAACTCCCTGTTCGGCGGCGACAACCAGTACCCACCGGGCCCCGGCCGGCCCGAGCTGCGCGCTGCCATCGTGCGGCACCGGCTGCGCTACGGCACCGAGTACGACCCGGACACGGAAGTCCTGGTCACGGCGGGTGCGACCGAGGCCATCACGGCCGCGCTCATCGCGTTGACCGAGGCCGGCGACGAGGTGATCGTGGTCGAGCCGTACTACGACTCCTACGCGGCGGCCGTCGCGATGGCCGGCGCCCAGCGGCGCGTGATCGGCCTGGTCGAGACCGAGGACGGCCGCCTCGAGCTCGACCTCGACGCCCTGCGCGACGCCATCACGCCGCGCACCCGCGCGGTGCTGCTGAACTCGCCGCACAACCCGACTGGCACGGTGTTCTCGCGTGCGCAGCTGGAGGCCGTGGCGGCGCTGTGCGTGGAGCACGACCTCATCGCGGTGACCGACGAGGTCTACGAGCACCTCGTGTTCGACGACGCGGCCCACATCCCGCTCGCCACGCTGCCGGGCATGCGCGAGCGGACGGTGTCGATCTCCAGCGCCGGCAAGACGTTCAACTGCACCGGCTGGAAGATCGGCTGGGTCTGCTCGACGCCCGAGCTCGTGGCCGCGGTGAAGGCGGCGAAGCAGTTCATCACGTTCGTCTCGGGCGGGCCGCTGCAGCCGGCTGTCGCGTACGCGCTGGACCACGAGCTGCCGTGGGTCGAGGAGCTGCGGACGAGCCTGCAGGACAAGCGCGACCGGCTGTCGGCGGGGCTCACGGACGCGGGCTTCGCCGTCCGGCCCAGCAGCGGCACGTACTTCGTGACTGCCGACGTCCGTCCACTCGGGTTCACCGACGCCGCCGAGCTGGCGTGGGAGCTGCCCGAACGCGTCGGCGTCGCGGCCGTGCCCGTGAAGGTGTTCACAGATCACCCGGACGAGTGGAAACACCTGCTGCGTTTCGCCTTCTGCAAGCGGAACGAAGTCATCGACGAGGCCGTCGGGCGCTTGCGCCAACTCGTCTGACCACTGCGGTTACCGAATCACCAGTTGCGAGGCGGTTACGCTCCAGATTCGTCGACGGTGTGTCAGTGGTGCGATACCGAGAGTATGTTTTCGGGGTGAAACATCAGGTCAACGGCCGTGCGCGGGTCCGCCCGGATGGCCGCAGAGTGGCCAACCGGGCGCACGCTGCGTGATCAACTCCGGTCGATCGGACACCGGAGCCGGTAAGTCCGTTCCGCCTTACGGGGTGGATCGAACGCAGGGAAGATGAAACACTCGCGACCGGTGCTAGAAAGAGTGCAGCCCCGGGGGAACTGCGACCTGGCCGGAGAAGAACCCCAGTTGGATCAGTCTTGTGCGGCAGCCGCATGAGCTTCAGGCGCGGACGGTGGTGGTGGCGTGAGCGACATGGCAGCCGCGCGCACCGACGCACCTCCTTCCGTTGCTGGTCCTGACCCCGTTTCGAGCACCGGTATGCGCAGGCCCCGGCCCTGGGCGGCCCCGCTGGCGAGGCCGGCGGCGCGGATCGCGTTGGCCGGTGGGCTGACGGTGGCCGGGTGGCTGCTGGGGGCGCTGGTCGCCGGCGCCGGGGCCGAAGCCGCGGAGCAGCCGCACGTCGGGGACGCCTCCGGCAGCACGGTCGTGACGGCGCCCGACCGGCACGGCGAGGCGCACCGGGCCCATCACCACGCGGACGGTCGGCGGGCTGCGTCCACTCGGGACTCGGCCGGCCACACGGATGCGGCCGGCGGCTCGGGGCATGCCGCGGGCTGGTCGTCGAGCGATGGCTCCGACCAGGGCAGAACTTCCCGTGGTGGTACCGATTCGGGCCAGGCCGTGAGCACTGGTTCCGATGAGAATGCCGACATTTCGGGTGGCAGCGCCGGTTCGGACCAGGCCACTGCCGCGAACGAGTCGGACGAGAGCAGCACGGCCGGGACTTCGGGCGGCAGAACGGGTTCGGACCAAGCGACCACGCCGAACGGGTCGGACGAGAGCAGCGCCCCGGGAACCTCGGGCAGCAGCGCCGGCTCCGACCAGACGGCCGCGACGGGCACTTCCGGCAACAGCACTTCCGGCAACAGCACTTCCGGCAACAGCACTGTCGCCGATCAAGCCGCGACGCCGAGCGACAACGCCGGCCAGGCCACCGGCGTCGAGGCGCCGCAGCCGCACGGCGATCTGCTGGGCGGACTGCTCGGCGGTGTCCTCGGGATGGTCGACACCACGCTGCACTCGATCACCGGTGTGGTCGGGACGGTGGGTGACGTCGGGGAAACCGTGTTGCCGCCGGCCACGACGGTGCCGGGCGGGGATGACGCGCCGCCGTTGATCCCGATCGGGGATGTGCTCGGGCCGGTGTTCTCGGGTGGGACGGTGAGCGGCGGGGTCACGGCGATCGTGCCCGAGCTGACGGCCCAGCCCGGTGAAGTGGTGAGCGCCGTGGTTCCGGTGGTCGTGCCTCAGCCGGCGCCGGTGACCGTGCCCAAGGCGGCCGCGCTGGTGCACGACCCGAGCGTCGTGCACCTGATTCCCGTGCAGCAACGCGGCACGGGCGCGCAGCACACGAACAACGACAACTCCCACGTCGGCGTCACAGGTGGCGGCGGCAGTGGGGGCGGCGGTGGCCTGCCCGCGGCGCCCAGCGCGCCCGTCGCACCGACCACCACCGCCAACCCGGGCCACGACGGCCCGGGCGGCGCCCGGCAGCCGTTCGCGGTCGTCGGGGACAGCGTGACCACCACGCAGCTCAAGCTGATCGGCGTCAGCCGCGACCACGAGGTCGACGGCGTGGGCAGGGACGCAGCCCTGCCCACCACCTCCCCGGACTGACCGGCACCCGGTCCACCGGGGAGAGCCACGTCCAAACCAAGATCAACTTCTTGGAGCGCGCGCCCGTTCGCTGCGCCTGGCTCGCCCTTTCGCACCACTCATTCCACGTGTCATTTCCACGTGTCCATTCCACAAGGGGCGATCCATGCGTACGACCAGCCTTCCCGATCGGCCGACCGCGCCCGGCCGGATCGGGTCCTGGTCCCGGCGCCGCGCTGCCCCCGCGGCGCCGGGACCCACAACGGGCGTGCTCCGGAGGTTCCCGCTCACCGCGCCGAGCGGGAACCTGCGCCAACCGAAGCCCGCCTGAGCCGTCGGCGCTTCCCGGCACGTCGAGGGGCTGTGCCGGGAAGCCGCCGCGGCGCCCGCTCTGAACGGAGCGGGTGACGAACAGCCGGTGCGCCGGATGCGACCACCACCATCCCTGGAGTGGTTGGAACATCCGGCGCACCGGCTGTTTATCGTTTGTGGCGCGAAAAATCCCGTCAGGCCCGAGGAAGCGGGACTGCCTTCATCGCCACGTCCACCACCCGCTGCAGGTCCGCCCGCGAAGCGCCCGCGACGGCGTGGACGGCGAGGCCCTCGCCGACGGTCATGACGTAGCGGGCGAGGTCGTCGGGGTTGTCGGAGGCCGACAGGTCGCCGTCGGTGACCGCGCGACGGAAGCGGGTGAGCAGGGCCTCTTCACCGGCCCGGCGGGCGCGGGCGACGGCGGCGCTGATGTCGGAGTTCTCGGGTGCGGACACGAGACCACTTTGGACCGTGAAGCAGCCCGGCGGCCGGCCGGGCGTGGTGACCGCATCGGCGCAGGCGTGGAGGTAGCGCGAGGCCACGGCGTGGGCGGTGGGGGCCGCGAGGGCGTCGTAGGCGTACGTCAGGTCGCGGTGGAGGTAGCGGTCGAGGGCGAGCGCGTACAAGTCCGCTTTGTTTCCGAACGCCGCGTACATGCTCGTGCGCGTGATACCCATCGCGGCGGTCAGGTCAGTGAGCGACGCGCCCTCGTAGCCCTGGTTCCAGAAGACCTCAATGGCGCGGTCGAGGGCGACGTCCGCGTCGAAGGCGCGCGGGCGGCCGACGTGGCGCTTCGAGGTTTCCACGGGAACCAGCCTACCTGTTCCGTACCGATCGGTACACAACTGTGCCAGCCTCCAATAAGAACCGATCGGTACATAAATAAGCGAAGGGTACGAGGCTGTGGGCGAGTTCGACGGCAAGACGGCAGTGATCACGGGCGGCACGACCGGCATCGGCCTCACGGCGGCGCAACGGCTGGCCGCGGAAGGCGCGTACGTGTTCATCACGGGCAGGCGCAACCCGAGCTCGACGCGGCAGTGGCGTCGATCGGGAACGCGACGGGCGTGCAGAGCGACGTCTCGAAAGCCGCCGACGTGGATCGGCTCTACGACGAGGTACGCACCCAGCGGCGGCGCATCGACGTGCTGTTCGCCAACGCCGGCGGCGGCGTGCCCGGGACGCTGGAGCAGGTGAAGGAAGAGGACTTCGACAGCACGTTCGCGATCAACGTCAAAGGCGCGCTGCTCACCGTGCAGAAAGCGTTGCCCCTGCTCAACGACGGCGCGTCCGTGATCCTCCCCGGCTCCACCGCGGCGGTCAAGGGCGACGAGGGCGCGGGCGTCTACGCGGCGAGCAAGGCCGCGGTGCGCTCGTTCGCGCGCACGTGGGCCAACGAGCTCAAACACCGCCGGATCCGCGTCAACGCCATCGCGCCCGGTCCGATCGAGACGCCCGGCATCCGCGGCGCGTTCAGCAATCCGGAGCAGCCCGAGCAGTTCAAGGAGTTCTTCTCCGCCCTGGTTCCTTTGGGCCGCATGGGAAGCACCGACGAGATCGCCGACGCCGTGCTGTTCCTGGCGTCGCGCCGGAGCAGCTTCGTCACTGGCTCGAACCTGAACGTCGACGGCGGCTTCACGCAGATCTGAATACGGCCAAGAACCTCAGGTCACCGGCACGTTCGCCGCCGGCACGTCCGCGTAGCCGCGCACCGACTCGACGGCCAGGCTCAGCCGCCGCACGGCCTCGAGCAGCTGGTCGGGCGGCAGGCCGAAGGGCAGGCGCAGCCAGCGTTCGAGGCCGCCGTGCACGCCGAAGCGCGACGCGGGCGCCAGCTGCACGCCGTGGTTCGCCGCCGAGACGGCGAGGCGCGTGCTCATCGGTTCCGGTAGGCGGCACCACAGCGACAAGCCGCCGGCGGGCACCTCGAACGTCCACTCAGGACAGTAGGCGTGCACGGCGTCGATCAGGGCATCGCGCTGCAGCCGGAAATCCACTCGCCGCTGGGCCAGCGCCGCGTAACCGTCGGGCGCCAAGAGCGAAGCGAGCACCAGCTGGTCGAACACCGGCGCCCCCAGGTCCACGGCGAAGCGCGACGACAGCAGCCGGTCGAGCAGCTCGGCCGACGCGCGGATCCAGCCCAGCCGCAACCCGCCCCACTGCGACTTCGCGGCCGAGCCGACCGTCAGCGCCAAGTCCCCCGCGAACGCGGCCAGCGGTGGCGGCGCGACGAGCGGATCGCCCTCGTAATCCAGCTCCACCAACGATTCGTCGACCACGACGGGCGTGCGCGAGCGCGCGAGGAGACCACCGAGGCGTTCGCGGCCGGCGGCGTCGAGGCGCAGACCCGTCGGGTTCTGGAAGTCGACCACGAGGTAGCCGAACCGCGGCGACGCCTGGCGCAATGCCGCCTCGATGCCGGTGAGGTCCCAGCCGTGCACGGGGTCGAGCGCCACCGGCACGGGCAACGCGTGGGCGGCGCGCACGGCGTCGATCGCGTTCGGGTACGTCGGCTGCTCCACCAGCACGCGGTCGCCGGGGCCGGCCAGCATGCGCAGGCACAGCACGAAGGCCGAGTACGCGCCGGCCGTCAGCATCACCTGGTCCGGCGTCGTCGGCAGGCCACGCGCGGTGTAGCGCTCGGCGATCCGCTCGCGCAGCAGCGGCAGACCGCCGGTGAGGTAACCGTTGCCGCTCAGGTGCTCCACGAGGTCGCGCCGCGCGGCGTCGACGGCGTTGATCAGACCCGGCAACGCGGGCGGCGCCGCCCGCGCCAGGTCGATCAGGCCGTCGCGCTCGTGCTGGGCCGGCGCGGCCGAACGATGACCGGCCCCGGAGATCCACGAACCGGCGCCACGGCGGCTGGCCACGACACCGGTGGAGCGCAGCCGGTCCAGCGCCGCGCCGATGAGGGTGCGGCTGACGCCGAGCGCATCGGCGAGCTCGCGCTCCGCGGGCAGCCGGGTGCCGAGGGGGAGCTGGCCGTCGAGCACCTGCAGCTCGACGGCCGCGGCCAGATCCGCCGCGCCCTGTCGGGAGCCACGGCGGCGCCACTCCCCCAGCAACACGGCCAATCGAGTGCCGGAAACGCGGCTACCCAGCGGAAGATGCGAGGTCATAAGACCAATTATCCGACATTGGCCATGGATTACCAGTCCACTTGTCGCTGATAGTGGAGAAGTGGCAGTTGTCGACCTCAGTCCCCTCAGCGTCCGCCGGGCACCCGTCCGCCGTGGTGCCCAGCTCCTGGCCGGCCTCGCGCTCTACGGCGCCAGCATGGCCATGCTCACCCGCGCCCACCTGGGCCTCGACCCGTGGGACGTGCTCCACGAAGGCCTCACCAAGCTCACCGGCCTGAGCTTCGGCACGATCACGGCCATCGCGTCGGTGTTCGTGCTGCTGCTGTGGATCCCGCTACGCCAGCGGCCCGGCATCGGCACCGTGGCCAACGTCGTGGTGATCTCCGTGACCGTCGACGCCGTCCGCGCGGTACTGCCCGACCAGCACGCGCTCGCGCTGCAGATCCTGCTGCTCGTCGGCGGCGTCGTGCTCAACGCAGTGGCCACCGCCGTCTACGTCGGGACCCGGCTCGGACCCGGCCCGCGCGACGGGCTGATGACCGGGCTCACCGCGCGCACCGGCTGGTCGGTGCGGCTGGTGCGCACCGGGATCGAAGTGACCGTGCTCGCCGTCGGCTGGCTGCTCGGCGGCACCTTCGGTGTGGGAACCGTGCTCTACGCGCTCACGATCGGACCGCTCACGCAGGCCCTGTTGCCGCTGGTCACGTGGCGGACCGGGCGCCGCGAAGAGCAGCAGCACTAGCCGGCCTCCTGTTGCGCGACCAGGCGGCGCACCGACACGTAGTCGACGCCGTGGGCGGCCAGCAGGTCCGGCACCGGGCCCTTCTGCTGCACCAGCGCGAGCAGCAGGTGCTCCTGCCCGAGGTGCTTGTCGCCCAGCTTCACGGCTTCGCGCAGGCTGAGCTCCATCGTGCGCTTCGCGTCGGCCGCGAACGGGATGTGGCCGCGTTTCGCGCGTCTGCCGCCGCCGGCGAGCGCGCCCGGGCCGTGGGTCTCCTCGATGCGCTCGACGATCTGCTCCACGTCGATGCCGAACTCCGTCAGCGCCGCGACGTCGGCGTCGCTGATCCCGCCGCGCCGCCGGATGCGGTCGAGCTCCGCGAGCACGTCTTCGCGCGACACGCCGAGCTCCTGCAGCAGCCGCAGGCCGGCGCCGTTCTCGGTGCGCGCAAGCCCGGCCAGCACGTCGGTGAGCTCGATCTGCCGCGCGCCGGCTTCGCGTGCCACGATCTGGGCCTCGACCACAGCCAGCCGCGCGTCGAGCGTGAACCGTTCGAACATCAGTGCCTCCCGTACTTCTTGTGGACGGCCTGCCGGCTGACCCCTAGCTCGGCGGCGATCTCCTGCCAGGACCAGCCGTGCACGCGGGCGCTGCGCACCTGCACGGCCTCGAGTTGTTCCAGGAGCCGACGAAGCGCCGCGACCGCGCGAAGCCCCACTCGGGGGTCACGGTCGCCTGCCCTCGCGGCCAGATCTGTTGCTTCGGTCATGGTGTCAATCTAGGTTGACACCATCACGCGTGTCAACCGAAGTTGACAGGCCGGTCCCGGTCAGGCGTTCGGGTTAGCATCGGGTGATGCCCGAGATCGCGATCGCGGAGCGCGCGGGAGTAGGCGCGGACGGCCTGCCTCGCGCGAGCGAGGACCACGTCGTGGTGCTGGACAACGCCGTGCTGCTGCTGGACGGCGCCACGTCACCGAGTCCGGACCTGCCGCCTGGCGGCTGGTACGCGGACCTGCTCGTGCGCCGGCTGGCGGACGAGCTGAGAGAAAGCCCGAAGGAGGACCTCGCCGTCGCGCTCGCGTCGTCCATCGCCGACGTGGCGGCCGAGCACGGGCTGGAGCCCGGGCACTCGCCGTCGAGCACCGTTTCGATCCTGCGCTGGGACGCGGCCGAGGTCGAATCCCTTGTGCTGGCGGACAGTCCGGTTGTCGCGTTCGGACAGTTCGGGGTGGACGTCGTGGCCGACGACCGCCTGGTCTCCCTGCGCGAAGGCGGCCTGCTGCAGACCGGCGCCGACGTCCGCCGCCGCCGCAACGCCGAGGGCGGCTTCTGGGTCGCCGAGGCCGACCCCGCCGCGGCGTCGAAGGCCGTGCGGCGCTCGTGGCCCCGCCCCGAGGTCGACGCCGTGCTGCTCGCCACCGACGGCGTGTCGACCGGGGTCGACGACTACGGCCTCTTCGGCTGGCCCGACGTCCTGCGGCTCGCCCGGGCGAACGGGCCGAACGCCGTGCTGGACGCCGTGCGAACCGCGGAAAAGCAGGATCCCGACGGTTCACGCTGGCCGCGCGCGAAGCGTCACGACGACCAGGCGCTGGTCCTCGCGGAGTTCGCCGGCGCAGGCGAATAGGGGTCGAATTCAGGGTGATCCCGGATCACGGATCGCGCCGGCCCCGCAACGCTGGGGACCATGGGGATTTCACGGGGGCTGCGGATCTGGCGGACGGGCGCACTGGTGGCGATCGGGTGGGGGCTGTTCACGATCACCCTGATGCACGTGATCAGCTCGCGCGACCCGATCCACGACACGTTGTCCAGCTACACCACCACCGACCCGGGCCTGCTGAGCGCGAGCGTGCTGGCGCTCGCCGTCGGTTCGCTGGCTGTGCTCGGTTGCCTGGCCGCCGGCGGCGTGCCGCTGCCACGGACCACGCGGGTGCTGCTTTCGTTGTGGGCCTTGGGGTTGGCGACGGCGGCGGTGTTCCCGGCGAGCTACCCGCCGCACCCGGACCTGACGAGCGGGGAGATCCACCTGTACTCGTGCGTGGTGGCGTTCGCGAGCTTGCCGGCCGCGGCGCTGACGTTGCTGGAACCGTTGCGCGGCACGGCCGAACGCGCGCTCGTGGCGCGGTGGCTGCGGCTCGGGGTGGCCGTCCTGGTGGTGTTCGGCGTGAGTTTCCTGTTCGCCCGCCTGGACGAAGCCGGGCTGCCGGTCCACACCGTCACCGAACTGCTGCCGGTCGGGGCCACGCAACGGCTGATGCTCGTCGCCGACGTCGTGCTGCTGCTGGGCCTGATCCGCGTGGCGGTGCGGGTCGACGCCACCCGCGCGGCGGCCGAGCTGCGACCGGCCACCGCGCGGGACTGACTCACTCCTTCATCGCGGCGACGAACTCCGGCGCGTAGCCGTACAGCCCGGGCAGGCCGCCGGTGTGCACGAACACCACCGTCTCCTCCGGGTCGAACCGGCCGTCGGCCGCCCATTCGACGAGCGCGGCGGCGGCCTTGCCGGAGTAGACCGGGTCCAGCACCACGCCTTCGGTCCGGCCGAACAGCCGCAGCGCGCCCCACGTCGAGGGCGCCGGGATGCCGTAGCCCTCGCCCATGGTGGAGTCGCTCATCCGCACGTGGTCCAGCGACGGCGTGTCGACGCCGAGCAGCTGCGCGGCCGAGGTGACGAGGTGCGTGAGGTTGTCGGTCGCCTCGTCGAGCGGGTGGCTCACGCAGGCGAAATCGGCGCCGAGGTTGCCAAGCATCGCCGTGCCGAGCGCGAGGCCGGCGGAGGTGCCGCCACTCGCGTGGGGCGCGACGACGCGCGCGCTGTCGATCCCGAGCGCCGAGAGCTGCTGCGCGAGCTCGTGGGTCGCGGCGACGTAGCCGAGGGTGCCGAGCGCGTCCGACCCGCCGACGGGGACGGTGAAGACCTTGCGGCCCTCGTAGTCGGCCGACGCGAGCAGCTCTTCGTAGGTGCGCTCGGCTTCCTCGACGGTGGCGCAGATGTGCAAGCGGGCGCCGAAGAGCAGGTCGAGCGGGATGTTGCCGGAGTGCTCGTAGGCCTCGCCCTCGCGCGGGACCTTCGCGGTGAGAACCAGCTCGCAGCGCAGCCCGAGCCGCGCGCACGCGGCCGCGGTCTGGCGTCCGTGGTTGGTCTGCAGCGCGCCGAAGGTGATCACCGTGTCGGCGCCGGCCGCGAGCGCGGCGCCGAGGTGGAAGTCGAGTTTGCGCAGCTTGTTACCCCCGACGCCGAGCGGGTGCACGTCGTCGCGCTTGAGCATCAGCCGCGGCAGTCCCAGCGCCTCGCCCAGCCGCGGTGCCGCCAGCAGCGGCGTCGGCCCGGTGCCGAGCCCCGCCCGCGGGAACGCGTCGAAAACGGGAAACCGGTCGAAGTCGAACGTCATCGATCCTCCGTGGGGCTGGGGCGGGTCTCGGGGTAATCGTCGGCCTCGGGCGGGGCGGCTGTCGAACCAGGGAGCCGGAATCACAGTCCGGTGGTAACGTTCGTTCGAACGAACGAAAACCTCGGGGGTGGCCCGATGACCGTCAGGGCTTCTGAGATCAGCGCAGTCGCGTTCACGACCGTCGCCGATCAGGTGGCAGCGCTCGAAGCAGGCGAAACGACCTCCGCGGCGCTCACGGCCGCGGCCCTGGAAGAAGCGCACGCGAGCCAGGCCGTGCTCAACGCGTTCCGCCGGATCCGCGACGAGGAAGCCCTCGCCGAGGCCGAGGAAGCCGATCGACGACGGGCGCGAGGTGACCGGACGCCGTTGCTGGGTGTGCCCGTCGCGATCAAGGACGACGTGGACCTCGCGGGCCTGCCGACGGCGTTCGGCTGCGCGGGCGACTTCCCCGACGCGACAGCCGACGCGCCGGCCGTGGAGCTGCTCAAGCGGGCCGGCGCCGTGATCATCGGCAAGACGAACACGCCTGAGCTAGGACAATGGCCGTTCACGGAGGGTCCGGCGTTCGGGGTCACGCGCAACCCCTGGCACCCCGACCACACGCCCGGCGGGTCTTCCGGCGGCTCGGCGGCCGCGGTGGCCGGCGGGGTGGTCGCGGCGGCGCTCGGCTCGGACGGCGCCGGGTCGGTGCGCATCCCGGCGGCGTGGACGGGGCTCGTCGGCATCAAGACGCAGCGCGGACGCGTGCCGGCGGGCGGGGAGCTGTTCCACGGGCTCACCGTGCTCGGGCCGCTCGCCCGGACCGTCGCCGACGCGGCGACCCTGCTCGACGTCACCACGGGCGCCGACAGCTCCTTCCGCGCAGCCGCCCGGCGGGAACCCGGCCGCCTGCGCATCGGGCTGTCGACCAGGATTCCGTTCACCGCAACGAAAACCAGCCTCGACCCGGTGGTCGAGGCGGCCGTGCGCGACACCGCGGAGGCGCTCGCGAACCTGGGCCACGAGATCGTCGAGATCGATCCGGACTACGGGCTCATCGGCCTCACCTTCCTGCCACGCTCGCTCACCGGCGTGCGCGACTGGGCCGCTCGTGTGCCTGAAAAGGCCAAGCTCGACCCGCGCACCCGCGGCAACGCGCAGCAGGGCACCGTGCTCGCCGGCGCGTTGAAAATCGCCCGCGCGCTCGAACCCGCGGTGCAGCGCCGCATCGGCTCCGTGTTCGGCCGCGTCGACGTGCTGCTCACCCCGACCACCGCGACGCCGCCGCCGAAGACCGGCGCGTTCGACGGCCTCACCGGCTGGCGCACCGACCAGACGATGATCGCCGCGTGCCCCTACGCTTGGCCGTGGAACGTGCTGGGCTGGCCGGGGATCAACGTCCCGGCCGGACAGACGGCGGACGGGCTGCCCCTGGGCGCCCAGCTGCTGGGCCCGTCGCACGCCGAGGAGCGGCTGATCTCCGTTGCCGCGCAACTGGAAGAGGTCCGACGGTGGCACCTGCGCCGGCCCGCAAGGGTGTGGTGAACACCCGCGACGCGATCCTGCGGGCGACGCTCGAGGTCGTCGGCGAGCAAGGCGTCGGCGGGCTGACCAACCGGCGCATCGTGGCCGCCGCCGGCGTCTCGCTCGGCACGCTGACCTACCACTTCCCCAGCCAGACGGAGTTGCTGCGCGAGGCGATGCTGCTGTTCGCCGAGGAGGAGACGGCGAAGCTCGCCGCGATCGCCGACGCGCATAGCGCTGACGGCCTCAGCCTGGAGCAGGCCGCGGCCGTGGTGGAGCACGTGATCGAGCAGCTGCCGTTCGGCACCGACGACCTCGCGCCCCACGAGCTCTACCTGCAAGCCGCCCGCGATCCCGGGCTGCACGAAGCGTCCGCGCGCTGCTTCGCCGCGTACGACGATCTGGCCACGACGATTCTGCGCGCCCTCGGCGTGCCCGATCCCGCGCGGGTGGCCGGCCCCGTCGTCGCGCTCATCGCCGGGCTTCAGCTGCGCCGGCTGTCGACGGGCACCGACGTCCCGGCCGCCGAACCACTCATGATGCTGCTGCGCGGGGCCTGACGTGGCGCCGCCGGTGGTGCGGGGCACCGCGGCCTGGCGGTACTTCGGCGACTTCCGCGACGTGCTGCTCGCCGGGCAGGTTCTCGTGTTGCAGGTGGCGCACCCCGTGGTCGCGGCCGGGGTGCGGGACCACTCGAACTACACCGAGGACCCGTGGACGCGGTTGATGCGCACGGGGGCTTCGCTGTCGATCTACGTGTACGGCGGCGCGGCCGGGGCGCGGTTCGAGGCTTCGCGGTTGCGGGAGCTGCATCGGACGTTCACCGGGGTCGCCGACGGGCGGCGGTACAGCGGGCTGGATCCGGCGGCATACGCGTGGGTGCATGCGACGCTGGTGAAGGTTCCCGTTGATGTGCAACGGTTTTTCGGGCGCCCGTTGAGTCCTGTCGAGCTCGACGAGTACTACGCGCAGATGTGCGACGTCGGCCGGGTGCTCGGGGTGCGGGAGCGGGATCTGCCGCCGGACTGGGCCTCGTTCGAGCGGTACTGCGACGAGATGGTCGCGTCGTTCCGGCCGAACGAGACGATGACGACGTTGTTCGAGACCATCCACACCGTGCCGAAACCCGTGCGGTGGCTGCCGGACCGGTGGTGGCCCCGGCTCCGGGACGCGCAGGCATCGGGGCAGCTGTTCCTGATCCGGGCGACGTTGCCCTCGGCATTGCGGGAGCAGCTCGGTCTACAGTGGACTTCTCGGGATCAACTGCGGTTCGCGCGGTTCTGCCGCGTGGTGCGGATTGTCGGCCGGCTGGTGCCCGCACCGTTGCGGACGGCGCACATGCGGTGGATCGGCAAGCTGAACGTGTGGCTGCGGGCGCACCCGTGGGCGTATCGGCTGATCCCCTGACTCAGCCGCGGGTGCGGGCGTAGTGGGCCCGGGCCTTGGCGCGGTTGCCGCAGCGGGACATCGAGCACCACTGGCGGGTCCTCCGCGGTGATGCGTCCGCGAAGCGCAGGCCACAGTCTTCGGCAGCGCAGACGCGGACGTCCACCGGGCTCGTCACCAGCTCGATCACGTCGGTGGCGATCAACGCGAAGGCGGCGGCGACCGGGTTGCGCGGAGCTGGTGCCGCTTTGTGGAGCTCACCGCCCGACAACCGCAGGCGTGCGTTGGGCAGCGGCTCCTCGACGGCCTTGTTGACGAGCTCGACGTCCTGCTGTTTCGGCGGGGTCGTGACCAGCCGGTTCACCGCTTCCCTGAGCCATTTCGCCGTTTCGAGGTCCTCCGCCGTGACGGGCGCCTGGCCCTCGGCGAGACCGGCGAGCGAGAGCCACTCGGCGAGGGCTTCGGGCGTCGTCAGCAGCTCGAACCCCTCGGCCTGGTGACGGTTGCGCAGCGTGTTGACGAGGTCGAGACACGGCCGGCCGCCGTCGAAGACCCACTCCATGCGGCTCATTCTAACCCTTGCCACCGGTTAGCCGCCTCCGGTAGCGTCTAACCCCATGATCCGGTTAGAACCCTCGATGGCCCAGGTCGGCGACCTCCGGATGCACTACCTGCGCGGCGGCGACGGCCCGCCCGTGTTCCTGCTGCACGGCTGGCCGCAGACGTCGCATTGCTGGCACCGCGTGGCGGGCCCGCTCGCCGAAACCCACACCGTGATCGCACCCGACCTGCGCGGTTACGGCCGCACCGACAAACCGCGCGGCGGCTACGACAAGCGCACGATGGCCGCCGACCTCGCCCAGCTCGCCGAGCAGCTGGGGTTCGACCGGCTGGCCGTCGTCGGGCACGACCGCGGTGGCCGCGTCGGGCACCGCTGGGCGCTGGACCGGCCCGAGCAGGTCGAGCGCCTGGCCGTCCTCGACATCGCGCCGACGCGCGAGATGTGGAAGCGGCTGGATTCCGATGTGGCGAAGGGCTACTGGCACTGGCTGTTCCACCTGCAGCCCGACCTGCCGGAACTACTGGCGGGCAGCAACATCGCCGCGTACCTCGGCTACTTCTTCGAGCGCTGGACGTTCCAGCGCCAGGGCCTGCCCGCCGAGGACGTCGACGAGTACGTCCGCGCGTTCTCCGCCCCGGGCGCCCTGCGCGCCGGCTTCGACGACTACCGCGCCTCCTTCCCGGACGACGCCACCCTCGACGACGCCGACTTCGCCGCGGGCAAGCGCCTCACCCAGCCCCTGCTCGCGATGTGGGGCCAGTCCGGCCTCCTCGGCACACTCCCGACACTCGACCTCTGGCGCGACTACGCCGACAACGTCACCGGCGTCGGCCTCCAGGACTGCGGCCACTTCCTGCCGGAGGAACAGCCGGAGGCGGTGGTGTCGCACTTGCGGGAGTTCTTGGGTTAGGCGTTGATCAGCACCCGCGTGGGTCCTCGGTCAGCCCTTGATCAGCTCGTCGACCACCCACCGCGCGACGCCCTCGGGAAACGGCGCGGGCAGCGCTGCCTGTGAACGCCTCACCCGACCTCGGCGTTGAGGCGCTAGCCCGGACTGCGGTCGTTTCCCAGTCGAAGGAATCCGAGGCGGCGACGCAGCAGCGCGAGTTCGCGGGCAGGTCGTTGACCAGCTCGTCGACCACCGGGCGCACCACTCCTGCGAGGTCACCGCCGTGGCGTGGGTCCTCGGTCAGCCCTTGATCAGCTCGTCGACCACCCACTGCGCGACGCCCTCGGGAAACGGCGCGGGCAGCCCGAGGACCACGTGTTCGAAGCCGGCGCCGACCGCCTCGGCGATGGCCTTGCGGGTGAGGCCGGGGTCCTCGTACGACGCCTGCAGGTGGATCGAGCGCGTGATCTCCGCCGGGTCGCGGCCGAGGTCCGCGCAATAGCGGTCCAGGAGCGCGCTACGGCTGACGCAGTCGGCGAGGTCGCCGCCCGGGATGTTCCAGAGGTCGGCGTGGGCGGCGGCTACGCGGAGGGTCGCGGACGCGCGGCCACCGATGACGATCGGGGGGTGGGGGCGCTGCACAGGCTTGGGGTTGCCGAACGCGCCCTTGAGCCGGGTGGTTTCGCCGGCGAAGTCGAAGGGCGCGGTGTCCGTCCACAAGCGACGGATGATCGTGCAGGCTTCGGCGAGGGCCTGGACCGCGTGCGCGGTCTCGTGGAAGGGCAGGCCGTGGGCTTCGTACTCGCGCCTCGCCAGCGGATGGCTCGGGCGTGAGCCGACGCCGATGCCGAAGTCCAGGCGGCCGGCGGAAACCACGTCGACGGTCGTGGCGATCTTGGCCAGCACGGCGGGCGGGCGGAAGCGGTTGCTGGTGACCATGAGGCCGAGACGCAAGCGTGAAGTCTGCGCGGCGAGGGCCGAGAGCAGGGTCCAGCCTTCGAAAATCGGGCCGTCGGGGTCGCCGGCGATGGGCATGAGGTGGTCGAAGAGCCAGGCGTGCTCGATCTCCGGCAGCGCGTCGGCTTCGCGCCAGACGCGCACGAGGTCGTCGTAGTCCACCTGCATAGGGGCGGTCATGATGCCGAACCGAGGTGACATGGGGAGGGTCCTTTCAGCGGCGACGCAATGCGGGATCGAGCAGGGCGGGCGGGGTGTCGAACTTCTCGTGCGCGGCCAGGTCCACACCGGGCGCGACGATCTCGTCGATCGCGTCCAGCACGTCGGCGGACAGCACGGTGTCGGCGGCCGCGAGGTGCGACCGCAGGTGCTCCAGCGTGCGCGGGCCGATGATCGCGCTGGTCACAGCCGGGTGGGCGGTCACGAAGCCGAGCGCGAGCTGGATCAGCGTGAGACCGGCGTCGGCCGCGACCTTCGCCAGGCGCTCCACGGCTTCGAGGCGAGCCCGGTTGGCGGGCAGCGCCAGGTCGAACCGCTGCGGCAGGACCTTCGAGCGGCTCGTGGTGATCTCGCGCCCCTCGCGGACGGCGCCCGACAACCAGCCCGACGCGAGCGGGCTCCACGCCAGCACGCCCAGGCCGTACTCCTCGGTCATCGGCAGCACGTCGGCTTCGATGCCGCGTTGCAGAATCGAGTAGCTGGGCTGCTCGGTGACGAAGCGGCCCAAGTGGCGCTCGCGCGCGGCCCACTGCGCCTGCACGATCTTGTACGCCGGGAACGTCGACGAGCCGAAGTAGCGGATCTTCCCGGCGCGCTGCAGGTCCGTGAGCGCGGAAAGCGTCTCCTCATCGCTGGTCGACGGGTCCCAGCGGTGGACCTGGTACAGGTCGACGTGGTCGACCCCGAGCCGGCGCAGGCTGTTGTCGAGCTCGGTGACGAGCCAGCGCCGCGAGCTACCGCGATGGTTGCGCTCGTCGCCCATCGGCATGGCGGCCTTCGTGGCGAGCACGAGGTCGTCGCGGCGGCCGGCGATGGCCTTGCCGACCAGCACCTCCGACTCGCCGGCGCCGTACATGTCGGCCGTGTCGACGACGTTGATGCCGCCTTCGAGCGCGACATCGACGAGGGCCGTGGCGTCGTCCTGCGTGGTGCGGCCGATCGCGCCGAAGTTCATGGCGCCGAGCGAGAGCGCGCTGATCTGCACACCGGTGCGGCCCAAGGTGCGGTATTGCATGGAATGGTCCTCCGAAGAGCAAACGGAACGTTGCTCCGTTAACCATACGGAGCGATGTTCCGGTTCGCAAGGAGACGGGCGCCTCAGGGTCCGCATCCCCCGAACCGGGGATGGATCTTCCCCCGCTTCCGTGACGATTCGGCTGCCGTGACCTCGTTACGTTTTCCCGTGATGGGGACCACGAAGAGATCGGCGCTGCTGATGGTGCTGTGCGCGCTGGGGATCGCGCTCGGCGGCGGCACGGCGCGCGCCGACGGGGCGCCGGTCGGCACGGACATCCAGGTGGCGCAGACCCTCGGCGCCCGCGAGCTGACCGTGATCATCCGGCGGATCGACGTGACACCGGGCGACCTGCACGTCGACATCGCCACACACACCGGCACCGCGCCCGGCCCGCTGCACCTGGCGGCGGCCGCCGACGGCGTCGTGGTCTCCCGCGGCGACGTCGTGCTCGGCGCGACGCCCGGGCTGTACTCCGGCACGGTCGGCGTCGACCACGCCGGACCGTGGGAACTGCGGCTGAACGACGGGACGACCACCGCGACCATTCCGTTCGTCGTGCCGGCGCGCGTGGTGCCGCCGTGGGAGAAGGCGGCATACGGCGGTTTCGTTGCGGCAGGGACGTTTCTGCTGATCGCCCTGGTCGTGGCCGTGCGGTCGCGCCGGACCGCCTACGCACTGCTGCCGGCGGGCGGGATGGTCGCGGCGCTGGCCGTCGCGGTCACCGGCGCACTGCTGTCCACCGGCACTCCCCCGCCGCCCGCGCCGGGTGCGCAGCTGGACGCGACCGTCGACAACGTCACCGATCCGTACGCACTCTCGCGCCTGCCCGTCACGGACTACTCGCGGCCGCCGGTGAATCTGACCCTTGGCACGCAGGGAAAATCCCTCGACCTCCACTTCACCGACGGGTCCACCGGCCGGCCCGCCGACGACCTCGTGATCCACGACGACGCCTTGGTGCACCTCATCGCCATCTCGCCCTCGGGCCGGTTGTGGCACCTGCACCCGGTGCGAGTGGCACCCGGCGAATACCGCGTCGACTTCGCCCCACCGGAATCCGGAACCTACGCGGTCGCCGCGGAACTCGAGCGACGCGGCGGTGGCGTTCAGCTGTCCCGGTCCACTGTGGACTTCAACGGCGTCACCGGCAACCCCGCCGAAGTCCCCGCAGGGCCGGGAAAACGCGTCGTCGACGGAGTACCGATCGACGTCACCACCACGGCTGTGCAAGCCGGCACGCCGGTCACCGTCACCGCGCACTTCCCCACCGGCGACCTCCAGCCGTGGCTGGGCATGCTGGGCCACCTGATCGTCGTCGGGCCGCTGCCGTCGGCGAACGGCGTCGGCGCCGCGGCCGCCACCGCGCCGGCTTGGGCCCACGCGCACGCGATGCCGCCGTACGTACCGGGTCTCACGGGCGTGCCGGACGAGACCGTCGCCGCGTACGGGCCCGATGTGCCCTTCACGTACACGTTTCCCGCGCCCGGCCGCTACCGGCTGTGGCTGCAGGCCGAGCGCGGCTGGTCCGTGCTGACCGTGCCGGTGGCGCTCGACGTGCCGGCTGTTCCCGGAGGGGGCCCATGAAAACGAACCGTCCGGTGGTGCTGATCGGCGTCGTCGTGGTGGTGGCCGCCGTCGTCGCCGGCTGGCTGCTCCTCGGCGGCGGGCCGAGCGGTCCCACCGTGCTGAAGTCGACGACCGGTCCGTACACCGTGCAGCTGTCGTCCGACGCGCCACGCGTCGGGGGCAACACGTTCGCGTTCGCGGTGACCGGTCCCGCCGTCGACGGCGTGACGGTGGAGCCGGTGATGCCGCAGATGGGCCACGCCATCACGCCCGTGCCGGCGACCGCCGACGGGCCGGGGCACTTCCGCGCCGCCGAAGTCGGCCTGCCGATGGCGGGCCAGTGGGAGATCACGGTCTCCCTGCGTGGGCCGGCGGGCACCGGCCAAGTCGTGTTTCCCGTGTTGGTCAACCAGTAAGGAGGGCCGGGGATGGATCTCACCGCGTCGGGGGCCCGGGTGGTCACCGCGACGAGAAGGCCGGGGATGGCACCCGCGTGCACAGTGCTCGCGGGGTCGATGATCTCGATGGTCGGGCTCACCTGGGACGTGCAGTGGCACGACGACGTCGGCCCGGACACGTTCTTCACGTTGCCGCACCTGTTCCTGTACTCGGGCAGCGCGATCGTCGGGCTCGCGAGCCTGGCCGTGGTGCTGCTGACCACGGCCGCGCAGCGCGCCGGGCGGCCGGTCGACCCGCGCATCGGCGGGCGCGCGATCGGGGTGTTCGGCCGGACGTTCGCGGCGCCGGCGGGCTACCTCGTGTCCGGCGTCGGCGCCGCGTTGTTCCTGCTCTACGGGCTGTGGGACCAGTGGTGGCACGGGCTGTACGGCTTCGACGCCGTGATCGACTCGCCGCCGCACATCGGGCTGCTGCTCTCGGTGACGCTGTCGATCATCGGCACCACGATGGTCTTCGCCGCCGCGCGGGAGCACAGCTGGGGACGGATCGGGGTGTTCGGCTCGCTGGCCGTGCTCATCGCGTTCAGCGCGGTGACGGCACTGGGACTGCAGCAGGTGGACCTCGACCCGGTGGAGGCGACGTCGGTGGGGTCGACGCTGTTGTCCGTGCTGCTCGTGTTCGCCGGCGCCGGGTTCCTGCGCCGGCCGGGCGGCGCCGTGGCGACAGCGGCGATCCTGGCCGTGATCCAGGCCGTCTTCTGGTGGTTCTCACCGTGGGCCGCGCGCGCGTACGCCGACCTCGTGGGGCTGCCGGTTCGCGACTACGTGAGCGGCGTGCCGGACATGCCCGCGCTGATGCCGATGGCGCTCCTGCCGGTGGCCGCGTTGGTCGAGGCCTACCTGCTCCTCGCCCGACGGCGGAGCTGGCAGCTGGGCCGCGTGTCCGTGCTCGCGGGCGGGCTGGCCGGGCTCCTGGTCGGCGCAACCCTGCTGGTGCAGCGCGGCTTGGTCTACTCCGGTCACGTCGGTGACCTCACGGCGGTTCTCGCGACCGGCCTCGCCGCCGGCGTGCTGGGTTCGGCGGGCGGCTTCGCGGGCTGGCGCTTCGGTGGCATGCTCCGCCTGCTCGCCCCGGCTTCGGAGGTGCAGACCCATGCGTAAGACCCTGCTGGCGCTGGGTGCGGTCATCGGCCTGCTGCTCGCCACCGCCCTGCCGGCCAACGCGTACGAGCCGGTGAACATCGTCCATACGGAGCGCGTGCAAGCCGGGCCCTACGGCCTCACCGTCGGCTTCTCGACGTGGCCACTGCGGGCGATGCAGTCGCTCGACTTCACTTTCATCCCCGACGGCGGCATCGGCACCAAAACGGGCACGCTCGCCCTGCACAACCCGTCCGCGACCGCGTTCCCACGGCCACAGCCGCTGGCGCGCCACCCGCGCAAGCGCGACGTCTGGGGGCTGGACATCCGCGCCCTGCCGACGGAGGGCACGTGGGCGTTCCGCTTCACGATCAACGGCCCCCAGGGCCAGGGCACGGGCGAGCTGAAGAGCCTGCCCGTGCTGGCCCAGCCGGGACCGCCGATGGGGTTGAGCTGGGCGATCAGCAGCCTGCCGTTGATCGGCCTTGTCGTGCTCGTGGTCATCGCCTGGCGCCGGACCCGCGAACGGCTGCGGGGTGGCGAGGTGCCGGCCACCGCCTGACCCACTGCCCCGAGCACTCCTATGTGGCGTTCAACGCACCGAACGCCACATGGGGGTGCTTTCGGCCGGGCAACCACCCTGGGTCAGCGAGAATCACTCGTTCGAGTGATAGTTGGTGAAAGCCTCACGGCGAGGCCCGCATGCGGGTTCCGGCGTGAATCGCGAACCCGCCTCAAGCACCGGGCGGCAGGTCGAACTGCCCGGCCTTCACCGCGACCAGGAAGGCCTCCCACTCGCCCCGGTCGAACACGAAGACCGGGCTGGACGCGAGCTTCGTGTCGCGGACGCCGACGAGGTCGGAACGGCCCAGGTTGACCTCGACGCAGCTGCCGCCGTTGGGCTCACTGGCGAACGACTTCTCCCAGGCAGCGTCCTCGAACAGCCCCTCGGCCTTGTTCGGGTCGTAATCCTGGAGCGACGGATAATCCGTCATGGGTCGTACCTCCGAGCCTCCTGCAGGGCGTGCGGTCGCCACGCACGTCCCCGGCTTCTTTCTGTCACTACGGAGCAAACCGCAGGGCCAAGCGGGTGATCAACTCGGCCCGATCTCGACATGAAGATTATTCCAGGAGTAGGATTAATCGCATCGATCGGGGCGCCGATGGTGGGTGAATGGCTTGCTGCATTCGGCCCAACCCACCAGCGGAGTCCACGAACCGTCGCCGACCTCGGGGGGAGGGACCGCGTGATCATCCAGGACAGCATGACGGCGAACGTGCTCATGACGGGCAGGCTCGCTCCCGGCAGGGCCGGCGAATCCCGCCGCGTCGTGCACGTGTTCGAGGTGGACGCAGCCGGTTCTTCTCCTGTGGTGCTCGCGCGGTGCGGGGAAACACTTCCCCGGACGCACGTCGAGTGGCTGGCGCCGGGCGTGGGTATGCCGTGCGAAAGCTGCCTCGGTCTGGCCGGAGCGGATCTGCCCCGGTCACCGCTATCGGAACTGGGGGTGTGATCTCATGGCCGTCCGGCTCACCACGCTCTTCCGCCGTGAGGATGAACACACTCACGGCCGGCGTGGGATCAACCACGAGCTGCGCAACCGCTTCGGCTTCAGCCTGATCCAGGCGCCGCTGCGCAGCCCGGTCACCTGGGACACCGACCTCGACGTGCCCGCCCCGCGCCAGCCGGACCTGGTCCGCGCCACGAGGCCGCTGGAGGCGCGCGTCGACCTCGCACCGCTCGTCCACGGGCTGGGCCCGTCCCGCGCGTAAGCGCGACACAGACCACCGAACCAGCGCGCCCCGGGCCACCCTCCCGGGGCGCGCTTTCGTCGTTACGGCTTCCGTCCCACAGCGCAGATGCCGCCGCTGAACGACGGGTCGGCGGCCATGCGGTCGCTGTTGCGCGACTCGCCCTCCTCCGGCCGCCACTCCGAAACCCAGACCACACCGGGGTCCACGAGCTCCAGATCGTCGAAGAACTCCGCGAACTCCGCGCGCGAGCGGAAGTGGATCGGCGTGCTCGACTGCTTGTACTGCTCGTGGATCGACTCGCGGCTGTCCCCGTCGGACTCCGGCACGCCGTCGAGCGTGATGTGCGAGGCCATGAAGAACGAGCCCGAGGGCACCAGCGAGAGGTACTTGCGCACCATCTCGTGCGCCCCCTCCTCGCGGCCGATGAAGTACAGGACGCCGGACATGATCAACCCGATCGGGCGCTTCGGGTCCAGCACGCCGGTGTCGAGCGCACGCGGCCAGATGTCACCCGGGTAACGCAGGTCGCCCTGCAGCACCGCGTGTCGGTCGGCGACGCCCTCCCGCTCCAGCAGGATCTGCGAGTGGGCGACGGCCACGGGCTCGTTGTCCACGTACACGCACCGCGCGTTGGGGTTCTCCGATGTGGCGATCTGGTGCACGTTGCCCGCCGTCGGCACCCCGGAGCCGAGGTCGAGGTACTGGTCGATGCCGTTGCGCGCCATGTAGCGCACGGTGCGGCCGAGCAGCTCCCGCCCGGACCTCGCGATGGTCTTGATCATGGGGAAGGTCTGGACCGCGCGTTCGCCGAACTCGCGGTCGATGGCCCAGTTGGCCGTGCCGCCGAGGAACCAGTCGTAGATGCGGGCCGCGTTGGGCCGCTCGAGGTCGATGCCCTCCGGGGCTTCGGGATCCGGTACCTGTGTCATCAGCTGTCCCTTTCCGACCCGCGGTGTGCTGGTGCGGACCAGTCTGCCGATCTCCCGGCGCGTCCCGCAGCCGACCCCCGATCGAGTGACACCCGATCGGGGCTTGCTGTGGCGGAAGCCCAGGAAAACGACGCGACCAGCCCCGTTGTCAACCACTACTTTGCCGGGAATGCGCTTCCTCTTCACCTTCGTCGGCGGACGGGGCCACTTCGACCCGATGGCGCCCGTCGCGCGGGCGGCCGCGGCGCGCGGGCACACCGTCGCCGTGGCCGGCGCGGGCAGCCACGGGCCGGCGATCGAGCGCGCGGGGTTCACGGCGCTGGCCACGAGCGCGCCCCGCGCGCGAGCCGCACCGAAGCGCGAGCCCTTGCCGCCCGTCGACCCGGCGCGCGACGACTGGGAGATCCAGGAGCTCTTCGCCCGCCGCGCGGGCCGTGAGCGCGCCGCCGCGTTGCTGGAGATCATCCGCGACTGGCGGCCCGACGTCGTGATCCGGGACGAGGTCGATTTCGGCGCCGCGATCGCCGCCGAACGGCTGGGCGTGCCGTGCGTGAACGTCCTCGTGCTGGCCGCGGGAACGTTGCTGCGCAAGGACCTCGTGGCCGAACCCCTGCACGAGCTGCGCTCCGGGCACGGCCTGCCGGCGGACCCGGAGCTGACGATGCTGGAGGGCCAGCTCGTGCTGTCGCCGTTCCCGCCGTCGATCCGCGACCCGGCCTCGCCGGTGCCGCCCGGCACGTTCTCGTTCCGCCAGGGCGACCCGATCCCGCCCCGGCCGCGACACGAGCCGCCCGGCGTGTACTTCACCCTGGGCACGGACTTCAACACCGCGTCGGGCGACCTCTTCGAACGCACGCTCGCGGGGCTCGCGCGGCTGACCGCGAACGTGACCACCACCGTCGGCACCCAGCTCGACCCCGCCGTCTTCGGGCCGCAACCGGCGCACGTCCGCGTCGAACGCTTCGTGCCCCAGGCCGAGCTGCTGCCGTCGATCGACCTCGTGGTGTCCCACGGCGGGTCCGGCAGTGTGCTGGGCGCGCTGGCCCACGGTCTGCCGTCGCTCGTGCTCGCCATGGGCGCCGACCAACCCGGCAACGCGCGCCAGACCACGAGGCTCGGCACCGGCGTCGCGCTCGACCCGGAACCCGCGACACCGGAGGAAATCCACGAGACAGCCGTGCGGCTGCTCACCGAACCGCGGTGGCGCGAGGCGGCTCAGCGCGTGCAGGAGGAGATCAACAGCCAACCCGGCGCGGAAGAAACCGTGCCGCTGCTGGAAATCACTGCGACATCTGCGCCCGGTAGCCCTCGGCGAGCTCTTTGAGGAACTGCCGCGTCTCGCCGCGCTCCAGTGCCGCACCGCGCAGGCGGTCCCACGAGTCGACGAAGATGTTGAAGTCCTTGACGTCGTCGAGGTAGAGCCCGCCGGCGGAGTGTTCGATGTAGACGAAGTCCCGCGTGCGGTCGGGGAAGCGCATGATCGTGAAGTCGTTGGGCACCGCGGCGAGCTTCGCGCCGAAAGGCAGCACGTGCACGTACACGCGGGGGTAGCGATCGAGCGCCAGCATGTGCTCGACCTGGTCCAGCATCACGGCCGGCGCGGTCCCGCCGGGAGCGCGGCGCAGCGCGCCCTCGCTCACGATGAACCGGTAGTACGGCGGCTGCTGCTGGTCGAACACGGCCTTGCGGTCGAGCCGGTTGCGCACCAGCGACGTGACGTCGGTCGCACCCGCCTCCGTGAACTGCTTGAGCATGTAGTGCTCGGACTGCAGCGGGCCCGGGATGCGCTCACCGTGCCAGGTGAGGATCTCCGCGGCGGCCGGCTCGAGGTCGGTGAAGGTGCGGAACCAGTGGGGCACCACCGACCGGTAGCCCGACCAGTGGCCGCGCTGGCCGGCGGCGGCGCGGGCCAGGTTCATCAGGGTGTCGGCTTCTTCGCCGTTGATCCCGAACGCGTTCAGCATCGATCGCACATCTCCGAGCTTGACCCCCACTGCTCCGGACTCGATCTTGTTGACCTTGCCCTGGGTGCAGCCGAGAACTTCGGCGACCTGCTGCTGTGTCATCCGCGCGGCGTTTCGAGCATGCCGGAGCTCGTTTCCGAGCTGCTTCCGGCGCGAGGTGACGGTGCTCGCCATCAGCCTTGCTCTCCCGGACCACTAACCGCCGTAGCGGTCTCTCGACCACTGCCGACGCGCGAACGTTCGAACCACCCAGGTTAGTGCCTTTACCCAACGGGGTTCGATGATGACACCGCGCAGCGTTCCAGGAAATGATCCGAAAAGCCAGTCACCCTGGGTGCCACTCGCCTGGACCAGGCCAGATAGCGCCTTTCGGACACCGCCACTGCTCCATCCGGACTACTCCGGCGCCCGGTACTGCGCCAGTCGGTTCTGCGGCATAGTGGCGGGCGTGATCGATCGCTCCCCCGGCGCCGCGAAGGTCGAGCGCCTCGCAGACGGTGTCTTCGGCTACGTCCAGCCCGACGGTTCCTGGTTCATCAACAACTGTGGCTTCGTGTCCGCAGGAGACCACACCGTCCTCATCGACACGTGCGCCACCGAGCGGCGCACGCGCGCCCTGCTGGCCGCCGCGGAGGCCACGACGGGACCCGTCACGACACTCGTGAACACCCACCACCACTCCGACCACACCAACGGCAACTACCTCGTCGGCGCCGCGACGATCATCGGCCAGCGCAAGACGCGCGACGCGATGCTCGCCGCCGGCATCGAGACCTACGAGGGCGCGCTCGTCGGCAACGACTGGGGCCACCTGGAGCTGCGCGCGCCCGACGTCGTGTTCGACGACCGGCTGACCGTCCACGCGGGCGACACCGCGATCGAGCTCGTGCACCCCGGGCACGCCGCCCACACCACCAACGACGTGCTCGCCTGGCTGCCCGAGCAGCGCGTGCTGTTCGCGGGTGACCTGGTTTTCCACGGCGGCAGCCCGTTCGCGCTGATGGGCTCGATCGCCGGCTGGCGCGCCGCCCTCGACGTGATCCGCGAGCTTGAGCCCGCACTGATCCTGCCCGGCCACGGCGGCCCGTGTGGACTGGAGACGGTGGACGTCGTCGACGCGTACCTGAAGTTCGTCCAGGAGACGGCCGAACGCGGCAAGGCCGCGGGGCTTTCCCCGTTGCAGCTGGCGAAGGAGACCGATCTCGGGACCTTTTCGGACCTGTCCGAACAGGAACGGCTGGCCGGCAACCTGCACCGCGCGTACGCCGAACTGGACGGCGCGGAGTGGGGCGCGCCGATCGACCTGGTCGCCGCGATCACCGACATGGTCGCCTACAACGGTGCGCCGATCCGCTGCTTCTCCTGAGGTTCGCCGCGAGCAGCTGCGCCGTAGCCTCGCCCCCAGGAACCGAGTGGGCACAGACCGTGCCCCCGACGACAACCGCCGGGTACGGGTCATTCCCGAACTCCCGGTGAATGTTCTCGCAGGTTCGCCGCGGCCCGAACGACGCTAGGCTCGCAGCGAGAAGAGACTTCGGAAAGGGTTCGGATGAGCAAGAAGGCGAGCATCGGGGTAACCGGCTTGGCGGTCATGGGCCGCAACCTGGCCCGCAACCTGGCCCGGCACGGGCACACGGTCGCCCTGCACAACCGCTCCGAGGCGCGGACGCGCACGCTCGTCGAGCAGTTCGGCGACGAGGGCGACTTCATCCCGGCGTACTCCGCGCAGGAGTTCGTCGACGCGCTGGAGCGGCCGCGGCAGATCGTGATCATGGTGCAGGCCGGTGGGCCCACCGACGCCGTGATCGAGGAGTTCGCACCGCTGCTGGAGCCGGGCGACGTGATCGTCGACGCCGGCAACGCGCACTTCGCGGACACCCGCCGGCGCGAGGCCGCGCTGCGGGAGCGTGGGCTGCACTTCGTCGGCACGGGCGTGTCCGGCGGTGAGGAGGGCGCGCTCAACGGCCCGAGCATCATGCCCGGCGGCTCGAAGGAGTCGTACGAGTCGCTCGGCCCGCTGTTCGAGGACATCTCGGCCAAGGTCGACGGCGCGCCGTGCTGCACGCACATCGGCGCGGACGGCGCGGGCCACTTCGTGAAGATGGTCCACAACGGCATCGAATACGCCGACATGCAGCTGATCGCCGAGTCGTTCGACCTGCTGCGCGGCGCCGCCGGCTACTCGCCCGCGGAGACCGCCGACGTGTTCTCGACGTGGAACACCGGCCGGCTCGAGTCGTACCTCATCGAGATCACCGCCGAGGTGCTCAAGCACGTCGACGGTTCGGGCAAGCCGTTCGTCGACATCGTCGAGGACGCGGCGGAGCAGAAGGGCACGGGCCGCTGGACCGTGCAGATCGGGCTCGACCTGGGCGTGCCGATCAGCGGCATCGCCGAGGCCGTGTTCGCGCGTTCGCTTTCGGGCTCGAAGCCGCTTCGCGCCGCCGCCCGCGGGCTGGCGGGGCCGGCGCGTACGCCGCTGAAGGGCGCTGCGCTGGAGACCTTCGCCGACGACGTCGAGCAGGCGCTGTACGCGTCGAAGGTCGTCGCGTACGCGCAGGGCTTCAACCAGATCCAGGCCGGCGCCACGGAGTACGGCTGGGACATCGACCTGGGCGCTGTCGCGTCGATCTGGCGCGGGGGCTGCATCATTCGCGCGAAGTTCCTGAACGACATCACCGCGGCCTACGCCGAGGACCCGGCTCTGCCGACGCTGCTGACCGCGGGCGCGTTCCGCAAGGCCGTCGAGGACGCGCAGGACTCGTGGCGTTCGGTCATCTCCACCGCGGTGCAGCTGGGCATCCCGACGCCGGGCTTCTCCACCGCGCTGGCGTACTACGACGGCCTGCGCGCCGACCGCCTGCCGGCCGCGCTGGTGCAGGGTCAGCGTGACTTCTTCGGTGCGCACACGTACCGGCGCGTCGACCGCGAGGGTTCGTTCCACACGCTGTGGGCCACGGATTCCCGTGACGAGGTCGGTGCCTGATCTTTTGCGAAGGGGCCCCCGCCGGTTTCGGCGGGGGCCTCTTTTTCATCGCGTGTATTCGCTGAGCCAGGGCGGGACCTGCGGGCGGCGGTAGGTCTCGAGGTCGTCGCGGTAGTGCTGCGGCGGCAGGAGCTGGTGCTGCGGGAACGGTTCATCGCCGTAGTCGTAGGTGACGCTGAGCTGGCCACTGTTGAGCACGCTCAGGATCAGGCGCCACCACGGGCCGGCGGACATCCGCGCGGCGACGTGGCGCTGGTTGCGCAGCATCGCGGTGATGGGCTCGGGAACGTAGACGTCCTGGTGCTGGTTGCCGGCGAAGAAACGCAGGAGCGCGATCTCGGCGGAGACGGTGAAGGAGAACTCGGCGGAGAACCACTCCCAGCCTTGCGGACCGAGCAGCGCGAGCTGTTGCACAATCGGCTCCAGCAGGCGGCCGGCTTCGGCGGCGAGGGTTTCGTCGTTGTCTTCGACGATTTCAAAGCTCTGGATGGCGGGAGGGCCGTCGCCCTGGGCGTCTTCGAACGCCCGGCGGAACTCCTCCATGAACCGGTCGGCCATGCGGGCCAGCCTAGGGGTCAGGCGGTCGCCGCCACCAGAAGCAAAGCGACGACGACCGCCGGCACCACGTACCTCACTGCCCTCGCGCCGCCAGGATCTCGGCCAGGGCTTCGCGGATCTTCGCCTCCGCCGGTTCCTTCTTGATGCCCAGCCCGGCGAGCACCTCGTAGCCGGCGCCTTCGCCCTGCTCCAGGATCGCCAGCAGGATGTGCTCGGTGCCGATGTAGTTGTGGCCCAGGCGCAGGCCTTCGCGCAGGGTCAGCTCGAGCGTCTTCTTGCCCGCCGCGGTGAACGGCATCGGGTCCGGCACTGGGTCGACGGGCTCGGGCAACCGCGCCTCCGCCGCTTCCTTCACGGCGTCCAGGCTGGCGCCCTGGAACACCAGGATCCCAGCGGCCAGCGCGGCCGGTTCGGTGAGCAGCCCGAGCACCAGGTGCACGGTGTCGATGCCCGGGCTCTTCGCGTCCTTCGCCGCCTGCTGCGCCGCCACGACGACGTGCCGCGCGCGGTCGTTGTAGCGGCCGTACAGACGCTCGATCATCCCGCCCGGATCACCCCCCGGATCGACCTTCGGCACGAACCTCTTCTGGGCCGCCTGCTTCGAGACGCCCATGCTCGTGCCGATTTCGGTCCAGGAGGCGCCACTTCGCCGCGCCTGGTCGACGAAGTGCCCGATGAGGTGGTCGGCGAGCTCCCCGAGGTGCTCACCCATGTACACGGCGTCGGACAGCTGCGCGAGGGCGTCCTTGTCGTTGTTCGCCTTGATGGCGCTGATGAGGTCGTCGAGCTTCACTGGGTAGGTCATGCCGTCAACTGTAGGTTGACGACTCGGTGTCGTCAACCTTGGGTTGACGAAGGGTTTGGGGATGGGTTTGGGGATGGGTTTGGGGATGGGGTCGACTTGTCGGTTGGTCGAGGTTGGTCGGATCACAGCCTGGATCGGCAGGAGACTGGTCCTGGCCGGTGGTTGCCGGGTCGCGAGGGCCCGGCAGGTCGGCGACTTCGGCGCGGCCGGATCGCTCACCGTTCCGGCTGCGTCGGCCCTGCCGGTCGCCCTCGGCACGGCCGGGTCACCGGCCGCAACCGCGGCGATTCGGCCGCGCGGGCCGGGCCGGGCGTGCCGGCCCAGCCGCGTTCGTCAGGCGGCCGAGACCGGGATCTGCAGCTCGGTCACCCAGCCCGTCTCGTCGCCGTCGGTGTGCAGGTAGACCTCACGCGCGTGGCCCGCTTCGGCGCGGTAGCCGTTGTCGTCGATCCAGCGCGCGAGGGCCTGGTACGACTCGGCGATGGTGGCCATCGTGCCGCGGTGGACGAGCGTCGCGGCGTGGGCGAGGGCCGGCAGCTCCACCTCGTCCAGCCCGGCACCCTCGGGCGACCCGACGTAGGGCGCGCAGGCCTGCACGTGCACCCGATCGTCGGCCGGCTCGTACCAGGCGATGGCCGGCCCGGCGAACTTCAGGCTCGCGCGCTCCATCCGTTCGGCCAGGCTCGCACACAGCCCGCCGACGACGGGCCCGATGTCTTCGTACTCGAACGACTCGGCAATCCCCCCGACCGCAACAACACGAGCACCCTCGACCGGCTTGACCACAACGTCCACTTCGGACATGGCGTCCTCCACTTCGATCAACCGGAGCCTCGCCTCGACGCGCGCCAGCCGCGCCGTCTCCGCCGCGACCCGCTCCGCCAGCTCCCCCCGGCGCAACCTGAGCATCCCGCGCAGCTGCTCCGCGCTGGGCCGCTCGTCGAGCACCTCGGCGACCTGCTTGAGCCCGATGCCGAGATCACTCAACGCCAGGATGCGGTTGAGCCGCGCGAGCTGGTCCGCCGCGTAGTAGCGGTACCCACTGTGCGGATCCACCCGCGCCGGCCTCAACAGCCCGAGCGCGTCGTAGTGCCGCAACATCCGCACGGACACGCGGCCGACCTTGGCGAACTCTCCGATGCTGAACATGACACCACCTACGTTCGGGTCTCACACGGTGTCAGAGTCAAGCGCGCTTCGTGGTGGGTTCGCAATCGGGTGAGGAGTCGGAGGCCGGTGGTCCGCTCACGTGCGGGGTCTGGTTCGAACGGTCCACTCGCGCCGGCAGCACCGCGACGAAAGGTCCGCTCGCGCATAATCCACCGCACGAAAGGCCCACTCGCGGCATCCGCGGCGGGCGGGACAGTCCAGTCGCAACGGCACCACGCGACGGTCCGTCCGCGCCCTCCGCTCAGCGCGAAAGGTCCGCTTGTGCCGCCTGCGGGACACCAGAGGTCCACTCGTGCCGCCGCAGCAGCGCGAAAGGTCTCCTCGCGAACACAACACAGCCTGAGAGGTCCAGTCGCGGCAGCACCATTGGGCGAGCGGTCCACTCGCCACCGACCTCGGTCCGAACGGTCCACTCGCGCACCCACCGGCGCGCGAAAGGTCCCGTCGCGACTGCCACACAGCACGAGAGGACAGCTCGTGCCACCCACGCGGCGCGAAAGGTCCCCTGGCGACCGCTCTGCAGCACGAAAGGTCCACTCGTACCGCCGCCCAGCACGAAAGACTCGTAGCCCCGGCGACGCGGCACCACCGGTCCCAACCGCACCTCAGCACGGCACGACGGGTCCCCTCGCGACCTCAGCACGGCACGAAAGGTCCCCTCGCGACCTCAGCACGGCACGAAAGGTCCCCTCGCACCCTCACCACCGCACGAAAGGTCCACTCACGCACCCCGGCGTAAGCCGAAGCATCAAACGCCGAACGGCAACCCCACATAGTTCTCCGCCACGCTCGTCGCCGCGGCGCGTGAGGAGGCGGTGTAGCGGAGTTGGGACAGTTGCAGGCGGCGGGCGAAGGCGTCGGCGCCCGGGTCGATGTGGAGCATGGTCGTCATGAACCAGGAGAAGTGTTCGGCGCGCCAGACGCGGCGGAGGCAGGTGTCGGAGTAGGCGTCGGCCAGGGTGGGGTCGCCCTTGAGCAGCGAGACCAAGGCGCGGGAGAGCACGCGGACGTCCGCGACGGCGAGGTTCATGCCCTTGGCGCCGGTGGGCGGCACGATGTGGGCGGCGTCGCCGGCCAGGAAGAGGCGGCCGTGGCGCATGGGTTCGGCGACGAAGCTTCGCATGGGCGTGATGCCCTTGTCGAGGATCGGGCCTTCGCGCAGGGTGAACTCGCCGTCGACCGCCAGGCGCGTGGACAGCTCGGACCAGATGCGGTCGTCGGACCAGGCCGCGAGGTCCTCACCGGGGTCGACCTGCAGGTAGAGGCGCGTGATTTCGGGCGAACGCATGCTGTGCAACGCGAAGCCACGCGGGTGATGCGTGTAGATCAGCTCCTCGTGCGAAGGCGGCGTCTGCGCCAGCACACCCAGCCACGCGAACGGGTATTCCCGCTCGAAGAACTGCAACACACCGTCCGGAATGGACGGACGAGAGACACCGTGGAAACCGTCGCAGCCGACAACGGCGTCACATTCGATAACCTGCGAAACACCGGCAGCGTCCCGGTACCGGACCACCGGACGAGAAGTGTCCACATCAGACACCGCGACGTCCGAAACCTCGAACTCCAACGGCAACCCCTGCCGCTCATGCGCGTCCACGAGGTCCTTCACGATCTCCTGCTGCCCGTACACCGTGATCGACCGCCCCGTGAGCTCGGTCAGCGCGATCCGGTGGTCCTGGCCGTCGAACCGCAGCGAAAAACCCTCGTGCGGCAAGCCTTCCCGGGCCAGGCGGTCGCCGAGGCCGATCTCCGTCAGCAGCTCGACCGTCGGTTGTTCGCAGACCCCCGCGCGCACGCGTTGCCGCACATACTCGCGGTCGCGCGCCTCCAGCACGACGGCGTCCACGCCTTCGGAGTGGAGCAGGTACGACAGCAGCAGACCGGCCGGGCCGGCGCCGATCACAGCGACCTGGGTGCGCAACGGGGGTACCTCCGTACTGATGAACGTCAAGCCGCGGAACGCGACTTCACATGGGCTTTCAAATCGAACGAGCTGGCTTCGAGGTCGGCGTACGACGGGCGCAGCTCCGCCGTGAACAGCCGGCGCGCGGCGATGTGGTCGGGCGGGCGGTTCACGGACTCGACGGCGATCAGCACACCGTCGCGGAACGACAGCACCGAGAACCGCCCCTCGGCGCGGTCACCGGTCACCACGGTCTGGTCCGCGTTCGCGAGGATGCCGACGATCTGCAGCTTCGCGCCCGTCTGATCGGTCCAGAACCACGGCAGGCTGTCGTACGGCGCGGCGTCACCGGTGATCGCCGCGGCGACGCATCGCGCCTGGTCAACGGCGTTCTGCACCGACTCCAGCCGCGTCGCCGCGCCCGCGTGGACGCACGGGAAGTTGGCGCAGTCGCCGATCGCGAAGATCTTCGGGTCCTCCGTGCGCAGGTGCTCGTCGACGACCACACCGTTGGTCACCGTCAGCCCGGCGTCCGAAGCGAGCGTCGTCTCCGGCACCACGCCGACCGCGACCACGACCAGGTCAGCAGGCAACCACGAACCATCGGCCAGCTCGACCGACGAGACGTGCCCATCGCCGTGCAGCGCCGTAACACCTGTTCCGAGCAGCACCGTGTGCCCGGCCTTTTCGTGCAGCTCCTTGAAAAACGCCGACACCTCCGGCGACGCCACCCGCGCCAGCAGCCGGTCCTGCGCCTCGACGACCGTCACGGGCCGCCCGGCGTGCGAAGCGAACTCGAGCCCGATGAAACCGCCGCCGATGACCACGACGTTCGAAGCCGCTTCCAGCGAAGCGCGCAGCCGATCCGCGTCTTCCCGCGTCCGCAGCATCAGCACGCCGTCGAGATCCGCACCGGGCACCGGCAGCACCCGGTTCCGCGCGCCGGTCGCGAGCACCAGGTGGTCGTACGCCAGCTCCTCACCCGACTCGAGCACCACCCGCGAAGCGGCCCGATCCACCGAAGCCACTCGCCCCGGCACGAGCTCGATCCCCTTCTCCGCGAAGAAGTCCTCCGGCCGCAGCCGCAGCTGCTCCTCACCCGCCGTGCCCTTGAGGTAGGCCTTCGACAGCGGCGGCCGCTGGTACGGCACGCCCGGCTCGTCGCCGACCAGGACCACCCGCCCGGTGAAACCCTTGTCCCGCAACGAAGCCGCGGCCTGGAAGCCGCTCTGGCCGCCGCCGGCGACAAGCACGGTCTCGGGCGAGGATCCTGTGGTCATAACTGCTCCTCCGGCAAGCGCAGGACCAGACCGTCGAGGTCCTCGGTCACCGGTAGCTGGCAGGACAGCCTGCTGGTGGCCGCCCTCGGGCTGGCCGTGCAGTCCAACATCTCCTCTTCATCTGAGCACAAGGGCCCAAGATCGTCGAGGCGCGCCGGGTCCACGTAGACGTGACAGGTCGCACACATGGCGTTACCGCCGCATTCGGCCACGATCCCGTCGACGCCGTGGTCGATCGCCACCCGCATCAGGGAGTGACCGACCGTGGCGTCGACGGTGCGAGAGGTCCCGTCGGGCTGCACGTAGGTGACCTTCGGCATCCCGCTCACCGGACCCGCACCGGCAGCGACGCGAGACCGCGCAGCGTGTTGGACAGCTGGGGCCGCGGCTCGCCGGCGAGCTCGATCGTCGTGACGCGCCGGGCCAGCTCCGCGAGCAGCACCTCGCCTTCCAGCCGCGCGAACATCTGGCCGACGCACGCGTGGACACCCGAGCCGAACCCGACGTGCCCTGCCGCGCGGCGCGTGATGTCGAACGTGTCGGCGTCGGGCCAGCGCCGCGGGTCGCGGTTGGCGGCGGCCAGGAACAGCAGCACCTTCTCCCCCGCCGGGATCCGCTCGCCGCCGATCTCGACCTCGCGCGTGGTGGTGCGGAAGAACGTCTGCACCGGCGACGTGAACCGCACGACCTCCTCGAACGCCGCGCGCGAGCGTTCCGGCTTCTCGCGCAGGCGGGCCCACTGGTCGGGATACGACGCGAAGCACAACACGGCGTTGCCCAGCGCGTGGACGGTCGTGTCGACACCGGCGCTCAGGAAGGAGCGCACGAGCAGCGCGCGCTCTTCGTCGGTGAACTCCGAAGCGGCTTCGTGGATCCGCGCGCCGAGCCCGCCCGGCGCCAGGTTCTCGGCGCGGCAGTGCTCGGCGATCCACTCGCGGGCCACGGCGCCGCGCGCCATGGCCTCGGTGAAGAGGTGGTTGCGGGGGCCGAAGCCGTTGAAGACCATCGCGCCGTACGGCAGCAGGTGCTCACGGCCTTCGGCGGGCAGGCCGACGGCGTCGGGGAACACCTTGAGCGGGAAGGCCTCCGCGAAGTCGGCGACGGCGTCGAACTCGCCGCGCTCGACCAGCGTGGCCACGAGCTTCTCCGCTTCACGCGCGAAGGTGTCCCGGTACGTCTTCACGACCTTCGGCGTGAGCACGCTCGTCACGGTGCGGCGGGCCCGGTCGTGCTCCGGCGCGTCGGCCTCGAGCAGCAGGCTCGGCGGGCGCCACGGCGTCTCCTTGCGGAAGTCGCTGAGCCCGACACCGGCGGACGAGCAGAACGTCTCGGGATCGTTCAACGCCTGCGTGACCTCGTCGGCGCGGGCCATCGCCCACACGTCGTAACGGCCGAGGCGCACGACGGGACCGGCGTCGCGCAGCCGGCGGTGCAGCGGCACGGGGTCGACGAGGATTTCGTCGGCGAACGGATCGTCGTCGAGCGTGATCACCGGGCCTCCTCACCTCGTCGGGATGGCCCTCAGGGTGCTGGTTGACGGTGCTTGACCGCAGCAGGCCTTCCATTGAGTGGAAGCTTCAGTGTGTCTCGCGATGCGCGTCTTCGGAAAGCCGCAGCGTGGCGCCGAGCGTCCGTGAAATACCGCGCGCCGCCGCCCGCACGGCCGGGACCAGCGTCAATGGGTCCGTTCCCTCGGCCGGCACGACGACGGAGATCGACGCGACCACCGTGTCCGACGCGCCGCGCACCGCCGCCGCGACGGAGAGCGCGGGCAGCTCGATCTGGCCGTCACTCACCGCGTAGCCGTTGCGGCGGACGTCGGCCAGCACCCGCCGCAGCTGCTCGGCCGAGCGGATCGTCTTCCCGGTGTACCGCTTGAGCGGCAGCGCGAGCACCTGCTCCTGCACCTCGGCCGGCGCGTGCGCCAGCAGCACGAGCCCCACCCCCGTCGCGTGCAACGGCAGCCGTCCGCCGACGCGCGAGATCACGTTCACCGCGCGGCGACCGGAGAGGCGTTCGAGGTACACGACCTCGGCCCCGTCGAGCACGGCGAGCTGCACGTTCTGGTGCGTGGCTTCGTAGAGGTCCTCGAGGAACGGCATCGCGCTCTCCCGCAGCTGCGCCCCGTGCGGCGCGAGCGACGCCACCTCCCACAGCCACAGCCCCACGCGGAAGTGCCCCTGCTCGTCGCGCTGCAACGCCCCGCGCCGCACGAGCTCACCCGCGAGCCGGTGCGTCGTCGACAACGGCAGCCCGGCCCGCCGGCTGAGCTCGGACAGCGTCAACACCGGTCGCTCGGACGTGAACGCGCCCAGCACGTCCAACACCCGCTCCACGACCGACGGTGGCCGCTGCGCGTTGTGCCGCATGGGTATCAGTCAAGCACCCCTACGGCGCCGACAGCAGATCCGGATCCTTGCGGGCCCCCAGGTGGTTGAACAGCAGGTTCAGCAGGAACGCAAGGATCGACGCCAGCGTGATCGGGCTGCCGCAGATGGTCTGGAGCCACGCGGGGAAGTGCTGGAAGAAGATCGACGTGCCGAAGCGATCGGTGGCGAAGGCGGGCAGGAGGCCGACGCCGAGGGACACCGCGACGATGAACGTGTTGTGGTTGCCGGAGAACTCGACCTTCTTGAGGTTCTGCACGCCCACCGCGGCGACCATCGCGAACATGATCACCGCGACGCCGCCGACGACCGGTTCGGGGATCGAGGCGATGGCGGCGCCGACCTTCGGCACCAGGCCCATCACCACGAGCAGGCCGCCCGTCACCGCGACGACCCAGCGACTGCGCACGCGCGTCATCTGGACGAGGCCCACGTTCTGGGCGAACGCGGTGTCGGGGAAGGAGTTCATGAAGCCGCCGAGGATGGCCGACAGGCCGTCGGTGGCGAGGCCGCGGGCGACGTCCGCGCCGGTGGCCGGGCGGCCCGCGATCTCGCCGACGGCGATGATGTCGGCGGTGGACTCGGTGAACGTCACCAGCATGACCACGCACATCGACAGCACGGCGGCGATCGGGAACGTCGGCGCGCCGAAGTGCAGCGGTGCCGCGAGCCCGAACCAGCTCGCCTGCCCCACACCACCGAACTGGGTCAGGCCAAGGGGAATCGCCACGATGAGCCCGACGGCGAGCGCCACCAGCGGCGCGATCTGCGCGACGAACCCGCGCAGCACCCGCGTGAGCAGCACGATCAGCGCCACCACGCCGAGGGCGATGCCGAGGTGCGACGGGGTGGCGTAGTCGGGTGCCTCCGTGTCGTGGCCGGCGATCATCGCCGCGCCCGGGCCGAGCAGCGAGATACCGATGACCAGCAGCAACGTGCCCGAAACCAGCGGCGGGAAAAACCGGATCATCTTCGCGAACGGCCGCGCCAGCAGCAGCCCGAACACACCCGAGGCGATCATCGACCCGTACACCGCGGTGAGGCCGTACTGGGAGGCGATCAGGATCATCGGGTTGACCACGGTGAACGTCGCACCCGCGACCACCGGCAGCCGCACGCCGACGAGCTTGCCGATGCCGATGGACTGGACCAGCGTGGCGATGCCGGCCACGAAGAGGTCGGCGTTGACCAGCAACGCGATCGTCGCCGCGTCGAGCTTCAGCGCGCTGCCGACGATCAGCGGCACGGCCACCGATCCCGCGTACATGATCGCCATGTGCTGCAGACCGAGCAGGAGCAGCCGCCCGGCGGGCAGACCTTGGTCGACCGGGTGTTTGGTCATGGGGGGGCAGCCCCTTTCACGCGGATCCGATCGCGCATCTTCTCACGACGCATACCGCCGGTTTGTGTGTGACGATGCGAGGCATGACTCCGCGTCCCCCCTTCCGCGCCGACCACGTCGGAAGCCTGCTGCGGCCGCCGGTTCTGCGCGACGCCCGCCGTTGGCACACCGCGGGTGAGATCACCGCCGAACAGCTGAAGGCCGTCGAAGACGACGCGATCCGCGACGTGATCAAGATGCAGAAGGTCGCCGGCCTGTCCTCGGCCACCGACGGCGAGTTCCGCCGCGCGTCGTGGCACATGGACTTCATCTACTCGCTCGGCGGCATCTCGCAGAGCGACGAGCGCCTGCACGTGAAGTTCCACAACCTCGCGGGCGATCTCGAGTTCAGCCCGCCCGGCCTGCAGGTCGACGGCCGCGTGCGGCTGGACCAGCCGATCTTCGCCGAGCACTTCTCGTTCCTGAAGTCCCACGTGGACTCCGGGATCACGCCGAAGCTCACCATCCCGTCGCCGAGCATGATCTACTACCGCGGCGGCCGGGCGGCGGTGAGCGAGACCGTGTACCCGGACCTGGAGGAGTTCTTCGCCGACCTGGCCACGGCGTACGCGGCGCAGCTGACGGCGATGGGCGAGCTCGGCTGTACGTACCTGCAGCTCGACGACACCAGCCTCGCGTACCTGAACGACCCGGCGCAGCGTGAGCTCGTCGCGCGCATGGGCGGCGACCCGGACACCTTGCACCTGCGCAACATCCAGCAGATCAACGCGGCGCTGCGCGGCCGGACCGAGGGCATGAGCGTGACGACCCACCTGTGCCGCGGCAACTTCCGCTCGTCGTGGGCGGCTTCGGGCAGCTACGAGTTCGTGGCCGAGGCCCTCTTCGGCGAGCTCGGCGTCGACGGCTTCTTCCTGGAGTTCGACGACGAACGCTCCGGCGGCTTCGAGCCGCTGCGGTTCGTCCCGCCGGGCAAGCGCGTGGTGCTCGGCTTGGTGACCACGAAACGCCCCGAGCTGGAAGACGCGGACACGTTGGTGCGCCGCATCGAGGAAGCCTCGCGCTTCGTCGACATCGATCAGCTGTGCCTCTCGCCGCAGTGCGGCTTTTCCTCCACCGAGGAGGGCAACGAGCTCACCACGGACGACCAGCTGCGCAAGCTCGAGCTCATCGTCGCGACCGCCGAACGGGTGTGGGGCCGGTGATCACCTGCGTGGTCGACTACGTCATCGATCCCGCGAAGATCACCGAGTTCGAACGGTTCGCGCAGGCGTGGATGCGCCTGGTCACGCGCGAGGGCGGCGTGCACCACGGCTACTTCCTGCCCGCGGAGGGCGCGAGTGACGAGGCGAGGGCGTTGTTCAGCTTCGAGAGCCTCGCCGCGTACGAGCAGTACCGCGGGCTCTTCGGCGTCGACCCGGACTTCATCGCGGCCGACCGCATCCGCGACGAGTCGGGCTGCGTCGTGCGGTACCGCCGCAGCTTCATGCGGCCGCTGATGCCGGACGACGAGAGCTGATCCACGAGCGGTTGCGGTGCGCGTCGGATTCCGCGCGCCGCAACACTTCCCTCGTCATCGGGATGCCCAGCTGGGTTTCCGGGCAGCCGAACTCAGATGCAGAGGATGCCCAGGACACACGGCCGGTTGGGCTTCGTCGTGGTCGACGGGGGCGGAGGCGGCGGAGGCTGGTTGTCCGACGAGGGGCCACCCGAACCGGGCGGCATGCCGGTGGGCGAGGTCGGCGAGTCGGAGCCGCTGCTCGCGGTGCTGGAGTCGCTGCTCGACGTCGTGCCGGGCTCGCCACCGCCGCGCGGATTGAGCGGGTCGATGATCGACGTGATCTTCGGGGCACTGGCCTCGGTGGTCTCGTCGTCGCTCGACGAGTCGGAGTCCTGCCCCTCGCCGGACCCCGCGATCGTGGCCGGCGGTGGGTTCGACTCCGAGACGCCACCCGCACCGTCGGTGCGGTCGGGCATCTCGATGACCTTCATCTCGGTGAGGCGCGTGGCCTCGTCGTTGGCCGTGGTGCCGAACGACACCAGGATCGCCGCGGCGCCACACCCCACCACCACGGCCACCATCACAGCGACCATGCGCCAGCGCGAGCGCGAAGGCGGCGGCAGACGTTCGCCCCAACCTTCGCGCACGAGTAGCTCGGCGACCGAAACCTCTTCGTCCACCAGCGGGCCTTTCACCAGGAGTGGTCCATTCATACCGCACCGGGCCACCGAACGGGTGAATAATGACAGAAAGTTCTACGCAGTGTGCGTCACTCTAGCGGGTGAGAATCACAGCGCTTTCACAGCTGCCCTTAGCGAAACTCCCAGGATGCCCGGAGAGCCTGGAGTAATGCTGCTGCGAGCCCGACAGCCGGTCACCCTCCGAGACTGGTGGACCCACCGGCTCGTCGGCGAGGCCGCGCCCACCCGGGTGACGCTGACCTGGCGCGCAGTGGGCCGCAGCTTCGCGCGGACGCTGCCGACCCCGCGGTCTACACCGTTCACGTTCGGTTACCTGATCGTCCTGCTCGGCACCACGCTCGTGCTGCGCTTCGCCGACCCGGTCGTCACGGCGAAGCTGCTGCAGCTTTCGAGCACCGACGCCCACAACCTCTGGCGCCGCCCGCTCGTCTCCCTGCTCAGCAGCGCGCTGTGGCTCGAAGACGGCGGCTGGCTCGCCTACGCGATCATCTTCACCATCGCGCTCGCCCCGCTCGAACGCCGGTTCGGACCAGGCCGCACGGCGATCGTCTTCTTCAGCGGCCACGTGCTGGCCACACTCGCCACGGAAGTGCCCGTGATGCTGCTGATCAGCGGCGGAGTGCTGCCGACGACCGCGAGCCGCTGGCTCGACATCGGCGTGAGCTACGGCTTCTTCACCACGGCGGGCGCGCTCGTGTTCCTGCTGCGCGGCCGGCCGCGCATCACCGCGCTGGTGGTGATGGAGCTGTTCATCGCCGTGGTCTGGGTGTCCGATTCGCCCGGCAGCCTCGATTCCGTCGTCACCGTGCTCGGCCACGCGTGCGCGGCGCACTTCGGCCTCTTCTACTGGGGCCCACGGCTTCGCGCCCGGCGTGAATCGGCGTCCGCCGGGCCCGACACCGAGGAAATTCGCAGAGCCGGGCCCGACGGCACGTGATATACGAAGGTTCCCCGGCGCATATACACGACAGATCCCTTGGTGGTGTAATCGACGGGCCACACGCCGACACAGGGGGACCGGACGCACTATGGAGGCCGACGCCCTAGCCAAGGCGCAGCTCGCGGAGCTGGCCGAACGCTACCGGCGGCTCGTGGAGCTGAGCGCCGACGCCACCTGCGTGCACGAAAGCGGCGTGATCACCTACGCCAACCCCGCGGCGCTCGATCTCTTCGGCGCGCAGTCCGCCGCCGAGGTCGTGGGCCGGCCGGTCACCGACTTCGTGGTGGCCGATCGGGATCGCGGCGAAGCACCCGGGGGCGAACCGGTCGAAACGGTCGTGAAACGGGTGGACGGCAGCACGTTCGCCGTCGAGACGGTGTCGCTGCGCACCGGCGACGACGCCACGTCGGCGATCCAGGTCGTGATCCGCGACGTCGCCGGCCGCCGGGCCGCGGCCGCACAGGCCGCGCTGGTGTCGCAGGTGAGCGACGCGATCGTGGCGGTGACCGCGGACGGCATCGTCACGAGCTGGAACCCCGCGGCCGAGACCGTGTACGGGTGGCCCGCCGGGGAAGCCGTCGGCCGCCCGGCGCGCGAGGTGCTCGGCGTTGATCCCGATCCCGCGGCGATCCAGCTCGCGGGAGGCGTGGTGCGGCAGACGCACCACCATCGCGAAGGGGCTCCGCTCTCGATCCGCGTTACCGCAGCTGAGATGAATGACGGCCACGTGCTCGTCTGCGCTGACGAGACCGCGCGCCGCCGAGCGGAGCAGCACTACCGCACGGTGGTCGCCGCGCTCGACGAAGGTGTGCTGGTCGTGGGGCCGAAAGGCCTGATCGAGTCGGTGAACCCGGCCGCGAGCCGGATCCTCGGCGTGCCGGCCGACGAGCTGATCGGTGTGCCGTGCTCGTCACTCGTGCTCTTCGACGAGTCCGGGCACCGGCTGGCCGAGCACGAGCTGCCGTCGATCTCCACGCGCCGCACCGGGATCACGCACAACGGCCTGGTCCTGCGCCTGCGCCGCGCCGACGGCCGTGACGTGTGGGTGGCGCTGACGTCGCGGCTGCTCAACCCGGACGACCCGGCCGGCGTCTCCGTGGTCACGTCGTTCACCGACATCACGGAGCGGCGCGCGATCAGCGCCCGCCTGGCCCACGACGCGACCCACGACCCGTTGACACGCCTGGCCAACCGCACGCTCGTGCTCGACCGGCTCGATCGCCGCGACCGCGTCAGCCCCACCACGGTGCTGTTCCTCGACCTCGACAAGTTCAAGATCATCAATGATTCCCTCGGCCACTCCGTCGGCGACCAGGTGCTGCGGATCGTCGGCGAACGCCTGCGCCGCGCCACGGCCGCGGTCGACGTGGTGGGCCGCTTCGGGGGTGACGAGTTCGTGGTCGTCACGGCCGGGGCCACGGCCGATGCCGAGGTGCGCTCGCTCGCGGCGCACCTGCGTTCGGTGCTGGCGGAGCCCATTTCCGTGCACGGGCGCCAGCTCCACGTGGACGCGAGCATCGGCATCGTCCTCGTCGCGGCGGGCGACCAGCGCAGCGCAGAAGACCTGCTGCGCGACGCGGATGTCGCGATGTACCAAGCGAAAGCGCTCGGCCGCGGGCGGTTCGAGTTCTTCGACGTCGCCCTGCGCGAGCGCATGCAACGGCGGCTGCGCATGGAGCAGGACCTGCGTGATGCCGTCCACAGTGGACAGCTGTGGCCCGCGTACCAGCCCGTGGTCGACCTCCACACCGGCGAGATGGTGGGCGTGGAAGCGTTGCTGCGCTGGACCCATCCCGGCCACGGCGCGATCTCACCGGCGGAGTTCATCCCGCTGGCCGAGGAAAGCGAGCTGATCAACGAGATCGGCAAGTTCGTGCTGCGCGACACCACGCGTGAGGTGGCTTCGCTGCGCGCGTCACGCGGTCTGGACCTGTCGTTGAAGGTGAATTTGTCCGTGCGCCAGCTGGAAGACCCGCAGCTGCTGCCGGCAGTGCGCGACGCCCTGGCGACGACGGGTCTGCCACCGTCCGCGTTGTGCCTGGAGGTGACGGAGAGTGCGCTGATGCGCGACGAGGTCGCCGCCGGGGAAGTACTGGCAGCACTGCGTTCCCTCGGTGTGCTCCTCGCGATCGACGACTTCGGCACGGGCTACTCTTCGTTGGCGCAGCTGCGCCGCATGACGCTGGACACGCTGAAGATCGACCGCTCGTTCATCACCGGCATCGCCGATTCCCGCGACGCCGCCGCGATCGTCGCGAGCATCATCGCGATGGCCCACGCGGTCGGGCTGACGGTGGTGGCCGAGGGCGTGGAGACGGCAGAGGAGCTGGCGCTGCTGCGTCAGCTCGGCTGCGACCAGGCCCAGGGTTACCACCTGGGCCGGCCGCTGCCTGCCGCGGAGCTGTTCGCTCAGTAGAGCTTCAGCAGTGCGTCGAGTTCTTCGTCGGTGAGCACGATGTCCAGGTCTGCCAACGTCCTCTCCAGCCCCTCGGGCGCGATCGTCCTCGTCACGTCCGCCACGCCGGGCCGGGACTCGGTGAGCTCCCGCCCGATCATGCGGCGCAGCCGGCCGTCCTCCAGGCGCATGAGGATCAGCCGCCCGAAGAACACCGACTTCGGGTGGGTGGAGATGTAGTGGTGGTAGACCTCGTAGTCCACGGGCCGGCTGTGGACCTGCGGGAGCAGCTCGTGGAGGTCTTCCCAGCCGCCTCGGTCCTGTTTCTGGAAGACCCACCAGTCGTCCCGGCGGATGAGGCGGTGCGGCCACCCGCCCTGGTCCACGACCGCGCCGTCCTCGAACGGCATCGGCACGAGCATCCCGGACCCGAACCCGACGTCGACGAGGTACGGCGTGTTGTCCGCGGTGATGATCAACGTCATGTGCGTGTACGGCCCGTCCCGATCGGGCTGAACCCGCGAGACCGTCCGCTGCACGTCGTACCCGAGCCGTTCCGCGACGGCCGCGAAGAGGCCGGCCTGCTCGTAGCAGTACCCGCCTCTTCGTCGCGTGATCAGCTTCTCGCCGACCACGTCCAGCCCGATCCCCCGATGCCGCCCGAGCACGACGTCCACGTTCTCGAACGGAATCGTCTCGACGTGCGCCCGCGTCAACTCCCGCAGCCCTTCGGCTGACGGCGGTCGGCGCGGGCGCCCGACCCGCTCGAGATACGCGTCGACGTCCACCGCGTCGATGTTCCACATGGTGATCAGCGTGCAACCTCGACCGCGGTGCAGGTCAAGCCTCGTGCACCACCGGCCGCACCTCGACCGCGGTGTGCTTGGCGTCCGGAATCTGCGCGGCGAGCTCGATCGCCCGGGTCTTCGTGGGGACGTCGACGACGTAGTAGCCGCAGAAGAAGGTGTCGCTGCCGTTGAGGAGGCCGCTTTCTTCCTGTGCCTTGCCGTCACGGACCCGCACGGTGGTGCTCTCCCCCGGCTCGGCCAGCGCCTTCGTGCCGACGATCTCGGCGGCGTTGTCCTTCATGAAGGCGCCGTGGCCGTCGTACACCTCCTGCTTCGCGCTGTCGGGGAGGGCCTCCCAGAGGGCGGGGGTCATGTTCATGGTGAGGAGGTACTTCATGGGTGGGCTCCTTCGGTCCGGTGTTGGTTTCACCGGGTGGTCGGAGCCGGGGTGGTGGTCCGGACATGACTGCGAGAAGTTTTTTCCAATCAGCCGAAGTGGGCCTTCAGCCGATTCACCACGGCTCCCAGCAGGCCGGCGGTCACCGCGACCGTGTTCAGGCCGAGTGAGACGTTGGAGACGTCGGAGATCTCAAGGTGGATGGCCAGATTGTCGAACACGGCGTTGGCTTGGCCGTCTTGGATGGTCGCGTGATCCCAGGGCCCGGCGACCTTGTCGTCCCAGGGCGCGCCGAACCGGCGGCCGGCGTCGGAGAAGGCGTCTTCGCCGTTGAACCGCCGGATGTCGAGGTGGAGCGTACGGGTGTTCGAACGCTCCACCGTGTAGCCGACCTGGCGGGCGTAGATGACGTCGCACGCGGTGGATTCGTAATCAGCCTTGGACACAGCCTTGCTCTCGTCGGGCCACGACCCCTCGTGGTGCAGGCCGACCGTCACGGGCGCGACAACGTCACCTTCGAGCACCACGCACGGATCGATCGTCTCCTCGAACCGGTGCCGCCCCGCCCCACAGCCGGCACACACGAGCACCAAACCGACCACGAGCAGCCTCGACTTACGCACCACCCCCCACACGTGGGCGATCGTAGCCAGCACTTTCAGGCTCGGCTCACCACCGCGTAGCGCTCGTCTTCGATCTCCGCGCCCCACAACGCCGGGTCGTCGAGTTTCCTGACGTGCGCCTCTTGCCGATCGCTTCGCACCAACGCCTCGCATTCCGCCGCGGTCAGCCCGGCCCCGGTGGACCAGCGACCCTCGATCAGCACGAGCCGCCCGCCGGGCCTCAGCAGCTCGACCCAACGCGCCACCGCGGCGGCGGGATCGGGCATCGCCCACAGCACGTGCCGGACGAGGACCACGTCGAATGCCTTTATGGGGCAAGGCGGATCCGCCGCGTCTCCCTGGCAAAACTCGACGCGGACCTCAGCCGCCGCCTTTTCCTCGGCGAGCGCCAGCATTCGCCGGGACAGATCCACCCCACACACCCCGTCGCCGGCCTCGGCCAGCAACACGGCGAGACTTCCCGTCCCACAACCCAGATCAACCACGGACGCCGGCGCCTTCGGCAGCAACGACAGCAGAAGCTCCCGCCACGCCTCGCGCACGACGGGGTCGCGCAACCCGTGATGGGGCTACTCGTCGAACTCCGCGGCGTGCGCGTCCCACAGGTCTTGCGTCACGTTCGGCATCCTGCCAGCAGTGTTCGCCACGGAGACGCGCTACACCTTGCGCGGTTCTCTGAGCCAGGCTTTCGAAGAACGCGCGTTGCTCCTCAGCCCGCATGGTTTTTCACGCACAGCAAGAATATTCGGCAAACAGGCCACTCCGCGTGATCACAAGTGGATCTCCGCGAGCGGGAATTCCGGGAAAGTCCGGCAGGATTCGGTGCATGCGTTTGTCTCGAAGATTCATCGCCGCCGCCTTCGTGGCGGCGGCTGCCGCAGGGTGCTCGAACGGTGGCAACGGAGCCGTGGTGGCAGCGCCGGCCTCCAGCAGCAGTCCTGCGCCCACCACGAGCGCCAGCCCTCCCCCGCCGCCGTTCGTGCCGGCAGTGTCGCCGGCCAAGCTGACGGCGGCGTGTCCGTTTCTGGACTCGGCGGAGATCGCAAAGGCGTTCAGCGACCCGAACATTTACGACAGCAGCGAACAAATCCCGTCAGCCCAGGGCGGGCTCACCGTCTACACCTGCAAGTACCACCGCGCCGACGACCACGGTTCCCTTCTGGCAGCCCTCGAGATCGCCGAGACCCCGACGATGGTTGCGCAGAAGACACTGCTGCAAGTCGCCGAACAGGAGTGCGCTGACAAAGCGCAGCCGCTCGGTGAAGCCGCGATCTACTGCCTCAGCAAGGGCAACGGCACCGACATCGCGGTCATCGAGCCGAGCCACGGCGTGACCCGTGTCGCCCACCTCTCCTTGGCCGCTCCGCGCAACGACGGGTTCCGCGCCGGCTACACCACGCTGGCGAAAACCCTCGCCGACCGGTTGTGATCACCACGGCACCGGGGGCCGAACCGAAACACAGCAACTAGCACGATCATCGGAGACGTCGCGGTGGAGGCCGCACGAGCCGCCTCCACCGCGGCGTCCCCGCGACCATGCCGGCAATCGTCGCCCCGGCGTCGGCGCCACTCGCGCCAAGTCCGCCCTGGAAAACAAGAAAGCCGCCCTGACCTGAGTCAAGACGGCTTCTTCGAGCGTGGCCAGGGCCGGGGTCGAACCGGCGACCTTCCGCTTTTCAGGCGGACGCTCGTACCAACTGAGCTACCTGGCCGGGAACGCCGGCTGGGAGCCGAACGATCTTGCGACCCTGACGGGACTCGAACCCGCGACCTTCGCCGTGACAGGGCGACGCGCTAACCAACTGCGCCACAGGGCCTTACTGGTACTGCGTGTACTGCGTACTCCCAACGGGATTCGAACCCGCGTTGCCGCCTTGAAAGGGCGGAGTCCTAGGCCACTGAACGATGGGAGCCCAGCCGGTTTCGGCGAACCGACCGACCGCGCTCTCAGGTTCCCCCGGGAGCGATTACAAGCATAGGGCACGCCCCCACCGCTTTACACCGGGGGGTGACTAACTCTCCGGCAAGCTCATGACCTGCAACAACAGTACTCCTCCGGGCCGACGAGACGATCGCGGCGGACGTCGGCGCCGCGAGGCGTCGATCAAGCCCCGAAGCAAGCGAAGCGATCAACCCGGCCCGAGACACCGAGACACCGAGACACCTCGGACACCAAGACACCTCGGGAACCGTCAACAAGTCACACGACAGCCCGCACCGACCGCCGAGCGACGCCGAACCTCAGCCGACGGCAGACCTCAGCGCTGAACCGGCGCCTGTCCGCCCTCGTCGAGATCGAGTCCCAGCATCTCCAACAGCTGGGCGCAGTCCTCGACCCCCAGTGCGCCGTTGGCGACCGCCAGGCGGGCGCGCCGCACCTGGTCGTCGGAGACGCGTTGGCCGTCGGTGGCCCCGCGTTGTGCCGGCACGCCGCCGCCGGTCAGCGACGTGCTTCCGCCATCGGCACCTTCGTACCGAAGGAGGAACTGTCGAACTTCCACAGACCCGCTCATGGCCCCTCCGCCCGGTTCTGAACAACTGGCCGCGAGGCTAACCAGAGCGAAGCGCCGCAGGCAGCCCCCCGGAGAGTGAACCTCGGAACACTCTCCGCACAACCCTGCGCAATCGCCGAACACATTCACAAGATCGTGAATGTGAACCGGAGTGTGGATTTCTCACGGGTTCCACTCGCCCAACCCCCGAACTCGTGCAACAATCGATGGTGCTGACACACCCCCGGTCAGCGCCTGTGGAGATCCCCTCCGACCCCCGCGTTCCTCCCCCTGGCGCGGGGGTCTCTCCATTTCCGCACTTTCGCGTGCCGACCTGGTGAAACACGCCTTGCGCAACGCGTGAACAGCACATCCACAGACGGTCATTGAACAGCGTTTACCGCTGGGCTGATCAGGTGATCGAATAGGCTCAATGAGCGACCTAATTGCTTGTGTCGTGTCTCACAGTCGTTTGTTTGCCGAGACCCAACCGTTATCGTGTTCGGGTGCCTCTTCCCTCACTCGGCCGCCTCGGCAGCCGTACGAACCTCAAGGCCGTCTCGTCCGGACGGCACCGCAACGCCGCCAAGCCGGCGGGCGAAGAAGTCGTCGAGGACAAGGAGCTCACCAGCTACCTCGCGGCTCTCGCTCCGGACTCCGACCCCGAAAGCACCGGGACCGGCAAGCGCTTCGGCGAAGCGCAGGTCTACCAGCTGCGCATGAACCTCATCGCGAGCCAGCAGCTCAAGGAGATCGCCAACGAGCGCGACATCTCCCCGCAGGCGCTGGCGATGGAGTGGATCCTGGAGCGCCTCTCCTGGGAGGGCCAGGCCGCGTCGGCGCAGGATCGCCGGCACTCCGACGCCATGACCGACGAGTTCAGCTTCCCCCAGGGTTCCTTCGACGAACCGCTTCTCCCCCGCTGACCGAAGCGCAACGAACGCAGACGAGAAAGCCCCCGGTGCACCAGCGCCGGGGGCTTTTCCGTGACCGGAAGTCACGCTGCGTCAGTAAAATCACGCTGTGTCAACAAAACGGTGTCACACAACAACAAAAAGAAACTCCCGGCAAGCGACTCGCCGGGAGTTCCTTACTCAGGCCTGAGAAAACGCGTTGGGCCTGTCTCAGATCGGGCGGACCTTCTGGGCCTGCGGGCCCTTCTGGCCCTGGCCGACCTCGAACTCCACTCGCTGGTTCTCTTCGAGGGTGCGGAAGCCGCGCCCGTCGATCTCCGAGTAGTGCACGAACACGTCACCCTCACCGCCGTCCTGAGCGATGAAGCCGAAGCCCTTCTCCGCGTTGAACCACTTCACAGTGCCTTGCGCCACCGCTGTACTCCTCGTAACAGATCCGCTTCGAATGCCACCGAAGCGGCACCCCGGCCGTCCCGGGCGGTTCCAACGAGTCGAGCGAAGAGCTGTCGGGCCCCACGGCTCGCGTCAGAAGTTCCGCGAGTGTGAAGCCACGAACACGCAAAACGACGGCCTGCTCAGCAGCCTACCGGGATCTGGCCAAATCTGAAGCCTGTGATCTCGCGGATCGGTTCACAGACTCGCACGTCACCGGAACGTCGTATCGCCGCCTACGGAGCGCTGTCGGGAGTGCCGGTTACGCTGATCGAGCACGGCCGCACCGGACCTCACCGTGCACGCCCCGGAGTCGTCTGGACCCCGTACGTGAGCTTCGCAAGAGTTGATGTGACATTGGTCACTACTCGGTAGATCAACGTTCGGGCGCTTCGGGACGTCTGGGTGGTTGGGGTTGTCCAGGGGAGATTGGGGATCGGTGTGACCATCCGACACATCGCTATCGCGACGCAGGCGCGCCGGAGAGCGGGCATCGCGGTTCTGGGGGTCGTCGCCGCGCTCACGCTCGGTGCGTGCACCAGCGATCCGGCCACCGTGAGCGCCAGCGGCAACACGGGCGGGGGCCCGACGAAGGCCGCGCCCGTCGCCAAGCCGGCCAGCATCACGCTCGCGCCCGCCGCGAACGCCAAGGACGTGGCACCGGGTGATCCGGTGAAGGTGACCGTCGCGGACGGCACGCTCGACTCCGTCACGCTGACGAACCCGGACGGCAAGCAGGTGCAGGGCCAGCCGTCCGCGGACAAGAAGAGCTGGAGCACGACCGAGGACCTCGGCTACAGCAAGACGTACACGTGGTCCGGCCAGGCGACCGGCAGCGACGGCAAGCCTGTGCAGATCAGCGGCGCCTTCACCACCGTGAAGCCGCGCCGGCAGATGGCGGGCAGCCTGAACGTCGGCGACGGCCAGACATACGGCATCGCGATGCCGATCGCGCTGACGTTTCCGAGCGCTGTGAAGGACAAGGCGTCGGTGGAGAAGGCGCTGTCGGTGGAGACCACGCCGAAGACCGAGGGCTCGTGGGCCTGGCTCAACGGCGACACCTCCGTGCACTGGCGGCCGAAGGAGTACTTCGCGCCGGGCACCGAGGTGAAGGTCAACGCGAACATCTACGGCGTCTCCATGGGGAACGGCACGTACGGGCGCCAGGACCTCTCCGCGAGCTTCAAGATCGGGCGCTCGCAGATCGTCAAGGGCAGCACCACGCAGCACCGCATGCAGGTCATCCGCGACGGCAAGCAGGTGATGGACTTCCCGGTCAGCTACGGCCTCGACTCCGACCCGGGCCGCGTCACCCACAGCGGCGTGCACGTGGTGATGTCGAAGCACGCGACGTACTCGATGAGCAACCCGCGCTACGGCTACACCGACGTGAACGTCCCGTGGGCCGTCCGCATCTCCAACAACGGCGAGTTCATCCACGGCCTCGCAGGGTCCATCTGGGCGCAGGGCAAGAAGAACATCTCGCACGGCTGCCTCAACCTGTCGCCCGCCAACGCGAAGATCTACTACGACAGCGTCCTGCCGGGCGACCCGGTCGAGATCACCGGCAGCACCCAGACCCTCACGTCGAAGGACGGCGACTACAGCGACTGGACTTACGACTGGGCTTCGTGGAGCAAGTTGTCCGCGCTGTGAGGTTTGTTGTTGCGCGGTGAGCGGCCGGGGGCTCTGTGCCTCCGGCCGTTTGTCGTTGGTGGGGTGACTGGTGGGGGCGCAAGCGTTTGCGGTTGGGTTCCGGGCCTTCTGCCCTGGCGTGGGGCGGACCCGCGGCCGAGTTCTCAGGCAGCCGGTGTTGGGCGGCTGTCGATTGCGGTGTTGGCAAGACAGAGGGTGGGGGTGGGCAGGTGGGTGCCGGGCTTGGCCGCACGTCGGTGCCTGGCCGCGGGTCCACCACGGTGCCCGGCGGGAGAGCGGCGAACAGTGCGGGCGCTCGGCCGGGCGACGACGCCTGGCGCGATCGATCACGGTGCCCGGCGCGACAGCAGCGTCAGGGGGCGGTGCGGGCGTCCGGCTTGGTCGGGCGTCAATGAGGGCGCGGACGACCATGGCGCCCGGCGCGACAGCAGCGGTCGGCGTGAACGTCCGGCTTGGCTACACGTCGATGCCCGGCCGCGGTCGACCACGGTGCCCGGCGCGACAGCAGCGTCAGGGGGCGGTGCGGGCGTCCGGCTTGGTCGGGCGTCGGTGAGGGTGCTGGGCGTTTGCGGGGTGGTGGGCCGGGCGCGAACGACGGTGTGGGGTGCGGGAAAAACTTGGCGAACTCGATGCAACCCGGTGCGGCGCCGGCGGCATGACTAGGGGCAGAAGAGGCGCCGCCGACCGGGGTGCTCGTGAGCTGAGGAGCTGTTTTGCGTATTCGTTTCGCGTTGAGTGTCGGTGCGTTGCTGCTGGCCGGGGGTGCCCTGACGGGTGGGGCGGTGGCGTTCGCGCAGCCGGCGCCGCCGACGGCGCAGCCGACCGCGCCCGCCGAGGCGCCGCCGATGGCGACGACGCAGCGTCCGACCGAGGTGGCGCCGCCGTCCGCGGTCCCGACGCGCGTGCCGGCGCAGGCTCCGGGTGGCGTGCGCGTGCCCACGGCGATCCCCGCGGGGCCGACCGGCGACCTGAACCTGCCGGACATCTGGGGCTGATCGCGCAGGTGATCTCCCGCTTCCGTCCGGTGTCCGGGCCGAGCTCGCCGTGGGACGGCGAGTTCGCCCGGTACTTCGGCGAGCGCGCGCACAGCCTCCGGGCCACGGCATACCTGCTGTGCGGCGACTGGCACCGCGCCGAAGACCTCACGCAGGCGGCGCTGCTGAAGCTGTACCTCGCGTGGCCGCGCCTGTCGCGGCACGACAGCCTGGACGCGTACGCGCGCAAGATCGTGCTGCGCACGTTCCTCGCCGAGAACCGCCGCAGCCGCTGGAAGCGGGAGCGCCTGACCGACGCTCCGCCCGACGTCCCCACCTCGGACGCCGAAACCGAACACGACATGCTGGTGCGCCAGGCCCTCGCCGTGCTGGCGCCCCGTCAACGCGCCGTGCTGGTGCTGCGGTACTTCGAGGACCTGTCCGTCGACGAGACGGCCGCCGCCCTCGGCTGCAGCACCGGCACGGTGAAGAGCCAGGCCGCCCGCGGCCTGGCCAATTTGCGCAACCGGCTGGGGCCGCACTTCGCGGCTGTGGCTGTTCCTGGAGGGAGGTGACTGTTCTGGTGAAGCGTGATTTTGGTGGTGCTGACGGCTTTGGGCGTGGGTCGGGAGGCTCTGGCTCTGGCTCTGGCTCTGGCCGCGACTTCGACTCAAGCTTGAATCGCGACTTCGACTCGGGCTCCGGCTCCGCTCGCGCCTCCGAGCCAGGCACGGATCCCAGCTCCGCCCCAGACCCGACCTCCGACGTCCGCGCCCTGTTCTCCACCCTCCCGGACGGCCCGCCCCTCACCCTCTCCGCCGCCGACGTCATCACCGACGGCGCCCGCATCCGGCGCCGCCGCAAGCGCCTGGCCGTGGCGGGCAGCTCCGTGGCCACCGCGGCGGTCCTCGTCGTGGCCGGGCTGGCCGTGAGCTTCGCCGCCGGCCACCACGGCCCGCCGACGCCCGTCCAGCCCGCCGGCCCCGGCTTGTCGACCGTCGCGCCGACGCCTCCCCCGTCGAGCTCCCTGCCCACCGCCCCACCCACCGCGGACACAACCGCACCGGCCGACGACCCGACGCCGTCCCGCTCGCCAGTCCAGGCGCCGGGCGAGCCGCCGGAGTCCGTGCCGTCGATCCCCCGCACACCCGCCCGCCTGCCCCCGCCGGCCACCACGATCCCCACGCACGCAATCGCACCGCCGATCGCCACGACTCGCTGAGGCGCGGCCGCCGCCCGCCGCGCGAGTGGACCGGTCGAGCCGCGCATGTCGCGCGAACGGACCGCTCAACCCGCCGCCGCGGTGCGAGCGGACCAGTCGTGCCGCGCGTGTCACGCGAACGGACCGGTCGCACCGCGGCTGCCGCGGCGAATGGGCGGGTCGAACCGCCAGCGTGCGACTGGACCAATGGAGCCGCCGCCTCCGCACGAACGGACCGATCGAACCGCCGCCGCCGCACGACTGGACCAATCGAGCCGCCGCCGCTGCGCGAGGGGGCCAGTCGTGCAGGTCCCTCAGCGCCAACGGACCTGGGCCCGAGGGCAGGTGCGAATGGACCGGTCGAGCCACGACCACCACGCGACTGGACCTTTCGAACCGCATCAGCGCCGCGAGTGGACCCGCCGTGCCTGTTGTACGAACGGACCAGTCGGGCCGCGGGCGCGCGACTGGACCGATGGAGCCGCCACCGCCGCACGAACGGACCGATCGAACCGCCGCCGCATGACTGGACCATTCGAGCCGTCGGGCGCGCCGCGAGGGGACCGGTCGAACCACGTCGGCGCGACGGGAGGACCGATCAAACCGCCGCAGCCGCACGACTGGACCATTCGAGCCGTCGGGCGCGGACTGATCATGCGGTGGCGGTGGCCCGGGCCTCTCACTCAGTGAGGCAAGAATCCCCTGTTCAGACCACAGTTACGGCCCCACGGCGAGGGTGGCCGACGTCACCCCGGCGAGGTGGGTTTTCGGCGAAATATCCGGGCGCCTCGTGGCGATGTTTCCTGTGGCGGTCGACGAAGGCCGCCGAGGATTGTTGCTCAGCCGGTCGAACGAAGAGCGAGCCGGCCCGAGAACTCGAGGAGGAAGCAAAAATGGTGTTCGCCGCACTCATGATCGAAACCGTAGTAGCTGTTGTGGTCGCCGGTGGGCTGGCGACGTGGGCGCGCAAGCGTTTCGCTGCTCCTCGCCCGGTCGAGGTTGCCGAGGTTCGCTGAGCGGAGCAGCCCCCGAGCTGTCCACAGTAGACGAAGCAAGACACAGCAAGAAGCAAGAGCGGCCCGTCCCCCACCACACAGGGGGACGGGCCGCGATGCAAAGAACCTCAGCGAGTAGCACCCGCGAGCTTGCCACCCGTGTCCGCGGTGTCGATCTGCTCGATCGGCACCTGCGAAGTCTCCGGGATCTTGAAGATCGGCACCAGCGCGATCACGGCGGCGATCATCAGGTAGTACGCCGGCCAGTCGTTGTTGCCCGTGCCCTGGATCAGGGCCGTCACGACGACACCACAGGTACCACCGAACAGCGACGTCGAGACGTTGTAGCCGATCGCGAACGAGCCGTAGCGCACGCGGGTCGGGAACATCGCCGGGAACGTCGAGCCGATCACGGCCAGCATCAGCACCAGCAGGAACGCGACGATGCCGAACCCGACGATCAGCCACAGGAGGCTGCCCGACTGCATCAGCTTGATGCTCGGCCAGCTCAGCACCAGGAACCCGATCGCGGCGGTGATCAGCAACGGTTTTCGCCCGATGCGGTCGGACAAAGCGCCCAGCGGCAGGATGATCGCGGCCTGCACGAGCTCCACGCCGATGATGATCAACGTGGATGTGTTGTCGTTGATCTTCAACGTATCCGTGAAGTACGTCGGCATGGTCGTGAGCAGCATGTAGTCCGCGATGTTCAGCAGCAGCACGATGCCGATCAGGTTCAGGATCATCCGCCAGTTGCGGGTGAAGGTCTCCTTCAGCGGCGCCTTCTTCGGCTTGTTGCCCGAAGCCTCGAGCCGCTTGAACTCCGGCGTGTCCTCGAGCTTCGACCGCAGGTACAGACCGATGAGGCCCAGCGGCAGCGCGACGAAGAACGGGATCCGCCACGCCCACGCCTCGACCTGGTCGGCCGGCAGGGAAAGCGTGACCGCGAGCACGACGACGTTGCCCAGCACGTAGCCGCTCAAAGTGCCCAGTTCCAGGAACGACCCGAAGAAACCACGGCGTTTCGTCGGCGCGTACTCGGCGATGAACGTCGCCGCGCCGCCGTACTCACCGCCCGTGGAGAAGCCCTGGATCAAGCGCAGCAACAAGATCGCGATCGGTGCCGCGATACCCATGCTGTACGGGCCCGCGTACGTCGGCAGCACGCCGACCAGGAAGGTACAGCCCGACATCAGCAGAATGGTGATCGCGAGGACCTTCTGCCGCCCCAGTTTGTCGCCCAGCGGGCCGAAGAACGCCCCGCCGAACGGCCGCACGATGAACCCGACCGCCACCAGCGCGAGCGACTTCAGCACCGCGTTGCCCTCGCCGGGGAAGAAGACCGTGCCGATGCTCGTGGCGATGGCGCCCGAGGTGAAGACGCCGTAGTCGTACCACTCGGTGGCGTTACCCATCGCCGACGCGAGGACTGCCCGTTTGACGGTTCTCTGGTCCACGTCCGGTTTTTTCGCCGTTGCCTCGCTCATCCCCGCGACGACCTCCTCGTACGCGACCCAGTAGCTCCGATGCAGCTCATTTCCCGAGTGTTGTCCGGCTGGGATTGATCGGCAGCGTGAGTCGGGAAAGTTCTACCGTACGGAATTTTCCGACTACTGTGCGCTGAGGAAAACGCGCGCCGCACGTCAGGCCGCGTACCGCGAACGGCTACTCGCGGGTTAACGTCAGCGCATGAGTCGTGTTTCTGGACCGTGGCCGCCGGTGTCCGTGGAGCCACCTGCCGTGCACCCGAAGGCTCCCGCTCCCGGCACCGAGCTCGGCGTGCATTTCGACGAGTGTTTCGGCTGCGGCGACGAGGTGGATGCGGGCCTGCGCCTGCGATCGGTCGTCGGCGAGGGGCACACGGTGCGCTCGATGTTCACCGTGACGCCCGCCCACCAGGGCGCGCCCGGCCTCGCGCACGGCGGGCTGCTGGCGTGCGCGTTCGACGAGGCCCTGGGCAGCGCGGTCGGCAACCTGCTGCGGCGCCCGGCCGTGACCGGCAAGCTCGAGACGGACTTCCGCCGGCCCGTGCCCGTCGGCTCGACGCTGCACATCGAGACCCGCCTGGACGGCACAGCGGGGCGCAAGATCTACGTTTCCGCTGATGGGCACCTCGATGCGCCCGACGGCCCGGTCGCCGTGACCGCGCGCGCCCTGTTCGTGGCGGTCGGGTTCGAGCACTTCACGACGCACGGTGACTCGGCGGCGCTGCAGAAGCTGGCCGACGCACGCGAGAAGCAACGGCGCGCGCGGGACGGTCAGGAGTGGGAGATCAATCCCTGACCTCGGGTTTCGCGTACAGGATTTCGCGGGCCTGCTCCGCGGCGCGGGCGATGCTCTCGCCGACGAAGCCGACAAACCGGGCGATGTTCTCCAGGCGCGCGGCCGCCGGGGTGTCGCGGCCGAGGATCGCGACGCCCTGCCTCGCGGTCTCGGCGAGCTGCGCATTGGCCCTCGCGCCGGCCAGGACGGACTGGTACCAGACGTCGTTGTCGGCGAAGTAGCGCTCGCGGCGGCGCTCGTCGCGTTCCCTGCTGAGCAGGCCCAGGCCGTCGAGAAGTGAGACGGCCTTGGAGACCGACGCCGGGCTGACCTGCAGGTGGCGGACGAGCTCGGCGGCGGTGACGCTGCCGTCGTCGCTGATGTAGAGGCAGGTCAGGACGCGGGCGGCCATCCGAGGGAGGCCGGATTGCATGAGGAGGACGGTGAACGTCTCCTCGTACTCGCGGACGGCTTCGGCGTCGCGCCCATGGGCTTGCGGCGCTGCTTGCCGCGGGGGTGCCGCTGCTTTCTTCCGGCGGCGGGTGCGGTGTGCCGTGGCGTGGTGGGCCAGGTCGGCGCGGTACGCCGTGGGGCCACCGTTGCGCATGACCTCGCGGGTGATGGTCGACGTGGGTCGGTCGAGGCGCCGGGCGATCTCCGCGTAGGCGAGGCTGTCGGCGAGGCCCAGCGCGATCTGCTGACGTTCCTGCTGGGTGAGGCGGCCGCCGGGCATCGGGTTCTCCCTCGTGGTGGTTTCCGGGCCTTCAGCGTAGCGTTTTGTTTCAGTTCATTGCAACGGTGCTGTTGCGTTAGATTTTGTCCCATTGCAATGATTGTCGGGCTCTGAACTGGGGTTTTGCCATTATAGTGCAACGAACTTGTTGCCTGGTTCTTGAACGCAACGTAGCGTTTCTCGTATCAGAAACAACGAGCACAGGAGCTGATCCCGATGCAGAAGTTCACCACCACCGCCCCGATCTCCGCCTTCGTCACCATCCCCGCGGGGCGCGTTCAGTTCATCGCCGCGGACCGCGCCGACACCGCGGTCGAGGTCCGGCCGGTCGATGCTTCGAAGGCCCGCGACGTGAAGGTCGCGGAGCAGACCACGGTCTCGTTCGCGGAAGGCGTGCTGCGAATCGAGGCCACGGCGAAGAACCAGATGCTCGGCGCCTCGGGATCGATCGAGGTCACCGTGCAGCTGCCCGCCGACTCCCGCGTCTCCGCCTCGGCCGCGAGCGCCGACTTCCGCGGCGTGGGCCGGCTGGGCGAGGTCACGTTCGAGGGCTCGCACGGCGCGATCAAGGTCGACGAGGCGGCCGGCCTGCGACTGTCCACTCAGGCCGGTGACGTCTCCGTCGGCCGGCTCAACGGCCCGGCTTCGATCACCACGGGCAAGGGGAACATCGACATCGCGGAGGCCGTGCGCGGGTCGGTCGTGCTGCGGACGTCGGCCGGGGACGTCTCGGTGGGCGCCACCCCGGGCGTCTCGGCTTCATTGGACGCGGGGACGTCCTACGGGCGGGTCCGCAACTCCCTGCAGAACTCCGGCGAGGCCACGCTGACCATCGAAGCGACGACGGAGTACGGGGACATCAACGCGCGCAGCCTGTGAGGGCGAGGGACGATGAGTGCGGATGCCGGTTCTGGCCGGCCTCCGCACTCACGACTCCGCGCAGGCCTACGTGAACGTCCGCGGCCGGATCGAGTTGGCGCGGTCCACCAGGGCGACCCGGTCCTCCGTGCTTCCCGCCAGTCGAGCCAGCGTGCGGTAGCAGCGCTCCAGCCCGAACCGCACGTCTCGCTCCTCCAGCGCGTACCCGAGGACCTTCGAGGTCTCGGCCGGAGACGGCGCGGAGGGCGCGCGAAGCCAGTCGTACGCGGCTTCGAGGACTTCGGCGGACAGGCGGGTTCGGCGTTCGGCGTCGAGGTTGAGGCGTTCGAGGCGCAGGGAGGCGTCGAGGAGGTCCTGTTCGGAGATGCGGGACTGCTCCGAGGCGGCGCCGGACTGGGTTTTGATCTTGATGGCGGCGACCTGGGCGTCGATGTAGTGCGTGGAGGTGGCGGGGACCATCTCCAGCACTTCGACGGCGCTGGCGCGGGCGCCCTGGGCGAGGTAGACGCGGGCGAGGCCGAAGGCGGCGCTCACGTAGGTCCGGTCGGTGCGCCAGACGAGCTCGTAGTAGCGCGCGGCGCCGAAGTAGTCGCCGACGCCCTCGGCGCTGACGGCGAGCGCCAGCTTGGGGGCGATTTCGCCGGGGAGGTCGTCGTACACGGCTTCGAAGGCGACGTGTGCGACGCGCGGGCGGGCGCCCGCCAGCTCGATGAGGCCGCGGTACCAGTCGATGCGCCAGTCGTGCGGGAAACCGTTGCGGATGGCCAGGTACTGGGCCGCTTGGAGCTGGCGCTGGGCTTCCACGAACTCACCGAGCTCAATGCGTGCGCGCACGATGCGCAGGCGGACCTCGATGGACTCGCGCGGCGCGCCGGCGAGGGCTTCGATGGCTTCGCGCGGGTCGAGCGCGGTGGTGGTCGCCAGGACGCCGGCCGCGGGGTCGTCGGTGTCGACCTGCGGGATCGGCAGACCGGCGACGACCTCGGCGGGCTCGGGCAGCGGCACGCTCGTGCCGGCTTCGGGAACCACGAGGTGCACGCCGAACGCCCGGCTCTCCGGCCCGAAGACCGTCGACGCGGCGGGCCGCGGTTTGCCCGTGCCGAGCGCCATGATCTCGCGCAGCACACCCGTGAGCTGGTCGGCCATGTCCTCGGCGGCGAGGAAGCGACGGTCGGGGTCGACGTGCGTCGCGCGCTTGAGGAAGCGGTAGTACGAACCGAAAAGCGCGAACAGCGGCACGGCGTCGGGGCCGGGCAGCGTCGACTTGAACTTCGTGGTGTAGCCCTGGAACTCGAAGCTCAGCACGGCGAGCGTGCGGCCGACGGTGTAGAGGTCGCTCGAAATCGACGCACCCTGCGTCGCCAGCTCGGGCGCGCTGTAGCCGGTGGTGAAGAACAGCGGGCTCTCGTAGTCGTCGAGGCGCCGGACGGCACCCAGGTCGATCAGCTTGAGCTGCTCGTGGGTCTGGATGACGTTGTCGGGCTTGAGGTCGCAGTAGAGCAGGCCCTGGCTGTGGAGGTAGCCGAGCGCGGGAAGGATCTCGAGGCCGTACGCGATGACCTGCCCGATCGGCAACGGCTCGGGCCGCTTGCTCTCCCGGTGGTGCTGCAGGGCGAGCTGGCGCAGCGACTGGCCGCCGACGTACTCCATCACGATGTAGCCGACGGATGTGCCGGTCTGCGCGTCCGGGTGCTGCACGAAGTTGTGGATCTTGACGATGTTCGGGTGCTCGACCTCGGCGAGGAACCGCATCTCGTTGGCGGCGGCGGCCATCGCGGTCGCGTCGCCCGTGTCGATCAAGCCCTTGAGGACGACCCAGCGGTCGGAGACGTTGTGGTCCTGCGCGAGGTAAATCCAGCCGAGGCCGCCGTAGGCGAGGGCGCCGAGGACTTCGTACTGGCCGCCGACGAGCTCGTGGGGCTGCAGCTTCGGCAGGAACGAGAACGGTGTGCCGCAGTTGTCGCACTTGCCTTCGGGGGTGGCGGGTTTTCCGTCCTTGGCCCGGCCGACCTTCGCGCTGCAGTTGCCGCAGAAGCGCTTTTCCTCGGAGACGACCGGGTTCGCGAGCACGGCCGTCGCGGGGTCGCGGTAGGGCACGGGCGGGACGTCGATGAGTCCGGCGCCGAGACGGCCGCGGCGGGAGCGTCGGCTGGAGGTGCGGGAGCCGGTGCGCCGGGACGTGCCGGGGAACGAGCCGGTGCCGCTGCCCTGGGAACCGCCTTCGCTGCGGGTGCCGGTGCCGTGGCCTTCGCTGCCGCTCGCGGCGACGACGCTGTCCGTGCCCGGGTCCGGCAGGGATTCCTGCGGCTGGAGACGCGGCGACGGCGGCATGATGCTCTGCGTGCCGGGGCTCGGGTTGGCCAGCACGCTGGTGGGCATCGGCGCGGCCGGGTCGACGGGGGCGACCGGCTGCTGCGACTGCGGGAGGATGACCGGAGCCAGGTCGCCCGGGGGGCGGGTGGGGTCTTCTGGCTTGGCTTCGGGGTTTTCCGCGCGGGCCGGGTCTTCGTGGTGGGCGGGGTCTTGGTGCTGGGCCGGGTCGTCGGTCGCGGTCGGTTCGGCTACGCGGTTGGCCTGCTCGGACGGCTGGCGCCCGGTGAAGGTGCTCTGGTTCGGGTCGGTGGCTTCGCTGCTGCGGTTTCCGGAGTCGGACGTCTGCTGCGCGGAGCTTTCGGGCGCGTGGGTTCCTGGCTGGACTTGCTTCCAGGGGATCGCGGACTCGGGGGCGCGGTTGGGCTGCGAGGAAGGGCCCTGGTTCGGGGTGCCGGCTGCGCTCGGGTCGGCGGCGCGGTTGGGCTGCGAAGCGGTGCCCGGGTCGGCCGGACGGCCGGGCTGGGACGCGGTGCCGGGGTTCGAGCCGGGCTCGGCGACGCGGTTGGGCTGTTCCGGAGCCGGGCGGCCGGGCGCGTACGGGGAGCCGGGGTAGGGCTGGCCCTGGGTGCCGGGGCGGGCGGGGTGGCGTTGCTGGCCTGTGTGGGACGGGGGCGGGTAGCCGGGCGTCTGCGGGTAGGCGCGGGATTGGGACTGCGGGGATTGCGGGTGCGGCGGGTAGGGCTGGTTTTGCGACGGGGGCTGCTGGCCGTAGGGCGGCTGGGGGTAGCCGGGCTGGAGCTGCTGGCTCTGTTGGCCCTGCTGGCCAGGACCCTGTTGGCCTGGGCCCTGCTGGCCGGGAGCGCCCTGCGGCTGGCCCGGCATCTGCTGGCCTGAACCAGGCTGACCTTGGCCGGGACCACCCTGGGGCGGCTGGCCCTGCGGCTGGCCCGGGCCACCTTGGTACGGCTGCCCCGGGTGCTGCGCGCCTTGCGCCGGGGTCTGCGGGCGGTAGACCGGAGTGTTGATCACGGTCGGCGACTCGGGGTCCGGCCGAGCACCCGGGTCGAGGCGGCCGGACACCGACGGCTCCGGCGTGTCCCACCGGACCGGCGGCGGCGGAGTCCACGAGGGCGTCTCGGCGCCCGCGTTCTCGTCCGGCGCGGCGTGCCGAGGACGGCGCGGCTCCTCCGACACAACTACCTCCCGAGATCCCCGCGGAAAAAGTCCCTCATTGATCCTAGTCGGGCACCACGGCGCGGGGGTCCGGACGCCTCAGGAAGCCGCTGATCAAGCAAGGGCCACTCGATCGGACTACCCGGGTCCGAGCGAAGGGACCTGCCGAGCGCCGTCGCTTGGCCGACGGAACCGCCCGTGGAGCTGGGACCCCGGCGCGACTGGACCACTCGCGACAGCGGCGGTTGCGACCGGTCCAGTCGCGCGCCGGTTGTGGTGCCGCAGGTCCAGTCGCGCGCCGGTTGTGGTGCCGCAGGTCCAGTCGCGGCAGGCGCAGCAGCGGCGATGCAACAGGACCACTCGCGCGCCGGAGGTGGTGCGACAGAACCACTCGCGCACCGGAGGTGGTGCGACACGTCCAATCGCGCAGCAGCGGCGATGCAACAGGACCACTCGCGCGCCGGAGGTGGTGCGACAGGGCCAGTCGCGTGCCGGACGTCGTGCGACAGGGCCAGTCGCGTGCCGGACGTCGTGCGATAAGTCCAGTCGCACGCCGGTCGCGGTGCGATAGGGCCAGTCGCGCGCCAGCGGCGGGGCAGCAGGTCCAGTCGCACGCCGGAAGTGGTGCGACAGGACCGCTCGCACGCCGGTCGCGGTGCGACAGGGCCAGTCGCGCGCCGGAGATGGTGCGACAAGTCCGGTCGCGCGCCGGTGGTGGTCCGAACAGCCCCTTCGCCCTGCGAAGCCGGCGCGAGGGGTCCATTCGCGCCGACTTGGTGCGGCGCGAGAGGTCCCGTCGTGCCGGGTGCGCCGTGAGGGGCGGCTCGGGTGAGGGCGGGCCACTCGATCGGGCTACTTGTACTTCGGCTGCGGTGGCGTGGCCGGGCCGAGGCGGGCGCCCACCCATTTCTGGTAGCTGGCGGCCCACGTGCCGTTGGTGCGGGTGGTTTCGAGGACCGAGTTGACGTAGCGGACGAGGTCCGGTTGGTCCTTGGGGATGCCGATGCCGTAGTTCTCCGTGGTCATCGGGGCGCCGGAGACCTTCACGGTGGGGTCTTGGGCGGCCATGCCCGCGAGGATGGTGTCGTCGGTGGAGACGGCGTCGACCTGGTGTTGCTGGAGCATGATGAGGCAGTCGGACCAGTTGTCGACCGAGACGGCGGTGGGGCGGGCCGGGTCGGTGGCGATCTTGGCGAGCGAGGTCGACTGCTTGGTGGCGCAGACGCGTTTGCCCTTGAGGTCGGACAGGGATTCGGCGTTGGAGGCCTTGGGCACAAGGATCTTCTGGCCGGCTACGTAGTACACCGACGAGAAGGCCACGTCCTTCAGGCGCGCGCACGTGATCGAGTAGGTGCGGACGACGATGTCGACCTGGTGGTCCTTCAGCACCTGCTCGCGTTGCGACGACGCGATCGCCCGGAACTGCACGTGGCCCTCGGCGGAGCCGAAGATCGCGGCGGCGATCTGGTTGACCATGTCGATGTCGAATCCCTCGAGGTTGCCCGTTTTGGGATTCCGGAAGCCGAACAGGTACGTCGTCTGGTCGACACCCGCGATGAGCTTGCCGCGGGCCTTGATCTTTGCCACCGAAGGCGAGCTGACGGAGGCGCCGGCGGGCGAGAGGCTGGCCGTCGGGTCGCAGCTGTTGTCGGACGAGCCACCGGCGGAGGCGTCGGGGCCGCCGACGTCCGCGGGCATCGGCCAGGCCGCGTCACTCACCGGGGCCAGGTCGACCGGCTGGGGTGCCGAGCCGCACGCGGAGGCCAATACCGCGACCACCGCCAATGCGGCCGCCCGGAACAAGTGACGCGACCGAATCACCGGTACTCCCTCAGTCTCCGCCGTCCGCAGGTCACGGTGCCTGCGGCCGTCGATCTCCGTCTCACGCCGTCGGCCAGGATCACCGGTACTCCCGGAGGCGTTCGCGGACGCCGACCGTCACACCGCCGGCCGCGAGAACCGCGAGGGCGGCCACGCCGGGGGCCAAGGCCGTCAACGCGTTGTCGCCGGCCTGGGTGTCGTCCAGGAACTCCTGGCGGCAGACCTCGATGGCGTCCTGCAGGTTGGCGTCGAGGCGGGCGAAGGCGGCCGCGGCGCTGCCCTGGCTGACGGACGTCGCGAAGTCGACGGCCTGCTGGTACTGACCGGAGTCGTCGAGCTTGCGGACCTCCAGGTGGGCCAGCGACCACTCGCGGGCGGCTTCCTCGGCGGCCTCGATCTTCTGCTGGCCGGGGGTGCCGGCGGCGAGATCGCGGGCCTGGCCGAGCAGGCCGCCTTGGCCGTCGGCGCCCACCAGCTGCTCGGCGAGCTTGATGAACTGCTGTTCGTAGGTGGCGCCGTCACCGCGGGCGACCAGGGTCAGCGTCTCGTCGGCGCGGGCCTGCAGGGCGGCGATGCGCGCGCGGGCGAGCACGTCGACCTGCGAGCTGCCGTCGGTCTTGCCCGCGCCCACCAGGCTGCCCTGCACGACGAGCGCCACCGCGCCCCACAGCATCGACAGCACGATGCACGCCGTCGCCACCAGCAGGCCGATGTTGACCACGCGGTTGGTCTTGCGCGTGAGGTACACCTGCGTGACGACAAGCGCCGCCACCAGCGCGAGCAACAGCGCGACGGCCGCCCACGGGAACCCGGTGCTGTCGTCCTGCTCGGCGGAAAGCTTGTCGGTGTCCGCGCGGTACAGCGCTTCGGCCGCGGGCAGGATCGTCGACCGCATCAGCTGCGAAGCCTCGCGAAGGTACGAAGCACCCGAGGGGAAGCCCTGACGGTTGTTCGCGCGAGCCGTCTCGACGATCCCGGTGTACACGGGGATCTTCTGGTTCAGGATGTCCACCTGGTGAGCGGCGTCACCCACATCAGTGGTGTCCGACGCGGCCTTCGCCAGCGCCGAACCCGCCTCCGCGATGTCCTGCTCGTACTTCTTGCGAAGCTCCGGCGGCTCGGTGCCCACCGACAGGAACGTGGTCGCCGCCGTCGCATCCGCGTCGGACAGCGAGCGGAACACCTGCTGCGCCGCCGCCGCGAGCGGTTCGCGGTAGCTGATCAGGCCGGAGATGGTGTCGTCTTTGTCCTGCGCCGACAGCGTGCCCACGAGCCCCGCCACCAGCGACAGCAACACCAAGCCCACCGCGATCACCGAAAGCCGGCCCGGCGTGGTCGCCGCCGATTTCACGATCGCGCGCACCGCCTGGCCCGGCAGCTCCAGCAGGCCAGCGATGCCGCTGCGGCCTTCCGGATCCTCAGGCGGGGGCGCGGAAGCACCCGTACCGCCAGTGCCCGCAGACGTCTCCGGCCGCGTCACCGTGCTGGTCATCCCCGATCCTCCCCGTACGCCACCCGCAGAAGGTAGCCGGTCGCGGAGAGCCGGGCGAACCTCACCCGGAAGGTGTCACCAGCACGTGATCTCGGTCAGCGCCCGACAGGGGAAGCAGCAGCCGCCAAGAACGCGGTCCAGGCTTCAGCCGAAACGGTGAGGTGACCCGCGCCACGGTCCTTCGTGTCGCGCACACCGATCTCGATCGACGGGGTGGCGGTCACCTCGACGCAGTTCGCCTGGGTGGAACTGTAGGAGCTCTTGCTCCAGGCCCCAACCTCCACGCAGTTGGACTGCGTGGTGCTGTAGGAACTCTTCCGCCAGGTGGCCTGGACGGGATCGATGCCGATCATGGTTCGGGCTCCTCGGTTGGGGTGAGATTGCCGATCAACGCGGCAATAAGCCTAGCGGAGTCTTCAGGTGCCAAGGCCATTGCAACCAGCTCCTGCCAGGCGATTTTCGTGCGCGCCACCGGGATCTCATCTTCGAGGTAGCTGCTGGTCCCGCGCGATTCGGTGTGAGCCAGCGAGGGCTCATCCACAAAGTCCAGCAGAACCAGAGGTCCTTCTAGGCCAGGGTGAGTACCGGCTGTGAAGGGCACAACTTGGATGGTGACCTTCGATCGGTTGCCCATCCTGAGCAGGCCCTCAAGCTGCTCGCTCATGATCTCGTCGTTGCCGACCCTCCGGTGGAGGACACCCTCTTCGATCAAGAGGTGAACACTCGGTCCATCGTTCCGGCTCAGCACTACCTGCCGGCTCAACCTAGCGGCAACCAGTTTTTCCAGCTCCGGTTCTGGAAGCCGCTTGTCGATGCCCCGCATGAGCGCGCGGGCATACTCCGGCGTTTGCGCGAGTCCTGGAATCACCAGCGGTTCGTAGTTCTTGATCGCATGAGCCTGTTCCTCGAAGCGGATCAACTGCTTCCAGTCCGCGGGCAACTTGCCGTGGATCTCGTGCCAGTTGCGCTCTTCGCCCTCGCGCAACAACTTCAACAGCTCTTGGCGTTTGTCCTGCGGTGCGCGCAAGAAGCCGAGGATGGCGGAGACGTCGTCGGCATAGAGGCCGCGGTCGCCCGTCTCCATGCGGCTGATCTTGCTCTCCGAGAAGCCGAGGCCGTCGGAAACCTCTTTGCACGTCATGCCCGCCGCCATGCGCAGCGTCCGCAGCTCCGCGGAGACCCGGCGCTGCCGCACCGATGTTCGCTTGGTCATGGTGCACACCATCGCCGCTTGCCACGCGGGCAAGAAAGATCACTCACACCAATGGTGGTTGCGCGTACGCGGGGCAACCCGCGCGTGCCACTGCTTCGCAGGCCAAAACTAGCCCGCCACAGCAGATCCGTCAGATCCGTCAGGTCCGTGCACGACGACTTCGAGGTTGTCGGCGAACCGGTACGGCCGCCCGACGATGATCCCGCCGACGATCCGCCGCAGCCGCGAAACCTCGGCGCGGACGGTGACCGTGCGCGTCGCGTCGCCGAACAACACGGACGACAATTGTGAAGCGCTGCAGCCGTTTCGGTGAGCGGCGAGGGCGTACAGGAGCTGTGCGTGACGCGGGGAGACGCGGTGGGTCCATTCGGCCGTGGCGCCGTGAACCGTGAGCACCGGTTCGCCAGGGGTCCGCAGGTCCAGCGAAACTCTGGACGGCGGAGCAGCGTCGGAGTCGACCAAGCGGATGAGCCAGCCGCCGGGCAGTGGTTCGACCACGCAGTGGCCGTGGGCGGGCAGCCACAGTGGACCAGGCCCCGCGGACGCGGGCAGCGGCAGCCGGCCGGCGGGCGCGAGGCCGGTGGCGGTGGGTGTGGTGGTGGCGATCCAGCCGTGCGGATCCGTGACCAGCGCGCGGCCGGAAACCTTGGTCAGCAAGGGAACCGCGATACCGCGCAGGCGTTCGAGGTCGGTCAGGTGTGAGGTACGCAGCTGGGACTCGGCGAGGCGGCCGACGGCGTCGACGAGGGCGAGGGTGGTGGCGTGGACCGTCGAGGCGGGGCCGGAGAGGTCGACGACGCCGAGGAGCCGGCCGTCGCGGGGATCGTGCAGCGGGGCGGCGGCACAGGTCCAGTCGTGCTGGGCGCGGACGTAGTGCTCGGCGGAGTAGACCTGCACCGGCCGCCGAGCCACGAGCGCCGTGCCGATGGCGTTGGTGCCGACGGCTTCCTCCTGCCAGTCGACGCCTTCCACGAACCCGAGCCGGTCGGCCCGGCGGCGGACCGGGACGGAACCGTCGCGCCAGAGGACGTGGCCGGCGGCATCGACGATCACCATGATGTGCGCGGCCTGCTCGGCCAGGCTGAGCAAGCCACCGCGCAGCAGCGGCAGCAACGGCGCGAGGCCGCTTTCGCGGCGGCGTTCTTCGAGTTCGGCGGCGTCGAGGACCGGCGAGGACGCGCCGCGGTCCGGGTCGATGCCGAGCTGCCGCACGCGTGACCAGGACTCGCTGATCACCGAGCGCGGCGCGCTGGGCAGCGCTTCGCCGGCGATGGCGGCTTCGTGGACCCGGGCGAGGGCGCGCGCGTGCCGTCGGGGGTCGACCCCGACCGGCAACGCTGCCTCGAGGTGCTGCTGGCCCAACCACCGCTCCTCGTCCGACTCCCCCAATGTGGCGTTCGTAGCACCCAGCGCACCGAACGCCACATTGGGTGCGCCCAACGCAACCAACGCCGCATCGGGGCGCTCCCAACCCACCGAACGCCGCGTTCGTTGCGCTCGGCGCACCCAACGCCACATTGGGGTGGTCCTCACCCGGCTTCCGGCGTCAGTGTGCCGGTGGTCGGGCCGTGATCGGAAGGGGCGGTGACTTCGCCGACAGAGTCGATCAAGGGCGTAACGGCGTCGATCCAGGGCCGATCCAGGGGCGATCAGGGCTCGATCAGACGGACGGTCGAGGGCCGATCACGGCCGTGACGATCGCTCCGTCGCTGCCCCGACAACCTCGACCACGGCTTCGACCACGGCCGACGGTTTTTCCAAGTGGACCAGGTGGCCCGCGTTTTCGACGGGGTGGACGTCCGGGAGACCGGTGGCGTTCTCGGCCGGGAGCACGGCGTCCTCGCTGCCCCAGACCACGGTGACCGGGCCTTCGTACCGAGCCAGGAGCGGGGCGAGGTGGAGGGCCGGCGTGTCGTCGTCTTCGAGCAGGGTGCCGAGGAGTTTCTCCAGGACCCGGTCGACGCCGTCGAGGCGTTTGTACTTGAGGAGGTCGTCGGCGAGGCGGCGGGTGACCAGGTCCGGGTCGGCGAAGAGGGCGCTGAGGTGGGGCTTCAGCTCTCTCCTCGACTTGGCGGTGGCGAAGCCGCGCAGGTACCCCGCGTTGATGCGGTCGCCGAAGCCGGCCGGGGCCACCAGCGTGAGCGAAGAGACCTTCGCGGGTTGCGCCGCGGCGGCGGCCACGACCACCGCGCCGCCGAGCGAGTGGCCGACGAGGTGCGCCTTCGTGACGTTGAGTGTTTCCAGGAAGCCGAGGACGGCGTTGGCGAGGGTGGTGAGCGAGCCGTCACCGACGTCCTTGGTCGACTCGCCGTGACCGGGGAGGTCGAGGGCGTGGACGGTGCGGCCGTCGGCGAGGGGCTCCTGGACGAAGAGCCAGGAGTTCTTGTCGCCGCCGTAGCCGTGGACGAGGACGACGACCTCACCGTTCGGGTCACCCTGCTCACCGAGCGTGGCATAGCTGAGGGTGCGGCCGTCGACCTCGACGGTGCCGGTGACCGGTCCCGCCGCCTCCTCGACCACGCCTTCGGCCAGCTCCCGCAACGCGGTTTCGGCGGCATCGTCGACCTCGGCGTCGGCGACGGAGGCGGGCGCGACCAGGGCGATCGTGGCGCCGACGGGCACGTCCTCCCCCGCCGGCGCGATCACCCGGCGCAGCACGCCGGAGCCCGGGGACTCCAGCGTGCCGGTGATCTTGTCGGTGTCGATGTCGACGAGGTCGTCACCCTCGGTGATGTCGTCGCCTTCGGCCGCGAGCCAGTCGGTGATCCGGCCCGTCTTCATCGACAAGCCCCACTTGGGCATGGTGACGCGCTGGATGTCGGCCATCAGCGCGTCCAGCCCACCACGGCTTTCGCCGCGTTGACCACCTGCTGGGGGCCCGGGACGTAGAGGTCTTCGAGCGCGTCGGAGAAAGGCACGGGCGTGTGCGGCGGCGTGACCATCTCGATCGGCGCGCGCAGCGACCCGAAGCCCTCCTTCGCGACGAGCGCGGAGATGTCCGTCGCGAGGTTGCAGCGCGGGGAAGCCTCGTCGACGATCACGAGCCGGCCCGTGTTCTCGACGCTTTCGAGGATCGTCTCGGTGTCGAGGGGACTGGTCGTGCGCGGGTCGATCACCTCGGCCTCGATGCCGCTTTCGAACAGCTCGTGCGCGGCTTCCTCGGCGACGCCGACCATGCGGCCGATGGCGACGATGGTGATGTCGCCGCCGTCGCGCAGGACATTGGCTTCGCCGAACGGGATGGTGTAGCTGTCTTCGGGGACTTCACCCGTGGTGTCGTAGAGGGCCTTGTGCTCGCAGAAGATCACGGGGTCGTCGTCGCGAATGGACTGGATGAGCAGGCCCTTGGCCTCGTACGGGCTGGAGGGCACCACGACCTTGAGGCCCGGGATGTGCGTGAAAATCGGGTACAGGCACTGGGAATGCTGGGCGGCGGCCCGCAGACCCGCGCCGTACATCGTGCGGATCACCACGGGCGTGCGCGCGTTGCCGCCGAACATGTAGCGGAACTTGGCCGCCTGGTTGAAGATCTGGTCGAAGCAGACGCCCATGAAGTCGATGAACATCAGCTCGGCCACCGGCCGCTGGCCGGCCGTCGCGGCGCCGATCGCCGCGCCGATGAAGGCCGACTCGGAGATCGGCGTGTCGAGCACACGGCCGGGGAAACGGTGGAAAAGTCCCTTGGTGACACCGAGAACGCCGCCCCACGCGTCGTCGTCGCCGGGGCTGCCCGCGCCGCCGGCGTTGTCCTCGCCCATCACGATCACCGACTCGTCGCGCTGCATCTCCTGCGCGAGGGCCTCGTTGATCGCTTCGCGGTAGCTGATCGTGCGTGCCATGCTCGCGGTCCCTTCAGTACGAGACGTAGACGTCGGTCTCCAGGTCGGCTCGGGTGGGTTTGGGTGCGGCTTTGGCTTCCGCCACGGCTTCTTCGACGAGTTTCGCGACTTCGGTGTCGACCTCGTCGAGGCTTTCCGCGGACAGCTCGCCGCTTTCGACCACGCGCGTGCGGAAGCGCTTGAGGCAGTCGAGGTTTTCGCGGGCGTGGGCCACCTCGTCGGCACGGTAGCTCTGCTGGTCGCCTTCGAAGTGGCCGAAGTAGCGCGTGAACTTGACTTCCAGCAGCGTCGGGCCGCCACCGTTGCGGGCGCGGTCGATGGCCTCGCCGGCGGCTTCGGTGACGGCGAAGAAGTCGTAGCCGTCGACGATCACCCCCGGCATGCCGAAGCCCGCGGCGCGGTCGGCGATGTTGTCCGAGGCCACCGACCAGGTGCTGGACGTGGCTTCGGCGTAGCCGTTGTTCTCGGCGACGAAGAGCGCGGGCAGGTTCCAGACGGACGCGAGGTTGAGGGCTTCGAGCGTGGTGCCCTGGTTGCTGGCGCCGTCGCCGAAGAAGGCGACGCCGACGCCACCGGTCCCCTGCTGCTTCGCGGCGAGCGCGGTGCCGCAGATCAGCGGCGGGCCGCCACCGACGATGCCGTTGGCGCCGAGCATGCCCTTCGACAGGTCGGCGATGTGCATCGAGCCGCCCTTGCCGTGGCAAGATCCCGTGGTGCGGCCGTAGATCTCGGCCATCATGGCCTTCACGTCCACGCCCTTGGCGATGCAGTGGCCATGGCCGCGGTGAGTACTGGCGATGGTGTCGCGGCGGTCGAGGTGGCGGCAGACGCCGGCGGCCGAGGCCTCCTCGCCGGCGTAGAGGTGGACGAAGCCGGGGATGTCGCCGGTGGCGAACTCCTCGTGCACGCGTTCCTCGAACGCGCGGATCGTGCGCATGGTGCGATAAGCCTCCAGCAAGGTTTCCGTCATCGTCGACGCTCCTTTTTCGGTTCGTTCGCGGACGTGGTGCGCAACAACCCCCGTCTGGCCGCTTCGGCCATCACCTCGCGGACGTCGACGCACCACGGCCCGTCGGACCGGAGCTCGACGTACGCGCTCTCCCCTGGCTTCAGTTCAAGCTCGCGTTCTCCGTCGACGGCGATCACGCCACCGCCCGCGGCGAGGTCCACGCGCATGCCCTGCTGGAGCACGCCCCAGCCGCGCACGCCGACGGCCTTCACCAGGCCGGGGGCGATGGGCGCGTGGACCACGTGCGGGGTGACGCCGACGGGCCCGAGCTTGAGGGCGACGCCGTCGGCGCTGGACCGCGGGCTCGGGCAGAGCTGGCCCGCGATGCTGGACAGGCCGATGCCGTCGGGCTCGGCGAAGGTGCAGTAGAGCTCGGTGAGCGACGCGGGATCCCACAGCGCCTTCGCACCGACGTGCTTGCTCAGGGTCACGGCGACGTCCACCAGGGCGATCTCGCGCCGCGCCTTGGTGACGACTTCGAGCTTGCTGACGCGATGGGTGACCAGGTCGGGGTCGATCTGACCGCTCGCGATGAAGCCGGCGGCGAGACCTGCGACGGTCGCTTCGCGCATCTGCGGGAAGGCGTTGTTGGTTCCGGTCGACAGCGCGAGCAGCGGCACCTCGCCGCACGCCTTCGCGGCGACCCGGGCCGTGCCGTCGCCGCCGAGGCAGACGATCACGCCGGCGCCCGCGTCGACCATGCGGCGCACGGCGTTGATCGTGTCCTGCGCGCTGCCCGTGAGCGGGTCTTTGTCGCAGAACTCGACGCCCGGCAGCGGATGACGCCCGAGCTGCCGGAGAACGGCCGCGGAAATGCCACCGAGGTCGGTGGAAACGAGCGTTCTCCTCACGCCCGTGATGGCCAGCGAGGCCAGCACGCGCTGGACCATGTTGGCCTTCTCGGCCGTCGGGAACACGGACGCCTGCGCCACCAGCCGCCGGATGTCCCGCCCCGACGCCGGGTTGGCAACGATGCCCGCCACACCTGGGCCCACCACAGATCTCCTTGTCCTGCTTGTGCCGGTTCAGCAGACCGTGTCAAGCCGGATAGGGGAAGGGTTGCGGAGGGTTGCAGCTCGATTGCTCACCCGGACGGCCCAGTCCTTCGGCCGGAGGAATCCGCTATGCACGGTAGGTGACGAAGAGACACAGAGTGCAGCATGGCCGCGCACCGATCGGGTGAGTTACTCCGCTGAACATGGCGAACCGGTTAGATCACCGAGCAATCCCCTCCCCATAAAGCAGCAAGTTATGAAGATCGGTATCGGAATCCCGAACCAGGTGCGCGACGTCCGCCCGCAGGTCATCCCCGCGTGGGCGGCGCAGGCCGAGGCGGCAGGATTCTCTTCACTGGGCACCGTGGGCCGGATCGCCTACCCCGGCGTGATGGACACGGTGGCACTGGCCGCGGCCGCTGGCGCGACCAAGTCGATCGGGCTGATGAGCGGAGTGATGCTGGCGACGGTGTGGCCGGCTCCGCTGCTCGCGAAGGAACTCGCCGCGATCGACGGCGTATCCGGTGGCCGGCTGACCGCCGGCTTCGGGATTGGACTCCGCCCGGACGACTTCGTCGTCGACGGTCTCGGCCCCAAGGGGCTCGGGGCCCGCATCGACCGCGACCCCGAGACATACCGTTCGGTGTGGGCAGGGCAGCCCGTCGGCGGCGGCGACAACCCCGGGGTGCCGGCCGGGACCCGCGAGGTGCCGATGGTCTTCGGCGGCATCGCGCCGACGTCGTTCAAGCGTATGGCCAAGTGGGGCCAGGGTTACGTCGGCACCTCGGCCCGGCACAGTTCGTGGCCGGGCACTTCGAGCAGGCACGCGCGGCATGGAAGGACGCCGGCCGCACCGGCGAGCCCCACCTGGTGGCGCTCGCCTACTTCTCCCTCGGCGACCCCGACCAGGGCCGGGCGAACGTCGGCAACTACTACGCCGGCTCGGGTGAGTTCGCCGACCTCGTGATGTCCGGCGTGTGCGGGACGCCCGAAGCGCTGAAGGCGACTATCTCGTCGTACACCGATCCCGGGGTGGACGAGCTGATCTTCAACCCGGACACCGACGACGTGGACGACATCAAGCGGCTCGGGGACTCAGTGTTCTGATCCCGCTAGACGAGCGCCGCGGTGCCTTCGTAGGTGTAACCCGCTTCTTCGACGGCACCGCGGACGGCGTCCTCGGTGAGCTCCTCGGCGCTGCGCACGACGACGCGGCCGGTTTCGACGTCGACCTCGACGCTTTCGACGCCCGGAAGTTCGGTGATTTCCTCGGTGACGGACTGTGCACAGTGGCCGCAGGACATTCCGGAGACGGTGTAGCCGTTCTCGATCATGGCGCGCAGCCTACGAGGTCCACGTCGGACACGATCGGGTGATGGCGGGGTGGCCGGGAGGCACGGAAGTCGTTGTCCGGCAAGGGAAACCAGATCGTGGGACGGTGTGCGGCCGGACAGCCAAGAGCGGCGAAACACGACAGCACTGACAACGACAGCGTTGACAGACGAAAAGGGCCGCCACCCGTAGCGCGGGTGACGGCCCCTTCTCGAAGGTCTAGGTCAGATGACGGTGACCGACGTGGCCTGCGGGCCCTTCTGGCCCTGGCCGATCTCGAACTCCACGCGAGCGTTCTCTTCGAGGCTCTTGAAGCCGCTACCCTGGATCTCGCTGTAGTGAACGAAGACGTCGCCGCCACCGTTGTCGGGGGTGATGAAGCCGAACCCCTTCTCGGAGTTGAACCACTTCACAGTGCCCTGAGTCATTAAAATATCTCCATACATAACACCAAACGGGAAGCCACATCAGCATCCCGAGTCAAACCCGGGCGGTTTGCTTCCTCGAGTGAGGAGACACTACGCCCGCTGAAATCTGCGAGCGTGACTCACAAAAATCGAGACCATCGAAAGTAAAGCACAGCTCGTGGCACGCGGACAACCCGAGCCACCCGGGCTCACCCTCGCGAACAGGGGTGAGCCGGGCCGGGATGAGCTATTCGCCACTCGCCGGACGCAGACCGCCCCCGAACGGCGAACGCCAGCCGGCGTCCTGGTCGCCGACCACGACGGCCACGTCGTGGGCCTCCGCGACGGCGCTGAACAGCACCGGCACGACACCCGAGGTCTCGCGGACCTGCTCTGTCGCCGTGCGCGCCCCGGCGGCGCGCGCCGCGGCGGTGCGGGCTGACGAACCACGCGAAACCGTGGTCTTTTCGTCGGCCATGGTGAAACTCCCCTCGTTCCCACCCGCGTCCCAGCGGGCGATGCCGTGATGATGTCATCCGGCACCGACAGAAACCGGCTGTTCCCGTCCGGACCAGACCACTGAATCGGTAACCCTCGCGTCACGGAAGCTGATCCGTGTGCGTGGCACGTCCCGATGTGACTGTGCAAGTGAGTCTGCCGGATCCCGGTTCTCCCGCGAACCCCTGGGAACACCGTCAGGCTACCGGAGCCACCCCCCTGCGGCCACTGAACTTTCCCGGCGTTTCCTGTTGCGCGCCGGAGAAAAATCACTGCCCGGGTGATTGCGGGCGAACCGCGCTCAGCAGAGTGCTCAAGCGGACATCCGGCGTTACGACGTCCGGGTCCGTCCTCACATCGATCACACACGGACGCTGGCGCACCAACGCACTCGCGACGATCGCCTCGAGCTCTTCGCGATCGTCCACCGTGTACCCGGCGGCGCCGAGCCCGCGCGCCCACGACGCGAAGTCCGTGAGCGGAATCGTGACGCCCGAGAGCCGTCCGTGGGCGCGGGCCTGGTGCATGGCCAATGCCCCGTGGACGCCGTTCTGAAACACGACCACCATCACGGGCGCGCGGTAGCGGACCGCGGTCTCGATCTCCTGGCCCGTCATGAGGGTGCCGGCGTCGCCGACCATCGCGACGACGGCGCGGCGCGGTTCGGCGAGCTTGGCCGCGATCGCGGCGGGCACGGCGTAGCCCATGGCCGCATTGCTCGGGCCGAGCTGGCTGCGCGGAGCGGTGAAGCACCAGTAGCGGTGCATGAACTGCGCGAAGTTGCCCGCGTCACTTGTCACGATCGTGTCCTCGGGCGCGAGCTTGCGCAAGGCACGAATCACGTCGACGGGGTGCACGCGCGTGTTGCCGCTCGTGTCGGGCGGGGTCATGAAGGTGTGCACGGCGGCGTTGGCGGCCGACGCGCGGCGCGTGCGCGGGGCCGCGATCGAGCGCAGCTCACGCAGGAACGGCTCCACCTCGGAGTCGACGCGGAAGGTGAGGCCGCGGCGGCGCTGCTCGTCGATACCGGTGCCGACCAGCACGAGCGTCTGCTGCGACGTCGGGTACCGGTAACCCTGAGTGGTCACCTCGTCGAGCTGGGTGCCGAGGGCGAGCACGAGGTCGGCGCGCTCGAGGGCGTCGAGCTGGCGCGCCGGGATGCCGAGACCGAGGTGGCCGGCGTAGCGCGCGTGCGTTTCGGGGAAGGCGTCCTGGCGGCGGAAGGCGTTGTACACGGGCAGGGCGAGCTCGTCGGCGACGGCGATCAGCTCGTCACGCGCCGAACGCGCGCGGCCGCCGACGATGACCACCGGGTAGCGGGCCTCGTCGACGAGCCCGGCGACGGCTTCGGCCGAACGGCCCAGCGTGCCCGTGGCCGGCGGGCGCACCTTCGCCGCCGGCTTGGCCGAGTCGTACGGCACTCCCCAGGCATCGCTGGGCACGCCGAGCACGACCGGTCCCGGACGGCCTTCGCGACAGCGCGTGAGCGCTTCGGCGAGCAGGCCCGGCACCGCGTCGGGGTCTTCGGCGCGGATGCACCACTTCGCGATGGACTCGAACATCGCCGTGAGGTCCGAGGTCGGCAGCTCGCCGGTGATCGTGCGGTCGAGCGCCGGCGTCTCGAGGAGGACGACCATCGGGGTCTCGTCCTGATAGGCCGTCTGCACACCGATGGCGAGGTTCGCGGCGCCCGGACCGCGGCTCGCGAGCAGCACGGCGGGGCGCTCGGTGAGCTTGCCCTCGGCTTCGGCCATGAACGCGGCGCCCGAATCGTGGCGCGCGGAGACGAGTGTCACTTCGCGCTCGCGCTGCAACGCGTCGAGCAGCTCGAGGAATGCTTCGCCGACGACCGCGTACACCCGGCGGACTTGGGCCTCGGTCAGGATGCGCACGGCCGTCTGGGCGACGGTCGCTCCTACTTGGTATCTAATGAGGAGAGCTTAGGGCGGCACGGTTCACCGCAGTCAAGTGATCTTCGGGGAATGACCGCGAAAATGGGGCGAATGTCCGCTTTGACCGCCCGCTGGCAGGAAGCGAGGACCGGGGCCTTGACGTTCACCGAGCATGAAACCGTTTTCACCTACGGCGCGCCCGCGTTGAAGTACGGCACGGGATCCAGCGACGAGATCGGTTACGACCTCACGCAGTACGGCGTTCGCCGGGTACTCGTGGTCACGGATCCGACCGTCGCCGAGACGGGGTGGCCGGCGCGGATCGCCGCGGGGATCGAGTCGTACGGGATCGCGACGGAGGTCTTCGACGGCGTCCACGTGGAGCCGACGGACGTGAGCATGCAGAAGGCCGTGGACTTCGCGCGCGGGTCCGGGCCGTACGACGCGTTCGTGGCCGTGGGTGGCGGGTCGAGCATCGACACGGCGAAGGCGGCGAACCTGCTGACGTCCAACGAGGGCTCGCTGATGGACTACGTCAACGCGCCGGTGGGCGGCGGACGGGCGCCGTCGAACCCGTTGAAGCCGCTCGTGGCCGTGCCGACCACGACGGGGACCGGGTCGGAGAGCACGACGGTGTGTGTGCTCGATGTGTTGTCACTGCGGGTGAAGAGCGGGATCAGCCACCTGCGGCTGCGGCCGACGCTGGCGGTCGTGGACCCGCGGCTGACGGTGACGCAGCCGGCCGGGGTGACGGCGGCGTCCGGGATGGACATCCTCTGTCACGCGGCGGAGAGCTACACCGCGAAGCCGTACACGTCGTTCGACCGGAAGAAGCCCGAGCAGCGGGTGCCGTACTGCGGGTCGAACCCGTTGGCGGACATGTTCGCGGAGAAGTCGCTGTCGTTGCTGTCGTGGGCGTTGCCCCGGGCAGTGCGCGATGGCTCGGACCTGGAGGCGCGCGAGGCGATGGCCCTGGCCGCGACGTTCGCGGGGCTGGGGTTCGGCAACGCCGGGGTGCACATCCCGCACGCGAACGCGTACCCGATCGCGGGGCAGGTGCGGGAGTTCCACCCGGACGGTTACCCGGGCGACGAGGCGATGGTGCCGCACGGGATGGCGGTGTCGCTGACGGCGCCGGAGGCGTTCCGGTTCACGTTCTCCGCCGCGCCGGAGCGGCACCTGCGGGTGGCGCGGTTGCTGGCGCCGGACTTCGAGTGGGCCGGGGACTTCGAGGACCACCTGCCGGCGGTGCTGGTGAACCTCATGCGGGAGATCGGGATTCCCGCCGGCATCGGCGCGGTGGGGTATGCGGAGTCCGATGTGGACTCCCTGGTCTCCGGGACGCTGAAGCAGCAGCGGTTGCTGGCGACGGCGCCGCGGGAGGCTTCCGAAGACGACTTGGCCGGGATCCTGCGGGCCTCGGTGCAGCTGTGGTGAGTTATCCGTTCTGGCAGACGGTTCCGTTGCGGTGGAAGGACAACGACGTCTACGGCCACGTGAACAACGTGGTGCACTACTCGTTGATGGACACGGTGATCAACACGTGGCTGATCGACCGCGGCGGGCTGGACATCGAAGCCGGCGAGGTGATCGGGCTGTGCGTGGAGTCGCGGTGCCAGTACCACGCTTCGGTGTCGTTCCCGGGGTCGGTGCGGGTCGGGCTGCGGGTGGCGCACCTAGGGCGGTCGAGCGTGCGGTACGAGATCGGGATGTACACCGCCGCCGAGGTGCTGGTGGCGGAGGGACAGTTCGTGCACGTGTTCGTGGACCGGGAGTCGCGGCGGCCGGTCGAGGTGACGGGGAAGCTGCGGGAAGCGCTGGCGGAGCTGGTCGCGGCCGATTGACTTTCAGCCAGTGGAAACCCTCCTGGTGGGGCTGTGGTCCGGCCGGTAGGTTCCGGCTCCCGGAGTGGCTCGACCGAGGTGGCGACTGTGCGATTCGACGAGGAAAAGCTGAACCCCGCCAAGGCGGCTGTCGTGGTGGTGGACGTGCAGAACGACTACTGCCATCCCGACGGCGCGTGTGCCCGGCGCGGCGAGGACGTGAGCGCGGCCAAGGAGATGGTCCCCCGGCTTCAGGCGCTGCTGGCCGGTGCTCGGGCGCACGGCGTGCCGGTCGTGTTCGTGCAGACGGCGCACGAGAAGGCGACCGACTCGGCTGCGTTGACCGCGCGGTCCGGCGGCCGTTCGGGCGTGGTGTGCCGGGCGGGGACGTGGGGCGCGGAACCGTTCGAGGTGGCGCCGCTGCCAGGGGAAACCGTCGTGTTGAAGCACCGGTACAGCGGATTCGTGAACACCCGGCTGGATTCGGTGCTGCGCACGCTGAGGGCCGAGACGCTGGTGATGGCCGGCGTCAGCACGAACGTCTGCGTCGAATCGACCGCGCGGCACGGTTACATGCTCGATTACCACATCGCGTTCATGGGCGACTGCTGCGCGGCTTTCACCCAAGCCGAGCACGACGCGGCGCTGGCGAACATCGACAAGTACTTCGGCGCGGTGATGGACGCCGACCAGCTGCTCGGTACCTGGGATTCGATCGCGCCGAGGAGCTGAGGGCGTTCGATCCGGCGGTTCCCGAGCCGGTAATCCCGCTGACCGGAAAAACTCTAGCGAGTGAACCGCGGGCGCCGATCGCTACGCGCCGACACGGAACGGCGTTCGGTCGGTAATCCACCTGGAGCAGTGGTCTGCTCCAATGGTCTGAATTTTCCCCGCACACGCAACGTCCGTCGATACCGTGGTTACTCCACCGCCAGAGCGAGGGAGCTCCATGACCACGGCACGTCACGCGCCGGACATCCTTTCCGCAGAATTCGCCGCCGACCCGTATTCCGCGTACGACATCATGTTGGAAGACGAGCCCATCGTCTGGCATGAAGGTATGCAGAGCTACATCGTCTCCCGCTACGACGACGTCGCCAGAGCGTTTCGAGAGCCGGTGTTCACCACGGACAACTACAGCTGGCAGCTGGAACCCGCGCACGGGCGCACGATCCTGCAGATGAGCGGGCGCGAGCACTCGATCCGCCGGGCGCTGGTGGTGCCGGCGTTCCGCGGCAACGAGCTCGAGCAGAAGTTCCGGCCCGTGATCGAGCGGAACTCCCGTCAGCTCATCGACGGCTTCCGCGGCCGCGGCGAAGCCGACCTGGTGCAGGACTACGCGCGCCACTTCCCGATCAACGTGATCGTGGACATGCTTGGTCTGGACCAGAGTGACGACGAGCGGTTCCAGCGCTGGTACACCGCGATCATCGGGTTCCTCGGCAACCTCAGCCAGGACCCCGACGTGGCCGCGGCCGGCGTGCGCACGCGCGAGGAGCTCGCGGAATACCTCATCCCGATCATCCGCGCCCGCCGCGAAAACCTCGGTGACGACCTGCTTTCCACGCTGTGCTCGGCCGAGGTCGACGGCACGCGGATGAGCGACGAGGACATCAAGGCGTTCTGCAGCCTGCTGCTCGCCGCCGGTGGGGAGACCACCGACAAGGCGATCGCCAGTGTGTTCAAGAACCTGCTGGAAAACCCGGCGCAGCTGGAAGCCGTGCAGGCCGACCACGGGCTGATCCCGAAGGCGTTCGCGGAGACGCTGCGCTACACGCCGCCGGTGCACATGATCATGCGCCAGCCCGCCGAGGACATCGAGATCGCGGGCGAGCGCGTGCCGGCCGGCAGCACCGTGACCTGCCTGATCGGCGCGGCCAACCGCGACCCGCGCCGGTTCGAGAAGCCGAACGAGTTCGACATCTTCCGCACGGACCTCCCGACGGAGACGGCGTTCTCCGCGGCCGCCAACCACCTGTCGTTCGCGCTGGGCCGGCACTTCTGCGTCGGCGCGCTGCTGGCGAAGACGGAGATCGAGGTCGGCGTGGCGCAGTTGCTCGAAGCGATGCCGAACGTGCGGCTCGCCGACAACGCGGACACCCACGAAGCGGGGGTGTTCACGCGCGGGCCGTCGGCGTTGCCGGTGCGGTTCAGCCCCAACTGATCAGCCCCAGCTGGCGGCGTGGCTCGCGACGTAGGTCGGCGTGAAGGTGACGGGCAGCGACTCCAGCCCGCGCATCCACATCGACCGCTGCCACTTGAGCGACTCGTCCGGCACCGCCAGCGACAGGTCGGGCAGCCGGTCGAGCAGCACCTCGACGGTCGTGCGGGCGATGACCTCCGCGACCTCGGGTGCGGGGTGCGGGCAGCCGTGTTCGCCGTGGCCGAACGACATGTGCGCGTGGTTCCCGACGGCGCCGCCGGCGAGGTCGGGACGCACGTGCGGGTCGGCGTTCGCGGCGGCGAGACCGAGCACGAGCAGGTCACCGGTGCGGATGCGGCGGCCGCCGAGCTGCGTGTCGCGCGTGGCGAAGCGACCGATGAAGTTCTGGGTGGGCGTGTCGTGCCAGAGGACCTCGTTGAGGGCCTCGCCGACACTGCCGCGCCCGCCCGAGAGCGTCATCGCGAAGCGGTCGTCGGTGAGCATCAGCCGGATGGTGTTGCCGATCCAGTTCGCCGTCGGCTGCTGCGCGGCGGCCGTGACCACCAGCAGGTCCTGCACGATCTCGGCGTCGGTGAGCCCCGCGGGGTTCTGGGCCATGTGCGAGGGAACGTCGTGGCCGGGCTGCCGGTGCTTGAGCGCCAGCAGCCGGCCCATGGCCTCCTGCACGCGGCCGTACGCCGGGATCGCGTCGGGGCCGACGTCGAGGGAGATCGCGACATCGCGCACCAGCGCCGGGGTCTCGGCCTCGGGCATGCCGTACATCTTCGCGATGGCCAGCAAGGGGATCTGCATCGCGAACTGCGTGATGAGGTCGGCTTCACCGGTGCCGGCGAACGTGTCGATCAGCCGGTCGGCGATCTGCTCGCAGTGCGCGCGCAGGTCGAACTGGTCCACTGAGGACAGTGCGTCGCCGATCGCGCCGGCGCGGCGGCGGTGCTCGAGGGCCTCGGTGAACATCACCGACGGGTTGTGCGCCACGTAGGGCAGCAGCGGCCAGTCGGCCGGCACGTTCTCCCACTGGTTCCAGCGGCGCGTGTCGCGGGCGAACAGCTGGGAGTCGCTGGTGACCTGATGCACCTCGCGGTAGCCGCAGACCAGCCACGCGGGGACGTCGCCGTCGAGCAGCACCGGCGCGACACCGCCGTACTCCTGACGGATCCGGCCGTACAGCGTGGCCGGATCTTCCTGGAACTGCGCGCCGTAGAGCTTGACGAAGTCCTCTGTGGACACTTCAGGCCGGTGTTCGGTCACGGCTGGTTCTCCCGGGCGGTGGACAACGAGTAGAGGTGGTCGACGAGCGAGATCAGCACCTGCTTGGACGAGTCGCGGCGGCGCGCGTCGCAGTCGATCAGAGGCACTTCGGGCGAGAGGTCGAGCGCGTCGCGGACCTGGCCGAGATCGTGGACCGGCGGCTCGAAGTTGTTGCGCGCCACGATGAACGGAGTGCCGTGGTGCTCCAGCCGGTCGATCGCGTACCACGAGTCGGCCAGGCGCCGGGTGTCCACGAGGACCACCGCGCCGAGCGTGCCCGAGAACAGCCGGTCCCACAGGAACCAGAAGCGCTCCTGGCCGGGCGCGCCGAACAAGTACAGCACCATGCGCTCGTCGAGGCTGATGCGGCCGAAGTCGAACGCGACCGTGGTCGTGGTCTTGCCCTGCAGGCCCTTGTCGATGCCGACGCCGGCCTGCGTCATCGTCTCCTCGGTGCTCAGCGGCCGGATCTCGCTGACCGACCGGACCATCGTGGTCTTGCCGACGCCGAAGCCCCCGACGATCACGATCTTCAGCCCGTCGGCGGCGGTGGCGGCCAGCGGGGCGCGAGGGGTGCGTTCAGAGATTGCGGAGTCCAACGAGCACCTTCTTGAGGAATTCGGAGTCGGGGATGGACGCGCGCTGCAGCGCCGAAGAGGGGTGGCGGGCCGAGACCTTGCCGCTGTCGAGCAGATCCGTGACCAGGATCTTCACGACGCTCACCGGCAACGAGAGCTCCGAGGAGAGCTCGACGACCGACGTCGGGTGCAGGGTGATCCGCAGGATCCGCACGTGCTCGGACTGCATCCCGGCCGACGGCGCCGACTCGGCGACGATGATCGTGACGAGGTCGAGCTCGAGGTCTTCCGTGCGGCTGCGCCCGCCGGTGAGCGTGTAGAGGCGGTCGGGGTCCTCTTCCTCGACAGCGCGGCGGATCATGCCGTCGGACCGGCCTGCGCGTAGCGCGGAGCCGCGGTCAGGAACGAGCCGATCTGCTCGACCAGCTCGTCCATGTTGTGGCCGATCAGGCCGACGTCGGCGTCTTCGGCGGCGATCACCGCGAGGTGCGCGCCGATGCCGGCCTCGACGATGAACAGGATGCCGCCGTGGAACTCGGTCATCGAGTTGCGGATGCCGCCGCTGCCGTCACCGAACTCGGCCGACGCGCCGTGCGAGAGCGCTTGCACCCCGGCGGCGATCGCGGCCAGCTGGTCGGCCTTGTCGACGGTGAGACCGGCGGTGTGGCAGAGCTTGAGGCCGTCCTTCGACAGCACCAGCGCGTGGACGGCTCCCGGCGTGTTGCCGACGAGGTTCTCCAGGAGCCATTCGAGGTTCGAGTTCTGGGTCATCGAGGATCCGGGGGCGGGAAACGCGCGCCCCCTCACTCCAATCTGGGGGTTCCGGTGCGGCAGGGGCTCAGTCGTTGTCATCGGCGTCCGCCTGCGACTCGGCCGGACTGGTGGCGACCCTGCGGGTGCGGCTCTGCTGGAAGGCCCCGAACCGGGCGCCGCTGTCGCCGTGGCTGCGGTTGGTCGGCCGCGGGCCGGGGCTCGGTGCCGGCTGGCGCGACGCGGCGAGCGTCTGCCCGCGCGGGCGCTTCGGCAGGCCGCCCGACTCGCTGAGCACGGGTTCCAGGGTGCCGCGGGTGGACTCGCGTTCCTCGGTGCGCACGGCGCTGACCAGCACCTCGCGGCGCGGTTCGGGGTCCGAGAACGGGTCCGTGCGCGGCTGCGTGATCAGGTGGTTGGGGATGCGCAGGACCACGCCCGTGCCGCCGCGCGAGGACGGGCGGAAGAACACGTGCAGCTGGTGCTTGCGGGCGAGCTGGCCGACGACGGCGAGGCCGAGGCGCGTGCCGGAGATCGTGGTGAGGTCGAGCTTTTCGTTCTGCGCCACGGCGATCTCGGCTCGCATGAGCGCCTGCGGCTTCATGCCGAGGCCGCCGTCTTCGATGGTGATCACGGCGCCGTTGTGCAGGTCCTCGACGTAGACGTGGACCTCTTCGGAGGGCGCGGAGAACTTGGTGGCGTTGTCCATCAGCTCGGCCAGCGCGTGCATCACGTCTTCGGCGGCGTACCCGGCGATGGCGCTGCCGCTGGTCGAGTGGATGCGGACCCGCGTGTACGCGCCGATGCGGCCCATGGCGCCGCGCAGGATGCTCTCCATGCGGATCGGCTTCGCCCAGCGGCGGCCCGAGCGCGCGCCCGTGAGCACCGCGATGGAGTCGGCGAGGCGGCCGGCCTGGGCGGTGCTGTGGTCGACCTTGAGCACTTCGCCGAGCATGTCCTCGGGGCAGTGGTTCTCCATCTCGCGCAGGTCGGCGAGGATGCTGGTGGACAGCGCCTGCACGCGGCCGGCGGCGTTCGCGCACGCGGCCGTGGCGGCGGCGCGGCGGCGTTCGCCCTGGGCGACCTCGTCGATGAACAGGCGCATGATCCGGTTCTGGAACGGGTCTTCCGGCAGCTGCGTGGAGTTGTAGACGTCGGCAGCGCTCGTGCCGTCACGCAGGCGGTTGACCACGGCCGGCAGGATCTGGTCGACCATCATGGAGAGCTCGAGGTTCACGGCCACCATCTGCCGCGCCTCGACTTCCGCCCGGTGCTCGGCGTGGCGAGCGCGCTCCTCGGCCTCCGTGAGCGCCGACGACCCGCGTGTGGCGAGGTAGACGGCGATGACGAGGGCGACCCAGGTGACGGCCGCGACGACCGCGACGAGCACCCGGTTCTGCTCGGGCACCTCCAACGTCACCCACGCCCACAGCGCACCGGCGACGACCGCCGTCACCGGGACCGCGACCGCGGCCGGGACGGCGCGCCCGCGCTGCTGCGCGTGGCGGGCGGGCAGTTGTTCCGACATGGCTTCAAGTCCTCGCGTCCGGTTGGTGGCAGGCCGTGCGCCGGGTTGGTGGTCTCGCTTGTTGTTCTGGCTCGTTGTTCGGGCTCTTCGCTGGCTCGCGGCTTTCGGCAAAAGCGCGGTTTTCGCTTCCCGCCGATGGTGCTGCCGCACCCCATGCCTGGATGACGGGACCCGGATATTAGCGCCATCACATCCAGGCTGCGAGCACCAGTGCCCTGGCGGGGTGCTAATAGGGCCTTGCGGCAGGGGTTTGACGAGGGATTTCCGGCCGGTCGCCACTCTTCGCGTTTCCTGATGTGACGCTGCGTGTGATCAAGGGGCGCCGCGGGACCTTTCGCGCGGCCTGGGCGTTGCGCGCGGCAATTCCCCCGAACAGAGCAGCACGTTCACCGGCTCAGCCCCAGGGGCCCCGCAGCGGGGTGACCGATTGTTTGGCGCGGTCACTCGACAGGGAGGGGAATTGTTCTGATTTGGCGGTCGCGATTATGAATTCTGTTCGGTGAGTGGGGAAATGCGTCCCGCGGGGTCTCAGCGGGCGGCGAGTGCCGGTTCTTCGAGGCGGACCGAGGCCGGTTGCGTGACGACCAGCAGCCAGGTGAGGAAGCCGAGGGCGAGCAGGAGGTAGGAGTCGCCGACGACGTGTTGCCCAGGCGTCCATGCGAGTTCGCGCAGGTCGCTGTTCGGCAGGAACGCGTGGGGTGCGGCGATGAACACGAGCGCGCCGGCGGCGAGGGCCGCGCCTTGGCGAGTGGTACGGACGCGGGCGGCCAGGATGACCAGCGCCGGGGCGACCCAGACCCAGTGGTGCGACCAGGAAATCGGCGAAAGGACGAGAACGGCCGTCGCATTCACCACGAAGGCGAGCGGCGGGTCCACCCGGCGCATCACGACCACGGCGGCCGCGATGACGAAGGCGGAGAGGCCCAGCCACAGCACGTCGTACGCCAGCGGCGGCAGGTTGAGGCGGTGGAGAGCGCCTTCGATGGTCTGGTTGGTGGCGTAGGGCGAGCCGCTGAGGCCGGCCGCGCCGATGAGGCCGCCGCCGAAGAAGTACTTCGCGGAGGCGGCCGGGGCGACCAGGAAACCGAGACCGGTGGCGGCGGCGCCGGCGATCAGGGCGTTGCGGGCGGAGCGGAAGTCCTTGGTGAGCAAGAAGAACAGGAGGAAGCCCGCGGGCGTGACCTTGATGGCGGCCGCGATGCCGACGCCGATGCCGCGCGGCCAGCGCGGGTGGGGCATGAGGATGTCGACGGCGACGAGGGCCATGAGGACGAGGTTGATCTGTCCGAAGGAGAGCGTGGAGCGGACGGGTTCGAAGGCCAGCGCGACGACGGTGAGCGCGGTGGCGGGGAGCGCGGCCTGCCAGGTCGGCTTCAGGCGGCGGACGGTCGCGTAGAGGGTGCCCCAGAGCGCGGCGACGGAGACGAGGTCCATCAGCACGGCCGAGACGGCGAGCGGCGGGACCGTCATGACCGTGAAGACGACGGCCGCGAACGGTGGGTAGATGAAGGGCAGGGGGAAACCGGAGGTGGTGGCGGGGAGCTGTCCGTAGAGGTCGCCGCGGTGGAGGACCGCGTCGGCTCCGAAACGGTAGACCTGCAGGTCGACGGCGCCGAAGCTGCCGACGATGGCGAGCACTCCCCCGACGATCACCGTCGCGGCGGCCGCGATGAGCAGTTTTCGCTTCGTGGATTGGTCTTGCAGCATGTCCCCAGTCACCTCGTGCTCCGGTGTGCTTGATCCGGAGTCCGAGCCTGCTGGGAACGACGTTTTTGTTGATCATCTGAACGGCCGGGGCGGGTTGGCCGTTCGGCTTGGGTTGTGGCGCGAGGTTCGGCCGAATGGCCGAGGTGCGGTCAGCCGCGGCGGCGGGGTTTGCCGCGTTTGGGGGGATGCTGGGGTTTCTTGGTTTTGGCTTGGGTTTTCGGTTGGGCCTTGGCTTTCGGCTTCGGTTCCGGTGCCTTGCCGCGGGTGCTGTTGACGGTGCGGCCGCGGACGATGCCGATGAACTGCTCCATCAGGTCCGTCGTCTCGTCCTCGAGCCAGGACAGCGCGACCTGGGATTCCGGGACGTCGGCGAGGGGCCGGTAGGTGAGGTCGCGGCGATGGTGCAGCCGGGCGAGCGACTGGGGCACCACGAGCAGCCCGACGCCGGCGGCGACGAGCTCGATCGCGTCGGCGGTGGTGTCCGGCCGGTGCTCGGCGAGCTTGCCGGGTGGGTGGGGCCAGTCGAGGGTGTCGTCGTGGGGGTGGAGGAAGAGCTCGTCGGCGAGGTCTTGGAGCGTGACCTCGTCGGCGGCCGCGACGACGTGGTCCTTCGGCACGACGACCACCGTGGTCTCGACGTAGAGCGGGATCGCGTGCAGCCCGGTGCGGTCGATCGGCAGGCGCAGGAGTGCGGCGTCGACTTCGCGGTCGTGGATCTTCTGGGTCGCTTCGTGGGGGTTGACCGTGTTGAGGACCAGCGGAACCTTCGGCAGGCGCTCCTGCCAGGTGCGGACCCACTTACCGGGCGTCACGCCCGGGACGTAGCCGAGCGTGAACGAGGGCGGTGCGTCCGGGCCGGTCACGCAGGCCAGGTTACCGACGGTGGTTACCCTGGGCCCCATGACCTCGCGCAAGACCCCTCAGACGATGAAGCCCGCCACCGCCGCGAAGAAGCTCGGCGTGTACCTGGAGGCGACCCCTTCGTCGTTCCAGGAGGGCGCCGTGTCGCGCGACGAGCTCAACGCCCTGCAGACCGACCCGCCCGAATGGCTCCGCGACCTGCGGCGCAACGGCCCCCACCCGCGCCCGGTGGTGGCGGCGAAGCTGGGGATCTCCATCGGCGGCCTGTCGCGGGCGGGGCTCACCGAACCACTGACGACGGCGCAGATCGAGGAGATCAAGACCGCGGGGCCGGAGTGGCTGGAGCGGGAGCGGGCCACGCAGGCCGAGGTGCGCCGGGAGGCGGCGAGGGTGAAGGGATCGGAAGGCTGAGTCTTCGGCCTCCGCGGGCTTCTGCCGTTTGATTTTCTTGGTGAACGCGCAGGTCAGAGGTCTGTTCTCGCATATTCCTTGACAGGAATATTCCTGTTGGGGAATACTTCGCTTCATGAACGAGATCGCAGCGGCGTTGGGTGACGGGGCGCGGTGGCGCATCGTCGAGTTGCTGGCGGGGCGGCCGAGGTCCGTGGGGGAGCTCGCGGAGCTCACGGGGCTGCGTCAGCCGCAGACGACGAAGCACCTGCAGGCGCTCGCGAAGGTCGGGGTGGTGTCCGTGACGCCACTCGGGCAGAGGCGGGTGTACGCGATCGACGCCGTGCCGTTGAGGGCGTTCGCGGATCGGCTGGAGATCATCCTCGGCAAGGTCGAGGCGCACGCCGGTGAGCGGGACGTGCTCGAGCGGTACCGGGCGGCCGTCGAGACCGAGACGGCGGCCGCGGATCGGGAGCAGTGGGCGGACGGGCGGGAGTTCTCGTTCGAGCGCCTGGTGCCCGCGCCGCCGGACGTGGTGTGGCGGTACTGGGTCGAGCCGGAGAAGCTGGCCGGCTGGTGGGCGCCGTCGTCGTTCTCGGTGGTGGAGGTCGTGCTCGACCCGGTGCCGTGTGGCGCGGCAGTGGTCGAGTTCCGCGACGCCGAGGCCAGCTACCGGTCCGAGGGCCACGTGCAGGCGGCGACCGAGAACGAGCGGCTCGTGTTCGACCTGGCCGTGCTGGGCGAAGCGTCGTTCACGACCGAGTACGACCTGGAGCTCGACGAAGTCGCCGAAGGCACCCACCTGCGGCTCGGGCTGCGCATCACCGACACGACCGTCGAGGCGGCGCCGCACATCGCCGGCATCGCGACCGGCTGGGGCCAGGTCCTCGACAACCTCATGGACACCATCAAGACCGACTCTCAGGGAGCAGAGAAATGACCCGCACGGTTTGCGCCAACATCAGCATCACCCTCGACGGCCGCTACAACGGCCCCGGCGGCCCCGGCGATCTCGCCGCGATCGTCCCGTACGCCACGACGGAGGTCGCCCGCAACCACCTCGCCCGCCTGCACGACGGCGCCACCACGGCCGTCCTCGGCCGCCTCAATGCCGAAGGCTTCCTGGGCTTCTGGCCGACCGTCATCGACAACGAGGACGCCGACCCCCGCGACCGAAGCTACGCGAAGTGGCTGGTGGACACGGAGAAGGTCGTCCTGTCGACCACGCTCACCGAGGCGCCGTGGCCCCACGCCCGGATCGCCAACGCCCCCGCGGTCGACGTCATCACCGAACTGAAGACCAGAGGCGAGGGCGACATCCTGGTCAACAACAGCACCACCGTGATCAAGGCACTCCTCAAAGCCGACCTCCTGGACCGCCTCTACCTCATGATCACCCCCGAAATCGCGGGCGGCGGCGAACGCCTCTTCGACGACGGCCTGCCCGCCACGAAGTGGACACTGTCCCTGCACGAAGCCGGCGACCTCGGCGAGACGGCCATGGTCTACGACCGGGCCCGGTGAGGCCCTGTCCATTGTGGAATCCCCGGCCCCGCCGACGAGGTGACGAGGATCAAGGCCCACCCTGCTGATGAGACGGCGGGCGCCCGCTAAACTGAGCCCGCGGGCCGCTAGCTCAGTTGGTAGAGCAGGAGACTTTTAATCTTCGGGTCCAGGGTTCGAGCCCCTGGCGGCCCACCACTTTCCGCAGGTCAACCAGCTGATTCCCCTACGTTGAACGCGGACTGACCTGATCTGGTCGTGTGGCGTCGTGTCACCCTCGCGATGCGGCTTTACGTCGACAAAGCTGCTCGAGGACACTACCGGGCTCGCCGCCGCCCCTTGGAACAGAACCTGTCCGGAGCTACGTCGCATCGGATGCCTCCGGGCTGAAGGTCAGCTGCGGGGCGGCCACGGTGTGAACGCGGACGTGACCCCAGTCGCCGGTGATGTCGTAGTAGCCGTCGCGGTATTCGAGGCTGTCGATGTTGCCGAGGTCCTCTTCGCCCGCAGCATCACGGTAGGTCCGGCCCGAGCGGGTGATCCAGTCGATCCTCGCCGCGCCGCCGATCGTCAGCACAGCGTCGGCGTAGCAGTACTGCTCGTCAGGCGGCGGCGCGTGGTAGCGGGCGTGCCCTGGGTCAGCACGAGGTCGAGGGTGAACGCCACGGCGTCCGGGCGTTCGTTGATCGCCAGGACGTAGCTGTCCTCCAGGTACACCTGGGCGAGGTTGGCGAAGTCGATGTAGTTCTTCATGCTCACTGATCCCACGTGATCGGTGTGTGGTTGCCGGGGCTCTTCCTCGTGACAGGGTTCCCTGACGGGTCGGTGCGGACGCCGTCCGCGTTGCGCAGCTCGACGTGCAGGTTTCGCTGCCAGGTGTTCGTGTGCTTCCCTGTTTGAGTGTCATGCGGACGATGCCGTTGTCGTCGACGTACTTTTCCGGGCCGGTCGATGTCTGCTCCTTCGTCCAGCCCTGGGCATCCGCGTAGCGCTGCAGGTCGGACACCTTCGGCGGACTGCCTCCGTCGAAGTATTCCGACAAGGTCGCCTTCACCGCCGGAGCCCCTCCGGGCCGTTCCCCGGGCGTGTCCGGTTTCTCGCCTGCGCGGGCACCCCTGAGCGCTTTGCCTGCCACGCCGCCGATGAACACGCCGCCGAGGATCTGGCCCGCGGCCCGGCCAGGGTGATCGGCCCAGTCGTGCCAGTCGACGAGCTGCTAGGTGACAGTCGCGCCGTTCTCCGACCCGGGCGAACCCACCCGACAGGCTGCCCGAGACGTTCTCAATCGCGCACGGCAACAGCTGACCGAGGTGGGCGACCGGGCAGTCGCGACAATCTCTGACGAGGCCGGTGGAGCACCTACGGCATCAGACTGGCTCGACGACGTGGGTGGATTCTTAGCCGACTTCGGCGAGGGAGCCTGGAATGCGGCCAAGGGCTTGGGCGAGGGAGCATGGAACCTGGTTCTCGCGGTGGGTGATCCAGGCAACCCCGACCACGAGGGAATCACCGACATCGCCTCGGCGGCCTGGCACAACGTCACCCATCCCGTCGACTTCGGCAAGCCTGCAGGTGAACCACTGGATCCGTGACGGCGGCGAGTTCGACGCGGCGACCGGCTGCCGAACCGGTCTCCGGCGATGGCGTCCACCCGAACGACGCGGGCCGCCTTGCGATCGCCGAGTTCTTCGACCTAAGCCTGTTCCGGGATAGGTCATCCACCGTTACGGCCGCCACGATCGCCTCCGGCCGGACAGGTCAAGCCCGCCTCCGAGGTTGGCCGAGTTCGTCGGCCAGTAGGTTGTCCACCGCCCGGCACCGAATTCACACGATTTCCAACAGCGATCCAACAATAATTCGGAAGTTTTACACACTGCCGTTGATAGGAGGCTCTGGGTATGGATTCAGCAGACACAGTGGACGCCGATGCCGACCGGGTGACGGATCTCGCGAACGTTCTCGACGAAGTGGGACGGCTCATCGACTCCCTGCGGGAACAGCAGTGGTCGGCACGCACACCCTGCGACGACTGGGACGTGCGGGCCCTGGTCGATCACCTGCTCGATCTCCAGCGGACCTTCCAGTCCAACCTCACCGGGCAGACCGTTCCACCGATATCCGACTACCGGTCGAGCGTGGCGGCGCTGATCGCGGCCTTCCAGGCGGATGGTGCTCTGCAACGCACTGTGCCGGACCGGCTTGGCGACATTTCGGGTCTGACATCGCTGAACATCCTGATCACCGAACACCTCGCGCACGGCTGGGACCTGGCCCGAGCGATCGGCGTCACGCCGTCGTTCGACGAGACCGTGACGAACCGGGCGATCGAGTTCGCCCGAGCACTGGGACCGACACTCCCGCCGCAGCTGCGCCGGTTCAAGGATTCACGACCGGTAGCGGACGACGCCCCTGCGATCGACCGTCTGGCGGCTCTCCTCGGCCGAACGGTCACCACCTGATCCGCCGGACAAGGCGGTGGTATTGGCGATGGACGAGAAGTCGCGGATGTAGGGGCTGGACCGGAGCGCGCCGATGCTGCCCGGGGTTTCCGAACGTCGTACCCACGACTGTGTCCGCTACGGCACCACGAGCCTGTTCGCCGCGCTGGACATCGCCACGGGCCAGGTGATCGGCCAACATCAGCGATGCCACCGACACCAGGAGTTCCGGCGTTTTCCGAAAACGATCGACAAGAACACGCCGGCGGAGCTGGATCTGCATCTCGTCTGCGACAGCTGTGAGAATGATCGAGTGCCGCCCCGGGTATGGTTTGCCCCGTGTGACAACCGGCCGCGGTGCCTTGCTGTAGATATGGCGACCATGATCCAGGGCGGCGCTTGCTGCCTCTGAACCGGCGGGGCGTGTCCCGATAGGGGCCTTGTCGCGAACAGGGCATCATCGCAGTTCTGACCGCCTCCACCGGCCCGGCGACGGCGAGCCGGGTTGGAATGCACTGGCTCTTATCGCGCCGCGCCGGCTCGGCACTTGGCGGCTGAGGGCGTGCAGGTGATTGAACTCAACCAGCCGGACAAAGCCACTCGCCGCCGACGCGGTTGACGCGGAAACAGCGCCCGCGCGGTACTGTCCGGGCGAGCCACGCCGCGAACGCGAAGCACAGTCATCGAGGGCCGTGGCCCACGATCAAGGCATACAGTCGCGCGATCTGCGCGCTCGTCAGCTTCGGTGGCCGACCCGGAAAGGGCTTGGCCCGCAACGCGTCCGGCCCGCCCTCGCGGTACTTCGCCAACCAGCTGGGTAGCGCCGAGATTTCGCGGTGTTACTTGTCGCGATCCGTGGAGACAGGAGGAGGTCGTTTCGCGTGGTCGTAGGCTTCCTGCGACGCTGACACCTCGCCGAGGTGCACGATCGCCCATTCCTGTAGTGCGCGCAGTGGCTCGCGCAGCGTGCGGCCCGCCTCGGTGAGCGCGTACTCGACGCGGACCGGAACCTCCGGGTGGACGGTGCGGCGCACGAGCCCGTCCCGTTCGAGCCCGCGGAGAGTCTGGGTGAGCATCTTCTGCGAGATGCCCTCAATGCGTCGGAGCAACTCTGAGAAGCGAGCGTCACCGTCCCAGAGGGCGCCCACGATGAGCACCGTCCAACGGTCACCGATGCGGTCCAGGATGTGGCGAGTCGGGCAGTCCGCGCGGTACGGGCTGCCGTGGAGCACCGATGCGGCCGGGTGGGTTACCACAAAGTGCCTTCTTCCCGTTGGAGAGTTGCGCTCATACGGTAACCGCAGCGCGTCGTACGACGCCACTCGTCTCGCAGAAAGGCACCTCGTGTCTCGCATTACCGTCATCGGCGGCACTGGCTACGCCGGTTCGGCCATCGTCACGGAGGCCGCTGCCCGGGGTCACCGGGTCACTGCGCTGAGCCGTTCTCTCCCCGGCACGCCAATCCCGAACGTGAGCTATGTCCAAAGTGACGCCACGAACGCAGCAACGCTTTCTGCAGCCATTGAGGGCGCGGACATCGTCGTGGGCGCACTCGCCCCACGTGGCCCACTGGCCCACATCTTCCGCGAGGTCTACCGCACCATCGCGTGTCTGGCCGACACCGAAGGCGTTCCCCTGTACGTCGTCGGCGGCGCCTCGTCACTGCGCCCCGCACCCGGGGCGGATCGCTTCGTCGCTGACCTCAGCCGTATCCCCGCCGAGCTTCACAACGAGATCCGCGCCGGGGCGGCGCTCATCCTCGAGGACTTTCCGGCCACACCCACGACACTCGACTGGGTCTTTGTCAGCCCTGCGCTCAGGTTCGGCGCACGGATGCCCGGCGAACGACTCGGCCGTTACCGGCTCGGCGACGACGTCGCGGTCCAGTCCGACGGCGGCGCGATCTCCGCCGCGGACTACGCCCTCGGCTTCGTCGACCTGATCGAGAAAGGCGACCACCACAGGGCACACGTCAACCTCGGTCACTGAGGTGATCCAGCGAGATTCAGTGCGCTGTCGGGCGCTCGAAGCGTGTGATTACGGGGGCACCGCGGGCAATCTGAATGAACCTTCTGGGGATTGATCGTGACGTGTTCGAGCGCTCAACCACAGCCCTCTCTGCCCCGCCTGACCGACTGACGCCTGAGCGTAAGGAAGGCATGCTCCATCATGGATGATGAATATGAAAAGACGCACTACCGGGGATTCGGACCCGTCCTTGGGCTGCCGATCCAGAACGCCCGAGTGGATCTCACGGCCTTTCCTCCGGATCTCCAGGCCGTCGTGCAGGAGTTGTTCCCGCCCGTGCTCGAGAGGGCCAAGGAGCCGCTGGTCGGCATCACGACGGACGGGCACGTCATACCCGATCTGTTCGCTCTCCAGGACACTGGCTGGAACCCTGAGCCCGCGAGCAAGGCGGCGACCGCCTTCCTCGAGTGCCTCACTCCCGCGCAGCGCAGAGACGTCCAATTCGCCACCGACGCGAACGAATGGCGTATGTGGGTCAATGCCTTTCCGAACTGGGATCCGCACGGCCTGCGCCTGGAGGACCTCGAGCCCGCGCATCGCGAGCGCGCGCTCGCGATCCTCGAGGCATCCTTGTCCGCCACCGGCTTCTCCGACGCTCGAACGGCCATGAAACTCAACGCCGCACTCGGCGAGCTGATCGACCAGTACCACGACACTCTCACCGAGTACGGTTATTCCTTCGCAGTGTTCGGCATCCCGTCGACAACGGAGCCGTGGGGATGGCAACTGTGGGGCCACCACCTCGACGTGCACTGCTTCATCATCGGCCGGCAAATGGTCCTCACCCCGACTTTCATCGGCGCCGAGCCCACCGAGGCCGACCGCGGTACCCACAAGGGCCTGCGCCTGTTCGATGAGCAGCGGGCGGCCGGACTCGACCTGCGGCGCAGCTTGCACCCTGAACAGGCACGTCAGGCCGTTCTCCACACATCGATCCGGGTGCAGGACCTGCCCGCCGAACTCGCCGACCCGGTCAACGGCAGGACCCTGGGTGGCGCCGCCCAAGACAACCGCGTCATCCCCTACGCGGGGCTACCGGCCAGCGGACTCTCCCACCGGCAACGGGAGTCGCTGCTCCGATTGGTGCAGACCTACGCGCAGCGACTCCCGGACGGTCCAGCCAGCGCGTTCATGGAAAGCATCGTGCAGCACCTCGACGAAACGCACATCGCCTGGATCGGCGGAAGCGGCGACGATGACGCCTTCTACTACCGCGTCCACAGCCCCGTCGTCCTGATCGAATACGACTGCCACCAAGGCGTCTTCCTCGACAACGACCAGCCCGAACCGTTCCACGTCCACACCATCGTGCGCACTCCCAACGGCGGCGACTACGGACACGACCTCTTGCGCCAACACCTCGCCCGCCACCATTCGCAGCAACGCATCGGACGCTGACGACCACTCATCCGACCTCGGCTTGTCGTTCAGCCATCGACATCTGGAGCAAGGCCGAGCAAGCGACCCGCACCGCGCAAGGCCAACACCAGCAGCCGACCCGGACCGCGCAGCAGCAAGCCGAAGCGAACGGCCAGGCCCCGCCGCCCGAGAAGCCGTTCACGATCCGGGCGAGCCTGAACGTGCCGTCGCAGCCTGACGGCTTCGGGCTGCCCACAGTGTCGGCTTCTCCTCCATCTGTCGCTCGATGGCCGGCCCGTATCCCGCATGATCGGCAAGCGCTGTCCAGCCTCATCGCCACACTCCCTGACCGTCACGATGGGATTTGGTGCGGCGAAACTGGCTTCAACAGGCTCTATCGCGCTGGCCGCTCCCAGGCAAAGGCGCCCACGTTGTGTTCGTACTGTTCGGCAACGGCGCGTTCCAGTGTTCATCGGCTACACAACCCCGAGGCACGCGAGGTCAGGTCTCAGCTACCTCACCGCACCGATGGTGAACCGCGACGCGCCGCGGTTCAGGGTTTGCGGGCCACTGCGCCGACCATGATCCGCTGTGCGATGTTGGGTTCTGTGAGGAAGGGGCCGTCCGGCCACCAATCGATCAGCGGCACGATCTCCGGAGTGCGGCCGGGCCCGGGCGCGATGAGCTCGGTCTCGCGGAACAGTGTCGACGACGTGGGAGATGACGACTTACGAGCCGGAGGGCAGTCGCTTCACGAACTCGGCCGTGACCTCGGCCGGCCGGCCGCGCTCACCCTTGTGGTGGTGCAGGGTCGCGACGAACAGGACGGCGATCGGCCGGTCCCAGTCCAGGTGCGCGCGCACGAGGTCGTCGTCGAGAATGCTCTCGGGTCCGAAGAAGTCGGCTTCGAGGTAGCGCGTGCGGTCGTTGTCGTCCAGCAACGCGCGACCGTACGCGGCCCGGGTGGAACGCCCGTCGCGGGCTGCCGTAAGGGTCAGGACACCGGATCGGCGGCCACCAGCCTGAGCGCCGATCCGGTTCTGAAGGGTGGGGCCGTACGGGTGAGGGTCACGCGTGTTCCTCCCGTCCTACACGCGGTCAGTCGGCGACGTTGCCGCTCGCGACTCCCAGTGATGGGAGCTGTATCCACGTCCCGAGGAGCCCAACCCCGGTGGCGTCCAGCACAGAACGGCCACGCTTCAGCCCCCACCACCGCTTCCGGGCGGCAGCGGGGGACGCCGCGCTGGGCAACGCTGAGGACATCGAAGGCACTCCCAACACACTCCACGAGCCGGCGCTGATCGCGGGCGCGTGGGTTCCCACCGCCGCCGATGCCCGGGCGATGGGTCCAGAACGTGCCGTGCGACGGGCAGTTCCGGCCATCGAACGCAAGACGCCGCGGCGGGCCAGGGACTCGGGCTCACCGCGGCGTCGAGGGAGTTAGGCCTCGATCGGGCTGAGGACGAAGATCGGCATCTTGCGGGTGGTCTTGGTCTGGTAGTCGGCGTAGTCGGGCCACGCCTCGACGGCGCGGTCGAACCAGGTGGCGTACTCGGCGTCGTGGACTTCGCGGGCCTCGTAGTCCTTCTTGACCGGGCCGTCCTGGAGCTCGACGTGGGAGTTCGCGACGACGTTGTAGTACCAGACCGGATTCTTCGGCGCGCCGCCGAGCGAGGCGACCACGGCGTACTCGCCGTTGTGCTCGACGCGCATCAGCGGGGTCTTGCGGAGCTTCCCGGTCTTGGCACCCACGGACGTGAGCAGGACGACACGTTCGCCGGTGGGGTGGGCGGTGCCCTCCCGGCCACCGGAGGACTCGATCAGCTCCGCCTGGTCACGGCTGAAATCGAAGGGGCTCGGCTCGTATTCGCCGGTCAGCGGCATGTCCGCACCTTTCGTGTCGGGGCCTCATCCTGAGATCCATAAGCGGACTATACCCCGCTTCGAGCGCCGGGCGTGATCGCGGCGACACTCACGGCGAAGATCAGCCGCAGACGCGTTCGACCAGGGTTTTCCAGCCGGCCGCGAGGTCCCGCGGCATCGTGGCGGGGGCGGTGCCGTCCGAGGCGCGCAAGTAGAGCAGGAGCGGGCCTTCGAGCGCGGCCGTCAGCTGCAGGGCCAGCGCGTGGATCTCCGGGACGTCGGGGCAGGCCTCACGCAGCAGCATCTGCACGTGGAACAGCGACGGGCTCGCCGCGACCGGGACGGGCTGCCCCGGGTCGAGCGCCGCGCGGGCCAGCGCCGTGCGTTCGATGAGGAACTCCATGCGCGCGTGGCCGAAGGCGACGAGGCGTTCGACGGCCGGCGCCCCCGGGCCCAGCGGGGGCGCGCCGTTGAGGATCTGCTCCTGGAAGGCCGTCTCCTCCACGTCGAGCAGCGCGAGGAAGATGCCCGCCCGCGTGCCGAAGCGGCGGAAGACGGTGCCCTTGCCCAGGCCGGCGCGCTCAGCGAGGCCGTCCATCGTGACCTTGTCGGCGCCGAGCTCGGCGACCATCGCGCGTGCGACCTCGATCAGGTGCGCGCGGTTGCGGGCCGCGTCGGCGCGCTCCTCGCGCGGGCCGCCCAGGGGGATCGCGATGGGTTCCACGAGCGGCACGCTACCCGTCGCAGATCACCGCAGGGTGGACGTCGCGAGATCCCCACGCGTTCGGAGCCGGCCGGGGACGACCGCGGCTTGGCTACTGTGGACGGTCCCGTCGACCGCGGTACCGGTTTCGCCGGCGGCCGCGGCGCGGTGACTCAGCGGTCGGACACCGTCGTGACGAAGCGGACCGCGATGTCGCGGAGTTTGGTGTTGGTCGTCTGCGACTCGGTGATCAGGCGTTCCATCGCTTCGTCCGCGTCGATGCGGTGGATGGCCATGAGCATGCCCTTGGCCTGCTCGATGACGGCGCGCGAGCGCATCGCGTGGTCGAGCTGTTCGGCGCGGCTGCGAGCGGCGCGGTAGCGGGCGTGCGTGCGCAGGCCGAAGGCGACCATGGTGATGTAGACCTTGAGCAGCTGGCTGTCGAGCTCGCGGAAGCCGTGGTCGCCGAAGCCGAAGAGGTTGAGCGCGCCGGAGAGGTCCTCGTCGATGCGCAGGGGGGCTGCCAGGTAGCTGCCGAGTCCGAGTTCCTTGGCGACGTCGGTGAACTCCGGCCAGCGGTAGTCCGCGGCGGGCAGCGACAGGCGGACGATCTCGCCTGTGTCGGCGGCCTGCAGGCAGGGGCCTTCGCCGGCGGCGTACTGCGCGGCGTCGACCTGGGTGGCGCGCGAGTCGGTGGTCGCGGCCGTCTCGCCCTTGCCCGAGCGGATCACGGTCACGCTCGCCATGTCGGCGCCCGGCACGGCGCGCACGGCTTCGGCGCAGATCACCTCCAAGAGCGCGGTTCCCTGCTCGTCGTCCTCGAGGGCGCGGGTGAGGCCGTGCATGGCCTCGGCGAGCTCGTCGAGCTCTTCCGACATCTTCGTCTCCTCATCCACTCCGCCTGTCTCCTGTCGTGCCCGTGCAGGCGGGGTTCCGTTCCCGCCGGCCTCCGTGAAGCCGCTGGGATCCCAACGGAACTTTCGCGATTTTACCTGGTCACGCAGGGCCGGCGAGTACCTCTTCGGCTTCGTCGAGCCACGTCGTGAAGACCGTGTGCGCCGCGTGGGCCAGAGATGGGCCGTGGGTGGTCGCGTCGGTGCGGAGGGTGCGGGGGTCGACGCCCGCGGTGGTGAGTTCGAAGGTGTGGCCGATGAGCCACGGTTCGAGGCGCGTGTGGTCGGCTTCGAGGTGGAACTGGAGAGCGAGGGTGCCCGGGGCAGGACTGAAGGCCTGGTGGGGGAAGCCGGGGGTTTCGGCCAGGGTCGTCGAGCCGGCGGGGCTGGCGAACTGGTCGCCGTGCCAGTGGAGGACGGGGACACCGTCCAAAGGGGACAAAATCGAATCCCGGCCGGCGGGGGTCAGCGCGAGCGGGGCGTAGCCGATTTCCTTCTTGCCGGTCGGCGTGACGTCGGCGTCGAGGGCGGTGGCGATGAGCTGGGCGCCGAGGCAGATGCCCAGGGTGGGGCGGCCGGTCGAGAGCCGCGCGGTGATCGAGGCGAGCTCGGCCGACAGGAACGGGTACGACCCGGTGTCGCCGACGCCGAGGGGGCCGCCGAGGACGACCACGACGTCCGGGGTGGACAGCAGCTCCGGCGTGATCGGGTCGACGCCGGCTTCGAGGTAGTCGACGGTGTAGCCGCGGGCGAGCAACAGCGGTTCGAGGACACCGAGGTCCTCGAACGCCACGTGCCGGACCGCCGACGCGCGCTTGGTCACGCTTGCTCCTCCGGGGCCGCGATCACCACGAGCACCTCGGCGGGCTCGGGACTGATCGACTTGACGTAGTGGGGAATCCCGCCGCGGAAGTACACCGAGTCGCCGGCGGCCAGGCGTTCCGTGCGGTCCGGGAAGCGCATCTCGATCTCACCGGAGCGCACCAGGATGAGCTCGTCGCCGGAGTGGGCGCGGTAGAGGCACTCGACCTCGTCGGTCGGCGGGTGGATGAGGAACGGCAGCATCTGCTTGCCGACCACGCCGCCGGCGAGGTGCACGAAGCTCGAACCGGAGTCGGGGACAGTCGGATCCGCGGCGGCGCCGGTGCGGCGGACCTCGAGGTTGGCGCTGTCCCGTGCGTCGCCGAAGAGCTGGGTGACGTCGACGCCCAGGGCCTCCGCGAGGCCGATCGCCACGGCGATCGAGGGCGTGCTGTTGCCTCGCTCCACTTTGGACAGGTACGACTTGGTGAGGCCCGTGCGGCGGGCGAGCTCGTCGAGCGTCCAGCCGCGTTCCTGGCGCAGCATCCGCAGGGTCCTCACGTGTCGCAGCCTCTCACCTGGCCATCGTCTCATCATGATACATAGTTGCCAATAGGAAACCTTGTGTCATGGTCATGGCCGTCGTGATCGAGCGCTGGGGCGACGACGACGGCGGCTCGTTGCGCATGCCCGCCTCGTCGTGCGACATCACGCCGCTGCCCGAGCCCCTAGGACACGGCGGTTTCGGACTCGGCAGGTTCGGCCGCCGCGGTCTCGGACTCCGCGAAGGGAACCGCAGCCGGGCTTCCTTCCGCCGAGGCCGCCCGGCGCTTGCGCAGCCGCCGAACCACAAGAACGACAACGAGCACCAGCAACACCAGCACGACGAGCAACGTCCACGGAACGGCCCAGCCGCCGGCCGGCTCCGTCACCACGGCGAGCGGCGCGACGGAGCCGGACGCGTCGGTGAGCAGCGGTGTGATCGAGACGTCGGCGGCCACCCGCACCGAGGGAACCACGCCGTGGACGGGCACCGAAACGTGCCAGGTCTCCCCCGGCAGCAGCTGCGGCGAGTCCGCGATCGCGGCGGCCGGGGCGCTCCAGGCGCCGAACAAGCTGGAGACCGAGGCGCTCTGGCGGGCGGCGGTGATCGCGTTGCCGGTGTTGCGCAGGGTGTAGGACAGCGTGGCGTCACCCGTGTCGAACGGGTTCGCCGTGCCCGAGTAGTCGACGTGCGCGTCCTCGACGGACAGCGCCGGCGTCAGGTCACCGCCCACGCGCAGGCGGATGCGGATGCCGAGGCGGCGTTCGACGGTGCCCTGCTGCACCGACGTGACGATGCCGCCCAGGAAGTCACCGGCCTTGGTGCCGGCCGGGACGGCGATCGTGAAAGGCACGTCGGCCGATTCGCCGGGTCCCAGCTTCAGGTGGTCGCTCGCCGCGCGCGCCCACGCACCGACGCCGACCGACTTCTTGTCGCGCGCGAGGAGGTCGACCTGCCCGTCGGGCCGGGTGAACGCGTCCGCGGTGTACACGGCCAGCTCCAGCGGCGCGGTGCCGTTGTTGACGACCTTGAGGCCGTCGTGCACCTGCTCCCCCGCCTCGGCGGTGTAGCCGTAGTTGACGCGATCGGCGCCGAACTCGTTGTCCGCGGTGCTGACGGCCCAGGGCACCGTGTCCTGGGAAGCGGTGTCCTGGGCGGCGGCGGGCATCGCCGTGGTGGCGGCGAACCCGGCGGCGAGCAGCACCGCGGCGAGCGCGCGGGTGAGCGTGGAACGCATGTGCAGTCCTCGGGCAGGTGGGCAGAACGGAGGGGCGGCAGGGGCGGGCGCCGGCGAGCACCCGCCCCTGCCTGGTGGATCAGGCGAGTCAGCTCAACGCGGTGAGCGTGGAGCCGAGCTTGCCGAGGGTCTGGCTGACCCAGCACGGACCGTCGTGACCGTGACCGTCGTTGCCGTGGCCGCCGTTGCTGCTGCCACCGCCGTTGTGGCCGTCGTTGCCGTGGCCGTTGTCACCCTTGGTGTGGATGACGACCTGGTCGATCACGGAACCGACCTTGCCCGCGGGCGAAGCGCCCTCGTGCGGACCGCACCACTTGACGTTGCCGCGCTCGACGGCGGCGTTCGGAGCGGCACAGGTGCCGCTGCGGACTTCCTGGACCTCGAGCTTGTCGTCGCGCACCTGGACCTTCACGTACGTGCGCACGTGCTCCTGGTTCTCGACCGAGTTGGCCCAGTGGTTGTCCGGGTTGAGCGGGTCGGCACCGTAGTTCGGGTCCTTCGTGGTGTCCGGGTCGGTGAGGTCGTAGTACTTCGACCCCGACGCGGAGTTCGCCGTCACGTAGACGACACCACCCGGGCCCTGGACCACCGAAGTGGCGCCGGGCTGCTCGGCCGGGTTGGCCTTCTTGCCGTTCTTGATCACGTAGCTGCGCGAGTAGCTGTGGTCGTGGCCCTGCAGGACCAGGTCGACACCCAGGTTCGAGAACGCCGTCGGGAAGTCCTGGCGGCGCAGCTGGTTGTCACCGTCGTTGGCGTGGTCGGCCGGCGAGTAGATGGAGTGGTGGTACACGAGCACCGTGTACTTGGCGTCCTTGCCGTGCTTCTTGATCACGTCGGTGACGTAGGCGATGTGCGCCTCGTCCGCGTTGTTGGCGTAGGCGTTGCTGTTCAGGTCGATGAACAGCACACCCTTGTAGGTGTACCAGTAGTCGCCACCGGAGTTCGTGTTCTGCGAGCCGTTGTAGAACGGCGTCGAACGGTCGGTGTTCGGCGTCCAGAAGTGCTGCTCGTAGGCCTTGCCGCCGACGTCGTGGTTGCCGATGGTGGCGGCCCACGGGTACTGGCGCAGCTTGTCCGAGCCGAGGAACGCGTCCCAGTCGGCCTCGGTGTTGGCGGTCTCGACCTGGTCGCCACCCGACACGAGGAGCTCGGCCTTCGGGTTGGCGGCCAGCGACACGTTCAGGGTGTCGGCCCAGCCGGCCCCGTCCTTCGCGACGTCGCCCGACGAACCGATCTGCGGGTCACCGTAGAACAGGAAGTCGAAGTCGCCCTTGAAGGACTGCGTCTTGAAGGAGTACGTCGGCGACCAGCCGTCATCGTTGCCGATGCGGTAGGAGTACGCCGTGTTCTGCTGCAAGCCGTCGAGCGTGGCGTGCGCGTTGAACCCACCGTTGACGGCGTTGCTGCCGATGACCGCCGAGAACTTCTTGGCGTTGGTGGGGAACTTGCCGTGGTTGAGCCAGTTGGTCGGCACCAGTTCGACCGTCTGGTCGGCGTTGGTGTCGGTGTACCAGGACAACACGCGCTGCGATTCCTTGGCGCCGACACCGAGGACGATGGTGTTCGCCTTGGCCGGCGGGGTCGGCGTCCACGTGGCGGCGGTCGCCGAGCCCGTGCCGAACGCCAGCATGAGGCTCACGCCCACCGTCGCGATGCCGAAGGCGAGGTTCCGCCCGGATCTGGAAGGTTTCATCGGATGTGCTTTCCCTTTCGGGTCAATGGGTCGGGAAGACCGATTAGTAGCGTTTCCGCCCATGGTGTGCGTTAGGTGAACTTCGCCGGAAGGACGGGTGGACCACCCAGGAATTACGTGGTCAGCCCGCCGCGATGCGCTCGACGAACCACGTGAGCCCCATCACGGACACGGCCGCGGCGATGACCCCGGTCGTCCACTGTGGAGCGAAGGTCGCGCGGCGGCGGATCAGCACGAGAAGTGGGAAAACGATCGCGATGATCGCCAGCTGCACCGTCTCGATGCCGACGTTGAACACGAGCAGCGACCACAGGAGTGTCCAAGACCACGCCGTGTCGATCCCCAGGGCCGAAGCGAACCCGAGGCCGTGGCAGAGCCCGAAGCAGAACACCACGGCGAGCCGGATCCACCCGGTGCGGTCGAGGCTGAAGTGGCCTTCGCCGGTGAGGTCGTCCTCGACGCCGTTGACCTTGCGCCGCCACAGCCGCCACAGCGGCCAGGCCGCGACCACGGCGATCGAGAGGGCGATGAGAGGCTCGATGATCGCGGCGGGCACCGTGACCAGGCCGAGCGCCGCCAGCACGAAGGTGACGGAGTGGGCCAGCGTGAACGTGGTCGCCGCCAGCACGATCTCACGCAGGCGCCGGGAGCCGGCGATGAGCGCGAGCAGGAAGAGGATGTGGTCGAGACCAGTGAGCAGGTGCTCCGCGCCGAGCCGGAAGAACTCCCAGAACCGCTCGCCGAACGACTGCTGCGTCGAGAACGACGACTGGTGCGCGTCGAGCGCGGCACTGCCCGAGGTCAGGTCGAGGTCGTAGGTGACGACGGTCTTGGTGTCGCGGACGTAACCCTCGGCGTCGGGGAACAGCGCGCTGCGCACCTCGTGGGCAGCGGCGCTGCCGCAGCGGTAGTCGAGGTCGAGCAGCGCGTAGGGCACACCTTCCCGCTGCTCCATGCGGAAACCGCCGTCTTTCGTTGGCGTGCAGGGACTTTCCGTGCTCACGTGGAAGCGTTCCGTCACGTACTTGAGCACCGTGGCCGCGTGATCGTCGAGCGCTTTCGCCTGTGCGGCGGAATCTTTCGCGTCGAACGCGGCAGTGCTCTGCTCGAACAGCGGGTCGTCGTGCTCGTAATCAGCGGCCGACACGACCAGCAGGTCGTATTCGAGCCCCAGCTCCGCGCGCACTTGCCCGGACCCGGGTGAGGTGACCTCGGCGTAGACGACCGAGGTGAACCCGTGCGCCGAGGCGGTGGAGGTACCGAGAATAACCGCCAGCGAGGCGAATGCGAAAACCACTGCCAGGCGGGCGAAACGTCTGCGGGGGCGGGGCATGGACTTCCTCTTTCCGGTTGCTCGCCCGCACTTTGCTGGGCCCAGGCGAACAAACGGCAGAGAGCGGGCGAACATGCAGCGACCGGATTCCGACAGAAGAAAGCGGCGCACCGGAAACGGGTGGCGATCGGGTAGGAAGGACACCGACCTGCGCACCACTGCCCCGAAAGGACGATCCGGCTTGCGTTCACGATTCGTGGTCGTCGGTGCACTGACGGCAGTGCTGCTGAGCGGATGCGGCGCCACCGACGACTGGTCGGGACCACACCCCGCGCCCACCGCGGTCGGGGTGCTCGGCCAGGGCTTCACCAGTACGCCACCGACTCCGGAGGCGACCATCACGCCCCGGCCGGGCTCGTGGGACGCCGTGCACCCGGCGCCGGGCTACCGCGTGGTGCTCCTGACCGCCGGCGACGACCCGCAGACGAAGACCCTGGTCGGCGCGGTCAAAGACTGGGCCTCGCAGGAGAAGGTGAGCCTCAAGGTCGTCACGGCCAACGATCCCCTCCACCACACCGACAGCATCGTCGACGCCATGAACCTCGCCCCCGACCTCATCATCACGGCCGGCAGCGAGCTCGTCGACGCGATCACCGTGGTCACCGCCAGCCACCTCAACCGGCAGTTCCTCGTGCTCGGCGCGGAAATCGCGGAACCGACCGTCAACGTCACCGCGGCCAACTGGGCGGGCGCCACCTTCCGTGGCTCCGGACTCACCACCGCTACGGGTGACGACCCGGCATCCTTCACGCCGGCCCGGGCGGCGGCAGCCGTGCGGGCCGGAGTGGCGAGCGTCCTGAGTGGACTCACGGGGATCGTCATCCGGCTGAAGTAGACACGGAGAAGGGAGGGCAGCCGGGGCTCCCCTCCCTCGGGCTCGGTCCCTCCCGGCCGGATCACTTCCGGATCGTGAGCAGATCCGGAAGGTCGATGCGCTCGTAAAACTCGCGGTGGATGCGGTCGGCGACCGCCGAGACCTCGGCCGAACCGTCGTCGGACGGGTCGATGATCACGCGGTAGGGACGTTCGCCGCGGGGCAGGGCGACGATGCGGGCGATCTCGGCGGCGACCGAGGAGACGTCGGCGTCGGCCGGCTCGAGGGCGGCGAGCTTGCCCGAGACCTGCTCCATCAGGCCGGCGTACTTGGTCTCGTAGTCGGCGACCACGGCGTCGTCGGCCGGGCGGCCCGAGTGGGCGAAGTGGTTGGTGCCCGAGGTGAACGCACCGGGGACCACGATCGACGTCTCGATGCCCCACCGGGTCAGCTCGGTGGAGTAGCTGACCGCGAGGGCGTCCATGCCGGCCTTCGCGGCGAAGTACGGCGCGAGGTAGGGCGGAGTGCCGCCCTTGACGCTGGAGCTGGAGACCCACACCACCAGGCCCTCGCCACGGCGGCGCATGCCCGGCAGCACGGCGCGGTTGACGCGCTGGGTGCTGAGCACGTTCACGTCGTAGAGCTCGGCGAGCTGCTCCGGCGTGAAGGCCTCGGCCGGGCCGGTGACCATGTGGCCGGCGTTGTGGATCAGCACGTCGATGGTGCCTCTGTCGGCCTCGATCCGCGCGACAGCCGCGTCGATGGAGTCCTGCGAGTTCACGTCCAGCTCGATGGCGCGCAGGTCGACGCCGTGTTCGGCCGAGTAGTCGGCGACGGCCTGGACCTGCGGGGCGTTGCGGCCGATCGTCTCGCGCATGCCGGCGTAGACGGTGTGGCCCTGGGAGGCCAGCGCGCGGGCGGTGAGGGCGCCGAAGCCACTGGAAGCACCGGTGATGACGATGGTCTGGGACATGGGAGTTCTCCTTCGAAGCAGCAGTTGCCCGGGACGGGGGTGGCTCAGATGGCTCCGCCGTTGGCGAAGATGTTCTGGCCGTTGACCCAGCGGCCCGGGCCGGCGAGGAAGGCGACGACCTCGGCGATGTCCTCGGGCTGGCCGAGGCGCTCCGCCGGCACCTGCGACGCGATGCGGTCCATCAGTTCCTGCGACTTGCCTTCGGTGAACAGCGGCGTCTCGGTCGGGCCGGGCGACACGGTGTTGACCGTGATGTCGCGGCCCCGCATCTCACGCGCCAGGATCAGGGTCATCGCCTCGATGGCGCCCTTCGACGCGGCGTACGCGCTGTAGCCGGTCTGCTGCAGCTTCGTGACCGAGGTCGAGGTGTTGATCAGCGCGCCACCCTTCCGCATGCGGCGCAGGGCCTCCTGGTCGACGACGAACGTGCCGCGGATGTTGACGCGGTGGATGTGGTCCAGGTCGTCGAGCTTCAGGTCGACCAGCGGCGACAGCGGCATGATCCCGGCGGTGTGCACCACGACGTCGACGCCGCCGTAGCGCTTCTCCGCCTCGTCGAACAGAGCCGCGACCTCGGTCTCGTCGGCGATGTCGGCCTTGCCCACGGTAGCCACTCCGCCGGCCGCGGTGATCTCCGCGACGACCGCGTCGGCGCGGTCCCGGCCGCCGGAGTAGTGCACGAGTACCTGCATGCCGTCGGCGGCCAGCCGCTTGGCGACAGCGGCGCCGATACCGCCCGAACCGCCGGTGACGATCGCTACGCGCGGGGTGGTGGTCTCAGTCATCTTCGTTCTCCGTATCCGTGTTCCGTTCTGGTGATACCGACGTTACAACTTAACCCGTATCCGCGCTAGAGCATTCCCGTATCAGCGATATGACGTGGGTAACACGGGTACGGGTCAGCGTTACTTGCGCTATCCGCCCTGGTGTGGCACAACGCACGCGGCGTTTCGCCCGGATCGGCACCGCCCGTTCCCTGCCGCACCCCTGCGCGCCGACGGCGGGACATCTTGTTTTCACGGAGCGGTGCTGTGGTGACGTGCGCACATCTCCGTGCACCGGAACGAGGAGCTGTCTTGAAACGCAGTCGAAGAAGCAGCGCGGTGGTGGCCGCTCTGCTCGCGGGAAGCGTGGTCACCTTCGGGGCCACCGGAACGGCGGAGGCCGCGGCACCCCAGCCGTGGCTGCCGGCCACTCCCGCGAACTGGAGCATCGTCGTCGACCAGACGAAGACGACGCCGGTGACCGTCACGCGCGGCGTGACCCAGTACTCCGAGACCTACGACACCGTCGGCGGCCGCCAGCAGACCCAGGTGCTCGACGTGAACCTCGCCGACCCCAACGTGCGCCTCGGCGTGGTCGAAGCCGGCGACGTGATCACCAACCCGGCCGACGAGACGGTCGGCTCGATGGCCGCCCGCACCCATGCGGTGGCCGGCGTCAACGGCGACTTCTTCGAGATCAACGCCAGCGGCCGCCCGCTCGGCGGCGTGATCACGAACGGCAAGCTGCTCAAGAGCCCGCGCCCGAACTTCAACGCGCAGCTCGGCGTGCGCGCCGACGGCACCATGGTGCTCGGCCCGCAGACCTTCAAGGGCTCGATCACGGACGGCGCCGCCGGCACTCCCCTGACTTCTGTCAACGTTGTCAAAGACGTCGCGTCCGGCGGCATCACCGAGATCACCCCCGACCTCGGCGGCGCGACGGCTCTCCCGGCGAGCACACTCGTGCTCGGGCACGAGACGAAGGCGGGCACGTTCGTCGTCGACTCGGTGCAGACGGGCGTCACCGCGGCGCCGGCCCTGCCGAAGGGTCAGCTCGGCCTCCTCGGCGGCGGCGCGGGCGGCACGTGGCTGTCGACCACCGTCCACAATGGAGACTCGGTCTCGGTCACGACCGACACCGGCGGCCTCAAGCAGCTGTTGTCCGGCTCGACCATGCTGGTCAAGGACGGCGCGGTCTACGACGACCCCACCGGCAACCCGCCGGGCGGCGTCAACCCCGAGACCGTGGTCGGCGTGAGCAAGGACGGCAAGCACACGATCATCGCCACGCTCGACGGCCGCCTCGGCGCGAGTGCGGCGCTGGGCGTGACTCCGGCGCAGGTCGCGGGCTACATGGTGGCCCACGGCGCGTACGACGCCGTGCTCTTCGACGGCGGCGGCTCCACCGAGATGGTGGCCCGCAAGCCGGGTGCCCCCGCCGTCTCGGTGATGAACAACCCGTCGGACGGGCACGAGCGGCCCGTCGCCAACGGCCTGTTCCTCTACTCGACCGAGCAGGCCCCCGGCTTCGCGCGCACGATGGTCGTCAACGGCGGAAAGGGCGTGGACACCGCGCCCGGCGCGACCGTGCCGGTCCCCGCGTTCGGCCTCGACTCGCTCGGCAACCCCGCGCGCGAGAAGGCTTCCGTGCAGGTCGTGCCATCGACGCTCGGTTCGTGGAAGGACGGCCAGTTCACCGCGGGCCACGCCGGCACGGGGGTGCTGATCGCCCACGCGGGCATCGCGGTCTCCGTGCAGCCGCTGCGGGTCGTCGACCGGCTCGGGTCGCTGCAGATCTCCCCGACAGACCCGGACCTGAACAACGGCGGGACGCAGACGTTCACGCTGTCCGGCTCGACGTCGTCGGGCACCGCGGTCTCGATCCCCGCCGCCGCGGCTTCGTGGTCGGTGAGCGACGCGTCGCTCGGCAGCGTCGACAAGTCCGGTGTCTTCACGGCGGACGTGGTGAACTCGGGCCTGGAGAAGGTGACGGCCAAGGTCGGCGGCGCCACGGCGACCGCGACCGTGGCCATCGGCAGCGTGTCGCAGGAGCTCAACGACTTCAGCGACCCGTCGGCGTGGAACCTGCGCAACACCACGGGCCAGCCGGCCACGATGGTCGCCGCCCCGGGCGTGGTCCCGCCGGGTTCGACGGCTTCGGCCTCGACGCAGCTGACATACACGATGCCCGCGGGCTCCGGCGTAAAGCAGCTCGTGCTGTCGCCGAAGGCCACGATCACGGCCGGCGCCAATGCCGACGGGCAGAACCCGACCGGCATCGGCGTGTGGGTGAAGGGCGACGGCACCGGCATCCAGCTGGCCGAGTCGTACATCGGCATCGACGGCGCCACCACGACGCTGTACCCGACCACGGTGACGTGGCAGGACTGGCGCCTGGCCATCGCGACGCTGCCGCCGGGGCTGAACTTCCCGCTGCGGATCAGCTTCGTCGACTTCCTCACGATCAACCCGAGCCAGACGACGTCGGGCACGCTGAACGTGAGCGGTCTGCAGGCGCTGTACTCACCGCGTCCGCTGGTCACGCCGCCGTACCAGGCGATCCCGCAGAACCCGTCTTGGCTGAAGTTCTCGGAGAGCGCCGCGGACTTCTCGCGTTCGGGCTTGACGATGCTGCTGGGCGACGACGCGCACCTGGTGGCGAGCGACCCGGGTTCGGCGTCGTCGAACGTCATGGACACCATCAAGGGCCGGCTCCCGACGTTGCCTTCGCAGGCGCGGCCGTCTTCGGTGCAGGCGCTGGGTGACATGTCGGACGACGGCGCCGTGCCCGACCTGCAGTTCGCGCAGCAGAAGATCGCCGCGCTGGGCGTGCCGTACCACGACGTGGTGGGCAACCACGAGATCAGCCAGGGCGTGCTGCCGGAGAACGGCAACTTCGCCCAGGTCTTCGGGGCCACGCACTACCAGTACCAGGCCGGCGACGCGCAGGTGATCGTCACCGACAACGCGCACGGCAGCCTGCAGTCGTCGGACGCCTTCCAGTCGCCGGCCGAGGCGCAGTATCCGTGGCTGGTCAAGCAGCTCACGGACGCTTCGTCGCAGACCGTGCTGGTGACCACGCACATGCCGGCGTACGACCCGCACCCGGTGGCCAACAGCCAGTTCAGCGACCGGTGGGAAGCGCGCATGTACGTGCGGCTGGTGCAGCGCTACCAGCAGACGCACCCGGACAAGCACGTGGTGATGCTCTACGGCCACGCACGCGGGTTCGCCGACCAGGTCATCGACCCGCTGGGCAACCCGACGTCGCCGGCCGCCGGGGGCATCCCGCAGCTGACGATCGCGGACCTCGGCATGCCGGCGTATGCGCCTTCGGACGAGGGCGGCATCTACCACTTCGTGCTGCTGCACACCGCTCGCGGTGACGTGCAGTTCTCGGTGGAGCCGGTGCTGTCGTCGATCGCGGTGACGGTGCCCTCTTTGAAGGTGGGCGCCTCGGCGGTGGCTTCGGCCACCGGCGCCGAGGTCGGCGGGGACAACCTCCCCGCGGCCACGATGCCGATCGCCGATCCGGCCTCGCACGTGTGGTCGTCGAGCGACTCTCGCGTCGCTTCGGTGGACGCGACGACGGGCAAGATCACCGCTCGCCGGGCGGGCACCGTGACGATCTCGGTGACCAGCGGTGGCGTGACGGGGTCGGCGTCGCTGACTGTGACTCGCTGAGTTCTGTTGCCGGGCGCGCTCCGTTTTTTTGGGGCGCGCCCGGCTTTTTTCGTGGGTCAGGCGGGCAGTTCCTCGATCGACACGCGGTCCGCGTAGAACGCGAGGTGGTCCTTGATCGGGGACACCGCGTCGTAGGGCTCCTCGTACGTCCAGACGGCGTTGTCACCCTGCGCGCCGGCCGGGGTCAGGGAGTAGTAGGACGCGTTGCCCTTGTACGGGCAGTACGTGTGGTGCTCGGTCCGCGCGAGGGCGGCGAAGTCGACGTCCTCCCGCGGGATGTACTGCACCGCCGGGTACGTGGACTCGCGCAGGACCTGCGCGCGGGTCGTGTCGGCGATGACCGTGTCGCCCAGCTTCACGAGCACACGGGCCGGGTTGACCTCGACGGTGATCGGGTGGTCGGGGCCGGGGATCTTCTGCTGCGTTGCCTGGGACATGGGTCTCCTCGTTCCGCTGCGGCTTCTCTCGAGTGATAACCGCTGAGGGCCGCGGACCCTTCCCGGGCCCGCACCTTCAGGAGACCGGCCTGATCGACGCGGCACTGGGTGGCCCGTGCCCTGTGGTCGAATGCCGGCAACCGTTCAGCACGAGCGGCAGCCTGCGTGCCGAGATCCGCACACGCGGCCGGGTGAGTGCGCCTTGGTCGGCTGATGGCGTTCCGCCTAACTGGCCGCGCCGCAGCCGCCGCAATCACTCCGCCGGGTTGTGGACAACTGGCTCTCACCTGCTCCTCACCAGGGTTTTTGTCGGGGGCGGGCGATAGAATGGACTCGGGGACGCCCCCCTCGGGAGGGCGGGGGTTTGTCCCGGCGCGGGTTCGTCCCGACGCGGGTTCGTCCCGACGCGGCCCAAGGCGAGCAGGAACGGCGCCGGCCCAGGTTTGGTCGGTCGCTTCGGTCGCGGGTGTCCGTCAGACGCCCGCGACCTGCGAGATCCAGCTTCGGTACTGCGTTATGTTGGTGTAGGCGGTGTTGTTCGACCGATCGCTCGTGGAGGCGACGCCGACCTGGCGGCCGGAGGCGAACATCGGGCCGCCGGAGTCGCCGCCGGCGGTGATGCCCGTGCCGCGGTTGGCGCAGACGGCGATGCCGCCGGTGTAGTCGCGGCAGGTGATGGAGTTGACGCGGACGTCGGCGACCTTGAGCAGGCGCGACTGGCAGTTGATCTCCGAGCCGCACTGGCTGGTGGCGCCCCAGCCGTATACCTGGGCGGTCTGGCGGACGGCGACGTCGCCGGTGCGGCCGAGGGGCGAGTACGTGGCGCTGACCGAGGTGGACAGGTGCGCGATGGCCAGGTCGGCGACGCCCGGGTACTTGGTGATCGAGTCGGCCGTGGCGGTGGTGCCGCCGGTGGTCTGGTCGAGGCTGCCGATGCGGAAGGTGTACGTGCCGGACTCGGCGACGCAGTGCTTCGCGGTGAGGATTTAGCGCGGCGCGATGATCGTGGCGGTGCAGTTCTGCTGGCCGTTCACGAAGAGCCGCGCGGCCCACGGGGCACTGGAGGCATTGCCGCCGCCGATGATCGCGGGCTGGTCGGGCGAGGCGAGGGCCGGAGAGGCGCCGACGACGGCCAGCGCGGCCGACGCGAGCAGCATCAAACACGTGCGCAGACGCATGTTCGCTCGTTTCTGCGGCGGATCTCGCCGCGGGGTTCCGGTGGGGACTCGGAGAGGCCCTGATCATCAGGCGATTTGTCCGGATGCCGGAACCGACGAAAGTAGCCGGGGGGTACCTGTTTTCCGCAGGATCGACGGCTACGCGCAGTTCTGCGTAGTGTTTCCGAGGCCGGTCAGGCCGCGACGCGCTTGGGCGCGGTCCGCCACAGCCAGTACAGGCCGACCAGCGGCAGCACGAGCGGGATGAAGACGTAGCCCTGGCCGTAGACCGACCACACCGTGGCGTCGGGGAAGGCCTGGCGGTCGAAGATGCTGAGCGTGCCGACGGTCAGCACGCCGAGGAACTCGACGCTGCACGCCACGAGCGCGACGCGCCACCAGCGTTCGCCGCCTTTGGCGAGGGCGAAGGTGGCGAGGAGGTAGACGACGGCGGCGAAGGCCGAGAGCACGTAGGCCAGCGGCGCTTCGTGGAACTTCGTGCCGATCTGGACGCCGGCGCGCGAGGTCGCGGCCAGGGCGAAGATCGCGTACACCGCGACCAGCACCCGGCCCGGGCCCGTGGCCGTCTTACGCGCTTGCTCCACTCCACACCTCGTTCAGTCGCAGCACCATCACCGGGATGGCCAGGCAGGCGATGCCGAGCACGACCGTGCTCGACCGGCTCCGCTCGGCCAGCGCCCACGCCGCGCCGACCGGCAGCACGACCAGGCAGCCGATCAGGTAGGCCAGGAACGTGGCGAGGCTGCCGGGCTTCTCACCGCTCGCGAGCAGCACGATGCCGACCACGAGCTGGGCGACGAGCAGCACCTCCACCACACCGAGCGCGACGAGCAGCGGGGTGTCCGGCAGGCGCTTGCGCGCGGCCTGCACGAAGCTCCACAGCGCGACCAGCAGTGCGCACACCGCCACCGCCACCGCGAAACCGAGAATCACCCGTTCCTCCTTCTGCCACGCTGGCCACAACGTACCCGCTCGCGTTTCCGGGGCTGTTCGCCGAGGGCGGCCGACGTGGCCGGCGCCACGACCGTCGGTCCGCTGTGGACTGAGCCCCTCCCCCAGCTCCACGCGACCGGCGAAATCGGACACCGGAATCCGTTGATGGCATTCTGCCAATTTCACGGTACAGTTATGCCGCACTTAGCCGGACCTGCATGAACAATGCGCGGCACCGGGTGTTACACCACGACCGAGTGGTCGAGTAATCCGTGAAATCACACAGGGTCCCCGGTTTCGGACTCCGGCGGCACTTCTGTCTACCCTGATCAGCCCAGCCGAACCCCCGGGTTGGCGGATTGGCCTGTGCACCTCCGGCGTGCGGGAATATTCCTCGTCAGGGAGTGCGGAAGTACGCGGAGGGTGCGGTTTCATGGACATGCGGTATGAAGCGTTCTGCTTCGCGGATCCGCTGTTCTTCGACGAACAACGCGAAACCGGAGCAGCCGCCGACGACTTCGCCGCCGGGCTGCCGGCGCCGGGACCGATGTGGACGGTGGGCACCCGCGGCATCTGGCGCGTGCTGCATCCGCAGGGCGTTGACCTGCCGGAACAGGGCTGGAAGGTCCACGTTTCGGCCGGAATGGACAATGCGGACCGCGTGCTGGCGGCGGTGCACGAGTACTGCGTGGACCGTCGCGTGGCGTTCAAGCACCTGCGGTCCCGGACCATCCTCCTGGCGCGGAATTCGAAATACGCACCTCGCGACGGAAGCGGCAAGTTGATCACGCTTTATCCGCTCGACGAGTGCGAACTGGCGCGGGTTCTTCAAGATCTTTCCGAGCGACTGAGTGGCGAACACGGCGCTTATGTGCTCAGCGACCTTCGTTACGAATCCGGGCCGTTATACGTACGTTATGGCGGATTCGCCGAACAATGGGTGGAACACGACGGCACACGAGTTCTCGCGATCCGCAAACCCGACGGTACACCCGTCCCCGACCGGCGTGAGCCCGTTTTCTCGGTACCCGATTGGGTGAAGATTCCGGCGTGCCTGGACGCGAGCCTCGCGGCGCGCAAAGGCGGCGATCCGGGGCAGTTCCCCTACCGCGTGACCAGCTCCCTGCACTTCTCCAACGGCGGCGGCGTGTACCTCGCGGAGCACAAAGAGCACGGCCGGCCGGTCGTGCTCAAGGAGGCCCGGCCCCACGCCGGCCTGGACCGTGAGCTGGTCGACGCCGTCGACCGGTTGCAGCGTGAACACGAGGTGCTGCAGCGGCTGGCGGACGTTCCGGGCGTTCCGGACGCGTACGAGCGCTTCACCGTGTGGGAGCACCACTACCTGGCGATGCAGCGGATGCCGGGGACGTCGCTGGGCAGCTGGCTCGCGCTGCACTACCCGCTCACGCGCCGCGACAGCGCCGAGGCCGACCTGCTGGCGTACCGCGACCGGGCGCTGGGGGTGCTCGCTCAGGTGGAGCGGATCGTCGCCGACCTGCACGAACGCGGGGTGGTGTTCGGCGACCTGCACGCGCTGAACGTGCTGGTGGCCGACGACGACACAGTCTCGTTGATCGACTTCGAGATGGCGTTCGACGTCGCCTCGGGTTCGCGGCCGGCGTTGGGCGCGCCGGGCTTCCGCGCGCCGGCCGACCGGCACGGGTTCGACATCGACCGGTACGCGCTGGCGATGCTGCGGCTGTGGCTGTTCCTGCCGTTGGCCACGCTGCTGGAGCTGGCGCCGGCGAAGCTGCGGGGTGCCGCGGAGTTCGCGCAGCGACGGTTCGGGCTGTCCGACGGGTACGCGGACGAGCTCGTGCGGGTGCTGGGCTCACCGGGCGTCGGCGTGACCCACACCGCGCTCGACGAGGAGCGGCCCGACTGGACGCTCGTGCGCAAGCAGATCGTGGAGGGTGTGCTGGCTTCGGCCACGCCGTCGCGACTGGACCGGTTGTTCCCGGGTGACATCGAGCAGTTCCGGGTGGGCGGCGCGTGTTTCGGCTTCGGCGCAGCCGGCGTGCTGTGGGCGCTGGACGTGGCCGGGGCAGGCCGGTTCCCGGATCACGAGCAATGGCTGCTCGACACCGTGCGCCGCGAACCGCCCGCACGGCCGGGGTTCCTCGACGGCAGCCACGGGATCGCGTACGTGCTCGAGCACTTCGGCCACCACGACGCGGCTTCGGCGTTGCTGGCCGGATCCCGGGCCCTGGTGGACCAGACCACTGACCACGCGTTCGAGGGCGGGCTCGCGGGGATCGCCTTGACGCAGCTGCACTTCGCGACTTCGCGCGGCGACAACGAGTACGGGCGGCAGGCGCTGGCCACCGCCGTGCGGCTCGCCGAGACGCTGGAGACGGCCGCGCCGCCGGGGAAGTTCGCGCGGGCGGGGCTGTTGAGCGGCTGGTCGGGGCCGGCGTTGCTGTTCATCCGGCTGTACGAGCGGACCGGTGAGCCCGCGTGGCTGTCGTTCGCGGACCAGGCGCTGCGCCGCGACCTCGAAGAATGCGCCACGGCGGACGACGGCTCCCTGCAAGTCCGCGACGGCGAGCGCCGAACGCTGCCTTACGCGGGGATCGGCAGCGCCGGGATCCTGCTGGTGCTGGAGCAGCTCGCGCGGGTTTCGCCTTCCGCGTCGGCGTGTTCGAGCCTGCCCGCGCTGCGCGAGGCCTGCCGCGGCGAGTTCGTGATCCAGCCCGGGCTGCTGCACGGACGTGCGGGGCTGATGGCGGCGCTGTCGTTCGACGCTTCGCCGTCGGCACGAGTTCGTTCGGCCATCGACCTGCACCTGGCGCGCCTGGCCTGGCACGCCGTCCCGTTCCGCGGCGGCCTGGCCTTCCCGGGCAACCAGCTGCTGCGCCTGTCGACCGACGTCAACACCGGGAGCGCGGGCGTGCTGCTCGCGCTGTCGGCCCTGCTGGACGGCACGGAGGTGCTGCCTTTCCTGGGCGCCACGCCGTCCCCCCACACCTCCGGCCGCTGATGGCCGGCGGAAGAACACGAGAAGGGATCACCATGGAACTGGTTCTCGACCTGCAGGCCCTGGAAGCCCCCGAAGCCCTCGAAGGCCACCGCGGCGGCCACGGCCACGGTCACGGGGCGCCGAGCAACCTGAGCCTGCTGGCGTCGTGCGCGCACAGCACGCTCAGCCTGCTGACCTGCCACTGAGTTAGCTGACCTACTGACCCTTCGATCCTTGTCGACCTTCTGACGCTCGTTCGGCGGTTGGGTGTTCTCGGGTGCCTCGGTGCGCTCGGGTGCCTTGCGTCGGGGCGTCACGGACCGGGTGCGGGAGCGGCGCAGGCCAAGTGCGCCGCTCCCGCCTCACCATTCTGCCCCGGTGGCGCGGGTTGGTCACCGGGTTCGGCAGGTTCTGCTGGGCGGTTGGCGGCAGGTTGGGCTGGTTGGAGTCGTTGGCTCGTTGGGCTCGCTGGGCTGGTTGGGCTGGACTCGTTGGCTCGTTGGGCTCGCTGGGCTGGTTGGGCTGGACTCGTTGGCTCGCTGGGCTGGTTGGACTGGACTCGTTGGCTCGCTGGGCTGGTTGGACTGGACTCGTTGGCTCGCTGGGCTCGCTGGGCTGGCGTCGTTGGGGTCGCTGGGCTGGTTGGACTGGATGCTCGCTGGGCCCGGTTTGGCTCGCTGGGCTGGTTGGACTCGTTGGACGAGGAGTGAGATGCCCGGGTACGGAGCGCCTTCCGACGATCCCGTCGACACGGTGCCCACCACCGGCCCCGTCAGCGCCACCCCTCCTGCTTCGGCAAGTTCACCGGTGGCCTGGCAAGTTGCCACAGACCGCTCGCCCTTGCCACAGCCAACGGCACGCCGCCGCTCCCCGGCCCCTCAACCGCCGGCAAGCACCGCCTCCGAACGGCAAGTTGCCGATTCCCGCGCTGACTCGCCACAGCCGGCGGCACGACGAAACCGTGCCGCCCGACCGGCACGCCGCGAAGTCGAACGGCAAGAAGCCAAACCGCCTGCCGACTTGCCACAGCCGGCGGCACGCCAAGGCCGAGCGGCACGACGACGGCCGGCACCTGACGGAGCCGTGCGGCAAGAAGCCAAACCGCCTGCCGACTTGCCACAGCCGGCGGCACGCCGCGGGCGAAGGGCGAGGAAGGCGGCGAAACCGACGGCGCCCGGGGATCGGCTCTTGGTGGAAGTCGCCAAGCGGGACCCGTGGCGGGTGGGGGTGCTCGTCGTGGTCGGGCTCGTGGCGGTGGGGGCGAGTTTGTTGTTGCCCGGGGCGTTGGCGAGTGCCACCGATGCCGTGATCGGCGGTAAAGGCGCGCTACGGCAAGTCGCCTGGCTGGTCGTGGTCGGTGGGGCCGAGATCGTGGCCGATGTGGTCGGCGGCGTGGTCGTCGTGAGGGTCACCAGTGGCGCCGGCGCGTGGCTGCGGCGCAGGATGATCGACCGGCTGTTGGCCCAGAAGACGAGAACCCCGTTCGCCGAAGGGGACGCCGTGAGCCGGATGGCCGGGGACGCCGTGGGCGCGGGCGGCATCGTGCCGGTCGTGGTGCAGCTGGTGTCCGCGGCGGTGATCTCCGTCGGGGCCGTCGTGCTGCTCGCGGTCCTCGACTGGCGGCTCGCGCTCGTGTTCCTCGGCAGCATTCCCGTGGCGCTCCTCCTCGCCAGGTCGCACCTGAGGAACACCGCCGACGACGTTCTCACCTACCAGCGCGTCTCCGGCGAGCTCGCGGCGCGGCTGCTCGACGCCAACGCCGGATTGGCCACGATCGCCGCGTCCGGGACCGCGGATCAGGAGGCGGAGCGCGTGCTGAAACCGTTGCCGCGTCTCAGTCTCGCGGGGCGCGGGATGTGGCGGACGCAGGCGAAGATGGTGTGGCGCGCCGCGTTGCTGTTGCCGGCCGTGGAGTTGGCGGCGCTCACCGCGGCGGGGTTCGGGGTGCTCGAACACCGGCTGACGGTCGGCGACGTGCTCGCCGCCCTCGGCTACGTCGCGCTCGGCATGGGGCTGGTGACGCAAATTCCGTTGCTCACCACCGTTTCGCGGGCCCGCAGCTGCGCCCAGCGCGTCGCCGAGGTGCTCGACGTCCCCACCCCCGAACGCGGCAAGCTCAGCCTCCTGCCCGGAAACGGGACGCTCACCCTCCGCAACGCCACCGTCCACGGCGCCCTGCACCCCACCACGCTCACCATCCCCGGCGGCACGTTCACCGCCATCGTGGGGAAATCCGGCTCCGGCAAGTCCACTGTGGTCAGTCTCCTCGGCGGTCTCACCACTCCCGACGCCGGCCAAGCCCACCTCGACGGCCGCGACCTCACCACGCTGCGCCCCGAGGAGCTCCGCGCCGTGGTCGGCTACGGCTTCGCCCGACCGCACCTGCTCGGCACCACCGTGGCCGACGCCGTCGGCTACGGCAGCTGGGCCGGCGACACCGCCGTCCGCGCGGCCTGCCGCACCGCCCGCATCCACGACGTCATCACCCGCCTGCCGCGCGGCTACCACACGCCGCTCACCGAAACCCCGCTGTCGGGCGGGGAAGCCGCGCGCGTGGGCCTCGCGCGGGCCATCGTGCACAACCCGCGCGTGCTCCTCCTCGACGACGCCACCGCCGGCCTCGACACTGTCACCGAACAGTCCGTCCTCACCGACGTCGGCGCGAGAACCCTGGTGGTCGTCACCCACCGCGCCGCCCTCGCCTCCCGCGCCGACACCGTCGCCTGGCTCGAGGACGGCCACGTCCGAGCCATCGCCCCGCACGCCGTCCTGTGGCGGGACCCGCGGTACCGCGCCGTGTTCACGGAGGAGGCGGGATGACCGGCAACAACCTCCGCCGCACGACACCCGCACCACTCCGGCGGCAGAAGGCGCGGGGCCGGCGCAGCGGCAGGAATCCGGCCAACCGGCGACGCGAAGGCCCGTCCGAACACCTCGCGAAGGCGGCGGGATGACCGGCAACAACCTCTGCCGCACACCACTCCCTTGCCCATTCCGCACCACCCCATCCCTCAAGCAGAAGCCGCAGGGCCGGCGCAGCGGCAGGAATCCGGCCAACCGGCGACGCGAAGACGCGTCCGAGCAGTTCACGGAGGAGGCGGGATGACCGTCAGTCACCTCTACCGCGCGACCCTCCTCCGCCAATGGCGCGGCGGGCTCGTCCTCCTGGCTTGCTCCGCGTTGGAGGGGGCACCGGCGTTCTTCTCCGGGCGGTTGGTCGAGCTGGCGGTCGACCGGGGGTTCGCGGTGGGGGCGCCGAAGGCCGGTGTCGGCTATGTCGCGTTGTTCGGGGTGGCGGCGCTGGCCGGGGCGTTCGGGTCGCGGTTGGTGTGGCGGCAGCTGGGGCAGGTGGTGGAGCCGCTGCGGGACGCGCTGGTGACGGCGGTGGTGCGCGGGGTGCTGCACGACCCCAGTCCGCCGCGGAACGCCGCCGACGCGAGTGGCGTCGCGAGGATCACGCAGCATGTGGAGGTGGTGCGGGACGCCACGGCGGGACTGCTCGTGCAGGCGCGCGCGATGGTCGTGACGACGGCGGCGGCGATCGCCGGCCTGGTGACCGTCGCGGGGCAGCTCGTGCTCCCGGTGGCGGTGCCCGTGGCGGTCGCGATCGCGGTGTTCACGGCGCTGCTGCCGTCGCTCGCGCGTAGGCAGCGGGCGCTGGTGCTCGCCGACGAGCGGACCGCCGAGACCACCGGCGCCGTGCTCGGCGGGATGCGGGACGTCGTGGCGTGCGGGGCCGAGCCGGGGGCGGCGTTGGCGGTGTACGACGCCGTCGAGAAGCAGGCCGAGGCCGCCGTCCGGGTCGCGCATTCCGGGGCGGCGAGGTCGTCGGTGATCTCGCTCGGGGCGTTCGTTCCGTTGATCGCGAGCTTGGCGGTCGCGCCCGGCCTGGTGGCCAGGGGCGAGCTGACGGCGGGCGCGGCGCTCGGGGCATTGGTCTATCTGGCGACGACGATGCAACCAGCCCTGCGCGGCCTGGCCGCCACCGCGAGCACCGTCGTGCTCAGGCTGATCGTGGCGCTCAAGCGGCTGGCCGAGACCGCCGAGGTTCCGCCGGCGCCACGGAAAACCGAGATCGCCCGCAGCACCGACCTGAAAGTCCGCGGCCTCACCTTCCGCTGGGGCGCCGCGCCCGAGCCCGTCGTGCGTGGACTGGACCTCGACCTGCGTCCGGGCGACCACCTCGCCGTCGTCGGCCCGAGCGGGATCGGCAAGTCGACCCTCGCCGGGCTGCTCACCGGACTGCTCACGCCCCAGGCGGGGCAGGTGCTGCTCGGCGGTGTGCCCGTCGCCGAAGCCGCCAACCGGCACGAGCTCATCGCCCTCATCCCGCAGCAGGCCTACGTCTTCGCCGGCACACTGCGTGACAACCTCGGCCTCTTCGCTCCCACCGCGTCGGACGAGCACCTCCGCAACGCGGCCCGAGCCGTCGGCGCCGAAGAACTGCTCACCCGCCTCGGCGGCCTCGACGCCGAGCTCGGCCACGAAGCCGAAGGCCTCTCCGGCGGCGAAGCCCAGCTCATCGCCCTCGCCCGCGTCCACGCGAGCGCGGCGCGCATCGTCATCCTCGACGAAGCGACGTCCACTTTGGACCCCGCCGCCGAGGCCCGCGCCGAGCGCGCCTTCACCGACCGCGGCGGCACCCTGGTCGTGATCGCGCACCGCCTGTCCTCCGCCGTGCGGGCCCGCCACGTGCTCGTGCTCGACGGGCGCGAGACCCTGCTCGGCAGCCACGCCGAACTGCTGGTCCACTCAAGGCGATACGCGGCGCTGATGCAGGCGTGGCTGCCCGCCGGACCAATCCGGACAGGACACTGACCGGCCCTGTCGACAAATCAATTCGGCGACTACCCGGCCAGTGGGATTCACCACCTTTCCGCGGATTACGCATTCACCCGTTCAGCTCAGCACACGTCCAAGGGGTTGCCTGCGGGGTCATTACCACGAGAAATGCCGGTAATCGACTCCTCACGCGACGTGACGGGTCACGGTGGGCCACTCGTCGGCAGGTCGAGCGCCCGATCAGTGGCACCATGATGAGCCGGTTCATGGTAAAAAACGGACCCTGATCTGTTCCGTGGTGAAACGAAGGGTGAGTCGAAGACTCGTGACGACGGCCGCCCCGGTCCCACCGTCTTGTCCGCTTCCCCTGCCGGCTTCCGGCTTTTCGCCGACTGTGACTCAGGAGTTCGTGAATCGTCGTGGAGAACAAAGATGAGTCCGGCAAGGCATACGACAAGTCGATCCGGAAAAGGCTGACCAGGACCGTTCTCATCCCGAGCATCACGCTGCTGGTGCTGGTGGCCGCGGTCTCGTCGTACTTTTTCATCAACGGCCTGTACGTGCGTCTCGTCGCCGTCTCCGTGCGTGAGGTGTCGATCCCCGCGATCCAGGCGCTGTCGTCACTGCAGCAGGAGCGCCAGGTCGCGCTTCAGTTCCTCGACACCCCCAACGCGGGGAACGGCGAGCTCCAGCAGCTGCAGAAGGGCACCGACGAGAAGCTCAGGGGCATGCAGGACGCCTTCGCGTCCACCATCTCGAGCGCGCCCGCCGAGATCGCCGACAAGGTCACCGCGCTGAAGACCCAGCTCGACCAGCTGCCGGTGCTGCGTTCGCAGATCAACTTCCGCACCATCGGCCGCGCACAGGTGAACTCCTACTTCAACGGCGTGCTCGACACGGCGTCGACGCTGTTCGACACGCAGGCCCGCATCGTGCCCGACGCGACGGCCGTGCAGGGCGCGATCTCCGCGACCTCGCTGTTCCGGGCGACCGACCTGATGTCGCGCGAGACCTCGCTGGTGACCAGCGCGCTCGCGAGCGGCACCTTCGCCCCCGACGACTTCGTGCAGTTCACGCAGCTGACCGGCTTCTACCGCACGCAGGTCAGCCAGATCGCGCCGTTCCTCGAGCCGGCGGTGCGCGACGACTACCAGGCGCTCGTGGCGAGCCCCGGCTGGAAACAGCTCACCGACGCGGAGAGCGCACTGGTGAAGCACGGCCCGTGGACGCCGGAGGACCGGGACACGGTGCCGGTCACGGCAGCGGACTGGCTGACCCTCACCGGCCAGGTCTCGAACAGCCTCACCCAGCTGACGATCGCCCAGGGCGACGAGGTGTCCGCCGCCGCCATCGAGTCCGGCGACTCGCAGCTGCGCAACGCGATCATCGGCAGTATCGCGGCCCTGATCGCCTCGCTGGTCGCGATCATCATCGCCGTGCGCGTGTCCCGCTCGCTCGTCGACCGCACCCTGATGACGCGGCTGGCGCGCCTGCGCAACGACTCGCTCGACCTCGCGCGCAACCGCCTGCCGAACATCGTCGACCGGCTCAAGAACGGCGAATCCGTGGACGTCGGCGCCGAGCTCCCGCAGCTCGACCACGGCCGCGACGAGATCGGCCAGGTGGCGGAGGCCTTCAACGCCGCCCAGCTGACCGCCGTCAACGCGGCCGCGAGCGAGGCGAAGGCGCGAAGCGGTGTGCACAACGTGTTCCTCGGTATCGCGCACCGCAACCAGGTGCTGGTGCACCGGCAGCTGCAGATCCTCGACGAGATGGAAAGCCGCGAGGAGAACTCGACCCAGCTGGCGTCGCTGTTCCAGCTCGACCACCTCGCCGCCCGCGCGCGCCGTACCACGGAAAACCTGATCATCCTCGGCGGCAAGCAGCCGGGCCGGCGCTGGCGCAAGCCGGTGTCGCTGATGGAGGTCCTGCGCGCCGCTGTCTCGGAGACCGAGCAGTACTCGCGGGTGCAGGTGGAGCAGGTGCCGGATGTGTCGATCGTCGGCTCGGCCGTGGCCGACGCCATCCACCTGATCGCCGAGCTCGTGGACAACGCCACGTCGTTCTCCCCGCCCGGCTCGCCGGTCGAGGTGACCAGCCGCATGGTCGCGCGCGGCGTCGTCGTCGACGTGTCCGACCAGGGTCTCGGCATGAAGGAAGCCGTGCGCGAGTGGGCCAACGCGATGATGGCCGACGCACCCGAGTTCGACGCCATGGCGCTGCGGGCCGATTCCAGCCTCGGCCTGTTCGTGGTCGCGCGCCTGGCTTCGCGGCTCGACATCACCGTCACGTTCGACCCGTCCCGGTACGGCGGCACGCGCGCCACCGTGCTGATCCCGTCCCAACACCTGGCCGGCAACGAGTCGGTCGACGCCGTCGGCAACGCCGAGTTCCGGTCCGAAGCCCCGCGTGAGCAAACCGGGGTGCTGGAGCCGGTGGGCGGTGCCGCGCGTCCGGCACTGGAGAACTCACCGCGTGTCATGGAATCCACCAGCTCGTTCACCGGTCAGATCCCGATGAGGCGAGACGCCAAGCCGAGGCCGTACCCGGCTCGCGCGTACACCCCGGGCGAGCCGGAGCCCCCGCAACCGCAACCGCCGGTCCAGGTGCCGGTCGCCGCGGCCGCGGAACCGGCCCGCGAGCCCGATCAGAGCCTGCTGGTCGGCGACGACCGGCCCCGGCTGCCCCGGCGGCAGCCGCAGCAGAACCTCGTCGCACAGCTGCAGCAGGACGACCCGGGTGACCAGGACGTCGACATCGCGGGCACCGGCGAAGCCACGGCCCGGACGCTGCTGGCGTTCCACAAGGGCACCCGCCGCGCCCGTGGCGGCACCGACGATGCCTAGTCCGCGACAGCACACAGGAAAGTCCACACAGGAAAGTCAAGGTCTCTCCGCATGAACGAGTACGGGAACTCCAAACCCGACCTCAACTGGCTCCTCGACGATGTCGTCCACCGCGTCGTCGGCGCGCAGAACGCCATCGTGCTGTCCGCCGATGGGTTGCTGCTCGGCAAGTCGAGCGGGATGAGCAAGGACGACTCCGACCAGTTGTCGGCGATCGCGTCCAGCCTGCAGAGCCTCGCCAAGGGGGTGAGCCGGCAGTTCAACCGGGGTCCCGTGCTGCAGAACATGATCGAGATGGAGGGCGGGTACCTCTTCGTGTCGGCCGCCGGCCAGGGCGCGTGCCTCGCGGTGCTGGCCGGCGCCGATGTGGACGTGGAGATGATCGCCTACGAGATGAACCGGCTGGTCAAGCGCGTCGGCGACTACCTCGCCTCGGCGCCGCGGGAAGCCGCCACCATGCTCAGGGAAGCCACGTGACCACCGCCGACTTGGTTGTTCCCGCGGAGGCGGCATGACAGACGACAACTGGTACGACGAGGCCGCCGGCCCGCTGGTTCGGCCCTACACGATCACCAGCGGCCGCACGCCGTCCGAAGGCGCCCAGCTCGACGTGTCGACGCAGGTGATGACCCTGCAGTCGGAACAGGAGCCGGCCGGCCTCGGTCCGGAGCACCTGGCGATCACCCGGCTGTGCCGGCGGCCGCTGTCGGTCGCGGAGATCGCGGTGTACGTGAAGCTGCCGCTCGGGGTCGTCCGGGTGCTGTGCGGCGACCTGATCGAACGCGGACTCGTCATCACGCGGTCCCCGTCCCACCAGCCGGCCCAGGCGCCGGACCACGAAACTCTCCAGGCGGTTCTCGATGGCCTCATCAAGCTCTGACGGCAAGGGCGCCGACTCGGTCCCGACGCCCGTCAAGATCATCATCGCCGGCGGGTTCGGCGCCGGGAAGACCACCATGGTCGGCTCGGTCAGCGAAATCCCGCCGCTGTCCACCGAGGAGGTGCTGACCGAGGCGAGCAACGGCGTCGACGACCTGTCCGGCGTGGAGCGCAAGAAGACCACCACGGTCGCACTCGACTTCGGCCGGATCACGATCTCGCCGCGCCACGTGCTGTACCTCTTCGGCACACCGGGCCAGGAACGCTTCTGGTTCATGTGGGACGACCTCGCGCGCGGCGCGATCGGGACCATCGTCCTCGCGGACACCCGCCGCCTGGAGACGAGCTTCGCGGCCGTCGACTTCTTCGAGCGCCGGCGGATCCCGTTCATCGTCGCGGTGAACTGCTTCGACAACGCCCCGCGCTACACCGCCGACGAGATCCGCGAAGCGCTGGTCGTGCCCGACCGCGTGCCGATCGTCATGTGCGACGCGCGGCAGCGGGACTCGAGCAAGATCGCGTTGATCCGCCTCGTGAAGCACGCGATGACGGTGGTTCCGCAACCTGCGTGAACCACCGGCTTCCACGGAACACAGTGGAGGGTCGCTCCCGACCGGAAGCAACCCTCCACTGTGGACTAGATCAGCCGACGGGCGCCATCGTCAGGTTGAAGTGCCGCAGGATCTTCGGCGCCTCGACGATCCGGTAACCCGGCACGCTCTCCGGGTTCTTCGCGATGTCACCCAGGATCTCGGCGACGTAGTCGTAGTGGCCCCGGGAGTAGGTCCGGCGCGGCAGCGCCAGGCGCACGAGCTCGAACGGCGCCGGCGTCACCAGCTCGTTGTTCTCGTCGAGCTCGCCGATGTAGAGCGAACCCAGTTCCGCACAACGGATCCCGCCCGCCAGGTACAGCTCGCACGCGAGCGAGTGGCCCGGGAAGCGGCTCGCCGGCAGGTGCGGCAGCAGACGGCCGGCGTTGAGGTACAGCGCGTGGATGCCCGGCGGCTGCACGATGTCCACGCCCGCGTCGTTCGCGAGCTGTGCCAGCCGCGCGGCCTCGGCCGCCCGCGCCTCGAGGTAGTGCGGGTCGAGCACCTCCTGCAGGCCCTTGGCGAGGCGGTCGAGATCGTGGGCGCCGAGGCCGCCGTAGGTGCGAAACCCCTCGGTGGCGATCAGGAGCGCCTCGCAGCGCTGCGCGAGCTCGGGATCGCGCAGACCGATGAACGCGCCCATCGGCGAGATGCCGTCCTTCTTGAGGCTGGCCACGCAGCCGTCGACGAGGCCGAACGCCTCCTCGGCCACCTCGCGCGGCGTCTTGCCCGCGTAGCCCGCCTCGCGCTGCACCACGAGCCAGGCGTTCTCCGCGAACCGTGCGGCGTCGAGGAAGATCGGCACACCGTGCGCGCGGGCCAGGCGGCTCGCGGCCGCCAGGTTCGCCATCGACACGGGCTGGCCACCGCCGCCGTTGTTGGTGATCGTGATGAGCACCATGCCGACGCGACCGGCGTCGGGCCCGGTCAGCAGCTGTTCCAGGACGTCGAGGTTGATGTTGCCCTTGAACGGTTCCAGGCTGTCGAGGTCGCCGAACTCGGCGCACGGCAGGTCGCGGGCCTCGGCGCCGAGCAGCTCGACGTTGGCGCGTGTGGTGTCGAAGTGGGTGTTGCTCACCGAGATCTTGCCCGGCCCCAGCACGTTCGTGAACAGCACGCGCTCGGCCGCACGGCCCTGGTGCACCGGCAGGAGGTGGGGGTAGTGCGTGAGCTCGCTCAGGGCCTCGCGGAAGCGGAAGAACGACTCGGACCCAGCGTAGGAGCGGTCCGCGGCCGCGGCCGCCGCCTCCTGCTTCGCGGAGACCGCGCCGGTTCCCGAGTCCGTGAGCAGGTCGATCGAGACCATGTTGGCCGGCAGGTTGAACGCGTTGTAGCCGGCCGCGGCGAGCGCACGTTCACGCTCGGCGCGGGTGGTGACCGGGATTTCCGCGACAACCTGGGCGCGGTAGGGCGGGAAGGTCCGCATCAGGTATTTCCTCCACTGTCTGGTGTCGGTGAAAAACTACCGCAGTCACGAAACCGGTCCGAGGACCGGCCTCTTTCGCGCAGGCAGAACCTGATATGCCTCTGACGACAGGTACACGGTGATTCCCGAGCCGAATTCCCCCATTCTCAGAGAGACGTGTGCGATCAGCCCGACACCGGCGCTCAGGGGGCGCTGCGAAACCGCTGCCAGGGCTTTGTCCAGTTTTGTCCCGTCGAAGCCGTACTGCGCGAGAACGGCGTGCGCGCGAGCGCGGGCCACTTCGTCATCGGGCACATAGCTGCGAATGGGCAGATAGACGCTGTAGTTGGCCGGCCGGGCTCCTGATCCCTCCACGAATGAATAGCTGGAGACCAGCGGCCGGTCTTCGAACGGGCCTTTCCCGCCGCCCAGCACGGCGAGGAACTCACGGATCAGCAGCGGGTCGGTGCCGGCCACCAGCTCCCCCGCGATCTCGACGTCGGCCGAGTCCGCGGCCTCGTGCGACACGTACACCTTCACCCGCGAGAGCGGATCGTCGTCGAGGTCGAGCGCGAAGAACGAGAAGTTGTCCCGCTCGCCGCGGCGCAGCGCGTGCTCGATCATGGGATCGAACGCCTCGTCGATGTTCAGCCGGCGCAACCCTTCGCTGACCAGCGAATCGGCCATCGACGGGCCGCTGATCTGCGGGTTCAGGTAGACCTTGATCTTCGGCGCGCGACCGGGTCGGAAGATCAGCGAGTACCACAGCGTGAACGGTCCCTGCCGCTCCTCGTGCGGCAGGAACAGGTCGGCGACGGCGTCGAGCCGGTCGGTGACCAGGCCGTATTCGCCGGCCACCTGGTCGAGGAACTCGCGGGGACTCCTCGACCCGACGGTCTCGCCGAGGACCCGCACCACACATTCACCCGTGGTGTCGAAGGCGAGCGAGAATTCGACGGGAGTTGTGTCGTCCGCCACATTCGAGGGGAATTCAGGTGGTGTCGCCAGGCTCTTTTCTCCCTGGGCGCCCAGCAGGCCACGCAATAAGCCCAGGTGACGGCCGTCCGTGCCGTCGAAACCGACTACTTCACAAAGCCGCTCGAGTTGTCCGCTGAGGTGGGTGTACATCGATAAATCAGCCATCGACACACTCGCTCCGACCATGACGCCGTATTCACCGTTCATTCGTGCTTCGCGCATTCGGCCTAATGCTGCCACCGCCAGTTGGCGGACAGACAAGAGGGCCGTCGATAGATTAGACGGAGGAATACTGCGCCGCTACGTCTGACGGGGCGATCCGGACACGAAAAGCTGTGTCTGAGTGTGCTTGCGGGGTCAAAGAGTTCACCTGAACAACGCATCGACACGAAGCCGTACTGCGGGTACGCGGGCGCGCACACGCGAGTCGATGCCCGGCGCGCAGCCCGGTTGGCGGCTGGACGCGTTCCGGGGCCGATGCCATCATCATCCGCGCCATCAGGCGGGTCCGAAGGGGTGCAGAAGTGACTTCAGTGACAAACACTGGCGAAGTCGAAGAGACCGTGCGTGGCTATTACAACGCAGCCATCGACGCCTATGCCGTGATGATGCCCCAGGACGCCTGGCATCACGGCGACGAACGCGCTCACAACGCGGGACTGTCCTCAGAGGAAGCCGCGCTGGACATGCAGCGCCAGCTGGTCGCCGCGACCGGGATCACCGCCGGTGACCTCGTGCTCGACTTCGGCTCCGGGGTCGGCGGCGCGGTGGTCAACATGGCGGAGATGTCGGGCGCGCGGTTCGTCGGCATCTCGAACAACGACGCGCTGACGGCGAAAGCCCAGCGGCTGGCCGCATCGCGTGGCTTGGCGGACAAGGCTTTCTTCCACTCCGTCGGGGACACCGAGTACCGGACGCTCGGGGCGTGGCCGGACGCCGCGTTCGCGGCCATCACCTACCAGGAGTCGGTGGTCCACCTGCCGGACAAACAAGCGTTCTTCAACGCCGCGTTCCGGGTGCTGCGCCCGGGCGGCACCCTGGCCGCCGTGGACTGGATCCAGCGCCCGTGGGGCGAACACCGCAGCCCCGAGCAGATCGAGGCGGTGATGGCCGAGGTCAACCGCGGGTTCTGCATCCCGCACCACGCCACCGTCGAGCAGTACCGGGACATGCTGGTCTCCGCCGGGTTCGACGTGCGCGAAGCGGTCGACCTCTTCCCGTCCGGCCCTTGCTGGGGCTCTACGCCCGAGGAGGAGCGCGACAAGTGGCTCACCTACGAAGGTGCGCGCAACGATCTGTTCCACGACTCGAAGATCGCGCTCGACGCGGCCCGGGCCGCCGGCGTGTTCTCCGTGGCCAAGCTGGTGGCGACCAAGCCGGCCTAGCGGCCTGAGTGGGCGCTTTCCGTGTCACAAACAGTGCTTTGCCAGGTCCCGAGCCCGAGCGGGCCACACAGACCTGGCAAAGCACTGTGCCGAGTGGACGGACGCCTACTCGATGGCTTCGATCCGCCGCCCGGTCGAGTCCGGGGCCGCCAGGGACAGCACTGCCGCCGCGACCGGGCCCACGATGCCGAAGGCCAGGGCGAGCGGGACCGTGCCCGCGATGGACAGCGCGACGAGCGGGAAGAGACCCGCGCCGAAGCCGCGGCCGGCGTAGTAGCTGAGGTTGGAGCCCGTGGAGCGCACGCGGGTCGGGAAGAACTCGGCCATCCAGACACCCAGCACGCCGAAGCCGCTGGCCGCGGCGGCGCACATCATGAGCGCCCAGAAGGTGGGCGAGCCCCAGAAGTTCGTGCCGATCTTCGCGTTGTGGGTGACGACGAGGATGAGGAACCAGGCGAAGCCGATGATCCCGAACGCGCCGGCGACGAACATGGCCCACTTGCGCTTGATCACGTCGGACAGCATCCCCGCCAGCGGGTAGGTCACGGCCGTGACGATGAGGTTGAGCAGCACGATCAGGCTGGCCGTGCCCAGCGGCACCTTCTCGACCTTGATCAGGAACGTCGACAGGTACGAGATCATCGAGTTGGTGGTGAGGAACAGGGCCGTCGCGATGGCCATGAACAGGATGGTGCCGCCGGCGTAGCCCTTGCGGAACAGGTCGACCACGGGAACCTTGGTGCGGCGCAGGTGTTCGGGCACCCGGCCTTCCCGCAGCTCTCGCTGGTAGGTGCGCCACTGGTCCGACTCCGGCAGCATGATCGCCGAGAACACCCCGATCAGCAAGGTCACGACGCCGATCACGATGTAGCCCGCGCGCCAGCCGGTGGCGGTGCCGAACTGGACGATGCAGAAGTAGATGACGCCCTCGGTCACGATCTGCCCGACGATGTACATCGACTGGATCGAGCCGCCCATCAGGCCGCGCTTGCTCGTCTTCCACGCCTCGGCGAACATCGAGTACGACAGTCCGAACAGGCCACCCATGCCGACGCCGGCAAGCAGCCGCGTGAGCAGGAACAGCAGGTAGTTCGGTGCCAGCCCGCCGAGCAGCGCGGCGAGCCCGAAGACGACCACCGAGCCCGTGTACGTCCAGCGGCGGCCATAGAGGTCACCGAGCCAGCCGACGAGGATGCCGCCCGCGATCGAGGCGAAGCCTTGCAGTGTCGCGACCTGCACGATCTGGATGGTGCTCACGTGCAGGCTTTCCGACAGGTACGTCAGTGGGTAGCCGACGAGGTTCAGCTCGGCGCCGTCGAACAGCGTGCCGAGGAAGGCGAACACGAGGATTCGTGCGGTTGCCGGATGGACGCCGGTGCCCCCGCCGGTCGGGGCGGAGATGCGGACGTTCGACATGCAGGGGCCTTTCGCGGGGGGGGAGTGGGAGGAGCGAGGGGTCAGTCGGGGAGCTGCTGGCCGCGCGTCTCGGGACAGAACGGGGCGACGACGAGGCCGAGGATGTAGATGAGCCCGACGACGGTGGCGGCCACGCCGTACCCGCCGAGCTGCGAGATGATCGCGCCCGCGGTGAGCGGGCCGAGGAACGCGATGAAGCGCGCGGCGTTGAAGACGAACGCGGCGCCGGTCGCGCGCAGGTGCGTCGGGTAGAACTCGGGCAGCCACACCGGCATCCAGGTGTACTGGCCGAGGGTGAAGAAGCCGTTGATCACCAGGACGATCACGATCAGGCCGAGGCTGTGCGTCCAGAGGAACAGCACGGGTGTGAGGATCAACGACGCTCCGAAGAACAGCAGTACCGCGGGTTTTCGGCCGAAGCGGTCGGCGATGAAGCCGAACGAGATGTACCCGGCGATGGCGCCCGCGTTGTAGATCATCCCGGCCGCACTGGCCCACGACTGGCCCGAAGCACCGTTGCGGGCCGCGACCGAAGCGACGTACGCGGGCACCCAGGTGGAGATGCCCCACCAGCCGAGCGTGGTGACCAGGGACATGAGCGACCCGAGGATGGTCAGCTTGCGCAGCTTGGGGTCGATCATGATCTGGCGCAGCGTGAGCCGCGTGAACGACTGCTCGTGCTCGGTGAGCTGCTGGTCCTTGCGTTCCTTGAGCTCCTTGAGCTCCTTGCGCCGCTTGTGCGCGCTCTTCCAGTTCTCGGACTCCGGCACGGACTTGCGCAGCCACAGCGCGAACAGCGCCGGCAGCACGCCGATCAGGAACATGTAGCGCCACGAGTCCGCGCCCAGCGGCGCGATGAACAGCCAGCAGGCCGACGCGATGAAGAAGCCCAGCCCGAGGCCGCACTGCATGAGACCCGCGGCCTTGGCCCGCGCGTTGGCCGGCCAGGTTTCGGCGACCAGCGACGTGCCCGTGCCCCACTCCGAACCGAGCGCGAAGCCGGTGATGAAGCGCAGCACGAGGAACGACGCCCACGACCACGACGCCGCGGTGAGGCCGGTGAACGTCGCGTACAGGACCATCGACGTCAGCAACGCCCGGCGCCGGCCGAAGTAGTCGGCGAAGACGCCGCCGAGGATGCCGCCGAAGCCCCAGCCCAGCAGTGTCACCGCGATCGTGGCGCCGGTCAGGAAGGCGACCTGGCTCGCGGGCGCGCCGGGGTCGAGCCGCTTGAGCACCACCGCCGCCGTGAGGATCAGGGCGTAGGTCTCGAAGCCGTCGAACAGCCAGCCGAGGTTGGCTGCGATCAGTGACCGCCACTGGGTTCGGGTCAGGGTCTTGGTCCACGAGGTGGACTTGACGGCGACTTCGCTCACGGCCATCTCCTTTCCGGGCCGCCATGGGCCGGATCGAGATTCGAAAGGCGGGACAGGTTGTCCTCTATTGAGGACATTGAGTCCCGCATGCGGCACATTAAGCGAGCCGGTCGACAGCGGTCAAGGAACGCACGACCCGGCAAGGTCGGAATACTTCCGAAGATGCGGAATTATTCCGCGATTTTCACCGCACCTCCGGTTCGGTCGGTGATCCTGAGTCCGCATTCGCGGATCAGTTCGCCATGTTGATCCACAGTGGACTCGTTCAGCTCCGAAGAGAACGCGAGCGTGCAGACGACCATCGAGACGCGCCGCTGAGCGTCGAACACCGGTGCCGCCAACCCGGACTGACCGAGGTCGAACTCCCTGATGCTGACGCTGTAGCCGCGCTCACGCGTGGCGGCCATCTCCTCACGCAGCGCGGCCCGCGCGGTGATGGTCTCAGCCGTGAAACCTTCGAGCCCGTAGCGCTCCACGAGCCGCTCGACGTTCGCCGGGTCCTCCCACGCGTAGAACGCGCGCATGATCGCGGGCGCGGAGAAGGGGAAGGTGTCGCCGATGCCGACGGTGATCCGCACCCCCTTGCCCCGGTCGCCCTTGGCCAGCACGGAGTACTCGGCGGCACCGTGGCGCTGCACCGCGAAGACGATGAAGCCGGTGCGCTGGCTCAGCGAATCGAGCTCCTGCTGCACGATGTCGGTCATCCAGTCCTCGGACACGCGGGCCATCGACAGCAGCCGCGGCCCCATAGACCAGCCACCGCGGTCGCCGCGCGTCGCGGTCCAGCCGGCTCGCTGCAGCGTGCCGAGGATGTTGTACGCCGTACTGCGGTTGAGCCCGAGCTCCTCGATCAGCGCCCCGGAGGACACCGGCTCCGGCCAATCGCGGGCAATCCGCTCCAGGAGCCGCACCGCGTTCAGCACCGCCGGAACGTCGCTCATGATCCGTCACCCCTCGCCATTCTGCTTCAGCGCACGGTAGCCGAGCCCTTTCGGGACTCGCCAGGACCGTGTTGCTGGTCCGGCCAAAAGCAGGCCGACCCCCTCTGCGGCACGTAACCGCCGCTACGAGGTCATTCGGCCGTGACTGTGGCTGGATCAGCAACCAATGATGCAGTAACGTCCTGTAGAGCAGACACTAAGTCCTCTATGGTGGTCATATGAAGCTAGGATCCTCCTTTGTCGTCCCCGCGGACCACAAACGCGTTTTCGCCCATTTCCTCGACCCGGACACGATGCGGGTCGCCATCCCCGGCGCCGCGGAGCTCGTCCGTTCGGACAGCACGCACTACCGCGGCAAGCTGGTCAACGAGATCGCGCACGTGAAGTTCAGCGCCGGGTTCTCCGCCGAGATCACGGAGCTGACCGAGCCCGAGGAGGTCAAGGCCCTCCTGAAGGGCGAGGACCACAAGCTCGGCAGCTCGATCAAGATCGACGCCCGGCTGGGCGTGCAGCCCGACGGCGAGACTTCGTCCAAAGTGGAGTACAGCCTCGACGTCGCGATCTGGGGCAAGATCGGGCGCATGGGCGAGTCGATCGTCCGGCGCCGCTCGCAGGAGGTGGAGCGGGAGTTCGTGGCCGCGTTCGCCGAGATCTGCGCCGCGGGCCCGCCCGGGCCGGACAACCCCGGGCTGGCGAGCGTGATCGCCAAACGGGAAGGCCCGAAGAAGCGGGTCTCCGAGACGCCGGCCGGTGACGCCGCGCCCGCGAAGGAATCGTGGTGGCGCCGCCTGCTCGCGAAGCTGTTCGGCGGCAAGAAATGACCGCCTACCACTACCCCACCACGCTCGACGAGACCTGCGCGCTCCTCGACGACGGTGAGGACACGATGGTCTACGGCGGCGGCACGGCCGTGCAGATCCTGCTCAAGCAGGGTGTGCTGTTCGCCACGGACCTGGTCGACATCGGCGGCGTGCCGGGCCTCGACGAGATCACCGAGACGTCGAAGGGGCTGCGGGTCGGCCCGCTGGTCACGTTGCGGCGCATGGAAACCAGCCCGGTCGTCCGCCGGGTCGCCCCGCTCGCGGCCGAGGTCTACAGCCGCGTGGCCAACCCTCGCGTGCGCAACACCGCGAGCGTCGGCGGCAACATCGCCCACGGCGACTACCGGCTCGACCCGCCGACGGCGTTGATGGTGCTCGACGCGACCGTGGAGCTCACCTCGCGCCGCGGTTCGCGCAAGGTGCCGGCGCGCGAGTTCTTCGTCGACTTCCAGCAGACCGCGCTGGAGCACGGCGAGCTCGTGTCGGCGATCGAGATCCCCAGCCAGCCCGAGTCCGCGGGCGCGCACTTCGCGAAGCTCTCCAGCCTCGCGGCCAACGACTGGCCCGCGGCTTCGGCGGCGGCGCTCGTGGTGGAGCGCTCGCGGGGCAAGCGCGACGTCCGGCTCGGCCTCGGCGCGTTGAGCCACGTGCCGGTGTTCCTGCAGTTCGAAGCGTCGGCCGACACCTCCGTGGACGACGTCGTCGGTGCCGCGAAGGAAGCCGCGACCCCTCTGCTCGACCCGATTCCCGACGTGCGCGGGAGTTCCGACTACAAGCGGCGCCTCGGCCTCGTGGCCGTCGAAGAAGCCGTCCGCAACTCCTGGAAGGAGGGCAGCGATGACCACCGTCGAGTCTCGATCTTCGGTCGCCGCCGTCGGTGAGCGCTGGGCGCGCGTCGACGGCCGGGCCAAGGTCCGCGGCGAACTGCGCTATGCGGCCGACCAGCCGGTGCGGCCGTGCCTCGACGTCGCCCTGCACCGCAGCACCCGCCCGCACGCGAAGATCACCGCCATCGACACGAGCCGCGCGCTCGCGGCCGAGGGCGTGGTCGCCGTGGTGACCGGCGCGGACCTGTACGCGGAGTTCGGCGACCGGCTCATGACGGGCCCGGCGTTCTCCGACCAGCCGTGCCTCGCCTACGGCAAGGTGCGCTACGTCGGCGAGCCGATCGTCGCGGTGATCGCCCACGGCGTCAAGCAGGCGCGGGAGGCCGCCGAGCTGATCGAGGTCTCCTACGACGAGCTCGAGCCGGTGCACGACGTCGACAAGGCCGTGCAGGGAGCGCCGTTCGTGCACGACGAGCTGCGGCCGTCGATCGTCTTCGGCGACCTGAAGCACCTGCGCGGCAAGCGCGACACGAACGTGAACTACGAGTACAACCTGCGCAAGGGCGACCCGTCGAGCGTCAGCGGTACCACCGTGTCGTACGACTTCTGGTGCCCGCCGACGCACCACGTGCCGATCGAGCTGCCGTACGCGGCCGCGTGGTGCGAGGGCGAGCGGCTGGAGCTGCTGGCCACCACGCAGACGCCGTCGTACGTGCGCCAGTCGCTGGCCGACCTGCTCGACCTGCCGCTGAACCGCGTCCGCGTGCGCACCGCGCCCCTGGGCGGGAGCTTCGGCGCGAAGATGTACGACCGGCTGGAGCCGTTGGTGGCGGCGCTGGCGTGGACGCAGAAGATGGCCGTGAAGATCACGGCGACCCGCGAAGAGGCGTTCCTCCTCACCACCCGCCACGGCTGCGCGGTGGCGGGCAGCATGACGGCGGACGAGAACGGCATGATCGTGGCGTCCACTTCGGACGTCCGCTACGACACCGGCGCGTACGCCGATGTCGGCCCGCGCATCACCGCGAAGTCGGGTCTCGTCGCGCCGGGCCCGTACAAGATCGAAAACGTGCGAGTGCGGTCCCGGTGTGTCTACACGAACAAGCCGTCGGCCGGGCCGTTCCGCGGGTTCGGCGTGCCGCAGGTGACCTGGGCGCACGAGTCGCTGGCCGACGAGCTCGCGCGGCAGCTCGGCGAGGACCCGGTGGAGTTCCGCCGCCGCAACATGCTGCGCGAGGGCGACGTCGCGCCGGTCGGCACGCCGATGCACAGCGCCGACTTCCTGGGCAGCCTCGACGCCGTGACCGAGGCGATCGGGTGGGGCACGCCGTTCGTGAAGCAGGAGGGCACGCTGGTGCGCGGCCGCGGTGTCGCGGTCGGTGTGAAGGCCGTGCTCACGCCCACGATCTCCAACGCGGTGGTGCAGCTCAACCAGGACGGCTCGGCGTCGCTGCTGATCAGCACCATCGACATGGGCCAGGGCAGCGACACGATCATGGCGCAGATCGCGGCCGAGGTGCTGTGCCTCGGCGAAGGCGACGTGCGCGTGATCCAGGCCGACACCGACGTGACGCCCTACGACACGATCACCGCCGGCAGCCGCTCGACCTACCACACCGGCAACGCCGTGCGCCTGGCCGCGGAGAACATGCGCGACAAGCTCGTGGAGCTGGCGGCGGAGCGTTTCGGCGTGGAGGCGACGGACATCAAGCTCACGTCCGACGGTCTCGTCAGCGCGCAGACGCAGGAAACCGTCTCCGTGTCGGAACTGCTGCACGGCCACTTCGGGGCGCGCGGCACGACCCTGACGGCGGAGGCGAACTTCACCACGTCGTGGCAGCCGTACGACCACGAGAACGGCCTGTCGCCGCAGGTCACCGAGCACTGGTTCGCCGGTGCGGCCGCGGTGCAGCTCACCGTGGACACGGCGACCGGGCGCGTGCACATCGAGCACCTGGCCGTGGCCGGCGACGTCGGCCGCGCGATCAACCCCGCGATGGTGGAGCAGCAGCTCTCCGGCGCGGCGATCATGGGCATCGGGCACGCGCTGTTCGACCAGATGGTGTTCGACGAGGGCCAGATCGTGAACGGCACGCTGCTGGACTACCAGCTGCCGTCCATCAAGGACATGCCGGACAAGCTCACGCCGATCATCATTGAGAGTCCACATCGGACGGGTCCGTTCGGCGCCAAGGGCGTCGGCGAGACCACCATCATCCCGCTCGCGCCGGCCATCGCCAATGCCGTGCGCGACGCGACCGGCGTGCGCATCACGCAGCTGCCGCTGACGCCGGAACGCATTCTGACCGCGCTGGAGGAACAGTCGTGAGGGAGATCGAGCTGAAGGTCAACGGCCTGCGCCGCAAGCTGGGCGTGGCCGACGACGAGCTGCTGCTCGACGTGCTGCGCCGCGAGTTCGGCACCACGAGCGTGCGCGAAGGCTGCGGTGTCGGTGCGTGCGGCGCCTGCACGGCGCTGGTCGGCGGCAAGAGCGTCTCGACGTGCCTCTCGCGGGCCGCGCGCTTCGACGGTGCCGAGATCACCACCGCCGACGGCCTGCCGGCCGACGACGAGGTGGTGGACGAGTTCGTCGCCAACCGCGCGATGCAGTGCGGCTACTGCATTCCCGGGTTCGTGATGATGGCCCACGAGCTGCTGGGCGAGAACCCGCAGCCGACCGACGAAGAGGTCGTGGAGCACCTGGAGGGCAACATCTGCCGCTGCGGCACGTACTCCGAGATCCACGCCGCGATCAAGGCCGCGGCCACGCGCCGGGCCGCCAGGAACGAAAGGGCCACCGCGTGAACGTCGAAACCCCGCAGGGCACGCTGCACGTCCACCGGACGGGCTCGGCCGGCCGGCCGCTGCTGCTCCTGCACCCGCTCGCGCTGTCCGGAGCGGTCTGGGACCCGGTCGCGCGGTTCTTCGAGGACAAGGCCCAGGTCCTGGCACTGGACGCACGTGGCCACGGTGAGTCCACTTGGGACGGTTCCGACTTCACCGTGGACGACATGGCGGCGGACGCGGCGGCGGTTCTGGAAGCAGCGGACGCCGGCCCGGCCGACGTCGTCGGCCTGTCCATGGGCGCCAGCACCGCGCTGGCCCTCGCGGCGACCCGACCGGAGCTCGTGCACCGGCTGGTCCTGGCCGACGGCACGGCGTACTACGGCGACGACGCGGTGCCGGTCTGGGCGGAGCGGGCCGAGCGGGCGACGACGGTGCCCCGGGACAAGCAGCTCGACTTCCAGCGCGACCGGTGGTTCGCCGAGCCGTTCCTCACCGGCCACCCGGACGAGGTCGAGCGGGTCTGCGAGATCTTCCTCAAGACCGACTCGGCCGCCCACGGCGCGGCCTGCCGCGCACTCGGCGGCCTGGACGCACGCACCCGCCTCGGCGACGTCAAGGCTCCGACGCTCGTGGTCGTCGGCGAGGAGGACTACGCGACCCCGCCCGCGATGTCCGAGGCACTGGCGGCGGGCATCGCCAACGCCGAGCTGCGCGTCCTGGAGAAGACCCGGCACCTCAGCCTCCTGGAGCGACCGGACCTGTGGCCGTCGCTGGCGTCGTTCTTCGGCGGCACGCAGTGACGGACGAACCCCTCCTCAGCCTCCGCACCCACCTCGACGCGATCGCCGGCTACGGCGAGCTGCGCGACGTGAAGGGCGCCGACTGGGACCTCGAGCTGGGCGGCATCGCCGAGCTGAGCTACCGGATGGACCCGCCGCCCGCGTTGCTGTTCGACGACATCAAGGGCTACGCGAGCGGCAAGCGCGTCCTGACGGGCAGCACGGGTTCGCCACGCCGGCTGGGCCGCACGCTGCGGCTCGGCGAGGACCTCGACTCCGTCGGCGTGGTGGACGCCCTGCGCGGCAAGCCTTCCCAGTGGTCGGCCACCGCGCGGGACTTCCCCGTCCTGCCGGTGACCGAGGCGCCGCTGCTGGCCAACTCCGTGCCCGGCTCCGAGGTCAACCTCCTCGACTTCCCCGTCCCCCGCTGGCACGCGGACGACGGCGGCCGCTTCATCGGCACCGGCTGCTTCGTGGTGACGTCCAACCCGGAAACCGGCGTCCACAACGGCGGCTGCTACCGCATGGAGGTCCAGGACGACGGCCGCGGCGTCACCGTCGCCATGGTCCCGGGCAAACACGGCGACCAGAACGTGCGAGCGTGGTTCGAGAAGGAAGGCCGGGCTCCGGTCACGGTGTCGTTCGGCCACGACCCGCTGCTGCTCGTGCTCGGCGGCACGGAGGTGCCGGGCGGGGTTTCCGAGCTGGAGTACGCGGGCGCGGTGCTGGGTTCACGCGTGCCGGTGGTGCTCGGCCCCGACACCGGGCTGCCGATCCCGGCCGGCAGCGAGATCGCCATCGAGGGCTGGCTGCGGCCGGACCACCAGCGGGACGAGGGCCCGTTCGGCGAGTGGACCGGGTACTACTCCGGCAAGCGCCGGCCGAACCTGGCCATCGACATCACGCGCATGTACTACCGCGACAACCCGATCCTGCTGGGTGCGCCACCCGGGAAACCGCCGCACGACTACTCGTACATGCGGACCGTGATGAAGTCCGCGATGATCCACGACGAGCTCGCCGCCACCGGCGTGCCGGGTGTGGTGAAGGCGTGGGCGCACGAATCGGGTGGCGGGCGGCTGTTCATCGCGGTTTCGCTGCAGCAGCGCTACCCGGGCCACGCGCGGCAGGTCGCGTACCTCGCCGCCCAGTGCCCCGCCGCGGCGTACATGAACCGCTACGTGGTCGTGGTGGACGACGACGTCGACCCCGCCGACCCGGACGAGGTCATCTGGGCCATGTCCACCCGCACCGACCCCTCACGCGACATCGAGGTCATGAAGCAGACGTGGGGCAGCAAACTCGACCCGCTGTACGTGGACGGTTCCCCCGCCTACAACAGCCGCGCCATCATCGACGCCTGCCGCCCCTTCGAGCGCCTGGCCACCTTCCCCAAGGTGGCCTCCAGCGACCCGGCGTTCCTGGCCACGCTGGCCGACAAGTGGCGTGACGTGCTGGATCAGAAGCCAGGAAACAGCTGACGGAAGTCGTCAAGGGTGGTGTCGCCGGCGGTCTGGAGGCCGTCCTCCGGGCGGTTGCGTCCGTAGAAGAGCCGGAGGGCGGCTTCTCGGCCGCCGGTGAGTTGCGCTTCGCCGGGGTTTTCGGCCTTGGTTCCAGTGAGGTGCAGTTCGCTCTCGGTGATCTCCAAACTGCCGTCCGGCACGGTGACCGTGCGCGGCGCGAGCCGCTTTCGGGTGTCGGCGTCGTGGAACCTGCTGACGACGAGGTCGATTCGCTGCCACAGCAGCTCGCTCTCGCGCACCGTCACCCCTCGGTCCAGGACCACCTCGATGTCCCAGCCGTGAAGCGCCTGTTCCGACAACCGGTATCCCGCGTACTCGCTCAGGCTCAGCGGACCGGCGAAGTACGGGATGGTGATGCTCTTGCCGACGGTGGCCAGCACGTCGCGGTGGGTCTGGTCGGCTTCGAACCACGCTTCCCGCTGCTCAGGCCCCGCCATCGCGTCCCACTTCGCCCACACCGGCTTCGCGTCGTCCCCGGTCGGCGGAGTCAGATCCCCCTCCGCACCTCGGCGCACGAGCGTCGTGCAGATCTCCGCCGCGCTCCCCAAGTGCGACAGCACCTGCGCGACGCTCCACCCGCCGGGCCTCCCGAACGCCGGCAGCGCGAGCTTCTCCTCAGGCAGTTCCTGCTATAAGCCGGGCTTGGGGTCCGAACCTCACCGCATGAGGTAGCGCTTGGCCCAGGTGGCGAGGATGTCCGCGGCGAACGCGGCGTCCGCGCGGCCCGAGAGCAGATGGTCGGCACCATCGAGCGCGACGAACGACTTCGGGTGCCGCGCGGTGTCGAAGATGACGCGGGCGTTCTCCACGCCCACCTCGGCGTCGACCGGCGAGTGCAGCACGAGCAACGCCGCCTTCAGCCCGCGGATCCGCTCGGCCTGCGGCTGCGCCGCGATGTCGTCCAGGAACTGCTTCTTGATGCAGAACTTCCGCCCGGCCAGCACGACCTCGGCCTCGCCCAGCCGCTCGATCTCCTCGCGACGGTCACCAAGCAGCTTCGCCACGTGCTGCGGATCCGCCGGCGCCGCGATCGTCGCCACGGCCCGCACCTCGGGCACGGCATGCCGCGCCGCCAGCACGGCCGCCCCGCCCAGCGAGTGCCCGACCAGCAGCTGCGGCGCCTCGTACTCTTCGCGCAGGTGGTTCGCGGCCGCGATGAGGTCGCCGACGTTCGAGCTGAAGTCCGTGTTGGCGAACTCGCCCTCCGACCCGCCGAGCCCGGTGAAGTCGAACCGCAGCACGGCCACCCCGAACGCCGTGAGCCCCCGCGCGACCCGCGTCGCCGCGACCACGTCCTTGTTGCACGTGAAGCAGTGGGCGAACAGCGCGTACGCCTTCGGCTCCCCCTCCGGCAACTCCAGTCGAGCCGCCAGCGGCGTGCCCTGCGACCCGGGGAACTCGAACCTCGTCACGCGCTCTCCTCCAGAACTCACCCGGAGTCGATCACATCACGCAGGCCACCACCGAGTCGACCGGCCGTGTCCCGAAGTACCGTGAAAACGGTCCGTCAGCCGCACTTCAATGAGGCGTCGAGCAACGCGACGTACGTGACCTTCGCGCCTTCGGCCGTGAAGTCGTACGTCCACGTCGGGCGCCCCGGCACGGCCACCGCGAAATGCCCCTCGGGCGTCGGCTTCAGGCCCTTCGCGTCGTACAACCGGTGCAGATCGGCGAGCGCCGTGCCCGCGCCGGCGCCCTCCGGCGTCTTGACCTGCGGCGGAGCGACGACCGACCACAGCTTCTCCCCGGAGAAGACGGCGCCGCCGCTCGCCGCGAGGTCGGCCGCGCGCTCCTCGCGCAGCTCGGTGACGACGACTGCGGCCGCTGCGGCTTGCGCGCTCAGCTTGGCTGCCGCGGCCGACTGGGCGGCTGACTTCGCGTAGTCGGCCGCCGAACCGTGCATCCCCGGATCCAGCACGTGCGCGTCGGCGTCCCGGGCCTTCCGGTTCAGGTCGTCGGCCTTGGCGACGGCCCGCTCCTCGGCCTCGAGTGCGCCCGGCTCGGGCGCCGGCGAGCCCGCGAACGAGTAGGACTTGCACCCGTCGAAGCCCGACATCGGCTCGGCGGCGAGCGTGGTGCCGGTGGCCGCCTTGGTGACGCCCGGCGCGAGGCCGCGCAAGCCATCGGGCCCCAGCACCTCGGGTCCGGGTGCGCTCGCCTGCGGCCCCGAGCTGCACGCCGCCAACGCCACGAGCAGCACAGCACCGATCACGGCAATCCGCATGAATTTTCCCCCTTGATCCGGGTCGGCAAAATACCCGAACCGGATCAAGAAGGCACCTGCTTTTCAGGCGAACATGTGCTCCGCCACGGCGTCGAGCTGGCGTGCCGCCGAGCCGAGCAGCTGGCGGCGCGCGCGGGCGTGCTTGAGGTGGATGTGCGCCGGGTGTTCCCAGGTGAAGCCGATGCCGCCGTGGGCCTGGAGGGCGTCGCGCGTCGCGGCGTCGGCAGCGTCGCTCGCCGCGACCACGGCGGTGCGCGCCGCGGGCAGGGCCTCGACACCGGCGTCCACGGTGGACGCGGCCCACTCGACCAGCAACCGGGCCGCGTCGAGCTGCACGAACCGGTCGGCGAGCAGGTGCTTGAGCGCCTGGAACGAGCCGATCGCCCGCCCGAACTGACGGCGTTGCTTCGCGTACTCGACCGCCCCATCGAGCGCCCGCTGCCCGGTACCGACCAACTCGGCCGCGAGCACGGTGAGCACCCGGGCCGACACCTCAGCCGAAGGCAACTCGGCAACCGGCACCCCGGAAAGCTCCACCACCGCGGCCGGCTCGATTACGTCGAAGGCGCCCACCGACTCCCGCCGCACGCCGGCCGCGTCCAGATCGATCCGCACGAACCGGCCCTCGACCGCCGCCACGAGCACTTCCGCGTCGAGCCCGAACGGCACCGCCCGCAGCACTCCGTCCACAGTAGACCCGCTCAGCCGCAACGGGGAACGATGCCCGGGAAACACGGGGAACGTCTCCCACGCCGCCACCGCCACGGCCGAACCATCCACAAAGTTGTCCACACTGTGCACAGAACTCAGCGCGGCCACCGCGGAAACCGCCGCGGCGAACGGGATCCGCGGCAGCGCGGCCCCGACTTCCTCGGCCACCACACACAGTTCCCGCAAACCACCGCCGGACCCGCCGCGTTCTTCGGGCACGCCCAACCCGAGCAGCCCGGCGTCGGCGAAGGTCTTCCACAGGGCTCCGTCGAGGCCCGCGCCCACCGCTTCCCACGCGGGCGGCAGCGGCGCCGTGCGCGCGGCGTCGGCCAGCATCCGCCGCACCGACGCGGCGAGCTCGCGCTGTTCGTCCGTCGTCGCGTAACCCATCACGCCTCCTCGAAGAACCAGGCCCGTATCGAAGCATTGACTATCGAGTCTATCTACGCAACTGTTGAGGTCAGGACAGAGTTGTCACCCAGGCAGGAGGCCGCGTGGGAAGCTTCCGCGAGCAGGTCCGCGAGTTCGTCGCCACCCTCGTACCACCCGGCTGGCGCGGCATCGGCGGCCTCGATGGCGACGCCTACGCCGAATTCCGCACCCGGGCCCGCGCGGCGCTGGCCGAACGCGGCTGGGTCGCGCCGGCGTGGCCCGTCGAATACGGCGGCGCCGGCCTCAGCCCCGCCGAACTCGTGGTGCTGGTGGAAGAACTGTCCACAGCCGGGATCCCGTTCGGCTCCGACAACGACGCGTTCGGCATCGGCATGCTCGGCAACACCATGCTCCGCTGGGCGAAACCCGAGCTGCGCATGAGATTCCTGCCGCGCATCGTCTCCGGCGAGTACGTGTTCGCCCAGGGCTTCTCCGAGCCCGGCGCCGGGTCCGACCTCGCGTCGCTCGCCCTGCGCGCCGAGCCCGACGGCGACCGGTGGCGGCTCAACGGCCAGAAGCTGTGGTCCTCGGGCGCACACCTGGCCAACTGGATGTTCGTGCTCGCCCGCACCGATCGGGAAGCCGCGCCGCACAAGGGGATCAGCATGCTGCTGGTCCCACTCGACCAGCCCGGTGTGGAAATCCGGCCGATCCGCAACATCACCGGCGGCACCGACTTCAACGAGGTGTTTTTCACCGACGCCACCACCGACCGCGAGCTGGTGGTGGGCGACGTCGACCGCGGCTGGACCGTCGCGATGACCCTGCTCGGCTTCGAACGCGGCGAAACCGCGCTGCACGCCCCGATCCGCTTCCGCGCGGAGCTCGACCGGCTGGTCGCCCTGGTCCGGGAGCGCGGTCTGGACACCGATCCCGACGTCCGCCGGCGCGTCGCGTGGTGCCACGTGCAGGTGGAACAGCTGCGCTGCCACGGCCTCCGCACGGCCGCGCAGCTGATCGAAGGCGAGGAGCCCGGGCCGCGCGCAGCGGCCTTCAAGCTGCTGTGGAGCGAGTACCATCGGGTGGTCACAGAGCTCGCGCTCGACGTGCTCGGACTCGACGCGCTCACGCCGTCGGGGCGGCCGTCGCCGAACTGGTACCACACCGACGATCCCGGCGCGCCGAACTCGACCGCGTCGTGGACCAGCGTCTACCTCAACTCCCGCGCCGGCACGATCTACGCCGGCTCATCGCAGGTCCAGCGCGGCATCGTCGGCGACCTGCTGCTCGGGCTGCCCAAGGAACCGAAGCCCGCGCGCTGAACCCGCGGCCTGCCCAGGAGGAGCGATGGCCATTCGCAGCACGTACCCCGACGTCGTCATCCCCGACGGATCCCTGCCCGGTCTGCTGCTGGGCTCGCTCACGCCCGAGGAGGCCGCGCACCCCGCGGTCATCGACGCCGGCTCGGGCCGGTGCCTGACCTACGGCGAGCTCGCCACGGCCGTCGAGCGCCTGGCCGCCGCGCTGGCCGAGCGCGGCATCGGCCGGGGCGACGTCGCCGTGCTGGCCGCACCCAACTGCGCCGAGTACCCGGTGGTGTTCCACGGCGTGCTGCGCTCCGGCGCCGCGGTGTCGCCTGCCAACCCGCTCAACACCCCCGCCGAGCTGGCGCACCAGCTGCGTGACGCGGGCGCGCGGATCCTGTTCACCACCTCCGCCGGGCTCGGCAACGCGCGCGCCGCCGTGAAAGAAGAAGGCGTACGCGTCGAAGAGATCGTGGTGCTCGACGCGGCCGACGGCGTGCCGTCGCTCGACGACCTGCTCGCCGGTTCCGCCGCCGCGCCGCCGGAACCGGAGGCCGACGACCTCGCCGTGCTGCCGTACTCGTCGGGCACCACCGGCCTGCCGAAGGGTGTGCTGCTGACGCACCGGAACGTGGTCGCGAACCTCAGCCAGATGCAGCCGCTGATCCAGCTGCGCCCGGGCAAGCGGGCGATCGCCGTGCTGCCGCTGTTCCACATCTACGGCATGAACGGGATCATGAACATCAGCCTGCTCAACCGGGCGACCGTGGTGACCATGCCGAGGTTCGACCTCAAGGGTTTTCTCGCCACCGTGGCCGAGCACCGCGTGGACCACCTGTTCATCGCGCCGCCGATCGCGCTCGCGCTGGCGAAGGTCCCGTTCGTCACCGACTACGACCTCGGCTGCGTCGAGGTGGTGATGAGCGCCGCCGCGCCTCTCGACGCCGCGATCGCCGAGGAGCTGGCCGCGCGACTGAACGTCACGGTCCTGCAGGGCTACGGCCTCACCGAGACGAGCCCCTGCACCCACGGCATCCCCGCCGACCGGCCCGACGTCGACCGCGGCTCGATCGGGCTGCTGATGCCGAGCGTCGAGGCCCGCGTGGTCGACCCCGTGACCGGCGATGACGCCGAACGCGGCGAGCTGTGGGTGCGCGGCCCGAACGTGATGCGCGGCTACCTCAACAACGCCGCCGCCACCGTCGCGACCGTCGACTCCGACGGCTACCTGCACACCGGCGACATCGTGACCGTCGACGCCGGCGGCGTGTTCCACGTGGTCGACCGGCTCAAGGAACTGATCAAGTACAAGGGTTTCCAGGTCCCGCCGGCCGAGCTGGAGGCGCTGCTCCTGACGCACCCCGGCATCGCCGACGCGGCCGTGATCGGCGTGCCCGACGACGAGGCGGGCGAGGTACCCAAGGCGTTCATCGTGCGGCGGTCGCCGGAGCTGGACGGGGCCGCGGTGCAGGCGTTCGTGGCCGAGCGGGTGGCGCCGTACAAGAAGGTGCGGCAGGTGGAGTTCGTGGACGCCATCCCGAAGTCCGCCGCGGGCAAGATCCTGCGGAAGGTGCTGCGGCAGCGGGAGGTCGCGCACAGCTGAAGTCCGGTTCGGTGGTGCGGGCGAACTGTTCGGAGCTGTTTCCTGGCCTCGTGGGGTGGTGTTGAGGGTGTTTCGGGGCCTTCGCGGGGTGGCGTTGAGGGCGTTCGGGCCTTCGCGGGGTGGCGTTGAGGGCGTTCGGGCCTTCGCGGGGGCGCGTGGCGGTTGAGTGTGCACCCCGAAGCTGGATTGTGTTGACGGCCGGTGACGTGTTGTCAAGGCGGGAAAGCGTGCCTTGACAACACGTCGCCGGCCGCAAAGAGGCTTCGGATCGGGGTGCCGGGAGGGGGCTGGCTGCATGCGCCCCGCGGTGAGTGCGGCCCCGTGCGCCCGGTGGGTGGTAGTGCGTCGCCCCTGCCGGGGTGGGGGGGCAATGCCCCAATGTGGCGTTCGGTGCGCTGGGCACCCAATGTGGCGTTCGGTGCGGTGGGCGCAACCAACGCCGCATTGGGGTGAGGTGGGCTCGGCGAGGAACGGACCAGCCAGGGGAAATTCGGAGGTTCCTCCGGTACGGCGGTATGTACTCAGTTACTTTCCTGAGGGGCGGCCGGCGTCGCGCGGATCTCGTCGGTGCGTGGACGGGTGCCCGATGAGCCGGAATTGTCGGTGCCGGGTGAGACCGTGGGCGGATGGAGATTCCTCAGCATTTCTCGCCCGTGGCCGAAGGCGCGCGAGAGGCCGTCCCCAGGCTGGCCAGTGAGCGGGACACGCTGGTCGCGTTCCTCGACTGGCACCGCGAGACGTTCGCGATGAAGTGCGCGGGCCTCGGGCAGGAGGCGCTGTCGACCAAGGCCGTGTCGCCGTCGGGGCTTTCCCTGCACGGCATCCTGCGCCACCTCGCGGGCGTCGAACGCTGGTGGTTCCAGCAGCAGTTCGCCGGCGCCGACGTGCCCCTCCTCCACTACTCCGACGACGACCCCGACCAGGACTTCGGCTCCCTCGACGGGGACGTCACCGAGGCCATGGCGTTGTGGCGCACGGAGTGCGCCCGGTCGCGGGAGATCGTCGCGGCGGCTTCGTCGCTGGAGGACCGGGGGACGTCGCTGGTGACCGGTGAGCCGTTCACGTTGCGGTGGTTGCTGGTGAACCACATCGCGGAGTACGCGCGGCACAACGGCCACGCCGACCTGCTGCGCGAATCCCTCGACGGCACGGTGGGCCACTGACCCGGTGCGAGGCTCCGCACAGGAGCGCGGTCGCCGCGGGGCCTGCGTGCGATGCTGGGCGGCATGAGCGTCGATCCTGATTCCGGGTTGTTGTCGCCTGTGCGGGCCGGGACGCCGGTCGAGGCCGTGACCGGGGACAACGCCGTGGTAGGGGCGATGCTGGCGGCCGAGGCGGCGCTGGCGAGGGCGCAGGCGCGGCTGGGGACCGTGCCGGCGGGCGCGGCGGAGGCGATCACCGCGAAGGCCGCCGAGGTGGCGCGGGAGATCGACGTGCCGGCGTTGGCGAAGACGGCGCGCGCCACGGCGAACCCCGTTGTCGGGTTGGTCAAGGAGCTGACGGCAGCCGTCGGAAAAGAGCACGCCGACTACGTGCACCGCGGGTCGACGAGCCAGGACATCGTCGACACGGCGTTGATGATCGTCGCGAGGAACGCGGTCGAGCTGCTGCGAGACGACCTGGCGGCCACCGCGGCGGCGCTTGCCGACCTGGCTCGCGCGCACCGCGACACCGTGATGCCCGGCCGGACGCTCACGGCCCACGCCGTGCCCACGACGTTCGGGCTCAAGGCCGCGGGCTGGCGGCAGTACGTGCTCGACGCGGCCGAGCGGGTGCGCCGCCTCGAGCTGCCCGTGTCGCTGGGCGGTGCGGCCGGGACGATGGCCGCGTACGTCGAGTACGGCGACGGCACCGAGGACTACGCGGAGAGGCTCGTCAAGGCGTTCGCCGGGGAAACCGGCCTGGCCACCACGGCGTTGCCCTGGCACGCGAACCGCACGCCCGTCGCGGATCTCGTCGCCGCGCTGGCGCAAACGGCCACGGCGCTGGGCAAGTTCGCGGTCGACGTCCAGGTGCTCACGCGCACCGAGATCAGCGAGGTCGCCGAGCCCACGGGCGGCGGCTCGTCGGCGATGCCGCACAAGCGCAACCCCGTGCTGTCGGCCCTGATCCGCTCGGCGGCACTGCAGGTGCCGGTGCTCGCGGCGGGCGTGACGCAGTCCGGGCTGGCCGAGGACGAGCGGTCCGCCGGCGTGTGGCAGGCCGAGTGGCAGCTGCTGCGCGAATGCCTGCGCCTCACGGGCGGGGCGGCGCACACAGCCGTCGAGCTGGCGCGCGGCCTGGCCGTGGACGCGGAGCGGATGCGGGAGGACGTGGGCCTCACGCACGGCCTGATCGTGTCGGAACGGCTTTCGGCCGCGCTGGCGCCGTTGCTCGGCAAGGCGCGGGCGAAGGACGTGCTCGGCGAAGCGTCGAAGCGGGCGGTCGGCGAGAACCGGCCGCTCCGGGCGGTCCTCGCCGAGATCCCCCAGGTCACCGACGTCCTGGACCCCGCGAAGCTCGACGACCTCCTCGACCCCGCCCAGTACACGGGCGCGGCCGGGCGACTGGTCGATCGCGCCCTCGAAGGTGACGGAAAGTAATCCCGACTTCTGCTGAACCGCATTGCGCCACCTCCCGTGTAGGAGGGTGGGAAGCGTTCCTCGCGGAACGCGGGGGGTACCGGCAGCTGCGCCTGGCGCGGCGACCACGTACCCAAGGAGAAGTTCCATGCTTCGCAGGTTCCGCACGGGCGTCATCGTCGTCTCGGCGGCCGCAGGGCTCACGCTGCTGAGCGCCTGCTCGGGCACGACCGCTCCACCCGCGCCGGCGCCCGGCGGCGGGACCGGGGGCGGTCAGGCCGGCAACGCCGCGGCCGCGACCGAGACGGCCGTCAAACTCACGGCCACCGACGTCGGTGAGCTGGGCAAAGTCCTCACCGACGGAGACGGTCACACCCTCTACCGCTTCGACAAGGACACCGCCAAACCGCCGAAGTCCGCGTGCGTGGACGACTGCGCCAAGGCGTGGCCGCCGCTGCTGTCGAAGGGCGACGTGCAGCTCGACGGCGTGGACAAGAGCCTCGTCGGCAGCGTGACCCGCGACGACGGCACCGAGCAGGTGACCGTGAACGGCTGGCCGCTCTACACCTACGCCAAGGACACCACGCCCGGCGACGCCACCGGCCAGGGCGTGAACGGCACCTGGTTCGCGGCCACACCGCAGGGCAGCAAGGCCGGAAAGTCCACTTCGGACAGTGTGAAGCTCAGTGCCGGCGAGGTCGACGGGGTCGGCGCGGCCATGGTCGACCAGGACGGCTTCACGCTCTACCTGTTCACCAAGGACAGCAAGAAACCCTCGAAGTCCACTTGCGACGGTGACTGCGCCAAGCTGTGGCCGCCGGTGCTGACGAAGGGCGACGTCGCGCTCGACGGCATCGACGCCAAGCTGCTCGGCAGCGTCAAGCGCGCCGACGGCACCACGCAGGCCACGCTCGGCGGCTGGCCGCTGTACCGGTATTCGAAGGACACCGCGCCCGGCCAGGCCAACGGCATGGGCGTGAAGGGCACCTGGTTCGTGATCGAGCCCAACGGCTGCAAGTCCGGCACCACCACGAGCACCGGAACCGCGCCCGCCAAGCCGACCACGAGCGCCCCGGCCGCCAGCGCTTCGAGCGACCCGTACAGCTACTGACTCCAGACCCGGCGCCGCGCCCCGACAGCGCGTCGTCAGGACAACCGGCCACGGGCGACGGAAGGAGCGGCAGTCCCGAACACACCGAAGGCCCGGCAACCGCGGGGGTTGCCGGGCCTTCGGGCGTTCGGCGAATCTAGTGCGCCAGACCGGGACCGCGGTTCTCGCGGGGCTGGATCTCCCGAGTGGACCCGGTGTGGTCGTCGTCCTCGACCCGCTCGATCACGCTCGTCTGGGCACCGTCCGCCGTGACCGGTTCCACGTCCTCCTCCGGCAGCCGCACCTTGCGGCGCGCGGGAGCCATCGCGATCACCAGACCCAGCACGGCGATGCCGAGGTGCAGCCAGTTGTCCGGCGTCGTGACGTCCAGCGGGTTGCCGGCGACGGCGAACGGGTTGGCCGCGATCATCCCGGTGATCATCAGGCCCCACACGAACAGCGCGCCGTAGCCGAGGAAGAGCAGCCAGCCGAACGTCCGCGCGCGGCCGGAGCCGAACGCGAGCAGCAGGCCGATCACGCCGGTCACGACGTGCACCAGGTTGTTCATCGGATTACCCGAGAACCGCCAGAAGCCGGCGTCGTGGTGGCCAGTGAAGTCCCCGACGCCGGTCCTCGCGAAACCGATGACGCCGTAGGCGAGGAATGCGATGCCCACCAGGGCGGCCAGGACCTGCGCGGGCTGCAGACCCTCCACCCGGATCCGGGCTCCGTGCGCATGAACCATGACTTCTGTCCTTCCCGTGGTGAGCTGACTCACGCGGAGGAAGTACCCCGTCTTCACCCGGAGTGAAACGCCGGTGCTTGCCCGCAGGGCCTCGGAGCGTCACCGGATTCGGCCTTCTTCGAGATCAATGCCACAAATGACCCCCGATTCGGCAACACCGAACGGGTGACCGGACAAGTCCGGTCATGCGCAAAGTGAACATCCTCTTCCTCGTGGGGCTGTGCCTGGGGGCACTCGTCGCGCTGGTGGTCGTGGTGGCGGAGCCGGCGCGGCACGTCGTCACCGCGCTCGGTCCGACACCGATCGCCGCGGCCGACTCGGAGAGCTCGACCGTTTCCGTGCCGTCGGCCACCCCTTCGCCCACGTCGTCCGGCAAGACCGCGCCGGCTCACAGCTCGTCGACCTCCGGCGGCGCCAAGGCCGGCAAGACGAGCGCGCAGGCGCTGGCGGCGCTCGTCCCGCGCGGCCACGTGAGCGCCGTGATCTACGACCGCACGAAGGGGACCACCGTGCTGTCGGTGAACGCGGACCGGGCGTACACCTCGGCGTCGCTGGTGAAGCTGATGATCGCCGTGTCCGCCCTGGACAACGGCACGCCCGCCGGCACGGTGAAGGAAATGCTGGCCCGCAGCGACGACACGACCGCCAGCGCGCTCTGGGTCGCCAACGGGGAAACGAAGATCGTCGAAAGCGCTGTCCAGCGCATGGGCCTCACGGAAACGCGCCCGCCCGCGAGCGCCGGCCGCTGGGGCGACACGGAGATCACGGCCAACGACATCACGAAGATCTACCGGTTCCTGTTCACCAAGGCCCCCGCCGCCGAACGCACGACCATCCTCGCCGCCCTGCACGGCGCCACCGAGTTCGGCGCCGACGGGTTCCGCCAGTACTTCGGCCTTCCCGACGCCCTGGGCCCCGGCAACTTCGGCGTGAAGCAAGGCTGGTCCTGCTGCCGCCCGACCCGCATGCTCCACACGTCGGGCGTCGTCGGCACCGGCGACCGCTTCATCGTCACCGTCCTCACGGAACAGCCGCAGTCCGTCGACTACGGCACCGCGTCGGCGCAGATCACTTCCGTCGTGAAGAACCTCTTGCCACTGCTGGGAATGTGACCGTCACTCGTCGGTCGCCGACAGCGCGCCTCGCGCGCCCGACGGCGGGAGCGGCCACGGCCGTACGCCCCCGCTGACGTCGGCCGGCCGACGGTTCAGCAGCCCAACGCGCGCCGGGGAACTCCTCCATCAAACGGAGGCTGGCCCTGCCGCTACCGCACGATCACGCCACGCGCACGCGCCCGGCCACCAGCGATCACCGCGACTCCACCGTCGTCACGCGAGAACAGTGACCGTCACTCGTCGGTCGCCGACAGCGCGCCCCGCGCGCCCGACAGCGGGAGCGGCCACGGCCGTACGCCCCCGCTGACGTCGGTCGGCCGGCCGGCCGCGGAGGGCGCGGGGGTGCGCGCGCCGATCCAGGCCAGGACGTCGGGCAGCTGTGACTTGAAGGTGTTCATGTTGTGCCCCGCGTCCGGGATTCGCCACGAGGAGAAGCGGACCGGGGCTTGGGCGGCGGCGCGGATCTGGTCGATGGCGAAGCTCTCGTAGTTCTCCTTGTCCCCCGAGATCGCGAGGATGTCCACAGGGGACGGATGCAGGCGCACGTTCACGCGGACGTTGTTGGCGTCGTCGATGTCGCGGCGGCCGTGGAAGAGGTCTTCGGTCTCGGAGTCCACCTGGGCGCGGTCGTAGCCGCTGACGCTGACGGCCTGCGCGAACCACTGCGGGTGGCGCGTCACGAGGTTCATGGCGCAGTAGCCGCCCGAGGACCAGCCCGCGATGGTCCAGGCGCCGCGCGCCGAGTTGAGGCCGAGGCGGCCGATGGCCCACTCGCGGACGTCGGCGGAGAGGTAGGTGTCGTTGGGGGTGCCGCCGACCTCGTCGACGCACTCGGTGTCGTGGCCGACCTTCGGCACGCCGGTCGGATCGGGGATCACGACGACGGTGGGCGGCAGCACGTGCTTGGCGATCGCCGCGTCGAGCTGTTCGGGCAGGTGGTAGCCGCTCGTGGCGACCTCGGGGCCCGACGGGTAGTTCGGGATCCACTCGATCGCCGGGAACTTCAGCGAGCGGTAGGCCGGCTGGAAGTACTGCGGCGGCAGGTACACGGCGACGTCGCGCACCAGCCCGGTGCGCCGGCCCGTGACCTTCATGTGCAGCACGGTCCCCTTGCCCTCGCGCGCGTGCACCACGCCGAGGTCGCGCATCTTGTCGAGGTCCGCGCCGTTGTCGCCGGCCTCGGCGTCGACGCTTTCGGCCGCGTACACGCCCGTGCCGAGCAACGAGCCGAGCGTGGGGAAAAAGCCGCCGATGAGGTTGCCCACCAGCGAAACGCTCACCACGACCAGCGCCACGGCCGTGAGCACGGTGGCACTGCGCCCGAGCTGCTTGCGCTTGCGCCACCGATCCCAGAACCACGGGACGGCCACGACCGCGAGCACGGCCAGCACACCGATCACGATCACTTCGACCGGTGAGTCCAGCCGGATGCTGCTCAGGTGCACGGGGAACCCCCTCCTCCGGCGCGTGTCCGGAAGATCGAACCCGCTGCACAAACCCCTGTACAAGAAACGTTCGGCGGGCCACCCCCGTTGTGATCAGGTGAGCGCCGTCACAAGATCAAAAGGGTAGCCCGCCGGGCGTCTCAGCTGCGGTTTCAGGCCTCGAACGCGGTACGGAGGACGCTGATCGCCTGCTTGATCGCGGCGTCGGCGGCCCCGGTCTCGCGCAGCGCGTTGAGCATCACGAAGCCGTGGATGGCACCGCTGTAGCGCGCGGCCGTCACGGCGACGCCCGCCTGACGCAGCTTCGCCGCGTACGCCTCGCCTTCATCGCGAAGCGCGTCGGCCTCGCCGGTGATCACGAGTGCCGCCGGCAGGTTGGCCAGGTCTTCGAGCGACGCGCGCAGCGGCGACGCGGTGATCTCGGCGCGCCGCGCCTCGTCGGTCGTGTACTGGTCCCAGAACCACTTCATGTCGTCGCGCTGCAGGAAGTAGCCCGTGGCGAACAGGCGGTAGGACTCGGTGTCGAAGTTCGCGTCGGTGACCGGGTAGAAGAGCACCTGCTGCAGGAAACGCACGTCGCCGCGCTGCTTGGCCATGATGGTCAGGGCCGCGGTCATGTTCCCGCCCACGGAGTCACCGGCGATGGCGACGCGCGACGTGTCGAGCCCCTCCTCGGCGCCGTGCTCGACAGCCCACTTCGCGACCGCGTAGCTCTCCTCGATCGCGACGGGGTAGCGCGCCTCGGGCGAAAGGCTGTACTCGGGGAAGAGCACGGCCGCGCCGGTGCCGACCGCGAGCTCGCGGACCAAGCGCTGGTAGGAGTGGAAGCCGCCGAAAACCCAGCCGCCACCGTGGACGTACACGAGGGTCGGCAGGGAACCGGTCACGCCCTGCGGCTTGACGACGCGGACCTCGACTTCACCGTTCGGACCACCCGGCACCCGGACCACCTCGATGTCGGCGGGCGGCATCTCGACGGGGCCGTCCTGCACGCCGTCCACTACCTTGCGGCTTTCGGCCGGCGGGAGCTCGAACAGGAACGGGGGCGCCGCCGTGGCCTCGGAGAACGCCTGTGCGGCGGGTTCGAGGGCGATGTTCTGCGGGTTCGCGGTGGTCATCTCGGTCTCCTCCAGGCGGTGTCCGTTGTCGATCTCCACAAAGATAGTATGCAACTAAATTGTGCACAACTAAACTGAGGCCAATGCGATCTAAGGCACTTGAGTTGCTCGTTCGGGCATATTTCGGGGATCATCGAGAGTTACACCTTGCGGAGGAGGTAGCCATGACCAGCCAGGATCTCGGCGAGAAGGGCTCGCTCCTGCTCGACGACCAGCTCTGCTTCGGGCTCTACTCGGCGTCGCGCGCGGTCACGTCGCTCTACCGGACGCTGCTCGAACCGCTCGACCTCACGTACCCGCAGTACCTCGTGATGCTGGCGCTGTGGGAGCACGACGCACAGCAGGTGAAGGAGCTCGGCGCCGCGCTGAACCTCGACTCGGGCACGTTGTCACCGCTGTTGAAGCGCCTGGAAAAGGCCGGCCTCGTCACGCGCGAGCGCCAGGCCGACGACGAGCGTTCCGTGCGCATCATGCTGACCGACCAAGGCGAGGCGCTGCGCGAGCAGGCCGAGCGGATCCCACCGCACATCGGCCGTGCGCTGGGCTTCGACCTCGACACGATCGTCCGGCTGCGCACTTCGATGGACCAATTGACGGAATCCGTGAACGCCTATCGGGACGCCCTCCCCACGACCTGATCCGCTTGGCGCGCACCGTGGTTAGCATGGGCGCGAATCGAGCGGTGAGGACGGCGATGATCGAACGAGACGAAGCCCTGCGCGCCATCGAAGGCAGCCTGGACCGGCCGTCCGCGGCCCGGATCTACGACTACTTCATCGGCGGCACGACGAACTGGGCCATCGACCGCGAGTTCGCCGAGAAGGTGCGCGCGCGGCTGCCGCTCATGGGCGACTACTGCATGACCAGCCGGCAGTTCCTCGGCCGCGCCGTGCGCCAGTGCGTGCGCGCCGGGATCCGGCAGTTCGTGGACATCGGCTCGGGCCTGCCGACGGCCGGCAACGTCCACGAGGTCGCCGACGCCGAGCGGCCCGGCAACGACGTGCACGTGCTCTACATCGACAACGAGCCGGTCGCGCTCGCCCATTCGCAGATCCTGCTCGCCGACACCGCCGACGAGGATCGCCACCAGGCCATCGCCGCGGACCTGCTGCAGCCGGAAGAGCTGTGGGAGCGCGTGATGGACTCGGACGTGATCGACGTGCGCGAGCCCGTCGCGCTGATCGTGAACGCGGTGCTGCACTTCATCAAGGACGACCAGGACCCCGACGGGATCCTGTCCTTCTACCGCGAACGCGTCGCGCCCGGTTCGCTGCTGGTGCTCTCACAGATGACCAACGAGAACCCCGTCGACGACGACGAACGCCAGGCGCTGGCCGACCTGCTGGAGTACTACGAGTCCACGACCAACCCCGGCGTCTTGCGGACCATGGCGGAGTTTTCCCGGTTCTTCGGCGGATGGCCGCTGCTGGAGCCCGGTCTCGTCTACGCGCCGGCGTGGCACCCGGACCGCAACACGGTGTTCGCGAAGGCGCCTTCGGAGTCGCGCGTGATCGGCGGGGTGGCGCGGAAACCGTCGCTGTGACCGTTTTCGCCGCCTCGGCCGGGTGAAACCGACCCGGGATCAACCCTGGGTTTGACGCTTCCCGGCCCGCCGCCCGCCAAGCTGGTGCTCACCTTGAGTTCTGCCTGGAGGGGACCATCGTGAGCAACACCGTCAACATCCTCATCGGACTCGTCGTGCTGGCGTGGCTGTGTTGGCGACAGACGCAGAAACGCCTCGTGCGCGAAGACCGCAAACCGACCGTCCTGCTCATCCTCGCCGTGCTCGGCGTCGTGTCCCTCGCGTCCTTCTTCAAGGGCGGCACGCCGGGCACGCCCGCCGTGCTGCTGCTCATCGGCAGCCTGGTCGTCGCGGCGCTCTTCGGCCTCGTCCGCGCCTACACGGTGCGGCTCTGGCGCGCCGACGACCAGCTCTGGCGCCAGGGCACCTGGCTCACCGTGGCCCTGTGGGTGGTCGCCATCGCCATCCACATCGGACTGGACTTCGTGATCGACGCGAACAGCCCGGCCAAGGGCCTTGGCAGTGCGTCGATCCTGCTGTACCTCGCGGTGTCGCTGGGTGCGCAGCGGCTGGTGGTCCAGTCGAGGGCCACCAATATCGCGAGAGTTTGAACCAAACTCGCGCGCCCTGCGTGTCGGCACAGTCCGCTCCGTTGAAGCCCCACCGAGGAGACCTGGCCGAGATGACCGAAGCAACCCCGTTCGACCCCGCCCGAATGGTCGCCAACACCAACAAGATGCTCGGGATGATCACCGGCTTGTGGATGTCCCAGACGATGCGCGCCCTCTGCGACCTGCGGATCGTCGATCATTTGGCCGACGGCGCGACCACGTCTGCCGAGGTCGCCGACCTCGAGCACATCGACCCGTCGGCCACGTTCCGGCTGATGCGCGCGGCTGCCGGGATCGGCGTCCTCGGCTACGCCGACGGCAAGTTCACCGTGACGGAGTTCGGCTCGCTGCTGCGGGCCGGGGTTCCCGGCTCGATGCGCGACATCGCGCTCGTGACGAGCGCGCCGTTCCACTGGCAGGCGTGGAGCCAGTTTCCCGAAGCCATCCGGCACGGTCGCACCCAGGCCCCGGCGGCCTTGGGACTGCCCGAGGGCGCCACGTCGTTCGACTACTTCGCCGACCATCCCGAAGAAGGCGCGCTGTTCGCCGCGGCCATGTCGAACGCGACCGGCATGATCACCGAGGACGTCTCGCCGATGATCGACCTGACCGGGGTGACCAGCGCGGTCGACGTCGGCGGCGCGAACGGCGCGCTCGTCCTGACACTGATGCGGACCAACCCGGAGCTGCACGGCATCGTGCTCGACCGGCCGAACGTCGTGCCCGGGGCCGAGCAGGCGGCGCGCGACGCGGCCCTCACGGACCGGTTCACCGCGGTGGGCGGCGACTTCTTCGTCGAGGTGCCGCAAGCCGAGGTGTACTTGCTGAAAATGATCCTGCACGACTGGGACGACGACGACTGCGTCCGGATCCTGCACAACTGCCGGACCTCGGCCAAACCGGGGGCGCGGGCGTTCGTCGTGGAGACGGTGCTCGATCCGATCGGCGAACCCGGGCTCGCGGCGATGCTGGACCTGAACATGCTTGCCGTGACCAACGGTCAGGAACGTGATCTGTCCGAGTTCGACGCACTGTACGCGAAAACCGGCTGGCAGCGGGTCTCGCAGCAGCAGACCCACACGGCTCACGTCATCCAGGAGCTGATCGCGATCTGACGCACGAGCCGGAGCTGGGCCTCAGGAAGCTTCCCTCAACTGTTCCAACGCGCTGTACACCGCTTCCCGGCCCAGCTCCACCGCCCGCCGCAGGACGGCGGGGTCGCGTTCCAGCGCTCCGACGGCCGGGGAGCCGGCGGGGGGCCGGATGCTCGCCAGGCGCGGGTCTTCGCGCAGCAGGCGTTCGTCGTCGAGGTCGTGGGCGTACTGCTCGCGCCAGGCGTTGATCGTGCCCGGGGCGTGGCGGCGCAGGAACCGGGGTACGACGACGTCCTGCACCCGCGGCGGCGGGGCGGGCACCTCGTCCGACCGGCGGGTGCGCAGGACCAGCACATCCGTGGCGCCTTGGGCCAGAGCGGTCCGAAAGGGCAGCGGCTCCGCCACGCCGGCGTCGACAAAGCGACGGCCGCCCATCGCGATCGGGGGGCCGGCGAGGACGGGCATGCACGACGAGGCCGCGAGGGCCGTCTTGATGTCGTCGACCTCGGCGATGAACGGGTGCAGGTCGGTGGACTCGCCGGTCTCCGCGTCGGTCGCCAAGGGGTGGAACGTGACGGGGTTGGCGAGGATGGCCGGGAAGTCCATGGGCTCCAGCACCGAATAGACCTGGTGCACGAGGTAGTCCAGGTCGATCACGGACTTGCCGCGCAGGGCTTGGAGCGGGTTGATGATCCGGCGCATCACCGTGGGGTTCCACCAGGTGCGCACGCCCGTCTGGGAGCGTCCGCAGAGCAGCCACGCGGCGTTCAGAGCTCCGGCCGACGAGCCGTAGACGGCGTCGAACGCAGGCGTCGCGCCCATCTCGTCCAGGGCGAGGACCATGCCGCTCGAATACGTGCCGCGGCTGCTGCCCCCTTCGATCGCGAGCACGAGGCGGCGGTCGTCACTCCGCTCCCCCGGCACGCTGCCCGACGCCAGCCGCTCGTTGATCAGTTCCAGAACCGGGTGCACGGTGTCCATCCTGGCCGGTTCACGCCATTCGTCGACCCGATTTGCCCCACCCTGCCGGGTGACCTGCGTTGCACCGGGTTGCACTGCACCTAGTTGCATAGCACCCTGAGCGCCATGGCACTGGAGCACGCGATCCTCGTCTCGCTGTCCGAACGCGCGGGTTCGGGCTACGAGCTCGCCCGCCGCTTCGAGAAGTCCATCGGCCTGTTCTGGAGCGCCACCCACCAGCAGATCTACCGTGTGCTCAAACGGATGGAAGAGGCCGGCTGGGTGGCCGTCGAGACCGTCGCGCAGGACGGGCGGCCGGCCAAGAAGGTGCACACCGTCAGCGAAACCGGGCGCGCCGAGCTGCGGCGGTGGCTCGCGGAGCCCGACGCGTCAGCCGGGCCGCAGGAGCTGGCGGTGAAGCTCCGCGGGGCGTCGTTCGGCGACGAGCAAGCCGTCGCCGAGGAGCTGTCCCGGCATCGCCGAGCCCACGCCGAACGTCTCGACGCCTACCGCCAGATCGAGAAACGCGACTTCCCCTCACCCGCCGGGCTCCACGGCCGCGCGTTGCACCAGTACCTCGTGCTGCGCGGCGGCATCCGGGCCGAAGAAGGCCAGGTCGAGTGGTTCGACGAGGTCCTCACCGCACTGCGAACCAACCCAGCGCCGCCGACCGAGAAGGACGCCCGATGACGCCCTACCCCCACCTGCTCGACCCCCTCGACCTCGGCTTCACGACCCTGCGCAACCGCGTGCTCATGGGCTCGATGCACACCGGCCTCGAAGACCGCGCGGCCCACTTCCCGCAGCTCGCGGAGTACTACGCCGAGCGCGCCCGCGGTGGCGTCGGCCTGATCGTCACGGGCGGGTTCGCGCCGAACCGCACGGGGTGGCTGCTGCCGCTCGCCTCGAAGCTTTCGACCACGGCGGAAGCGAAAGAGCACCGGCAGCTCACCGCGCCCGTGCACGAGGCCGGCGGCAAGATCGCACTGCAGATCCTGCACGCGGGCCGCTACTCCTACCACCCGCTGAGCGTCTCGGCCTCGAGCCGCAAGGCGCCGATCAACCCGTTCCGCCCGCGCGCGCTCACCGGCTACGGCGTCCAGCGGACGATCCGCGCGTTCGCCGACTGCGCCGCGCTCGCCCGCGAGGCCGGGTACGACGGCGTCGAGATCATGGGCTCCGAGGGTTACCTGATCAACCAGTTCCTGGCCGAGCGCACCAACCAGCGCACCGACGGCTGGGGCGGCTCGGCGGAGAAGCGGCGCCGGTTCGCCGTGGAGATCGTGCGGCGCACGCGCGAAAAGGTGGGCCCGGACTTCATCATCATCTACCGGCTCTCGATGCTCGACCTCGTCGCACGGGGGCAGAGCTGGGACGACGTCGTGGCGCTGGCCCGCGACGTCGAAGCCGCCGGCGCGACGATCATCAACACCGGCATCGGCTGGCACGAGGCGCGGGTGCCGACGATCGTGACGTCCGTGCCCCGCGCCGCGTTCACGTGGGTGACCGGGAAGCTCAAGCCGCACGTGTCGATCCCGGTGGTCACCTCGAACCGCATCAACATGCCGCAGGTCGCCGAAGAGGTGCTGGCACGCGGCGACGCGGATCTCGTGTCGCTGGCGCGGCCGTTCCTCGCCGACCCGGCATGGGTGCGCAAGGCGGAGGAAGGCCGCGACGACGAGATCAACACCTGCATCGCGTGCAACCAGGCCTGCCTCGACCACGCGTTCAGCCGCAAACCCGTGTCGTGCCTGGTCAACCCGCGCGCCGGCCACGAGACGACGCTGGTGCTGTCGCCGGCTCGACGCGCGAAGCACGTCGCCGTGGTCGGCGCCGGGCCGGCCGGGCTCGCGGTGGCGACGGCGCTGGGCGAGCGCGGCCACCGCGTCGAGCTGTTCGAGGCGGCCGACGAGATCGGCGGCCAGTTCGGTATCGCGCGGCGGATCCCGGGCAAGGAGGAGTTCGCCGAGACCATCCGCTACTACGCGCGGCGGCTGGAGGTCACGGGCGTGAAGGTGCACCTCGGACGGCGGGCCGCGGCCGAGGATCTGACCGGGTTCGACGAGGTCGTGCTGGCCACGGGCGTCGTGCCGCGGGTGCCGGCGCTCGACGGGATCGACCACCCGAAGGTGGTGTCCTACGTGGACGTCGTGCGGGGCGGTGCCGCGGCCGGGTCGCGGGTCGCGGTGATCGGGGCCGGCGGGATCGGGGTGGACGTGAGCGAGTTCCTCACGTCGTCGACCTTGACCCGCGACGAATGGCTGGCGGAATGGGGTGTCACGGATCCCGCGCTCGCCCCCGGCGGCCTCGGCGTGGCGCGGCCCGAGCCGTCGCCGCGGACCGTCTACCTGCTGCAACGCAAGAAGACGCCGATCGGGGCGGCGCTGGGCAAGACGTCGGGCTGGGTGCACCGGGCGGCGCTGAAGGCGAAGGGCGTGGAGCGGATCTCCGGCGTCACCTACGAGCGCGTGGACGACGCCGGGCTGCACATCACCGTCGACGGGAAGCCTCGGCTGCTGGAGGTGGACACGGTCGTGGTCTGCGCCGGTCAGGAGCCCGTGCGAGACCTGGCGAACGCGCTGGGCTCGACCCCGGTGCACCTCATCGGCGGCGCCGACGTGGCGGCCGAGCTGGACGCGAAACGCGCCATCGACCAGGGCACGCGCCTGGCGGCCACGCTGTAGCCGGGTTGCGGCCACTGGCAGGATGAGGCCCGTGCGAGATGTGTGCGTGATCGGACTCGGGCTCATCGGCGGGTCGCTGCTGCGCGCGAGCGCCGCCGGCGGCAGGACCACGTGGGGCGCCGCGGTGTCCGAAGTGGACGCCGACGCTGCCAGCCGCGCCGGCTACGACGTGACCACCGACGTGGAAGCCGCCCTGCACCGGGCGGAGTCGACCGAGGCGCTGATCGTGCTCGCCGTGCCGCTGCCGGCCGTCGAGAACCTGCTGCGGCTGGTCGCGCAGCACGCGCCGCACTGCGTGCTCACCGACGTGGTGAGCGTCAAGGGCCCGATGCTCGACGCCGTGCGCCGGCGCGCGCCGTACACGCGCTACGTCGGCGGGCACCCGATGGCGGGCACGGCGGAGTCGGGCTGGCTCGCGGGCAACGCTTCGCTGTTCGAGGGCGCGGCGTGGGTGGTCGGCGTCGAGGAGGACACCGACCTCGAGGCGTGGGCCGAGGTGACGCGCCTGGTCCTCGACGTCGGCGCGGTCGCGGTGCCACTGCCCGCCGACTCGCACGACGAGACCGTCGCGCGGATCTCGCACCTGCCCCACCTGTTCGCCGCGATCCTCGCCACCATCGGCGCCCAGGGTGGCCCGCTCGCGATGTCGCTGGCCGCCGGCTCGTACCGCGACGGCACTCGCGTGGCCGGCTCCAGCCCCGAACTGGTGCGCGCCATGACCGAAGGCAACCGTGACGCGCTCCTGCCCATCGTCGACGAGGCCCTCGGCCGCCTCGGCGCCGCCCGCGGCTCTCTCGCCTCCACCGGCGGCCTGGCCGCCACCATCAAGGCCGGCCACGAAGGCGCCCTCGCCTACTCCACCGCCCACGACGCCGCCCGCTCAGGCGTCCGCATCACGCTGTCCGCCCCGGACGCGCGCGAAGCGCTGATCGGCCTCGGCGAACGAGGTGGCCGGATCACCGCGCTGGAGGACGGCGTGGCCATCGGGGAAGTCAACTGACCCAGGGATTTCGCCGGAGTTGCCGGGGGCGTCCGTTGTGTGACGATGAGAGCGTCTCAACACCGGGATTGGGGAGCGAACATGGGCATCAACTTCGACGAGCTCAAGAACAAAGCCACCGAGGCGCTGCGGGACAACAGCGACAAGATCGAGCAGGGCCTCGACAAGGCAGCCGGGTTCGCCAAGTCCAAGACGAGCGGCCACGACTCGCAGATCGACGGTGGCGTCGAGAAGGCCAAGGACTTCCTCGGCAAGCTCGCCGGCACCGGCAAGCCCGACGAGGGGCAGCAGCCTCCGCAGCAGTAGTGGTCGGTCAGGTGCGCCGGTGGTAGGGCAGGAACCGGCGCACCAGCCGCGGCGGGGTGGTTTCCACGAGGTCCGGACCGCGCACCGCGTCGAACGTCGAGCCGAGCTGGTCCACGACGCCGGCGAGCTGCGCGCTGTCCGGCAGGGGCACGGACTCCGGCTCACGCTGCTCGCGCACGGCCGCCGCGAGCTCGGCCAAGGCGTCGGTGACCAGCGCGATCTCCGCGGGTGACGGGGCCGGCACGCCGCGGCCGAGCGTCACGGAGACCTCGGTGACCGCGTCCGCCACGCGTTCGAGCCCGGCGATCACCGGCCACCACGCCACGGCGTGCCGGCCCGCGGGTGAGGGCTCCACGATCACCTGCTGGAACGCCGTGCGCAGGTCCGCGAGCGCGCGGTAGGCTGCGCGGCGCGAGCGCGAACGGGCCAGCCGCGCTTCGGGCGTCGAGTTGAGGACGAGGGCGGCTCGGACGTAGGCCGCGACGGTGTCGAAGCTGTCCGCCAGCCGGCCGCCGACCCGGGGACGGCGGGAGCCGGGCCAGAGCAGGTAGCCGATGAGCAGCACGATCACGCAGCCGGTGACGGTGTCCAGCAACCGCGCGAGGACGACCGACCAGCTGCCCGTCTGGGCGAGGTCCATCTGCAGGATGATCAGCGGCGTCACGAAGGTGCCGAGCATGCCGTAGTTGCGCACCTTCCCGATCGCGGCGCCGCCCGCGAACAGGGCGATCAGCACCACCAGCACCCAGCCGCGCGCGCCGATGGCGAGCACGATGGCGCCGATGCCGACGCCCGCGATCGTGCCCATGCCGCGCAGCACCGCCCGGCCGAAGACCGAGCCGAAGTCGGGTTTCAGCACCACGCCGACCGTGAGCGTGATCCAGTACGAGCGTTCGAACGGCACCAGCAGAGCCACGACCTCGGCCACCGCCACGCACACCGTGAGCCGCAGGGCGACCAGCCACGTCAGCGGGCCCGAGGCGAGCGAGCCGAACCACTCGCGAAGACGCTGGTACGGCGAGGCGGGCGCACGTCGCTGCCGGTCGTCGCCCTTCTCGATACGGGCGAGGCCGGCGTAGAGGGCGGACTCGACCGGATCGAGGTCGTCCTCGGGCATCGGCGGCGGCGCGGGCAGCGGCTGGGTCGCGAGCACGGACGCGGCCGCTCCGGTGAGGTAGTCGATGACCTCGGGCGGCGGCCGGTGCCCGGCGTTGACCATCGCGACGGACGCCTCGACGGCCGGTGTGGTGGCGGAGAGCTGGTTCAGCAGCTGGCGGTACGCGGCGTCGCGGCCCGAGAGCCACGAGCGCGCGGTGAGCAGGCGGTCGTACGCGGTGTTCATGGCCGTGGTGAGCTGGTTGCGGGCGACGCGCGACGTCGGCTCGTCGGTGGCCGACAGCATCGCGGCGAGCTCGATGTAGACCTGCGCGACGGCAGTGCGTTCTGGGCTCGTGCCACGGACCGTCCACGTCACCAGCGCCACGAACAGGCTCCAGGCCGCGCCGAGGCAGAAGTAGCCGAACAGCTCTTCGACCTTCAGGCCCGTCGCGTGCTGCGCCGTGCCGAGCACGCAGAAGACGAACATCTGCAGCGCCGCCACCGACGCGTTGCTGCCGGCCGCGCTGATCAACGCGGAGACGGCCGCGATCACCACGATCGCCGGGATCGACCACGCCGGCATCCCGCCCGTGAGCAGGCCGACGAGGTAGCCGGCGGCGGCCGCGACCGTCGCGCCGCCCAGCCGGCGGGCGCGGTAGCGGTACGGCCCGGCGGCCTCCGACAGCACGACGGGCAGCGCGCCGGTGGAGATCAGGGCGCCCACGCCGATGTCGCCGGCCGCATACGCGACGGCCAGCGGCGTGGCGAGCGCGACGACCGCGCGGGCGACCATGTTCCACGGCACCGGGACCGGTTTCGAGCGGAGGAGCTGGACCAGCCAGTGCGGCGCGGCGAAGTCGGGGCGGCTCACGCACCCATCTTGACCTACGCTGAGCGTCTCAGGTTAATTATCACCCTGTCAACAAGACGGAAGAGGACCGACGATGCCGGGCCGCACGTACTCGTTCGAGGTCAACCGCGTCAGCACGGCGCCGCCGGAAGTCCTGTTCCGCCTGGAAACCGAGGGTCCGCTGTGGTCGACGTGGGGCCGGCCGCTGATCGTGCAGGCGCGCTGGGCGCGGCGGGGTGACGACGATCCCAACGGCGTCGGCGCCGTCCGCGAAGTGGGATTGTGGCCGGTGCTGCTGCGGGAGAAGACGGTGGAGTACGAGCCCGACCGGCGCCACGTCTACACGTTCGACGGCTCCGGGCCGGTGCGTGACTACCGGGCCGAGGTGTTCTTCACCCCCAACGCCGCGGGCGGCACGGACCTGCGCTGGACGGGCTCGTTCACCGAGTCCGTGCCCGGAACCGGAGCTTTCGCCGCCGCCGCGTTGCGCAGCGCGATCCGGATCCTTTCGGCACAACTGGTCAAAGCGGCCGACTCCGGGCGCTGACCCGGGTGCGCTGGGCCACAGCGGTTCAACTCCGGGCGCGGCCTCGACGTCTCCCTTCGTGTGAAGCGCGTGACGAAGCTGAGTGCCGTGGTGGCCGGGTTGTTCGTGGTGGCGGCTTGTTCCGCGCCGGCACCGGTCGTCGCGCCGCCTCCCAGCCAGGCGAACCCCGCGGCCGGCGCCGCGCACCCGGCGCCTCCCTCCGGGCCGTACCCGTTCGGCACGGTGCAACAGAAAGCTCCCGCCATCGCCGACGGCAAGGTCGGCGTGGTCCGCCGGATCACCACCACCAAGCCGTACGTGTTCATCACCATGGACGACGGCGCCGTCAAGGACCCCTCGGCGCCCGGCCTGATCCAGCAGTCCGGCGGGCATCCCGTGCTCTTCCTGAACCAGCGCTACGTCAAGGGCCACGAGGCCTACTTCAAGTCCATTTTGGACTCGACAGGTGCGACGCTGGGCGACCACACCGTCGACCACCCGAACCTCAAGGGCAAACCGCTGGCCTACCAGCAGAAGGAGATCTGCGACGACGCCGACGACTTCCAGCACGAGCTCGGCGTGCGCCCCGTGCTGTTCCGTCCGCCGTTCGGCAACTACGACCAGAACACCCTGCACGCCGCCCAGCTCTGCGGCATGCGGGTCGCCGTGCTGTGGTCCGCCGCGGTGAACGACGGCCACGTCCAGTTCCAGGTCGGCGACAAGCTCCGCCCCGGCGACATCGTGCTGATGCACTTCCGCAAGACGTTCAAGGAAGACTACGAAGCTTTTCTGGCGCAGGCGAAAAAGGACGGCCTGACGCCGGTGCCGCTGGCCGACTTCCTGGCCTAGTTCTTCAGCCCGCACCGAGGCAGACGAACGGCCGCCGCAGCGGGTCCACGGCGATGGCCTCCGCCAGAGCCAGCGCGGGTGGCACGCCGTCGGCCAGCCGCCGGTGCAGGTCGGTCATCGTGTCCGCCGCCGCGCGGTCGCCGACGCGCGCGACGGCGCCGATGACCGTGCGGGAGCCGCTGGCCAGCAACGTGCCGGCGAAGCCGAGGGCTTCTTCGCCCGGGCGGATGTGGCTCATGGCCAGTTCGCAGGCCGCGAGGACGACGCGTTCGGGCGGGTTCACCAGGCGTGAAGTCTCGTGGGCGAACAGCGGGCCGTCGACGAGTTCGAGTCGGGAGAACAACGCGTTGGCCGGCTCGTGGGCACCGTGGGCGACGAGGTGGGCCAGACGTGTCCCGTCGAGGGCGGCGAGGACGGCGGAGCTGGTCGCGCCGGACCCGTCGACGAGACGGGCGTCCGGGTAGACCGAGCGGAGCTTGCTCACCTCACCGACCGCGCCGGGCACGCCGGGACCGCCGGCGAGCAGCACGGCATCGGCGTCCGTGGCGCGTTTGGCGGTGATCCACGCGGTGGCCGACGGCGCGATGGACACCGCGTGGCCACGCAGCGACGGCAGCGCACCCCACGGCATCGCGTACAGCTGCCCGATCGGGACGATCACGAGCTCGCGGTCGTCGAGCGTCTTGACCAGCGACGCGGAGATCAGCGCGTCGAGCTTGTCCGCGCGCCGGACGGCGGACGCCGCCACCGTCTCGGCGAGCATCGGGGGCAGGTGGTCGGGCGCCAGCGCGTCGAGGTCGGCGTGCAGCTGCTTCGCCGTCTCCACGATGTCCTGGTACGGCCCGAGCTTCAGCAGCCGGAACGACCCGCGGTCGACGACCACCGAGTACAGCTGCCCGTTGTAGGGCACCAGGCTCACGAGCACGCGGTCGCCGAGCTGCGCCACGACCTCGTCCGGCGTGGCGACCGGCCGCGGCCGGCCCCACGGGCTCGTGTACCAGCCGAGCCGGCTCGCTTCCTGCTGCAGCGCGGAATACCGCTGCTCCAGCGCCTTCACGGGCTCGCCCTCGGCCCGGGCGCGCTGGATCGTGCGCTGCAGGTGCCGCATCTCCGTGATGTGGTTCGACAGCACGGGATCTTCGATCACGGGCAGCGGCTCGTAGCGGTAGACCTGCGCGCGCGTGCGTTCGAGCCACGCGAACATCCGGCGCGCACCGGCGGCGTTGTTGCGGGCGCGGCGCAGCACGAGCTGCATCGCGAGCCGGCCGAGCTCTTCGCCGTGCACGGCGGTGCCGCACACCAGGTCGAGCCCACCCATGCGGTCGCGGATCATGCCCAGCTCACGAAGGCCGGCGCGAGCCTGCGCGAGTGCGGAACGCGGCCGATCCGTCGCCACGGCCAGCTCGGCCCGGCACAGCCGGAACAGCATCCGGTGGTCGATCGGCGCCGTCTCGCGTGGCTTCGGCACGCGGGCCAGCACCTCCGCCGCCTGGTCGATCTCCTTGCGCCGCAACAGGAGCCGCACGGCGAGCAGGCGCGCGACGGCCGCCTCGTCGCGCACCCCCAGCTCGGCGAGGCGTTCGGCCAGCGCCACGAGTTCGGCGGGCGGCCGCGGCGTCGACCGGGCGGCGCGTGTGCTGAGGATCTTGTGGGCGTCGGCGCGCAGCCGCGCGAGGTCGGCGATCTCGGCCCACCTCGTGTTGCCGCGGCGCAGGAACCGGCGCCGCGCGGCGGACGCGAACTTGCGTGCCAGCGCGAAGTCGCCTTCCAGCAACGCGGCGGCGGCACGGGCGACTTCGGCTTCGGCGATGTGCTGGCCCGACCCGTTGGCCCGCAGTTGAGGCAGCGCTTCGTCGAGGTGGCGCGCGGCTTCCTCGCCGAGCCCCGCCGTGAGCAGCGCACGGGCCTGGTCGAGCCGCACGACGAGCAGCGACCCCGGGCTGACGCTGCCGAACAGCCGAGCGGCCGCCTCGTAGTTCCGCAGCGCCTCGGGCACGTCGCCCACGAGCTGCGCGTGGTCGCCGAGGTTCTGCCGGATCTTCGCCTCGAGCAACGTGTGGCCGTGCTCCACGGCGAGCGTGAGCGCGCGGCTCAGGTCCGCGTGGGCGGCGTCCGGCTTGTTCATCGCCATGTGGACGAGGGCGCGGTTGTTCAGCGTGCGCACCAGCAGCAGGAAGCCGTCGTCCACTTCGGACTCGATAGACGGCAGCACCAGGTCGTACAACGCCAGCGCGTCGGCGAACCGGCCCGCGCGCATGACCACGACCGCGCGCTGCAGGCTGACGATCAGCCGCAACGAACCGCGCACCGGCCCCTGCGGAAGCCGCAGCCGCACGGTTTCCGCGGTCTCGAGGTGCGCCAGGCCCGCCTCGGTCGACGTGACCTCCGCTTCGGCCGCGGCCAGGCTGATGAGCACCCTGGTGCGCAGCTCGAGGACGTCGGGCGCCGGTTCGGGCGCGCGAGCGAGCCGGTTGAGCGCCTGCCTGAACAGCCGCGTCGCCGTGGTCGGCCGCTGATCGGCGGCCGCGGCGCGACCGCGGGTGTAGAAATCAGCCGTCGCCGCGATCACTCGATCGAGGGCTGACGACTGCTCAGGCACGCGCTCTATCTGAGCACACTCCCGCGACACGTCGTAACGCCCGTCCGGGTTCTAGAGCACGACCGTGGGAGTCACGACAGTCCGCCGGTGCGGCCCCTCACCGAGGTGCACCAGGATCTGCGTGGTCCCGCACGGCACGTTCTCGAGCACGAACCGGCCGCCCTCGTCGGCGACGGTGGAGAACGTGCCCTCGTCGGCCACGCGCATCTCCACCTCGTACTCGCCGGCGGGCGCGAGCCAGCCGTCGATGCGGTGCAGCTTGCCGATCCGGGTGAGGTTGATCATCACCGTCAGGTCGCTGACGGTGAACGTGATCGTGCCCGTGGCCGTGCTGCGGACGCCGGCGAGCTCGCCGGCACGCTCCCACCGCGCGACCTCGACGTCGAGGTTCTCCAGTTCGAGCGCGAATTGGACCCGCTGCACCAGATCGTCCGGCGGCGGGTCCAGTTCGTCGAGGAAACGGCCCAGGTCGGCCAGCAGCGTCTCGTCGTCAGGCAGAGCGCTGCCACTTCCCGGCGCGCCGATGTCGTTCATCGGCCACCCCCTTCTCCTGCGAGGAGATCGCGCATCGTGTCGAGGCAACGACCCCTGGTGGGTCCGATGCTGCCGCGCGGCATCCGCATCGCTTCGGCCACCGCCTGGTATTCGGCGCGGCCGGCGAGAACGGTGAGACGAAGCAGCTCCTGGCAGCGGCTGGGCAGCCGGACGAAGGCGCGCCAGACCCGTCGGTCGTTGTCGGCGCGAACGGCTTCGTCCTCGGGCGCGGGGTGGGTGCTTTCAAGGCTCTCGGCGACCTCGTCGCTCAACGGAACCGGCTGGACGCGGCGCCCGTACGGGTGGGCTGCTTCGCGTCTCGTCGTGGTGATCAGCCAGGCGGCCAGCGCGCGCGGATCGCGCAGCTTCTCCAGCTGGCTGAACAGAGCGAGCCACACGGTCTGCACGACGTCCTCGGCGACCTGGCGGTTCAGCCCGTTCGCGCGCGCGACGTGCCAGACGAGCGGCGTCAGCTCGTCGACGAGCTTCGCCATCGCCCGCCGGTCACCGGCCCGCGCCGCCTCCATGCAGGCAGCGTGCAGGTCGACGCCGGTCAGGCCTTCCCATGGCGGGTCTACCTCGGTGGTTTGCACGTCGGTCACCGTATCTGCCTCGCTCGCGAGGCGCGTTGCGTTCGGCGGCGGTGTCGTGGGTCTGTCTCGGGGGCCTTCTTGGGGAAGGAGCAGGCAGGAAGGGCTGGGATACATCGGGTCACTTACTCGGGTGGTGGGCCGGTGTGGTGGGTCGGCGTGGTGGGTCGTTGGTGCGGTGGTGCTGTGGGTCGGTCCTGCGGCGGTGCTGTGTCGCGGTGCTGTGTGTCAGTGGATCGGTCGGGTTCTCGGTGGTCCGTTCGTGCTTTCCGACCTGGTGGGTCGGTGCACGGTTACCTCGTCTCGGTGAGCCGGCCTGGTGCGCCGATTCACTTCCCCGCGGTCTGGTCGTTCGTGACCCGACCTGGCGGGTCGGTCCACGGCCATCCCCCTCGGAGCGCCGACCCGGCGGGCCGGGCCACGTCCCCCTGGTCCAGCCGTCCATGACCCGACCTGGTTAGTCGGTCCCACGGCCATCCCCCCTCGGAGCGCCGACCCGGCGGGCCGGGCCACGTCCCCCTGGTCCAGCCGTCCATGACCCGACCTGGCGGGTCGGTCCTCGGTCGTCCGGTCTCGGCGGGCCGGCCTGGTGCGCCCGCCCTTGTCCTTCTGGTCCGCGGTGGCGGGCCAGAAGGACGAGGGCCGAGGTGGGCCTCCGCCCGGTTGGTCACCCGATCCGGTGCGTGGCACCGGCCCGGCGACGGCAACCGCCCCCATCCCTCCGTGGGCCGGTCTGGTGGACCGGCCCTGGCCGGCGTCGGCGTTCGTGGCAGGCCGGCTCCCCCGTGCGCCGGCCCGGCGGCGCGACTTCGTGCACCGACCGGCGCGGGCGTGCACCCGCACCGGCCGGCGCTCCCCTCCCTCTGCTCCGGGTCCACTCCCCATCGGACCCGACCGGGCGGCCCCTCCCCCGAACCCGCCCGGCAGACGGCGTCCGGCAGCCCCCTCGGCCCCCGGGCGCCGCCCGTCTCGCTACTTCGCGGTAGCCGGGTCGTCGTACGGGTCGTGGGCACCGTCGGGCTGCGTGGTGGTGCCGCCGCCGTGGGGCGGCGTGCCGACCGGGACCGGCGGAACGGTGGTCGGCGTGTTCTCTTCGCTGGATTCGGCAGGCATCTGGGTCTCCCTTTTTCCCTCGGCTGCCCCATAGGACGCAACAAGGGTCCACCCAGATACACGGAGCGCAAAGATTTCTGGGAACTTTTCGTCTCCGCTGGTCAGATGGGCTGGCGCGGCTCCCTCGGATGCGCATCGACCGTGACCCCCGGTAGGGCCGCGGCGACCGCCTCGGCCACCGCGGGCGCCAACACCGCGGCCCAGTCGCGGTACCCGACCGGCCCCGGGTGGAAGCGGTCCTCGGCGAACGTGCCCTCGTGCAGCAGGCCGGGCATCATCGCTGAGTACGTGACGCCCGGCAGCCGTGCGAGCTCGGCCGCCGCCGTGTCCAGCGCCGTCGAGCGCGCGGACAGCGCGTCGCGCAGCGGCCGCGGCAACGACGGGAAGCTCGCCATCGGCGGCACCCCGGCCAGGACCACCGGCACCGGCCCCAGCCGTTGCCTCACGTCGACGACCACCCCGAGCAGGTCACGCCGGAACCGGGCGGCCGAGTGCAGCTCGAGGGTGTCGTTCACCCCCAGCGCGACCACCAGGACGTCAGCCGGCGCCAGCCGCGCGACCAGCGAACTCCGGACCACCGCGGCCGTGGCCCCCGTCAAGCCGACCGCCTGCCAGTGCACCCGCAGACCTCGGCGCGCGAGCTCGTTCGCGAGCTGCCCGGTGAGACCGTCGGCGTGCGCGGCCACCCCGACGCCGTCCACGGTGGACTCCCCGAGCACGGCGAGCCGGACCACCGGGCCGTCGCCGGTGACGCCCTCGGCGGGGCCGCCGGCGCCGGGCAGGCGCGGGGTGCCGCGGCGGACGCGCAGCGCTTGCACCGCGAGGACCGGGGCCAGCGCGGCGAACAGGAAGAACCGGAGAAGAGCCATGCCACCGACCTTAAACACGATCACCGACGGTTCCCGCCCCCGAAGCCGAGTTGTCCACAGGCAGACCGAGTTGTGGACAACTGCCCCTCATCCGCGCGCGATCCCGACGATTTCCCCGATCAGCGCCGTATCCTCCGCCGTGTCGAGCAGGAACGTCGCGACATCCGCGCGCGAAATGCTGAAGCCTCCCCGCAAAGCGCCTCGCGTACTCGACCGCACGCGGCCCGTGGCCGGACCGTCGGTGAGCCGAGGCGGACACACGATCGTCCACCGCAGCTCGCTGGCCCGGATCGCCGACTCCATCACGCGCAGATCGTCGAAACCGTTGCGCAGCACCGCACCCAGGATGGGCTTGACGACGAACCGCGTGAACGCGCCGTCCCCCTCGGTCGGCAGGCCCATCGCGCTCACCGCCACGAACCGCGTGTCCCCCGCCGCCGCGATCACGGCCCGCGCGCCGTCGGCGTTCACTGTGGTCGGACGCCGGTCGCGCGCCCCGAGCGCCAGCACGATCGCGTCGCGCCCCTGCAACGACTCGGCCAGCGAAGGGTCCTCGAGCGCGTGCACCGCGACGTCCAGCCGCGGCTGGCTGGCGACGGGCAACCGCTCGGGTGAGCGGACCACGGCCGTCACGTGCCAGCCCCGCGCCAGCGCCTCCCGCACGGCCAGCGTGCCGATCCGCCCGCTCGCGCCGAGAACGGTGATCTTCATGGCGACTCCTCCTCGAACCCGGGGGTGAGTGTTTACTCACCAGGTAGGGTGAGTGAACACTCACCACGCTGAGAACGTCCTCAGGGAGCACCGTTGGGAAGCCGTCAGGACCTCGTCGCCGCAGCCGCCAAGGTCATGCGCGAGCAGGGCTACGCGCACGCGACGACGAAGGCCATCGCGCAGGCCGCAGGGTATTCGGAAGCCTTGCTGTACAAGCATTTCCGCGACAAGACGGCGTTGTTCCTCGCCGTGCTGAGCGAGGAGCTGCCCGCCCTGGGCGCCACTGCCGAGCGCCTCACGCGCCACGCCGCCGACGCGTCGCTGGAGGAGAACCTGACCGAGCTCGCCGCCACGGCGCTCGAGTTCTACCGCGCGAGCTTCCCGATCTCCGTCTCGATCTTCTCGTCGCGCGACCTGCTACGCACCCACCGCGCCGCGCTCGACACCGGACACGGCCCCGACCAGCCGATCGTCTTCGTGGAGACGTACCTGCGGGCGGAAGCCGAGCTCGGCCGCATTCCCGCCCACACCGACCTCGACGCGGCCGCGCGCCTGCTGCTCGGGGCGTGTTTCCAGCAGGCCTTCCTGGACTCCTTCGAAGACACCGACAGCGGCACCGCCGTTGCCGCCCGCCTGGCGAAGACCCTGGTCGCCGCGCTCCGGTGAACCGTCAGGCCTCGGCGGCCCGCCGCTTCGCCCGCTCCTCGTGCCACCGGTCGTAGAGGTTCGTGATCTCTTTCAGCGCGAACGACAGGAAGTCCTGCATCTCCGCCAGCCGCTTGCCCGCCGGCGTGTCCGCGCCCAGCGCGTCGATGCCTTCCTCGGCCGCGTCGCGCCACATGATCAGGAACCGGTCGCGCTTGAGGAACGTGGCGTACCAGAGGTCGTCGTACAGCCGGTAGTGGTCACGGCGCTCACCCGGCTCGCGGACCTTCGTCACGAGCCCCACCTGCTCCAGGTACCGCACGGCACCGGAAACAGCCGCGGGGCTCACCGACAGCTGCGACGCCAGATCGGCGGCCGTGAGCTGACCTTCGTCGGTCGTCATCAGGGCCGCGAAGACGCGGGCGGCCATGCGCTGCATCCCGATCTGCGACAGCACGAGGCCCAGGCTCTCGACGTACCGGCGGACGGCGTCCTCGTCTCGCTGCGTCGTCATCCGTCCATCCTCTCGCACGACCAGGCCATGATCACTATATCCAGACATTTTCTTAACTTCACAACTTCGTGAAACGAGTGTAGCTTCCGGAACATGGGAAACGCCATCTCGATCTCCGGCCTCCACAAGTCCTTCGGCCGGACAAAGGCCCTCGACGGCCTCGATCTCCAGGTTCCCGTGGGGGAAGTCCACGGCTTTCTCGGCCCGAACGGCGCCGGGAAGTCCACCACCGTCCGGGTTCTGCTCGGGCTGCTGCACGCCGACGCCGGCCAGGTGAGGCTGCTCGACGGCGATCCGTGGCGCGACGCGGCGAGCCTGCACCACCGCCTCGCCTACGTGCCCGGCGACGTCAACCTCTGGCCCAATCTCTCGGGTGGCGAGGTGATCGACCTGCTCGGACGCCTGCGCGGCGGGCTCGACCAGCGCCGGCGCAAGGACCTCATCGAGCGGTTCGACCTCGACCCGCGCAAGAAAGGCCGCACGTACTCCAAGGGCAACCGGCAGAAGGTCGCCATCGTGGCCGCCCTCGCGTCCACTGTGGACCTGCTGATCCTGGACGAGCCGACCTCGGGCCTCGACCCGCTGATGGAGTCGGTGTTCCAGGAGTGCATTCAGTCCGAACGCGCGCAGGGCCGCACCGTGCTGCTGTCGAGCCACATCCTCGCGGAGGTGGAAGCCTTGTGCGACAAGGTGAGCATCATCCGCAACGGCCGCACCGTCGAGTCCGGCACACTCGCCGAGCTGCGCCACCTCACCCGCACGTCGATCACCGCGGAGCTGGCCGGCCCACCCAACGGCCTGGCCAAGCTCGCCGACGTCCACGACCTCGAGGTGACCGGCAACCGCGTGCGCTTCGACGTGGAGACGCGCTCGCTCGACGACGCGTTGCGCCAGCTCACGCAGGTCGGCGTGCGCAGCCTGGTGAGCCAGCCGCCGACATTGGAGGAGCTCTTCCTGCGCCACTACACCGAGAGGGCCGGGAAATGACCGCGACCCTCACGAGGGCGCCGGCCACGAACACGGCGCTCGTCGGCACCTGGCACCTCACGCGGCTGGCGCTGCGGCGCGACCGCGTGATCCTGCCGATCTGGATCGTGCTGCTCAGCATCGTCCCGGCCGCCACGGTGTCGAGCTACGACCAGTTCTACCCCGACGCCGCCAGCCGAGCGGCGCTGACCGCAGGCGCCGCGGCGAACCCGTCGTTCTCCCTGCTCTACGGCCCGGCCTTCGACCTCACGACGGCGGGCGGCTTCATCGCGTGGCGCATGGGCGGGTTCCTCGCGCTGCTCATCGGGCTGATGGCCGTCTTCACGGTCACGCGCCACACGCGCGCCGAGGAGGACTCGGGTCGCGCGGAGCTGCTCGCGTCCACTGTGGTCGGTCGCTACGCGGCGCTGACGGCCGCCGTCCTCGTTTCCGGCGCGGCGAGTGTGCTGATCGGCGTGATCCAGGTCGGCACGATGATCGGCGCGAAGCTGCCGGCCGACGGCGCGCTGGCCTTCGGCGCGGGCACGGCGTCGGCGGGCCTGGTGTTCACGGGCGTCGCGGCGGTGGCCGTGCAGCTCGCCGAGTACTCGCGCACGGCCAACGGCATCGGCACCGCGGTGATCGGCGTCGCCTTCCTGCTGCGCGGCGCGGGTGATTCGACGTCCGACGCCCGCTGGCTCTCCTGGCTCTCACCGATCGGCTGGTCGCAGCAGGTGCGTCCGTTCGCGGGCGAACGCTGGTGGGTGCTGCTGCTGCCCGTCGCCGCGACGCTGGTGCTCGGCGTCGCCGGCTACGTCCTCCTGCCGCGACGCGACGTCGGCACCGGCCTGGTGCCGCCCCGTCCGGGACCGCCGGGAGCGAAGGGTTCGCTGCGCACACCGTTCGCGCTGGCGTGGCGGCTGCAACGCGGCCCCCTGCTCGGCTGGGTCATCGGCTTCGCCGTCGGCGGCGCACTGTTCGGCTCCATCGCGAGCGGCATCTCCGGCCTCGTCGGCGACACCGAGCAGACGCGCCAGATCTTCGAGCGCCTCGGCGGTTCCGATGCGATCGTCGACGCGTTCCTCGCCACGATGGTGAGCCTGTTCGCCATGCTCAGCGCGCTGTACGGCGTGCAGGCGACGCTGCGGATGCGCACCGAGGAGACAGGGGTGCGCTTCGAACCGATCCTCGCCACCCGCGTAGGCCGGCTGCGCCTGGCGGCGAGCCACCTCGTGTTCGCGTACGTCGGGACGGCGCTGCTGGTGCTCGTCGGCGGGGTGCTGCTGGGGATTTCGCACGGGCTGCGCTCGGGGGACGTCGGCGGTGCCGTGGCCGACATGCTGGCCGCCGTGCTGGTGCAAGTACCGGCGACGTGGGTGATCGTCTCGGTGTGCACGCTGCTGTTCGGCCTCTTGCCGCGCTTCACGGGTTTGGCCTGGGCCGCCGGTGCGCTGGGGCTGCTGATCAGCCTGTTCGGGCCGGTGGTGAACGCGCCGCAGGCGGTGCTGGACGTTTCGCCGTTCCAGCACCCGCCGAAGCTCCCGGGCGCCGCGTTCACGGCGACGCCGATCGGGTGGCTGCTGGTGGTCGCGGTGGTGTGCCTGGTGGCCGGGCTCTTCGGCTGGCGCCGGCGGGACGTGGGTTAGCGAACGGTCCCGTCGGGCCCCACGATCAGGCGGACCTGGACACCTGGTTCGCCGCACTGGCCGGCCGGTGGTGCCTGGGGGTGGACGGTCGTTCGCCGGGGTGCGCCGCCGTCGAACACGAGCTCGACGTCCACGGGCGCGGCGGGCAGTCCGGGGAGCTCGGCGAACCCGTACCGCCCGCCGGTCGGCACGGCGGACGCCGCGCAGGCGGTGGGGGTGCAGGTGGTGGGGCCGGAGGTGGTTGTCTGCCGGAGCTCCACCTCGCGCCGGGTACAGCGGGCGGCCCAGCACGCGGTCACGTCGGCTCGGCTGAACTGCCCGGCCGGCACGTCGATGGCCAGCCCGGCGGGTGCGGCGATCGCCGGGCACATCAGCGGCGGTGCGCTGCAGCCGGTGAGGCCGAGCAGGAGGACGGCGACGGCCAGGAGTCTTCGCACGTCAGCCAGACGGGCCACGACGGCCCGCTGGTTGCATCACCACTCGGATGAAGCGACGTTGGGCGCGATGGCCGACGTCGGCCCGAGCGACGTCGGCGACCCCGACCCGGACCCCGACACCGACCCCGACACCGGAGCGGGCGGCTCGCGGGTCACGGAGACCGTCGAGGTCGTCGTGCTCGGTAGCGGCGCGGGCTCGGACTGCGATCGCGTGACGGTCACCGGGGGTTGCGGCTGGCCCGTCACCGTCACCGTGACCGGTTGCGCGGGTGGCGGCGACGACGGAACGGACGAATCGGCCGGACGGGTCGGTGAGTTGCCGGCCACGAGGAGTGCCGCCACGAGCAGGCCGACGGCAAAGCCGGCCAGCCCCGTAATGACGACAGAACCCCAGGTCGGAGCCGTGTTGGACAAACCGGCACCTCCCTCGCCGAGCCGACGCGCGGGTACGAGGAGTAGTCGCGTTGATCTTATGCCCCGTTACAGACGGTGCAAGTTGAGCCGAATAAACTCAAGTTTATTGCCGAACTCGAAGCACCTCTGCCAAGGTGGCTCCCGTGGCGAACGAGGGGGTGGCCACCCGCCGCGGTGGCCTGCTGCGGACGAGGGACTTCCGGCGGCTGTGGCTCGCCGACGCGCTGAGCCAGGTGGGCAGCCGCATCGACTTTCTGGCCGTGCCGCTGCTGGCGACAACCGTGTTGTCGGCTTCAGTGGTCGAGGTGTCGCTGCTGCGGACGCTTGCGACGCTGCCCTACCTGGTGCTCGGGCTGCAGGTCGGCGCGTGGTGCGACCGGATCCGGCAGCGGCCGGTGCTGGTGGCCGCCGACCTGGGCCGGGTGGTGCTGATCGGGTCGATCCCGGTGGCGGCGGTGGCGCAGGTGCTCACGCTTTGGCAGCTCTTCGCGGTCGTACTGCTCGCCGGCGTGCTCGGGGTGTTCTTCGAAGTCGCGCACCAGACGTACGTGCCGCACCTGGTAGCGCGCGCCGATCTGCCCGAGGCCAACGCCAGGCTGCAGACGAACGCTTCCGTCGCCGCGGTCGCGGGGCCGAGCCTGGCCGGCGTGGTGATCCAGTACCTCGGCTACGCGGGCGCGATGGCCGCCGACGCCGCGTCCTACCTGTGGTCGGCCCTGTGGCTGCGCCGCATCGAAACGCCGGACGCGCCCGGCGAACGGTCCGGCCGCAGCCTCCGCCACGAGATCACCGAAGGCCTGAAAGCCGTGCTCGGTGACGGGATCGTCCGGGCCATCACGCTCCACGGCACCGTCTCGAGCCTGTTCCAGTCGATGTTCATGGCCATCAGCGTCGTGTTCCTCAGCCGCGACCTCGGGCTCTCGCCGGTCGCGATCGGGGTGCTCAGCACGGTTTCCCTCACCGGAGCGCTGGTCGCCGGCGCAATCGCGCGGCCGCTCGCGGCGAGAATCGGGGCGGCGCGGGCGCTGAACGCCGCGGCCGTCGTCTACGGGGGCTCGTTCCTGCTCTACGCGTTCACCACCCCCGGCTGGGGCTTGGCCTGGTACGTCGCCGGTGGGTTCGGCGCGGGGTTCGGGATCATCCTCATCAACGTCTACGCCGTGAGCTTCCGCCAGGCCGTCACGCCGAGACGGCTGCTGGGCCGCGTGACGTCGGTGTCGACGACGTTGATCCGTGGCATGGCGCCCCTCGGCAGCCTGGCCGGCGGCGTGCTCACCGAGGTGACGTCGATGCGCACCACGCTCTACGTCGTCGGCGCCGGACTGGTGCTGTCGACGGCGATCCTGCTGGCGTCGCCGCTGCGGAAGCTCAGGAACCTGCCCCAGTGACCGTGCGAAGGCCGTCGAGCAAAACGCGGACGAGGTGGTGGCTGCCGGGCGAATACCGCTCCACCGCCAGGGCGCCGACGATCAGCGCACGCAGGTCGTCGCCGTCGAGGTCGGTGCGGACCGCACCCGCCGCCTGTGCGCGTTCGAGCAGGGCGGAGAGGTTCGCGCGGAACTCCGTGCCGATCTCCGCCTTGTCCGTGGAGCCCGTGGTGGCGCCCAGTGCTTCGCAGATCGCGCGGTTGAGGGAGGCCTGCTTGATCACGCGCGCAAAGTAGTCGTAGAACGCCGCACCCGGGTCTTCGGCGTCGGCGAGCTCGCGCGCCTCGGCCGCGAACTGCTCCAGACGCTCCAGCACCACCGCCTGGAAAAGCGCTTCTTTGCTGGGGAAATGCCGGTAGACGGTGCCCGCCCCGACGCCCGCGAGCCGCGCGATGTCATCGAGTGGCACGGACAGTCCGTCGGCCGCGAAGGCCTCCTCGGCGGCAGCCAGCACCCGGGCCCGGTTCCGGCGCGCGTCGGCGCGCAGCACTGGCTTGTCCACGGGCGTCCTCCTCGATCTCGTTGACAACCGGAACGCTCACTCCGTATCGTGGCAACCGGGTGCACCGTTCCGATTGAACCTCATTCTTCCTTGGAGAAGTCCTGATGAGCCCAACCGTGTCCGAAATCTCGCAGCTCTTCGCCCGCAGCATGCGGGCGCTCGACCCCGCGCCGCTCGCCGACGTCTTCGCCGCCGAAGCCGTGTACGAACTCCCCTTCCAGGGCCACCGCGTCGATGGCCGCGAAGCGATCCTGGCAACACTCGCCGACAGCGCCGTCCGCGCCCGCGCGCTCGGGCTGGACTCCGTGCGGGTCGGCATCCGCGAGCTGGCCGACGGGTTCGTGGCCGAGCTCACCGTCGAGGGCCGCAACCCGCACACCGGTGAGGGCTACGGGTTTCCGTCGTCGGTCGGGCTTGCGACCGTCCACAATGGAGAGATCACGGCGTACCGCGATTTCCCCAACACCGCGGCGGCACGCACCATGACCGGTGCCGCGACCGTGTTCCGGCAGTTCCTGGACGCGTCCGTGGAGAACCGCTGGGACGACCTCGCCGACCTCTACGCCGAGGACGTCGTGCTGGAAATGCCCTTCACTCCGGCCGGAGTGCCGCGGCTGACCCACGGGCGCGAGGAGCTGCGTCGCCGGTTCCGCGCCGCGGGCTCGGTGCGCCACATGACCAAGGCGGACAACGTCGTCGTGCACGAAACCACCGACCCGTCCGTGCTCGTCACGGAGTTCGACCTCCACGGCGAGTTGGGCGGCGAAGCGTTCGTCTCGTCGTACGTGATGGTGCTGACCATCCGAGACGGCAAGATCGCCCACACGCGGGATTACACCGACACCGCCGCGGCGGCGAAGCGGATCACTGCGTTGCGGTCTGCGCCGCCGGCGGACTGAACAGCCGCTCCGCCGTCGACGTGGTCCAACCCCACACGCCGGGCACCAGAAGCACCCCCACGACCACGAAAATCGGGAACACCAACCGCGTCTCCACCTTCTTGCCCGTCCGCAGCCGGAAGATCTTCGGTGGCCGGATCTCGTACCAGGTCTCGCCCGCGATGGGGAGCGGGAAGAGGAACGGGCAGCCCGACTCGGTGAGCGAGTCGCCGAGGCAGTGGACGAAACAGCCTGCCGCCACGGCGATCCCGAGCCAGCCCGAGATCTGCTGCAGCTGCGCGGCGTGGTCGGGCGGCGCGGTGAGGTACCACCACAGGATCGCGCCGATGATGACCGGCAACAGCCAGTCACCCAGAGCGCCTTCCGCGAGCAGCAGGCCGAAGAGCATCACGCCGAACACGGCCCACGGTCCGCCGGCAGAGGCCCCCCACGAAGCGAGCGCACCCAGGCCCGCGGCGAAGAGCACGGTGTGCGACAGGTGGCGGTGCTTGCCGGTCACCTTCTCGTCGCGGGGGCCCTTCGTCAGGGCGTACACGGCCGACGAAACGCGACGCAGGAGCCACGACAGCGCGCCCGTCAGCCAGCCGAGGAGACGGGACGCGCTGGCGCCGGGGTGGTCGAGGTCGGGGAGCAACGCGAAGCCGGCCGTGGTGGCGGCGAAAACCACCGCCTGGTGCACGGAACCGGCGCCGACCGCGGGCGCGAGGGCGAGGCCCGCGCACCAGCCGGTCAGGGCGTGGGTGCGCCCCATCATCGTGGATCTCCCCCAGGTCGCGAGCGGAATTCAGGTCCGCGCGACCGTATCGGGGATCAGGCGGGCGGTTCCTCCGACACGCTCAGGTGTTCGGCCACTCCCGTGAGCTCGATGACACGGCTCACGGCCGAGCTGGGGACCACCGCGAGCTCGACGTCCTGCTCACGGGCCTGCCGCTGGGCGTGCAGGACCACGTTCAACGCCGAGGAGTCGAAGAAGGTCACCCCGGTCAGGTCGGCCACCACGCGCTGCGAGCTCTTGTCCGCGATCAACCCGGCAAGGGCTTCCTGCAGCTGCGGGCTGGTGAGCAGGTCGAGCTCACCGTTGACCACCACCCGCGGCTCGGCGGCCTCGGTGTCCAGCGTGATGCCGAACCCGGGAGGGGTGGCATTCTGGTCGGCTGCGGGCATGCAGTTTCTCCTCGTCAGGCGCTGCTGCTGCGCCGGTACGCGCCTGTATCTCAAGCGGCAACCGTTCACGGTTCCAGGCATCTGGAAAGTCCAACCCTAACCCAGTGGGTGACTGCCGCCGCGTCGGCCGCCACTGTCCCGGACAACGGCGCGGGCGGGCAAGAGCCGGACGGCGGCACGGTCATTCCGGCGAACGGCCGCGCGCACAGCGACCCGCGTGCCGGTGGGGCACGCGGGGGCGGGTTTTGGGCTGGGTCAGGCGGACAGCGGGTCGCGCTTGGCGGCGCGGCGTTCCCGCATGAACAGCTCACGGCGCTCGATCTCGCCGAGGCCGCCCCAGATGCCGTACGGCTCCTGTACCGTCATGGCGTGCTTGCGGCACTGCGCCAGTACGGGGCAGGTCTGGCAGATCGCCTTGGCTCGCGACTCACGACGCTCGCGTGCGGACCCACGCTCGTTGTCGGTGTGGAAGAACAGGCTGCTGTCCGCGCCACGGCAGGAACCTTGCAGCTGCCACTCCCACTCCTCGGCGACCACGTTGGGCAGCCGGCTCACGTCAGCCATCTCGTCCCCACCTTTCCCGGGATCAGCACTTCGACCGCTACATGCCCGCCGGTCGCGCGAATCAAACCCGGGTTTGGTTTGCTCACACCCCGGGCATGAGCAGACCGGGCAGCACAGGACACGGCCGAGTGAGCCGGAGAGAGGACCGCACGTGGAGGACAACGCCCCGCTCGATCGGGAGGACGCCCAGCTCATCGAGGTGCGGACGGCGGCCATCCCGCACGTGGTGCCCACGCTGCGCACGATCGTCGCGGACATCGCGATGCGCCAGGACTTCGACCTCGACGCGGTGGAAGACCTGCGGATGGCGGTGGACGAGGCGTGCTCGATGCTCCTGCCGTCCTCGGCCGACGGCAAGCTGACCTGCGTCTTCTCCTGGATCGAGGGGCGCATCGAGGTGACCGTTTCGGTGGTCGCCGACACCCCGGACCACGGTGACGACACCGGTCTGTCCTGGCAGCTGCTCACGGCGCTGGCCACGTCGGCGCGACGCACAGTGACCCCGGCCGACGGCCGGTACCTCTCCCGGGTGCAGCTCGTCCGGGAGAGTGAGGTGGCGCACCCGTGACCACCCCCGCCGAAGGCGGCGAGACCGATGTGGCGTCGCTGTTCGACGAGCTGGCCCAGCTACCGGAAGGCTCCCCGCGCCGCGAGGAGATCCGGGACAGACTCGTGCGCGAGCACCTGGAGCTCGCCCGCAACCTCGCGCGGAAGTTCCGCAACCGCGACGAGGCTATGGACGACCTGGTGCAGATCGCGACGGTCGGCCTGATCCACGCCGTCGACCGCTACGACCCGACGCAGGGCACCGACTTCCTGGCGTTCGCCGTCCCCACCATTTCGGGTGAACTGCGTCACCACTTCAGGGACAACAGCTGGTCGGTGCGGGTGCCGCGGCGGCTGAAGGAGCTCAACGCGTCCATCTCCGCCGCGCGCGAGGAGCTCACCGTGCGGCTCTCGCGCGCGCCGCGCCCGAGTGAGATCGCCCAGCACCTCGGCGTGCCGATGGAGGACGTCTACGAGGGCCTGCGCGCCGGCCAGGGCCGCTACGGCGCTTCGCTGGACAACCTGCTGGAGAACTCCGCGCACACGCGCTTCGGCGCGCCCGACGCGAACTTGAGCCAGGCGGAGCTGCGCGAGGCGCTGCGGCCCATGCTGGAGAGCCTGCCGGAGCGGGAGCGCAAGATCGTCGCGCTGCGGTTCGGGTCGGGGATGAGCCAGTCGGACATCGCGCGCCGCGTGGGCGTTTCGCAGATGCAGGTTTCGCGCCTGCTCGCGTCGACGCTCAAGAAACTGCGCACGGGACTGGTCGAGACGGACATCACCGAGGGCACCTGATTCGGGGTCCCCCCGCTTGGGTAGTAAGCCGGTGCGAGTAACGGACAGGTCGGGAGGTGTGGAAGCCATGACGACGTCGAAGATGCCGACGCGAGGCACCACGACACCCGCCACCGTGCGTCTGGCGCTCCCGGACGACGTCACCGCGCCCGCGATCGCCCGCCACGCTGTCCGCGCCGCGCTCGAAGAGCTGGCCGTGGACGACCAATGGCGGGACGACGTATTGCTGGCGACGTCCGAGCTGGTGACCAACGCGTTCGAGCACGGTGAGCGGCCGGATCGGCTGGAGCTGCGGCTGTCGGAGGGGCGGCTGGTGGTCTGCGTGTTCGACGCCGGCCAGGAGGTGCCGCGCCTCAAGGAGCCGTCACCGGAGGCGGCGCGCAGCCGGGGGCTGCAGCTGGTCCACGTGCTGTCGCAGGAGTGGGGTTACGAGCCGTGCGCGGGCGGGAAGTACGTCTGGGCAGCGTTCGCGGTGGGACCGGTCGCGTGAGTGCCCGGCGCTGATCCGGGTCCGCTTAGGATCACTCGTATGGAGACTCGCAAGATCACCCGGCTGGGTCGTGAGGTGTCCGCCGTCGGGCTCGGGTGCTGGCAGCTCGGCGCCGACTGGGGCACCGTCGACGAATCCGAAGCCATGGGCGTGCTGCACGCGGCGGCCGACGAGGGCGTCACGTTCTTCGACACCGCCGACGTCTACGGCGACGGCCGCAGCGAGACGCTGGTCGGCCGTTTCCGCCGGGAGCGCGGTGCCGACGTGTTCGTGGCCACCAAGATGGGCCGCCGCGCCGAGCAGGTGCCGGAGAACTACGTCGAGAAGAACTTCCGCGAGTGGAACGACCGGTCCCGTCGCAACCTCGGGATGGACACGCTGGACCTCGTCCAGCTCCACTGCCCGCCGACCGCCGTGTACTCGTCGGACGCCGTGTACGACGCGTTGGACCGGATGGTGGACGAAGGCCGGATCAAGGCTTACGGCGTCAGCGTCGAGACGTGCGACGAGGCCCTGACCGCGCTGGCCCGGCCGAACGTCGCGTCGGTGCAGATCATCCTCAACTGCCTGCGGCTCAAGCCCCTGGAGCGCGTGCTGCCGAAGGCGGTGGAGACGGGCGCCGGGATCATCGCGCGGGTGCCGCTGGCGTCGGGCCTGCTGTCGGGGCGCTACACGGCCACGACGACGTTCGGGTCCGACGACCACCGCAACTTCAACCGGCACGGTGAGGCTTTCGACGTCGGCGAGACCTTCTCGGGGGTGCCGTTCGAGGTCGGGCTGGAGGCCGTGGAGCGCCTGCGCGGGCTGGTGCCGGACGGGCAGACGCTGGCGCAGTTCGCGTTGCGGTGGATTCTGGACCAGCTGGGGGTTTCCGTGGTGATCCCGGGTGCGCGCAACGCGGAGCAGGCACGCGGGAACACGGTCGCGGCCGGGCTGGCCCCGCTGCCGGAAGAGGCGGCGGCCGGGGTGCGGGCCACGTATGACGAGCTGATCCGGCCGTTGGTGCACGACAAGTGGTGACACCGGAAGAGCTCCTCACGACCACCCGGACGGTCCGCAAGCGGCTCGACCTCGCGCGGCCGGTGCCGTTCGAGGTGATCGAGAAAGCGCTGACGATCGCGTTGCAGGCGCCCAGCGGCTCGAACCGCGAACACTGGCACTGGGTCGTCGTCACCGACCCCGTGCAACGCGCGGCGATCGGCGACCTCTACCGGCGCGCGACGCACGAGTACATCGAGTCGTCGGGCTTCGCCGGGAAGTTGTATTCCGACAATGCCTCGCGGGCGGCTGTGCAGCAGCGCGTGGGTTCCAGCATCGAGTACCTCGCCGACCGCATGGGCGAAGTGCCGGTGCTGCTGATTCCGTGCCTCGGCACGGGTTCGGCGGAGCTGCCGGAGGGCAATCAGGCGGGCCTGTGGGCGTCGCTACTGCCCGCTGTGTGGAGCTACATGCTGGCCGCGCGCTCCCTCGGCCTCGGCACGGCGTGGACCACGCTGCACCTGCAGTACGAAAAGGAAGCGGCGGAGATCCTGGGCCTGCCGTCCACCGTCCACCAGGCAGCGCTCGTGCCGACGGCCTACTACACGGGCGACAGCTTCAAACCTGCTGCGCGGCAACCACTTTCGGAAGTGCTGCACGTCGATCGCTGGTAACGGCCGGAAGGGCACCTTGCGGGAATCGGGATTCCCGCAAGGTGCCCTCCACGGCTATTCCACGGCGTTCTGTTCCGCGGCGTTCTATTCAACCGTGAGCGTCAGCCGTTGCACGCCCCAGTCGTTGGCCTGGTTGCCGGGCAGCCAGACGTCCAGGATGTCGCCGGAGATCCAGCTGCCGATGTCGGCCGCGTAGCAGTGGCCGTAACCTGGGACGGAAATCCTGGTGCCCCAAGGGATGCTGCGGGCGTCGACGGCGCAGAAGCCCGGGCCGGCCTGGTAGCCGAGTGCGGTTTGGGCGACGTCGTTGTAGGCGGTGACGCGGTAGTTGAGCGTGGTTCCGTTGGCGAGGGCGTACGGGGCCAGCCGACCGGACGAGCCCACGCGGTACGCGGTGGAGATCTGGCCGAGCGAGCCGGGTGAGTTGTCCTCGGCGGTCATGGCGTAGAGCTGGTAGTTGGCGTTCTGGCAGGGGCTCACATCGGTGACCTGGAGCGCCGGCTGGCCCCAGTCGCTGATCCACTGCAGGGCCTGACCGTTGCGGAACGCGCGGTACGCCTTAGCGCCCGGCACGCGAGAGAAGGTGAAGGTGACCTTGCCGTCGCCGCCGAGGCCGCCGCTGACGCCGGTGGGCGCGGGCAGGCGGTTGCTCACGTTGACCGCGCCGACGAGGGAGCCCGGGCCGTGGCCGCCGGAGACGGGGCGGTCGGGGATCGGGCCGGTGTAGAAGTGCTGGCACGCGGGCAAAGTCGCGGCGCTGGCCGTCGCGACGGGGACGGTGACGAGCGCGCCGAGTGCGAGCACGGCGACGCTGAGGGCTCTGAGTTTCACTTTCGGAACCTCCAGTGGGGACCGGGGTGGAGGAACCGTGCACGGGAGACCGACGTTAGGGATCGTCGAGCCGGCGCGTCAATAGGTCTGGACCATTTGGCGGCGCCGCGGTGTCAGAGCGTGGCGAAATACCGCTCGAGCCGCTCGGCCAGCTCAACCGGACGGCTCAACGCGACGCCGTGGGACCCGTCGATCTCGTCGACCTCGCCGGCCTCGAACCCCAGTCGTTCGCGCGCGACGCGCCGCTGCAGCTCGGGCGAGAAGAACTTGTCGTCGCGGCAGAGGAGCACGCGCGTGGGGACCTCGGGCAGCCGTGCGTCGGGCCACGGGTCGTCCCACTCCGCGCTGAGCTGGTCGCGGCTGCGGCTCAGCGCTTCGGCCGCCAGCTCGGGTGGGACGTCGCCGAGGTACGTCTCCGTCTCGGTGAGGCCGTCGCCAGGGCTCTCGAACCCGACGTTGCCCCACCACTGGCCCGGCGCTTCCCCCGGAGCCGGCACCATGCCGGCGAGGAAGACGAGCAACCGCGCGTTTTCCAGCCTCGCGGCGGCCAAAGCAGCGGTGAATCCGCCGTAGGAATGCCCGACCACGACGATGTCCGGCTTTCCCTCCACCGTCGCGGTGGCCGTGGCCGCGAAATCCGCCAGCTTGGCCTCGGGGTCGCCGATCGGCAGGTCCGGCGCCACGGCTTCGTGGCCGCGGCGCCGCAGCTCGTCGACGACGAGGTGCCAGTCCCAGCCGCTGCCGCCACCGCCGTGGATGAGGAGGAAGGTCGCCATGCCGGCGACAGTAGCCGAGGGGTCCGACAGTTCCGGCTCGCGAATCAGGCGGGGCAGCGGCGCAGCATGTCCTGCAGCGCCGTCTTCTCCCCCGTGGTGATGGTGAGGCCGTAGAAGTGCTTCACCGTCACCCAGTCCGTCGCGTAGGTGCACCAGAACGACACCAGCGGCGGCTTCCACTCGTCGGGGGCCTTGTCGCCCTTCTGCTGGTTGAGGTTGTCCGTCACGGCGAAGAGCTGCGGGCGCGTGAGGTCGTTGGCGAACTGCTCGCGCTTGTCCTGTGTCCAGTCGCGAGCGCCGCTGGCCCAGGCCTGGCCGAGGGGCACCATGTGGTCGATGTCGACGTCGCCGGGTTTGGTCCAGGTCTCGGCGTCGTAGACGCTGAACCAGGTGCCGGACGTCGGGTTGCAGTCGGTGCCGGCCTTGACGTCCTTGCCGTCGCGCTTGAGCACGAGCTCGCGCGTGTTGCAGTTGTGCCCCTGGTTGTCCCAGTGCGGGAATTTGTCACGGGAGTAGCCGGACATCGACGTGCGCGGCGCGATTTTCAGCTCGGCCAGCTGCTGCGTGACGTCGGCGGGTGCGGCACCCGTGGGCTCGGCGCCGCTTTGGTGTCCGGCGTACCAGATCCCGGCGACGGCCGCCACGAGAACCACGACGACCAGCAGGATTCGCTGGGTGGGAAACGTCCGGGCCATGCGCGCGCGATCCTCTCGACGGGTTCGGGAGGCGGCAGTATGCCCGGCGCGAGGCCCGTGATCGCGCCGACACTCTCAGCAGCGCGCGAACCGTGTCCGGGACCACGGTGTCACGTCCGCGGCACCTCGAACGACTACCGGGGTGGGGGTAGGCGGAAGGGAGCGTGGCCGATGAGCGGGCGGCTGCGGAAGTGGAACTCGCGCGTCGACGACTACCTGCAGCGCAAGGCCGCGGAGGGCGGCAACGTCGTCGCGATGACACGCCTCGGAGCGGCGTTGCGCGAACGCGGCGAGCAGGCGGAGGCCGAGACGTGGTTCCGCCGCGCCGCGGCCGGCGGAGACCGCATCGCGATGACCGCGCTGGCGAACCTCCTGGCCGAGCGCGGCGTGCTCGACGAGGCCGAACGCTGGTACCACGAGGCCGCCCACGCCGGCGAGCCACGCGGGATGCTGGGGCTGGGGCGCGCGTACGAACGGCGCGGCCGCGTCGAGGACGCCGAGTACTGGTTCCACGAGGCCGCCGTGACCGGTGACGTCGAAGCGATGGGCGCGCTCGGGCACCTGCTCGCCGAACGCGGCCGCTACGACGAGGCCGAGGACTGGTGCCGCCGCGCCGCGAGCTCGGGCAACACGTCCGCGATGATCGACGTCGGCATCGTCATGCGCGAACGCGGCCGCTACAGCGAGGCCACGCGCTGGTGGCGCGAGGCCCTCGCCGACGGCGACCTCTCGGCCACGTGCCTGCTCGGCCGCCAGTCCGAACGCTTCGGCAAGCTCCAGGACGCCGAATCCTGGTACCGCCAGGGCGCGACCTCCGGCAACGTCGAGGCCACCGTCCGCCTGGGCCTGCTCCTGCACCGCCGCGGCGACGTCGACGAGGCCGAGGCCTGGTACCTCGACGCGGCCGAAGCGGGCGACGCCGCCGCGATGACCAACCTCGGCGTCCTGGCCCGCAACCGCGGCGACGAGGGCGAAGCCGCGGCCTGGTACCGCAAAGCGGCCGAGCACGGGAGCATTCCCGCCCTGACGAACCTCGGGCACCTGGCGGAGGCGCGCGACGAGCTGGCGAAGGCGGAACGGTTCTTCCGCGCGGCGGCGGAGACCGGGGACGTGCAGGGGATGCTGAGCCTGGCGCGGATGCTGCAGGCGCGGGGGGCGGTGGAGGAGGCCGATACGTGGTTGTCGCGGGCGGAGGAGTCGCAGGGGGAGCATGATCGCGCTTGAACGGCCCGCAGACACACAGTCCCCGCAGCCTTCGGGGCCGTCCCCGCGCCATTTCATCGGCCACCATCGACAATTCTGCGAAAACGACGCCACCCCCGCGCAGTTGTCCACAACCCCGGGTGGCCTGTGGACAGCCGGCAAAAAATGAAAACGCGATCCAGCTCAGCACCGAATCCGCGAGCCACACCTCCAGACCTTCGAACCCGGTTCCGCCCCAACGCCGCCGCTCGGCACGTCACCGAAATCCCCCACCATCCCCACGTCGTCGCGAAAAAATGCCGGACCCGGTTCCGCACACTTCCGCGTCGATCAAGTGAGCCGCCAGTGGGGTGAATTACTGCCATCCGCGCGATCTATTGTGTGATCCAACTCACAGCTCTACTGTGGGGAGGACTGCTCCCACCACCGAGCGCAGGGAAGTGCCGCCATGGTCGGCTCTCCGAGTACTTCTCCCGGTGCGGTGGCGGCGCTGTTCGAGCGCCGCGTCGCGCCGGCTGAAGAGCTGGCCGGGCAGGCCGGAGCGGTGGCGGGAGCGTGCCACGGGATGGCGCGGCGGTTTCACCGCGGCGGGAAGCTCGTGGTGTTCGGCAACGGGGGCGCGGGCACCGACGCGCAGCACGTGGCCGTGGAGTTCGTGCACCCCGTGATCGTCGGGAAGCGGGCGTTGCCGGCGATATCGCTGACGGCCGACGTCGCGACGCTCACCAGTGTCGCGGGCCGGCAGGGGCTCGACGAGATTTTCGCGTACCAGATCAAGTTCCTGGCCGAGCCGGTGGACATCGCGCTCGGCATCTCGTCCGACGGCGACTGCGCCAACGTCCGGCGCGGCCTCCAGGCCGCGGGCGAGCTGGGGATGCTCACCATCGCGCTCACCGGCGGGACGGGCCCGAGCACCATCACAGCCGACCACGTGCTGCAAGCGCGCTCCGACGACCCCCGCGTGGTCAAGGAAATCCACGTCACGACCTACCACGTCCTGTGGGAACTCGTGCACGTGTTCTTCGAACAGCCCGGTGTCCTCACACCGGAGGTGGCGTCGTGAACGCCCGTGACGCCGACAGAGCACCGGCCCCCGCCTGTCACGACGGGGTGTGCATCACCTGTTCCGATACCGCGGTCGAAGTGACCGTCGTCGAACTCCTGGACCTCGGGTTCGCAGTCGTGGACACCGGCCAGGGCAGGGAAGAAGTGAGCGTGGCACTGGTGGAAGCCAGTGTCGGCGACCGAATCCTCGTCCACGCCGGTGAAGCCATCGCACGTCTGGAATTGCCCGAGTAGCCGAGGGAGCTGAGCGGCCATGGCAAGAGACTCCGTGGGCGCGAGTGGTCTGGAGGAGCTGTACCCGTTCTTGTACTCGGGTACGAGCGACCTCGATGCCGTCCTGACCCAGGTCCGGCAGTCCACTGTGGAGAAAGCCCGCGAGATCGTCGCACTGCGCCGCCAGGTCCTCGAGGCCGACGGCGAGCGCCTCGCTGCGTGCGCACGTGACCTCGCGAAGGCGTTCGCCGGGGGCGGCCGGCTGCTGGCCTTCGGCAACGGCGGCAGCTCCACCGACGCGCAGGACCTCGCGAGCCTGTTCCTGAGCCCCGACGGCGACGCGCGGCCCCTGCCCGCCTTCGGCCTCACCAACGACATCGCGGTGGTCACCGCCCTGTCCAACGACATCGGGTTCGACGTCGTGTTCTCCCGGCAGGTCGGCGCGTTCGGCCGCCGCGGCGACATCGCCGTGGGCCTGTCGACCAGCGGCAACTCGGCAAACCTGCTGGCCGCGTTCGACGAGGCCGCGCGCCGCGGCCTCGTCACCGTCGGCATCGCCGGGTACGACGGCGGAAAGATGGCCGAGCTGAGGACGATCGACCACCTCTTCGTCGTGCCGTCGCCTTCCGTGCACCGCATCCAAGAAGCCCAGACGACCCTTTACCACGCACTGTGGGAACTCACCCTCGGTGCGCTCGACGACCTCGAGGGTGAACAGCCGTGACCCAGGCCCGAGAAGAAGAGAAGCCGATCCACATCCTGTGGATCAACGCCGGACTGTCCTGCGACGGCGACTCCGTCGCGCTGACCGCCGCCACGCAGCCGAGCATCGAGGAGATCGTGCTCGGCGCGCTGCCCGGCCTGCCGAAGATCCAGGTGCACTGGCCGCTGATCGACTTCGAGTGCGGTCCGGACAAGGGCGCCGACACGTTCATCGAGTGGTTCTACAAGGCCGACCGCGGTGAGCTGGAGCCGTTCGTGCTGGTCGTCGAGGGCTCGATCCCCAACGAGGCCATCAAGGCCGAGGGGTACTGGTGCGGCTTCGGCAACAACCCCGCGACCGGCCAGCCGATGACCACCAGCGAGTGGCTCGACCGCCTGGCACCCAAGGCCCTGGCTGTGGTCGCGGCCGGCACCTGCGCCGCGTACGGCGGGATCCACGCCATGGAGGGCAATCCGACGGGCGCGATGGGCGTGCCCGACTACCTGGGCTGGGACTGGAAGTCGAGCGCCGGCCTGCCGATCGTGTGTATCCCCGGCTGCCCGACGCACCCGGACAACTTCTCCGAGACGCTCACCTACCTGCTCTACCAGGCGGCCGGCCACGCGCCGATGATCCCGCTCGACGACCACCTCCGTCCACAATGGCTCTTCGGCGCGACCGTCCACGAGGGGTGCGATCGAGCCGGCTACTACGAGCAGGGCCAGTTCGCGAACGAGTACGACTCGCCGCAGTGCCTCGTGAAGCTCGGCTGCTGGGGCCCGGTCGTGAAGTGCAACGTGCCCAAGCGCGGCTGGATCAACGGCGTGGGCGGCTGCCCGAACGTCGGCGGCATCTGCATCGGCTGCACCATGCCCGGCTTCCCGGACAAGTTCATGCCGTTCATGGACGAACCACCCGGCGCCCACATCTCCTCGCTCGCGAGCGGCGCGTACGGCTCGGTGATCCGGCGCCTGCGCAAGTTCACCGAACGCAAGGCCGACGCCGAACCCAAGTGGCGGCACAAGGGCAAGCAGCTCGAGACCGGCTACCGCTCGTCGTGGCGCTGAAAGGACTGGGGACATGACGCGAACGGAAAGCGACAAGGGCATCAGCACCAAAGGCAAGACCGACCTCGTCGAGATGGCGTGGGACCCGATCACCCGCATCGTCGGCAGCCTCGGGATCTACACGAAGATCGATTGGGCGGCCAAGAAGGTCGTGGAGTGCCACAGCACGTCCTCGGTCTTCCGCGGCTACAGCATCTTCATGAAGGGCAAGGACCCGCGCGACGCGCACTTCATCACCAGCCGCATCTGCGGGATCTGCGGTGACAACCACGCCACGTGCTCGGTCTACAACCAGAACATGGCCTACGGCGTGCGCCCGCCGCACCTCGGCGAGTGGATCATCAACCTCGGCGAGGCCGCCGAGTACATGTTCGACCACAACATCTTCCAGGAGAACCTGGTCGGCGTCGACTACTGCGAGAAGATGGTGGCCGAGACCAACCCCGGTGTGCTGGAGCTGGCCAACCGCACCGAGGCGCCGCACGCGCGTGACCACGGCTACAAGACCATCGGCGACATCATGCGCTCGCTCAACCCGCTGGAGGGCGAGTTCTACCGCGAGGCCTTGCAGGTCAGCCGGTCCACGCGCGAGATGTTCTGCCTCATGGAAGGCCGCCACGTCCATCCGTCCACTTTGTACCCGGGCGGCGTCGGGACGATCGCGACGGTGCAGCTGTTCACCGACTACCTCACCCGGCTGATGCGCTACGTCGAGTTCATGAAGCGCTGCCTGCCGATGCACGACGACCTGTTCGACTTCTTCTACGAAGCCATCCCCGGCTACGAAGAGGTCGGCCGCCGGCGCATCCTGCTCGGCTGCTGGGGCAGCCTCAACGACCCGCAGTACTGCGACTTCACCTACGAGAACATGGAGTCGTGGGGCCGTAAGATGTTCGTCACGCCCGGCGTGGTCGTCGACGGCAAGCTGGTCACCACGAGCCTGCTCGACATCAACCTCGGCATCCGGATCCTGCTCGGCTCGTCCTTCTACGAGGACTGGGAGGGCATGGACAAGTTCGTGACGCACGACCCGCTGGGCAACCCCGTGGACTCGCGTCACCCGTGGAACCAGCACACGATCCCGCGCCCGCAGAAGCGCGACTTCGACGACAAGTACTCGTGGACGATGTCGCCGCGCTGGTTCGACGGCACCGACCACCTCGCGCTCGACACCGGCGGCGGACCGATCGCCCGGTTGTGGGTCACGGCGCTGGCCGGCCTCGTGGACACCGACTACGTGAAGTCCACCGGCCACAGCGTGGTGATCAACCTGCCGCGCACGGCCACGAAACCCGAGGTCAGCTTCGAGTGGAAGATCCCGAAGTGGAGCAACGCGATCGAGCGCAACCGAGCGCGGACGTACTTCCAGGCGTACGCGGCCGGCCTCGCGCTGCACTTCGCGGAACGTGCGCTGGCTGAGGTCCGCGGCGGCAACACGAAAACGTGGGAGCCGTTCAAGGTGCCCGAGGAAGGCGTGTCGTGCGGGTTCACCGAGGCGGTGCGCGGCGTTCTGTCGCACCACATGGTGATCAAGGGCGGCAAGATCGCGAATTACCACCCGTACCCGCCGACGCCGTGGAACGGCAGCGTGCGCGACTCCTTCGGCACGCCGGGCCCGTACGAGGACGCGGTGCAGAACACACCGATCTTCGAGGAGAACACGCAGGAGAACTTCAAGGGCATCGACATCATGCGCGCGGTGCGCAGCTTCGACCCCTGCCTGCCCTGCGGCGTGCACATGTACACCGGCAAGGGCAAGACGCTCGACCGGATCCACACCCCCCACGCGTTCGGCGGAGAGGTGTTCTGAACCATGACGGACCGCGACATCGGCCAGGTAGGCGAACGAATCGAGCAGCTTCTCGGTGAGCTCGCGGCGGAGGCGGGCAGCACCGTGGCGGACAGGGCCGAGGACCTCGTCCACACGCTGCTCGAGTTTTACGGCGCCGGCCTGACGACGATCGTGTCCGTCCTGCGAGAGGACGTCGCCGGCGAGGTGCTGCTGGAGCGCCTCGCCGGCGACGACCACGTGCGAGGGCTGCTGGTCCTCCACGATCTGCACCCCAAGTCCACTTTGGACCGGGTGACCGAGGCGCTCAACGAGGTGCGACCGTACCTGGGTTCGCACTCCGGCGACGTCGACATCGTCGAGATCGACGCCGAGGGCGTGCTGCGGCTGCAGCTGCAGGGCACGTGCGACGGCTGCCCGTCCTCGACCGTCACGGCGAAAATGGCCATCGAACGCGTGGTGCGCGAGGCCGCGCCGGAGCTCACCGACGTGGTGGTGGCCGGGGTGGTGCCCGAGCCGACCGGCCCGGGCGGACGTCCGCTGCTGCCGCTCGAAGCCATCGAGTGCCCGGTCCCCGTGGAGCAGGCATGACGGGCGGCCTGCGCAAGTTCCTGACGCCGGCCGAGCGACCGGCGCCCGGTGAACGGTGTGAGCTGTGCACGGAGCCGATCGGCGTCGGCCACGGGCACGTGATCGACCTCGAATCGCGCACCATCATGTGCACCTGCCGCGGCTGCTACCTGCTGTTCACGCACACCGGCGCCGGCGGCCAGCGCCACCGCGCGGTGCCGACGCGCTACCGGCACACCGCGCGCTTCCCGGCCGGCGCGACGCTGTGGGAGACGGCCGGGATTCCCGTGCGGATGGCGTTCCTGTTCTACAACTCGGTGCAGGAGCGCGCGGTGGCGTTCTACCCGAGCCCGGCCGGCGCGACCGAGTCGCTGCTGCCGCTGGACACGTGGACGGAACTGCTGCAGGAGCAGCCCGAGTTCGCCACGGTCGCCCCCGACGTCGAGGCGGTGCTGATCAACAAGCACGACGTCGGCTTCGAGGCGTTCCTGGTGCCCATCGACGTGTGTTACGAGCTCGTCGGCCTCGTCCGCCTGCACTGGCGCGGCTTCGACGGCGGCGCCGAAGCGCACGAAGCCATCGACCGCTTCTTCGCCGATCTTCGCGCCCGCGGAGAGGTCGCCGCGGATGGCTGAGCTGACCTTCGACTGCCTGGACGTGCGCCCGGTGAAGTACGCGGCGTCGCCGACGCTCGCGTTCAGCATGAAGATCACCGAGCTCACCGCCCAGCCGATCCACGCGCTGGTGCTGCGGGTGCAGCTGCGGATCGAACCGCAGCGGCGCCGCTACAGCAGCGGCGAGTCGGAGCTGCTCACGAACCTGTTCGGCGACGCTTCACGCTGGGGCGAGACGCTGCGGCCGTTCCAGTTCGCGACCGTGGCGGTGATGGTGCCGAGCTTCACGCGCACCACGGAGTTCCAGCTGGAAGTGCCCTGCACGTACGACCTGGAAGTGGCCGCCGGCAAGTACTTCCACGCACTCGCCGACGGCGTGGTCCCGCTCGTGCTCCTGTTCAGCGGCACGGTGTTCGCGAAGGGCGGCCCGGGGTTCTGGGTCGAGCCCGTGCCGTGGCACACCGAAGCCGAGTGCCGGATGCCGATCGCCGCGTGGGACGACCTGATGAACCAGTACTTCCCCAACGTCGCGTGGCTCAAGCTGCACCGCGAGACCGTCGACGCGCTCCTGCGGTACAAGTCGCGCCACGCGATCCCGACGTGGGACGCGGCGATGGAGCACCTCCTGTCGAACGCGGGTGATGGCCTGTGACCAGCGTGTTCGACCAGGCCCGCGCCGTCGGCGACGCCGTGCTGTACGAGGGTTACCTGCTCTACCCGTACCGCGCGTCGGCGCGGAAGAACCGCGTGCGCTGGCAGTGGGGTGTCCTGATGCCGCCAACGTATGCGTCGGAGGAGCGCGGCGACTACGCGACTTCGCGCACGGAGTGCCTGCTGGAGCCGCGCAAGCACACGTCGGTGCACCTGACGCTGCGGTTCCTGCAGGCACAGGAACGCCTGGTGCACGACGGCCACGGGTTCGTCGACTCCGTGACCGTGGCCGGCAAGGACTACACGACGTGGGACGAAGCCGTGGAGCACGAGCTGAACTTCGTGATCCCCGTGGCCGAGCTGCTCGCGCAGCCGGTGGAGCTGCCATTCTCAGTTCCACCGGCCGAAACGCGCGAGTGCGTTGGCGAGCACTGCACGCTCGTGCGCCGCTCCGGCGAGCTGACCGGCGCGCTCACGGCTCGCCTCGACGCGCTCGACGGCCCCTTCGGCGGCACGCGGCTGCGACTGGACCTGCGCAACACGAGTACGTGGCCGTCGGACGGCGTCCGCGAATCGGCGCTGCGCAGGGCGTTGCTCGCCGCGCACGTGATCCTGGCGGTGGACTCGGGCCACTTCCTCTCGATGCTCGACCCGCCCGAGTGGGCGAAGCCGGCCGTCGAAGCGTGTGTCAACGAGCGCGTGTGGCCGGTGCTGATCGGCGGGTCGTCGCGAAGCGGGGTGATGCTGGCGTCCCCCATCATCCTCTACGACGACCCGTCGATCGCGCCCGAAAGCCCTGGTGAGCTCTTCGACGGCACGGAGATCGACGAGATCCTGACGCTGCGCACGATGGCGCTCACCGACGAGGAGAAACGCGAGGCCCGCGCGACGGACCCCCGGGCGGCGGCGCTGGTGGACCGCGTGGACGACCTGCCGCAGGAGCTGCTCGACCGGCTCCACGGGACGGTCCGGTACCTGCGTTCGGTGACCGGCGAGGAAACCGATCTGCCGGCGAAGCCCGAGGTGCCCTGGTGGGATCCCGGAGCCGACGCGTCCGTCTCCCCGGAGACCGACGCCGTCGTGGTCGCGGGCGTCCACGTGTCCGCGGGCTCGCGCGTGCGGCTGCACCCGAACCTGCGGGGCGCCGACGCGCAGGACATGTTCCTCAGCGGCCGCGTCGCCACCGTGCGCGCGGTGCTGTCCGATGTGGACGGGACCACGCACGTGGCCGTGACGCTCGACGACGACCCGGGCGCCGACCTGCAGAACGCCCACGGCCGCTTCCGCTACTTCTCCCCCGACGAGCTGGAGCCGACATGAGACCGCAAGTGCTGGTGGCGGGGATCGGCAACATCTTCCTCGGCGACGACGGCTTCGGCGTCGAAGTGCTCAAGCAGCTCGAACACGAAGAGCTGCCGGAGTGGGTGCAGATCGCCGACTACGGCGTCTCCGGCCTGCACCTGGCCTACGACCTGCTCGGCGGCTACGACACCACGATCCTGCTCGACGCGACGCCGCACGGGGTCGAGCCGGGCACGTTGTCGCTGATCGAGGCCGACGTCGACGCGATGGCCGCGGCGCCCGTGATCGACGCCCATGGCATGCAGCCCGAAGCCGTGTTCCGCCTGCTGCGGCTGCTCGGCGGCGACGCGGGGCGGGTGCTGATCGTGGGCTGCGAGCCGAAGTCGGTCGAGTCCGGGATCGGGCTCAGCAAGGAGGTCGCGGCCGCCGTGCCCGTGGCCGTCCGCGCGGTGAAGGAACTGGCGTGGGGCACCACCCCGCGTCTCCCCGAAGACATTCTCAAGACGGAGGTCTGACCATGTTCAAGCGGTTGGTGCTGCTGATCGTGCTCATCGGTGTGCTGGCGTGGGTCGCCCGGCTGGTGAAGCCCGACGTGCAGCGGTATGTCGACATGAGCCGGAAATAGCCGTGTGCCTCGGCATTCCGGGCGAGATCATCGAGATCAGCGAGGAACGTCCGGACCTCGCGAAAGTCTCGGTGTGCGGGGTGAAGCGGGCCATCAACATCGGCCTGCTCGCCGACGACCCACCCGCTCCCGGTGAGTGGATCCTCATCCACGTCGGGTTCGCACTGTCCAAAATAGACGAGGAAGAGGCCGCCGCAGCGCTGGAATTCCTGGAGAGCATCGGGAAGGCGTACGAGGACGAGATGGCCGCCTTGCTCGAATCTCGGATCGACTAGGAGGGGCCGTGCGGTTCGTCGACGAGTTCAGGGACGCGGACAAGGCGCGGGCGCTGTCCGCGAAGATCACCGCGCTGTGCGAGCCCGGCAGGCACTACAAGTTCATGGAGGTGTGCGGGGGTCACACGCACACGATCTACAAGCACGGGCTCGAGGACTACCTGCCGGAGAGCGTCGAGCTCGTGCACGGCCCTGGCTGCCCGGTGTGCGTGATCCCGATGGGCCGCATCGACGACGCGATCAGCATCGCGCGCCGGCCCGGGGTGCTGATGACCTCGTTCGGCGACATGATGCGGGTGCCGGGCTCGGGCGGGAACTTCTTCGACTCCAACGCCGAGGGCACCAACATCAGGATGGTGTACTCGCCGCTCGACTCGCTGAAGATCGCCCGGCAGAACCCCGACCTGCAGGTGGTCTTCATGGCCATCGGGTTCGAGACGACCACGCCGTCGACCGCGATGACGCTGCTGCGCGCGGCCGACGAAGGCATCCCGAACTTCTCGATCTTCGCCAACCACGTGACGATCGTGCCCGCCATCAAGGCCATCCTCGACTCGCCCGACCTGCGGCTCGACGGGTTCCTCGGCCCGGGCCACGTGTCGACGGTGATCGGCTGCCGGCCGTACGAGTTCATCGCGCGCGACTACGGCAAGCCCGTGGTGGTGGCCGGGTTCGAGCCGCTGGACATCCTGCAGTCCATCTACCTGCTGATGGTGCAGCTGTCCCAAGGCCGCGCCGAGGTGGAAAACCAGTACTCGCGCGTGGTGCCGTGGGACGGCAACCTCGTGGCGCTCAAGGTGATCAACGAGGTGATGGAGCTGCGGCCGTACTTCGAGTGGCGCGGCCTCGGGTTCATCTCGCACTCGGCCATGCGCGTGCGCGAGAAGTACGCGGCTTTCGACGCCGAGCGCCTCTTCGACGTGCCGGGCGTGCGGGTGGCGGATCCCAAGGCGTGCCAGTGCGGTGAAGTGCTCAAGGGCGTGCTGAAGCCGTGGGAGTGCAAGGTGTTCGGCACGGCGTGCACACCGGAGACGCCGATCGGGACGTGCATGGTCTCGCCCGAAGGCGCGTGCGCGGCGTACTACAACTTCGGCCGGTTCAGCCGCAAGCGCGTGCGGGAGGCGAGCCACGCATGACGACCACGGAACGCGAGCAGCAGGTGCTCGACCGCATCGAGCGCGCCCGGCGGCGGCGCGCGAAGGTGCGCGAAGAGCGCATCACCCTGTCCCACGGCTCAGGCGGCAAGGCAACGCACACGCTGATCGAGGCGGTGTTCCTCGACGCGTTCCGCAACCCGCTGCTGGAGCCGCTGGAGGACGCGGCCGCGCTCGCCATCGGCGGGGCGCAACTGGCGCTGACCACAGACTCGTTCGTGGTGTCGCCGCTGTTCTTCCCCGGCGGCGACATCGGGGACCTGGCCGTGAACGGCACGGTCAACGACCTCGCCGTGTCCGGCTCGCGGCCGCTGTACCTCACGGCCGGGTTCATCCTCGAAGAAGGGTTCCCGGTCGAGGACCTGCTGAAGATCGTCGACTCGATGAAGGCGGCCGCGCTCGCCGCCGACGTGCAGATCGTCACCGGGGACACGAAGGTCGTGCAGCGCGGCAAGGGCGACGGCGTGTACATCAACACGGCCGGCATCGGCGTCTCGATCCGCTCGGGGCTGGGAGTTTCGTCGGTGCGGCCGGGCGACGCGGTGCTGGTGTCGGGCCCGATCGGCGACCACGGCGTCACGATCATGCTGGCGCGCGGCGAGCTGGACATCGACGCCGACATCGAGTCCGACACCGCACCCGTGCACAGCCTGGTGGCGGGGCTGCTCGCCGCCGTGCCCGGCGTGCGCGCGATGCGCGACGCGACCCGCGGCGGCGTGGCGACGATCCTCAACGAGGTCGCCGCCGGCGCGCAGGTGTCGGTGATCGTCGACGAGAACGCCGTACCGGTGCGTGACGAGGTGCGCGGTGCGTCGGAGCTGCTCGGCATCGACCCGCTGTACGTGGCGTGCGAAGGCCGGATCGTGACGTTCGTCGACGGCGCGCAGGTCGACGACGCGCTGGCGGCACTGCGGTCGCACCCGCTCGGCGCGGAGGCGGCGGTGATCGGCCGCGTCGCCGACGACCCGCCGGGCCTGGTGCTGCTGAACACCGCGTTCGGCGGCACCCGGATCGTGGACATGCTGGTGGGCGACCCGCTGCCGAGGATCTGCTAGTGCACGAGATGTCGATCACGCAGAGCGTCGTGGACGCGATCGTGTCGCGGCTGGGGTCTCAGGCCGTGCGCAGCGTGCGGCTGGAGATCGGGCGGCTGTCCGGGGTCGTGCCGGACAGTGTGCGGTTCTGCTTCGACGTGGTGTGCGCGGGGACGTCGTTGCAGGGCGCGGAGCTGGAGATCGACGAGCCGCCCGGGCGGGCCGCGTGCCTCGACTGCGGGGCGGAGTTCGGGATCGACGACCCGATCCTGCTGTGCGCGTGCGGCAGCGCGAACGTCGAGGTGCTGGCGGGGCGGCAGCTGCGCATCAAGTCCGTGGAGGTGGTTTGAAGTGTGTGCGACGTGTGGTTGTTCGGACTCGGCTTCGGTTCATTCGCACGCCGATGATCATGCGCACGTGGAGGGCGCTCACACGGTGGTTCTGGAGCAGGACGTGCTGGCCAAGAACGACCACCTGGCCGGGCACAACCGGTCGCGGCTCGCCGAGCTGGGCGTCTTCGCGGTCAACCTGATGAGCTCACCGGGCGCGGGCAAGACGACGTTGCTGGAACAGACCGTGCACGCGCTGGGTGCTTCAGTACCGCTCGCGGTCGTCGAAGGCGACCAGGAAACGCTGCTGGACGCCGATCGCATCAAGGCGTCGGGAGCGCCGGTCGTGCAGATCAACACGGGCGCCGGCTGCCACCTCGACGCGACGATGCTGTCGCGCGCGCTCGACACGTTGGCGCCGGCGCGCGGTTCGGTGCTGTTCGTGGAGAACGTCGGGAACCTCGTGTGCCCCGCGTTGTTCGATCTCGGCGAGGCGGCGCGCGTGGTGATCATGTCCGTGACGGAGGGGCCGGGGAAACCGCTGAAGTACCCGCACATGTTCGCGTCGACGGATCTGGTGCTGCTCAACAAGATCGACCTGCTGCCGTACGTGGGATTCTCGGTGCCGGAGTTCCTGCACGACCTGCGCCACGTCAATCCGGACGCGCGTGTGGTGGAGATCAGCGCGACCCGGGGTGACGGTCTGGATGAGTGGTACGGCTGGCTGCGACAGCGACCTGGCCGAGGCTGATGCCGCCGTCGTTGGTCGGCACGCGGGCGTGGGTGAGGACGCGGAAACCGTTGCGCTCCAAAGACTCCACGGTTCTTTCCAGGAGCAGGAGATTCTGGAAGACGCCGCCGGACAGGGCGACGGTCGTGAGCGCTGTCGTGTCGCGTAGGCGGGTACAGGTTTCGGCGACGGCTTCGGCGACGCCGTTGTGGAAGCGCGCGGCGACTTTCGGGCGTGGGGTGCCCTGGCCGAGGTCCTCGACCACGGCTCGGAGCAAGTCCACACCGGAAAGTTCCGTCGGGGTCTGCCCGCAGCGGTATGCGGCGCGTTCGGCCGGGTCGGCGAGTTGTTCCAGTTCCACGGCCGCCTGGCCCTCGTAGTTGATCTCGTCGCGGACGCCGAGCACGGCGGCGACGGCGTCGAACAGCCGGCCGGCGCTGGACGTGAGCGGGGAGGCCAGGCCGGTGCGGGCGAGGTGGAGAACGTGGTCCCACTGGTCTTCATGGCGGGCTCGCAGTGCGGTCACCCGGATGTTCGCGGCGTCGAGGTAGGCGGCGGCCATGCGCCAGGGCTGGCGGATGGCCGTGGTGCCGCCGGGCAGCCGGAGAGGCGCGAGGTGCGCCAGCCGGTCGAACCCGGTGAGGTCGGCCCTCAGGAACTCGCCGCCCCAGAGGGTGCCGTCGGTGCCGTAGCCGGTGCCGTCGAACGCGACGCCGAGGACGGGGCCTGCCTCGCCGTTGTCGGCGAGGCAGGAGGCGATGTGGGCGTGGTGGTGCTGCACGCCGACGAGCTCGACTTCTTCGAGGTCCAACGCGTATTTCGTGGACAGGTACTCGGGGTGCAGGTCGTGGGCGACGACTGTCGGCGAGATGTCGAACAGCTCGCGGAAGTGCGCGATGCCGGTCTCGTAGGCCTTGAACGTCTCGTAGTTGTCGAGGTCACCGATGTGGTGGGAGAGAAACGCGTGGGTGTCCTTGGCCAGGCAGAACGTGTTCTTCAGTTCCGCGCCGCAGCCGAGGATGTGCTGGGTGAGCCGTGAGCGCAGCGTCACGGGCTCCGGCACGTAACCCCGCGAACGGCGCTGCAGCTGCACCCGGTCGCGCCACACCCGCGCCACGGAGTCGTCGGTCCGGGTGTGGATGGCCCGGTCGTGCGTGAGGTACGCGTCGGCGATCCCGGACAGCCTCGTGAAGGCGTCTTCGTCGCGGTAGACGATGGGTTCGTCGGACACGTTCGCGCTGGTCAGCACGATCGGCCGGCCGAGATCGGCGAGCAGCAGGTGGTGCAGCGGCGTGTACGGCAGCATGACCCCGACGCGTCGGTTTCCGGGCGCCACCGAGGGGGCGAGCGGTCCGTCCGCGACTCGTGGGAGCAGCACGATCGGCCGCCGGTGCCCGGTCAGCACGGCCGCGGCGACGTCGTCGACCTCCGCGATCGCCCGCACCGCCGCGAGGTCGGGGACCATCACGGCGAACGGCTTGTCCTCGCGGTGTTTCCTGCCGCGCAGCGCGGCCACGGCCGTTTCGTTCGCCGCGTCGACGGCCAGGTGGTAACCGCCGAGTCCCTTCACCGCGACCACGGCACCCGCGTCGAGCGCGTCCACAGTGGACTCGATGGGCTCACCGCCACCCGAGAACACCAGCCGTGGTCCGCAAACCGGACAGCACACGGGCTGCGCGTGGAACCGCCGGTCGGTCGGATCTTCGTACTCCTGCTTGCATTCCGCGCACAACACGAACCCGGCCATGGTCGTCAACGGCCGGTCGTACGGCACGCCGCGCACGATCGTGAACCGCGGTCCGCAGTTGGTGCAGTTGACGAACGGGTAGCGGTACCGCCGATCACCCGGGTCCCACAGCTCAGTCAGGCAGTCCGCACAGGTCGCGCTGTCGGCGGACACCAGCGTCGCGGCCTCGCCGCCGGCCGGGCTGGGCACGATCGCGAACCCCCGCTCCCCCGTGGCCGGCACGCGGGTCACGCGCACATCGTCGACCACAGCCAACGGCGGTGCTTCGGCCCGCAGCGCCGTCACGAAGGCGTTCAGGTCGTCCGAAGCGCCCTCGACCTCGACGAAGACCCCACGGCTGTCGTTGCCGACGAAGCCGGCGAGCCCGAACCGCCGCGCGAGCCCGTGGACGAAGGGCCGGAACCCCACGCCCTGCACCACCCCGTCGACCCGCACCGCGAAGCGCCCGAGCGCCATCGGCTCAGTCTGCGCCGCCCCGGCCGGGAGCGGAAGCGATCCGCCACTCCCGGGGTGAAACCCCGTAGGCCGCCTTGAACGAACGGCTGAAGTGCGCCGCGTCCGAGAAGCCCCAGCGGTGGGCGATCGCGGCGACCGTCGCGCTGGTGCGGCCCAGGTCGCGGCGCGATTCGGCCAGCCGTTGCTGCTGGATCCAGCGCACGACGGACACGCCGTCGGCCGAGAAGAGCTTGTGCAGGTAGCGCACGGAAATCCGGTGCGCGGCCGCGATCGTCGCCGGCGACAGGTCGGGCTCGCCGAGGTGGTCGGCGATGAAGGTGCGGATCCGCAGCAGGAGCGTCGGCTCGGGCGTCTCGGCGCCGTCGAGGACCAACGATTCGAGCAGGTTCAACGCCGACGCGGCCAGCCGTTCGCCCGCGGGCCCTTCGGCCACGGTCAGGCGCGCCAGGAACGGCGAAGCGAGCGCGGGCACGCCGGCGTCGGGACGCAGCGTGGTGGCCGTGACGCGGTGCAGGTCCGCGTCGGCGACGCCGAGGAACCGGCGCGGCACCATGAAGACCTTCATCTCGAACTCGCCGGGGAACCACAGCTCATAGGGGCGCGCGGCGTCGTAGAACACCAGGTCACCGGGGCGGATCACGGCGCGGCGGCCGTCCTGCGTGACCACGCCGGGGCCGAGCGTCTGCAAACCGAGGAGCACGAACTCGTCACCCGCCTCCGCCACGAGCCGCGGAGTCCGGCGGACGCGCTGCGCGGCGGCGTGCACGGTGGAGAGCTGGAGGCGGCCGAGGCGGTCGTTGGCGACGGAGCCGGAGAACGCTTCGGCATCGGGAGTGGCGACGTTCAGCGGCACGAACGAACGGCACACGACCTCGTGCCAGAAGGCCACGCGTTCGGCCTCCGGCTGCGTGTCGGTTGTCAGCACCATGCTCATCGCACCACCACCTGAGCAGCAAGTATGCGCTGATCCGGGCGCGACACACCAGCCGTGCGCTCTGCGTCAACCCCCGGTGCACTGTGAGGCAAGCCACGGGGTTCGGGTGCTCCTACCTTCGGCCGGACAGGCAGGCGAAAGGGAAGGACAGCGCGTGATCACCTACTCGGGCTCTTTCAAGGCAGCGGCCGTGCAGGCGGAGCCGGTGTGGCTGGACGCCGACGCGACCATCGACAAGTCGATCGCACTCATGGCCGAGGCCTCGCGCAACGGCGCCGGTTTGATCACCTTCCCGGAGACGTTCGTCCCGGGGTACCCGTGGTGGCTGTGGCTCGACTCGCCCGCGTGGGGCATGCAGTTCGTGGGCCGCTACCACGAGAACTCGATCAGCCTCGACAGCCCGCGCTTCCAGCGCCTGCTCGATGGCGCGAAGCAGCACGGCATCAACGTGGTGATGGGCTTTTCCGAGCAGTCGGGCGGCAGCCTGTACATGGCGCAGGCGACGATCTCCGCCGACGGCGAGCTGGTCGGCGCCCGCCGCAAGCTGAAGCCGACGTTCGTGGAGCGCACGGTGTACGGCGAGGGCGACGGCTCCGACCTGGTGGTGCACGACGTCGCCGGCATCGGCCGGGTCGGCGCGCTGTGCTGCTGGGAGCACCTGCAGCCGCTGACGAAGTACGCGATGTACGGCATGGACGAGCAGGTGCACGTGGCTTCGTGGCCGAGCTTCTCCGTCTACAAGGGAGCGGCGTACGCGCTCGGGGCGGAGGTGAACACGTCGGCTTCGCGCATGTACGCGGTGGAGGGGCAGTGTTTCGTGATCGCTCCGTGCGCGCTCGTGGGCGACGCCGGGATGGAGCTGTTCTGCGACACCCCGATGAAGGAGCAGCTGCTGCAGCGGGGCGGCGGGTTCGCACGCATCTTCGGCCCGGACGGCAGCCCGCTCGCCGAGCCGCTGGCGGAGGACGAGGAAGGAATTCTGTACGCCGACATCGATCTTTCGGCGATCCCGCTCGCGAAGGCGGCGGCGGACCCGGTCGGGCACTACTCGCGGCCCGACGTGACGCGGCTGCTGCTGAACCGCACCCCGCGTCGTCCGGTGGAGGAGGCGCGGCCGGCGCCTGAGCAGATCGAGGAGATCCCCGCCGAGCCGGCGGCTGTCTGACCGGTTCGTCCCCCGGCGGTGGCCGTTCATCCCCTGTCGCCGCTGGGCCCCCAAGGTTGTCCACAGCCGTTCGCGTGTTGTGGACAACCTTGGTCCATTTCGGCTTCGTGTCCGGTTGCTGTCGGCTGGCGGCGGTAGCTTCTGCAGGCATGACCTCGTTCGAGCTCCAGCCCATCGCCCACGTCGAAACTTCGTTGACGGACCTCGACGGGGCGCCGAAACAACCTGATGAAGGCGCGCCTTCGGCGTGGCTGGTGTTTTCGCCGTCGTTCGCCGAAGGCCTGCGTGATCTGCGAGCCGGACAGCAGGTGCTCGTGTTCACCTGGCTGCACCTGGCCGACCGCTCGGTGCTGTCCGTGCGCCCCCGTAGCGATCCGACGCGCGCGATGGCCGGGGTGTTCAGCACGCGCTCGCCCGCGCGGCCGAATCCGATCGGGCTGCATCGCGTCGAGATCGTCGAGGTCGACGGGTTGCGCGTGCTCGTCTCGCACCTCGAAGCGGTCGACGGCACCCCCGTGGTGGACCTCAAGCCGGTGCGTTCTCCGGACGACGGGTAGAAATCTTCGCGATCGGTGAACCGCCCCCTGGTCGGCGTCCGTTTTCAGAGCATCGGACGAGAGGGTGGTGACGGATGACCGGGATGCGAGCCCGCCGGCAGGTGGCCGACGAGGCACTCGTGCGGACGTTGTTCGCCGAACACGGCAAGGCGATGCTCGCCTACGCCACGCGGCTGCTCGGCGACCGCGCGGCGGCGGAGGACGTGGTGCAGGAGGCGCTGGTCCGCGCGTGGCGCAACCCGGACAGCCTGGTCAACGGCAAGGGTTCCGTGCGGGCGTGGCTGCTCACGGTGGTGCGCAACCTCGTCGTCGACAAGGTCCGGGCGCGCGCCGCCCGGCCCACGGAGGTCGCCGAGTCGCCGACGACGGTGCCGATCGCGCGTGACCACTCATCGGCGGTGGTCGCCTCGATCGTGGTGCGCGAGGCGCTCGACGGCCTGTCGCCCGAACACCGCGAGGTGCTGGAGCAGGTGTACCTGCGCGGTCACACGGTGCCGGAAGCGGCGGCGCACCTGGGCATCCCGGCGGGCACGGTGAAGTCCCGCTCCCACCGCGCCCTGCGCCTGCTGCGCGAATCGTTCGGCGGCCCGCAGCCGGTGGGTGCCGCGTGAACCACGACCCCCTCGACCCCACCCATGCGCTGACCTGCGAGCACTGCCGGAAGGAGGTGGAATCAGTGCGCGAGCTGCAGGAGTTCCTCGAGGCGATCCCGCCCGAACTGCTCCTCGACGGCCCGCCCGACGACGCGGACCTGCTGCTGCAACGCACGCTCCGGCAGGTGCGCTCCGAAGCGTCGGGCGCGCGCCGGCGCGGCAGAACGCTGGCCGCCACGGCCGCCGTGGCCGTGGCGGCCGCCGCGCTCGGCCTCGGCGCGCTGCTCGGCCACACCGCCACCGCGCCGCCCCTGCTCCCGGCCGCGGCCCCCGACCCGGACCTGGCCGTCGCGCCCAGGGCCGACCCCGTGCTGCTCACCGGCTCCGCCGGCCCCACCCATCTCTCCGCCGCCGTCACCCCGGCCCGCGGCTGGGTCCGCGTGGAAGCCCACGTCCGCGGCCTCCCGGACGGCACCCAGTGCCGCCTGGTCGTCCTCGGCAAGGACGGCACCCGCCAACTCACCGGCGGCTGGCAGTTCTCGGCCTCGGCCACCGACGAGGAGGCCGACCTGTACGGCTCCGCGAGCATGCCCGCGTCGGAGATCGCCGCGGTGACCCTGGAGGACATGTCGGGCCACGAGTTCGTCAGGACGGGGGTCTGACCGGCATTCTCATGCGACACAAGCAACTCCGGCACTCGGCCGCGCCGTCCCGAGTGCCGGCGGGCCGCGCGCTGCCGCGGCACGCCGGGCGGCAGACCTGCCACAACCGGCGCCGCCACGGCCCCGCCCGCGCTACTGGCCCCGAACCACCCCGCTCGTGCGGCCCAGTCGGAGCCAGTCAATCAACATAGCTAAACCCAGTTATCTTCTTTCCATCTGTCGCCCAGTTATCTACATCACTCAACTACAACAACCGGCTGCCCTCGTCGCATACTGTCATCAGACAGAGGTTAACAACCTATGACTATGTCGAAAGGGCAAGCCCATGACCACCCTGTCCTACGACGTCCTGGTCACCGCCGGCGCGAGACGCGAACGCGGCCAGACGCTCCCGACGGGCGAGCCGATCATCTCCTCGCCGGTGTCCACCACGCTCATCACCGGCGACGACGACGCCGTGCTCGTGGATCCGCCCTTCCTCGACTTCCAGATCCGTGAGGTCGCCGACTGGGTCGCGGCCAGCGGCAAGCGCCTGCGCCACGTCTTCGCCACCCACGGCCACGGCGACCACTGGTTCGGCACCGCCGAGCTGCTCAAGCAGTTTCCCGGCGCCGAAGTCTGGGCGACTCCCGGCACGATCGGCGTGATGCACCAGCAGGCCACCGAAGGCCGCGCGCAGATGTGGGACCTGGACTTCCCCGGCCGCATCCCGCCGTCCCCCGTGCTGGCACAGCCGATCCCCGACGACGGTTTCCTGCTGGAAGGCCACGTCCTGCGGGCGGTGGACGTCGGCCACACCGACACCGACGCCACCTCAGTGCTGCACGTGCCGGACCTCGGCCTCGTCGTCGCCGGCGACACCGTCTACAACGGAATCCACCAGTACATCCTCGAAGGCGGTTCAGGCGGCCTGCAGGAATGGCTGCGGGCGCTCGATCGGATCGCCGCGTTGCGGCCGCGCGCCGTCGTCGCCGGCCACAAGAACAAGGCCCTGTCCGACGACCCGATCACCATCGACCGGACGCGCGACTACCTGCTCGACGTGATCCGCCTGCTGGACGGCAAACCGACCGCCCGTGAGTTCTACGACGAAATCCTGCGCCTCAACCCGGACCGGCTCAACCCGGGCCCCGTCTGGTACGGCGCCGTTGCACTGTTGGGGACATGAATGAACATCGAATCCGCCGGCCTGGACGCGAAGTCCGCGTACAAGCTGCTCATCGGCAGCGTCATCCCGCGCCCCATCGCGTGGATCAGCACGGAGTCGACGTCCGGCGTCGGCAACCTCGCACCCGTGTCGTTCTTCACCTGCGTCGGCCGCAAACCGCCGAAGGTTTCCCTGACCATGCAGCCGAAATCCGACGGCGTCACCCTCAAGGACAGCTTCGTCAACATCCGCGACACCGGTGAGTTCGTCACCAACATGGCCACGCTGCCCCAGGCCTTCGCCCTGCACCGCACCGCCTTCGAGTTCGAGCCCGACGTCGACGAGTTCGACGCGGTAGGCGTCGAAAAGGTCGCCTCGGCCCTCGTGAAACCGCCACGCATCAAGGACGCGCCCGTCGCACTGGAGTGCAAAGTGGACCGAATCCTCTCCGCCCCCGACGGCCTCCACCACATCGTCTGGGGCGAAGTCGTCAACTTCTACGTCCGCGACGACGTGTACGTGAACGGGCGCATCGACTTCGGCGGCCTCGCCCCGATCGGCCGTCTCGCCGCCGAATACACCGTGGTGGACAACACCTTCGTACCCCCGCTGGACCCCACCGTCCTCACCGAACGCGCCTCCGGCCGCATGCGCCGCCTCGACGGCCAGGGCGAGGAATACTCCGCGGTGGACTCCCCCACGTGGTCGGCTTCCGGGTCCGTGCAGGACTGACGTTTCAGCGGCGGCAGGGAGCGGTCGAGGTGTCACTGCGGTCCACCCCGAAGTGTCAGCAGAACCCCGACCGCACCCGGCCCCGGTCCGGTGCCGGGCCGAACTCGGCCGGTTGGCACGTGGTTTCGAGGACCGACATCCACAGGTCGCCGTCGGGGTCGACTTGGTTGCGGCGGCTGGTCATCAGGGACAGGGGGACGTGTACGAAGCGGCGCCGCCAGCGGGCGACGGCGGCTTCGGTGTGGCCGGCCATGGCGGCGTGCACCGCGGCGTGGGCCAGTCGCAGGCAGTAGACGGCGTCGTAGGCGTTGGCGGCGATGCTGCGGACCGCGTAGCTCGGGTCGATGTAGCGCATCGTGGGGGGCAGGCCGACGGACAGGAGGTGTGCGGTGATGCGCTCCTTGAGCAGCTCCCCGATGTTGCCGAGCTTGATGTTGCCCGAGGCGTCGGTGCCGCGGCCGTTGAGCTGAGGCAGGCCGTGTTCTTCGAGGAGGTCCTGGCCCGCGCCTTCGGCGAGGACGATCACGACAAAACCCTTGGCTCTCACGCGCTGCTCGACGTGGGCCAGCAGGCCGTCCGCTCCGCCGAGGGCGAAGGGGATCTCGGGGATCAGGACGATGTCCGCGGCGTTGGCGGACAACGCGGCGTAGCTGGCGATAAAACCCGAGTGCCGGCCCATCAGCTTCACGATGCCGACGCCGTTCGGGCTGGCCGCGGCCTCGACGGACACCGCGGAGATGAAGTCGGTGGCCCGCGCGAACGCGCTCTGGAACCCGAAGGACTGGTCGGTGAAGGGCAGGTCGTTGTCGATGGTCTTCGGCACCCCGATGACCGCGATGTCCAGGCCACGCGCCCGGATCGCCTTGCTGAGGAACGTCGCCGCGCGCATCCCGCCGTCGCCGCCGATGACGAACATGATGTCGACTCCGCGCAGGACGAGGCTGTCGACCATTTCGTCGGCGTCCTGGCCGCCGCGCGAGCTGCCCAGGATGGTGCCGCCGGCGTTGTGGATGTCGCGAACACGGTCAGGCGTCAGCTCGACGGTGTCGTAGCGGTGCTGTTCCGTCAGGCCCTGCAGACCGTTGCGGAAACCCAGGATGCGCTTGACCTTGTAGTGCACCGCGAGTTCTTGCACGAGACCGCGGATGACGTTGTTGAGCCCGGGGCACAACCCCCCGCAGGTGACGATGCCGGCCGTCACGCGCCCGGGGTCGAAATAGATCTTCCGCCGAGGACCGGCGGCTTCGAAGCTCGGCACCTCGCCGGGCGGGAGGCTGTGCTCGGCGAGCATGGAAACGGTGTCTTCGAGCAGGACCCGGTCGCCTTCCGCGACGTAGTGCGGAGAGGTCTGCTTGGTGGAGAGCATCTCGGAGAACGGCGAGTCGTAACGGCACTCGCCGAGGCGGCGAACGCTGAGGTCGTCCAGATGCAACGTCACCGTGTCTCCTTGATCTTGACGGTCGACGGGAGGTCAGTCGAAGTTGGTGTGTGTCACGTGGCGAACCTGGCCCCGGGAAATGAGGAGCGATTCGGTGATGGTCGTCCCGTCACCCTTCCGCGGGCGCCCGACCAGCGGCCCGCCATTCACGCCAGTGGCGACGAAAAACGCGTCGCCGGTGACGAGCTCGGCACACTCGTAAACGCGGTCGAGCGACATGCCGGCGGCGCGGACGGCGTCCGCTTCCTCGGCGCGCTGGGGAGCCAGCCGGCCCAGCATCCCGCCGCCCAGCGCCCGCACCGCCGCGGCGGTCAGCACGCCCTCGGGTGTGCCGCCGACGCCGATGAGCAGGTCGACATCGAGCGTCGGCAGGAGCACCGCGAGGCTTCCCCCGACGTCGCCGCCCGCCGGCGTCTGCACGGCCGCCCCGGCCCGCACCACCCGCGCGATCAGGTCTTTGTGCCGCGGCTTGTCCATGATGACCACGCGCAGCTCGCCGACCTGCTTGCCGAGTGCCTTGGCGACGTTGGCCAAGGTCACCTCGGCGGGATCGTCGAGATCGATGACGTCCTTCGCCGCGGCGGGCACCACGATCTTGTCCATGTAGAACCCGGGCCCGGGTGACCACAGCGTGCCCGGTTCGCCGAACGCGATCGTGGCCAGCGCGCCGGGCAGGTCCTTCGCGCAGAACGACGTTCCCTCAAGGGGATCGACGGCGATGTCGAAGTCCGGGCCGTGGCCGTTGCCCACGACCTCACCGTTGAACAGCATGGGGGCGTCGTCCTTTTCGCCCTCCCCGATGACCACGGTCCCGCGCCCGGGCGCGTCGGCCAGAGCCGCACGCATGGCCGCGGTCGCGGCCGCGTCGGCGGCTTTCTGGTCGTGCCGGCCCACCCAGGCGTAGCTGGCCACCGCGGCACGGGAGGTGGCGGCCAGCGCCGCCGCCTCCAAAGTGTGGATATCAACGCAGGTCCGCGCTTCGACCTCACTCTGACACTGCATCTGGAACTCCTCTTCTCGTCTGTAGCATCAGGACAGTGAGATCGCGGCACCTGCGTTGCGGTCACTCGAGATTCGCGTGCAGCCGCCACAGTTCGCGGGCCTGGCTCCCGCTGGTCTTCCACAGCGTGTGGAACAACGCGTCGGTGGTGAGCAGCACGGACTGTTCGAACAGGCTGCCGGCGTACTGCACCGAGGCGCCCCCGTCGAAGTCCTGCTTGTCCGCGGCCGGGATGATGAGCACTTCGGTCGCGGTCTTGGCCAGCGGCGACTCCGCCGCCGTGGTCAGCGCGATCACGTCCGCGCCCTGGTCACGGGCGGTCTGGGCGGCCCGCACCACGCGCGCCGTCGTCCCCGAGCCCGACGCCGCCACGAGGACGTCGCGCGCCCCGATCGCCGGCGCGGTCACCTCGCCGACGACGTGGGTGGGGAGTCCGAGGTGCATGAACCGCATCGCGGCCATCTGCAGGGCGAGCCCGCTGCGCCCGGTGCCGATCGTGAACACGGCCGGAGCCTTGAGCAACAACGCGCCGGCCCGGATCCAGGACGGGGATTGCACCGCCCCGCTCACCCGGTCGACTTCGCCGATGACAGCACGCGTTGCGTCCTCGAACAGGCCGGCGTCGAGCTTCTTCGAAATCGAGTGCGTCACCGAGATCTTCCTCCACAACTCAAGTAGGACAACGAATTCACGGCCGCGCGGCTCGCACGCTCCGCCGGGCCGCTTCGACCACGGCCTCGGTGGTGATGCCGAACTGGCTGAACAGGGTCTTGAAGTCGGCCGAAGCGCCGAAATGCTCCAGCGAGACGATTTCTCCCGCGTCGCCGGCGAACCGGTGCCACGGTTGCGCCGTACCCGCTTCGACGACCACTCGCGCACGCACCGACGGGGGCAGCACCTTGTCCCGGTACGACCGGTCCTGCCGGTCGAACCACTCCACGCACGGCATCGACACGACCCGGGTGGGCACTCCGTCGGCCTCCAGCACCTCCCTGGCCGCCACGGCCAGCTGGACCTCGGACCCAGTGCCGACGAGCAGCACCTCCGGCCGGCCCGAAGACGCCTCGGCCAGGACGTAACCGCCGCGGGCCACCCCCTGGGCGGACGTGCCCTCCAGCGTCGGCAGGTCCTGGCGGCTGAGCGCCAGCCCGGCCGGACCGGAGGTGTCCTCCAGCACGGCCTTCCAGGCGTACGCGGTCTCGTTCGCGTCGGCCGGGCGGACCACCGCCATCCCGGGGATGGCGCGCAGGGACGCCAGCTGCTCGACCGGCTGGTGCGTCGGACCGTCCTCACCCAGACCGATCGAGTCGTGCGTCCACACGTAGATGACCGGCAGCCGCATCAGCGCGGCCAGGCGCACCGCCGGGCGCATGTAGTCGCTGAAGATGAGGAACGTGCCACCGTACGGGCGGGTTCCGCCGTGCAGCGCGATGCCGTTGAGGATGGAACCCATCGCGTGCTCGCGGATGCCGAAGTGCAGCGTGCGGCCGTAGGGATTGGCCTGCCAGGCGTTGGTGGAGATCTCGACCGGGCCGAAGGAGTCCGCGCCCTTGATCGTGGTGTTGTTGCTTTCGGCCAGATCCGCCGACCCGCCCCAGAGCTCCGGCAGCACCGCGCCGAGCTTGGCCAGCACCGCGGCCGACGCCTTGCGCGTGGCGACGCCCTTGGCGTCGGGCTGCCAGGTGGGCAGGTCGTCGGCCCAGCCGGCCGGCAGCGCGCGCCTGCTGATGCGGTCGAGCAGCGCCTTGCGCTCCGGGTTGCCCTTCGCCCAGGCGTCGAACTCGAGCTGCCACTTCTCGTGGTCGGCCCGGCCGCGCTCGGCCACCTCGCGGGTGTGGCGCAACACGTCGTCGTCGACCTGGAAACTCTGCTTCGGGTCCAGGCCCACGGCGCGCTTGACCGCGGCGAGCTCGTCCGCGCCGAGCGCGGCACCGTGCGCCTTGCCGGTGTTCATCTTGGTCGGGGCCGGGTACCCGATCACGGTGCGCAGCACGATCAAGGTGGGGCGGGTGGTCTCGGCCTTCGCCTGCTCGATCGCGGCCAGGAACCCCGCCACGTCCTCCCCGCCGTGGACCGTGAGTACGTGCCAGCCGTAGGACTCGTAACGCTTGGCGGTGTCCTCGGACAACGCGATGCGGGTGTCGTCCTCGATGGAGATCTCGTTGCTGTCGTAGATCACCGTGAGGTTGCCGAGCTGCTGCGTTCCGGCCAGCGACGAAGCCTCCGAGGTGACCCCCTCCTCGATGTCACCGTCCGAGGCGATCACGTAGACCTGGTGGTCGAACGGGCTCTTGCCCGGCTCGGCGTCCGCGTCGAACAGGCCCCGCTCTCGCCGGGCGGCCATGGCCATCCCGACCGCGTTGGCCAGGCCCTGGCCCAGCGGGCCGGTGGTGGTCTCCACGCCCTTGGTGTGCCCGTACTCGGGGTGGCCCGGGGTCAGCGAACCCCACTTGCGCAGGGCCTTCAGGTCGTCGAGCTCCAGGCCGTAGCCGGAGAGGAACAGCTGGATGTACAGAGTGAGGCTCGAGTGCCCGGCCGACAGCACGAACCGGTCCCGGCCGAGCCACCGCGCGTCGGCGGGGTCGTGCCGCATGACCCGCTGGAACAGCGCATAGGCGACGGGCGCGAGACTCATGGCCGTGCCGGGGTGCCCGCTCCCGCAGTGCTCGACCGCGTCCGCCGCCAGCACGCGGGCGGTGTCCACCGCGCGCCGGTCCAGCTCGGACCAGTCTTCGGGGAGTCGTTTGGTGGTCAAGCGAACAAGCTCTTCGGCTGATTCGATCGCACGGGAACGGGAGATCGATCCGTTTGCTGCCATGGACGCGCACTCCTGATAATTCTCACTCGGCACATTCAGGCCAAATTCGAAAAGGTGATGTCGGGGCTATTTTTCGCTGTGTGCCGAGCCGATGCCCGGCACACAGCGAGTGAGTTCGGTCAGGCGGTGGCGCGCTTTTTGAGTTCCTTCGCGGCGGCGCCGGGGTCGGCGGCGTTGTAGATCGCACCCCCCGCGACGGCGACGGTCGCGCCGGCGTCCCGCACCGCGCCGATGGTCTCGATCTTGATCCCGCCCGCGATGGAGAACGGCACCCCGGCCTCGCGGCCGTCTTCGAGCAGCGTGTCGATGCTGTAGCCGGGCCGGGCCTGCTCGTCCAGACCGGCGTGGATCTCCACAAAGGACACGCCCAGCTTCGAGACCTCCCGGATCCGCGCGACCCGGCCCTCGACCACGGTGATCATGTCCGCGACGACCTGCTTGCCGTACTTGCGCCCGGCCGCGACCGCACCGCGGACGGTGTCGTCATCGGCCGCACCCATCACCGTCACCAGGTCCGCGCCGGCCTCGAACGCGAGCGCCGCCTCCAGCTCACCCGCGTCCGCGGTCTTCAAGTCCACGAACACCAGCTTGTCCGGATGAGCCGCCTTGATCGCGCTCACCGCGCCGATCCCCGCCGCCTTCACCAACGGCGTCCCCAACTCCAGAATATTCACGTGCTCAGCCACCTGATTCGCCAACGTCAACGCCGCCGGCAGATCCAACACATCCAACGCCACCTGCAACCGCACAACAGACTCCTCATCACCCACGACGGAACAACCCGCCGACCGACGGACCGGTAAACAACTCCCACAACAGTTGCCCACCCACCCGAAAACCGGCAACACCCCACGACATGCAAAAACACAATCCCCCATGCGCACAACAAATACCCACTCACCATCCCCTGCGGCTTTACGCTTGGCGACGTGTCGAACCAGCCCTTGATCGCACCGTCCATCCTGTCCGCCGACTTCGCCCGGCTCGCCGACGAAGTGGCTGCCGTGCAAGGAAAACCCGGGCGCGGAGCAGATTGGCTGCACGTGGACGTGATGGACGCGCACTTCGTGCCGAACCTGACCCTGGGCCTGCCGGTCGTGCAGTCGCTGCTGGCCACCACGGACCTACCCTTGGACTGCCACCTGATGATCGAGAACCCGGATCACTGGGCCATCGGTTACGCGGAAGCGGGTTCCTACAACGTGACCGTGCACGTCGAGGCCGCGGACGACCCGGTCAAGCTCGCGAAGGACCTGCGCGCAGCGGGATCGAAGGCGGGGTTGGCGATCAAGCCGAACACACCCCTGGAGCCCTACGTCGACGTGCTCAAGCACTACGACACCCTGCTGGTCATGTCCGTGGAACCCGGGTTCGGCGGGCAGAAGTTCATCGCCGACGTGCTCGACAAGGTGCGCAAGGCGCGCAGGATGGTCGACACCGGCCACCTGAACCTCGTCGTGGAGATCGACGGCGGCATCAACGCCGACACGATCGAGCAGGCGGCCGAGGCCGGAGTCGACTGCTTCGTGGCCGGCTCGGCCGTCTACGCCGCCGACGATCCGGCACACGCCGTGGCGGGGTTGCGCGCGCGGGCGGAGGCCGTTTCGGCCCGCGCGCGACCGTGATTCTCCTCGAGCGGCCCGGTTTCGCTCAGACGCCGAGCAGGCGCCGGAGCTCCGGCGCGTGGCGCCGCGAAACGGGCACGAACTCGTGGGAGCGGGAATCCATGATCAGGAAGAGCTCACCCTTGATGCCCCGCTCCAGTTCCGCCACCCGGCGAAGGTTGACCAGAAAACGCCGGTGCACCCGGCTGAACCCGTAGGGCGTCAGCAACCGCTCGACGTTTTCCAGGCCACGGGTCGCCGCCTGGATCCTTCCCCGTTCCGTGACCAGCCAGACGATGTTGCGGTCGGCCTCGGCGTAACGGATCTCCGACGGGGCGAGCAGGACCAGCCGATCGTTGCGCATCCCGATCACGCGCCGAGGCAGCGGGCCGACATCCGATTCCGCAGTGCTCTCATACGGCTCGCCTTCTTGCACCCCGAACACGCACAGCATGCCCACCACGTGGTTCGAGTCGACCACGGGCCGCATGGTCAACGGAGTCGCGTCCTCGCCCGGGCTCACCGGCAGGTACGCGTAACCGCTCCATTGTGTACTGCCCTGTGCCCGCTCCTTGGCCCACCGAACCACCTCAGGAAGTCCTGAGATATCCGGCATCCACCGTTCCGCCGGCTCGATCGCCCCTGAGACGATGGGGGTTTCGCCGGCCAGCCCGAGCAACGCGACGGCCGCCGCGTTGGCGGTGATCACGTTTCCGCCCCGGTCCATCGCCATGAAGGGACCGCTGGCCTGCGCGCACTTCTTGTTGAACTCCGCGATCACCTTGTCCGCCTCGTAGACGGCGCGCCGGTAGATCTCCTGCTCGACGCACGTGACGGCTTTCGTCAGCCACGACGGCACGAGCTTGGACAACGAGGCGTTCCACCGCGAGATGTTGATCGACGCGACCGGCACCCCGGTCACCACGTCGCGGATCGAAATGCCCGCGCAGGCCCATTGATGGAACGCTTCGCACCAATGCTCCGGCCCGGTCACCGTGACCGGGCCAGACACCTCGAACGAGGTTCCCATCCCGTTCGTGCCGGTGCACTCCTCCGACCACGACGACCACGGAGCGAGGTTGTGCAACTCGGCCCGCCGCAGTGCGGAGGGGTCGCCCCAGGCCCCCAGGACACGCCCGTCCCCGTCCGTGACGGTGACGACGGCGCCATCCTGTTCCACTTCCTGGCCGGCCAGCGCACCGAGACCGCCGAGCGCCGTGAAGATCACGCCGTTGTCGATTCGCGGAGAGTCGTCACCCAGCGCTCCCGGAGCGACGTCCAACCTCCGGTCCACCTCGTACCGATCACGGCACCGGTACCACGAAGCGAGGATCTCGGGTCGGACCCCTGTTTCGATGTCCTCGCCCGCGGCAAAGCTTTCCCACGCGCGAGCGACTTCTCGCGCTGACGATGTGGTCACCAAGGCGCCATCCGCCACGGCGGCACGACCGCTCGGCCTGCTCGGCGCGATCGTCAGCGGCGGCACTCTCCCGGTCATCGCGACCTCCTTGTCGCCAGGCACGCCGGGACCCCTCCCAGGGGACCACCGGGCAGTGACGGAGGTTACAAACTAACTCGGTGTCGCAAGCATTTCAAGACAGGTTCACGTCGTTCAGCCACATAGCTGTAGACATAACACTCCCTACTCGACACCGCCGGTTCAACGATAGATTCGACCGAACACCCGCCAAAACGGGCAGCTTCCACGACGGCCAAAACACCTTGCGGTACAACATCAATAGGCCGATACGGCCGGGCGGGACACCCAGGTTTTCCCTGGTCAACGGGGAAAAGCCGCTCGCCGTCCTGGTCACCGAGGGAGACTGGGGAAAGCCCCAACGCAAAACACCGTCAACCAAGCGGCGGTGGACCGCAAACGATCTTGTCCCGCTCGTGAATCACGATCATCGGAGCCCGAACACCGCGACCGTTGATGGGCGGATGGTTACCGGTAATCCCCGCCGGGCGACCGTTCGTACGGCATCCGTCCACCGTCAGCACACTCTGCTTGCCCTCGAATCGGGGAAGAGTTTAGCGTGCGTCGGCGGCGAAGCGACGCGGTGCGACCCGATCCGTCGGGTGGCACCCGCGCGGTCATCGGCACCCCAGCGCTGGGGTGCCGTCCGGGGCGGCACCAGACCAAAGGCGGTCTCAGATGACACACGTACGCCGACTCGACCAGACCTCGCGCAGCTGCGGCGACGCCACGGTACACGGGGCGTGGGAGCGGTTCGTGCGAGGCGAGGACGACCTGCGTGGTGTGCGGCCAGAGATAGCGATTTCCTGGCAGCGCTGCCGCGACCAGTACCGGGTCGACCCGTACCTCACCGAAGCCCCCGTGGCCGTCGCCGAGGTCGACCACGCGCTGGAGCACGACGTCGTGATCGCCGAGCTCGGCTTTCGCGCCGCCTCGCTCGCCCGCGAGGTCAGCAGCGGCGGCGGCATCGTGACCATCACCGACGCCTCCGGCCGGGTCTTGGCCCAATGGGGTGACCAGGCGACACGCAGCGTGGCCGCCGACGCCAACCTGGCGCCGTGGTTCTGCTGGGCCGAGGGTGCCACCGGCACGAACGGCATGGGTACCGCGCTGATGTCCTACACCCCCGTGCTGATCCGCGGCGCGGAGCACTGGTGCCAGGCCTTCCACGACTGGACCTGCGCGGGCGTGGCGGTCCGCGACGTCGTGACCAGGGAACCCGTCGCGGTTCTCAACATCTCGTGCTGGCGCGGTGAGCCTCCCGCGGGGACGGGTACCTGGCTCGGCAATGCCGCCACGATGACGCAGCGCATCCTGCGCAAGCGCGCCCAGGACGACGGGGCCGAACTGATGGCCGCCTTCAACCACGCCCGGTCACGCCCGGTCGCGGCACTGGCGGCCGTGGACCCCGCGGGCCGGGTGGTGCTCGCCGACGACACGGCGGGCGTGCTCCTCGGCATCCCGGGCTCCACGCCGGCGCCCGATCCCGCGGTGCGGTGGAAGCCGGAGCTGCCGGAGTTCATCCAGGCCACCAAGTACGCCGCCAAGCAGGCCGCCCGCAACCGGGACTGGGTCGGCTCGACGCAGATCTTCACCCGGCTCTCCAGCGAACCGACCCCGATCAGCATCCGGCCGGTGTTCCTGTCCGGGCACCTGGTCGGCACCCTGGTCTCGTTCGGGGTGTCCGAAGGCGATCCGTTGCCCCGGGCCGGCGGCGACAACCCGCTTCGCGCGCAACCGCACCGAATGATCGCGACTCGCGAGAACCGCATGGTCCTGCTGCGGCTCCCCGAGGTCTCGTTCGCACAATCGGACGGCAGTGACGTGTGGCTGTCCACCGACCAGGGGCGGTTGCGTTCCGCCTCGCCGGGCCTCGACAAGCTCGAGACCGAGCTCGGCGATTCCGGTTTCCTGCGCGTACACCGCCAGTACGTGGTGAACCTCAGCCGCATCAGGGAAGTCGAGCGCCGGTACAAGGGCGAGTTGTTCCTCGTCATGGACGACCAGGCGAAAACGATGGTGCCGGTTTCCCGGCGGAACACCCCCGCGGTGCGCCGGGCGCTGGAGATCTGATGGCCCCGGTCGTGGTCTGACGGGTTTTCCCTTGCCGCAGAAGACCGTTGGCGCAGTGCACGAACGGTACCTCTCGTCAGGAGAACGGCGGAGTCTGGCCGATCTGTGGCAACGCATATCGGAACCTCTTGCGCGGCGGTAGAGTTCAATCTCGTTACAGGGTAGGAAATCAGCTCTCGGGCCGAAGCGGAATTCAAGCCCGGCCAACGTCTGTGACCGCCGCGCCGAGCAGCAGTTGTGGTGCGGCACTCGAGAAAGTACGCGAATTCGCGCAAGTGATGTGTTCCGCGAAATCTGTCAGAAGTTTCATTTTTGCTGACGAGGAGGTGACGTCCGATGACGGCTACTCAGGATCGTGAAGATCTCCTGGCCGAGCTCAGCGGACAGAACAAGGCGACCATCGGTGCCGTGCTCGGGACCGGTTCGATCGCCAAGGCGACCGAGCGTCCCGACGGGACGATGGAGGGGACCATCCGGATCCCGGAGGACGCGATGGCGTGGGAGCCGGGGGTCCTGATCATGCCGCACGGCGGCATCCTCGAGCTGACCATCATCAACGACGACAAGAACACCCACGCCTGCCTGCTGCCCAGCAACGGCGACAGGCAGTTCATCGGCCTGCTGAACCACTCGAAGGGCACCGCGACCCTCGAGCTGGACGGTCCCGGCTGCTACTGGTACGGCTCGCCGGCCGGCAACGACGAGGGCCGGGGTCTGCAGGGCGCCATCGTCGTGTCCGGTGAGGTGCCCCCGGAAGCCAAGCTCGACCGACCCGCCCAGCCGCGGCCGTAGAAGGGCAGGACTCACCATGACCCTCGAATACATCGACGCCGGCAAGGCGTTCAACCACAACAAGCTCTCCAACCTGCCGCACAGCGCGCCCGACGTGACCCGCGGCGTCAACTACGAGCGCATCCTCGACGCGCGCAACGAATCCCAGAACTGGCTCACGTACTACGGCGCCTACGACGGCCAACGGCACAGCCTGCTCGACCAGATCAACGTCGACAACGTCAAGAACCTCAAGGTCGCCTGGATCCACCAGGCGAGTGCGACGGGCATGATCGCCTCCACGTCGACCTACGCCTTCGAGGCCAGCCCGCTGATGATCGACGGCGTCATGTTCGTCACCGGCTGGGACGGCTGGCTGTGGGCGCTCGACGCCAGGACCGGCGAGCAGCTGTGGCGCTACAAGCACGCGATTCCGATCGACGTGACCCTGTGCTGCGCCAACGTCAACCGCGGCTGCGCGGTGGCCAACGGCAAGGTCTACATGGTGACCCAGAACGCCCAGCTGGTGGCGCTCGACGCCACCACCGGTCAGAAGGTCTGGCAGAAGACCATCGGCGACGTGCGCGCGGGAGAGAGCGCTTCCATCGCTCCGCTGGTCATCAAGGACACGCTCATCACGGGTTCCGCCGGTGGCGAGTACGGCGTCCGCGGGCACATCGACTGCTGGGACCTGGAGACCGGCGAGCGGCGCTGGCGCACCTACACCGTGCCGAAGCCGGGTGAGCCTGGCTCGGAGACCTGGCCCGCCGACGGCGAGGCCTGGCAGCGCGGCGGTGCGAACCACTGGGTCACCGGAACGTTCGACCCCGACCTGAACCTGTACTACGCGGGCACCGGCAACCCGGCTCCCGACTTCGACGGCGAGGTCCGTGAAGGGGACAACCTCTACACCGACAGCGTGGTCGCGCTGGACGTCGACACAGGCGAGATCAAGTGGCACTACCAGTTCACGCCGCACGACCTGTGGGACTACGACTCCACGATGGAGATGACCCTGTTCGAGCGGGACGGCAAGAAGCTGCTGGCCCACTTCGACAAGAACGGGTACATGTTCGTCCTGGACCGCACCAACGGCGAGCTGCAGCACGTGACGCCGTTCGTCGACCGGATCGACTGGGGCGTCATCACCCGCGACGGCAAGGTGACCCCGCGCAAGTACCCGGACAAGGAAGGCGAGCCCTGCCACTTCTACCCCGGCCCCGCCGGCGCCAAGGAGTGGACGCACGCCTCGTACAACCCGAACCACGACCTGTTCTACGTTCCGGTCGCCGACGTGGGTGCCACGGCCACCCGCCGTCGCCGTGAGTTCAAGGAAGGCATGCCCTACTGGGGTGCCGCCGTCGAGGTCGACGTCGACAACATGGCCGGGTCGGTCAGCGCGTTCGACTCCCACGGTGAAGAGAAGTGGCGCTACCGGCTCCCCTTCCCGATGGCCGCCTCGACCCTGAGCACCGAGGGCAACCTGGTGTTCGCCGGCACGCCGGCGGGCGAGTTCATGGCGCTGCACGCCGAGACCGGCGAGAAGCTCTGGAGCTTCCAGTGCGGCAGCGGGCACCACAGCAGCCCGTCGACCTGGTCCCTCGACGGCAAGCAGTACATCTCGGTGCCGGTCGGCTGGGGTGGCTGGCTCGAAGGCATCGTCCCCGGCATGTCCGGCCAGGGTCACGGTGCCGCGCTGATCACGTTCTCCCTGTGACCGGAAAGCGCCGCTGATGCGAGACCCGGGGTGACTTCCCGACGGTCCCCCGTCCACCCGTCCGGTGATCGAGGCTCCTCGATCACCGGACGGGTTCCTTTGCGTTGCCGGGAAAACGCCTCGGTGATGGGCACACAACGAAAGGCGATCCGATGAGCCAGTCGTCGTCAACCAGGCAGGACGAGGAGATCGAGCGTCTGCCGTGCTTCAACTGCGGGGATTCCTACGAGTCGGGCGATCTCGCGCGGCACACCGAGCCGGTGCACTGCGGGCCGTGCATCGCGTGCGTCGACAGGCCGGCGTGCTTCACCTGCCGGCTCATGTACTGCGTTTGCGACGTGCACAAGTACCGCGGCTGAGCAAGCAGGTCAGCGCAGGTCGAACCGGTCGAGCTCCATGACCTTCGCCCACGCGGACACGAAGTCCCGCACGAACTTGGCGCCGGCGTCCTCGCTCGCGTAGACCTCCGAGAGCGCCCTCAGTTCGGAATTCGACCCGAAGATGAGGTCGACCCGGCTTGCGATCCACTTCAGCTCGCCGGTGTCCCGGTCGCGACCCTCGTAGACCACCGTCCAGACGTCCGCGTTCCGCCTCGGCGCCCACCGCGTCCCCAGGTCCAGCAGGTTGACGAAGAAGTCGTTGGTCAACGCCCCGGGCGCCGAGGTGAACGCACCCAGCGGCGAATGCCGGTGGTTGGCTCCGAGCACCCGCAACCCGCCGACCAGCACGGTCATCTCGGGCGCGGTCAAGGTCAGCAGGTTCGCCCGGTCCACCAGCAGGTGCTCAGGCGACATCCGGAAGCCGTCGCCGAGGTAGTTGCGGAAGCCGTCCGCCTGGGGTGCCAGCGCGTCGAACCACTCGACGTCGGTCCAGTCCTGGGTCGCGTCGGTGCGTCCGGGGCGGAACGGGACGTCGACGACGTGGCCACCGGCCGCGGCGGCCTGTTCGACCGCGGCGCACCCACCGAGCACGATCAAGTCGGCGAGCGAGATTCGCTTGCCCGACGGCTGCGAAGCGTTGAACCGCTCCTGGATCGCCTCCAGCACGGGCAGGACGACACCGAGCTGCTCGGGCTCGTTGACCGCCCAGCCGCACTGCGGTTCGAGCCGCAGCCGCGCCCCGTTCGCGCCACCGCGTTTGTCGCTGTCGCGGTACGTCGACGCCGAGGCCCACGCCGTGGAGACGAGCTGCGCCACCGTCAGGCCGGATTCGAGGAGCTCGCGTTTGAGTGCGGCGACGTCGCCGGCGTCCACGAGCTCGTGGTCCGGCTCCGGCACCGGGTCCTGCCAGATCAGCCGTTCGGCCGGGACGAGCGGCCCGAGGTAACGCTGGATCGGGCCCATGTCGAGGTGCGTCAGCTTGAACCAGGCCCGCGCGAACGCGTCCTCGAACTCGTCCGGGTGCGCCAGGAACCGCTGGGAGATCTGCTCGTAGACCGGGTCCTCCTGCAAGGACAGGTCCGTGGTGAGCATGACCGGGTGGTGCTTCTCGTCCGGGTCGTACGGATCCGGCACGGTGCCCTCACCCTGGCCGTCGGCCGGGATCCACTGCCACAGCCCGGCCGGGCTGAGCTCGACTTCCCACTTGTACTCGAACAGCGTCTCGAAGAAGGTGTGGTCCCACGCCACGGGCGTGCGCGTCCACATCCCCTCCAGCCCGCTGCTCGTGGTGTCCGGGCCCTTGCCGGTGCCGTGTTCGTTGGCCCAGCCCAGCCCCAACGCGGTGAGCGGCGCGGCTTCGGGGTCGGGGCCGAGGTGCACGGCCGGGTCCAGCAGCCCGTGGGTCTTGCCGAAGGTGTGGCCGCCGGCGATCAGCGCGACCGTCTCCTCGTCGTTCAGGCCCATCCGCCGGAAGGTCTGGCGGATGTCGCGGGCCGCGAGCACCGGATCGGGGTTGGTCGCGGGGCCCTGCGGGTCAACGTAGATCAGTCCCATGTCGCTGGCCGCCAGCGGCTCGTCGAGGTCACGGCGGCCGCTGTGCCGGTCGTCCGCCAGCCACTTGCGTTCCGGCCCCCAGTACGTCTCGTCGGGCTCCCACACCTCGGTCCGGCCACCGCCGAACCCGAAGGTCTTGAAGCCCATCGACTCCAGAGCCCGGTTGCCGGCGAAGACCATCAGGTCCGCCCAGGAGATCCTGCGCCCGTACTTCTTCTTCACCGGCCACAACAGCCGGCGCGCCTTGTCCAGGTTTCGGTTGTCCGGCCAGCTGTTCAAGGGGGCGAAGCGTTGCATCCCGGCGCTCGCACCGCCTCGGCCGTCGCTGACCCGGTAGGTACCCGCGGCGTGCCAGGCCATGCGCAGCACGAGGGGGCCGTAGTGCCCGAAGTCGGCGGGCCACCAGTCCTGAGAGGTCGTCAGCACCTCGTCGACGTCACGCGCCAGCTCGTCGAGGTCCACCGTCGCGAACTGTGCGGCGTAGTCGAAATCCGCGTCCAGCGGGTTGTCGGCGGGCTGGTTGCGGTGCAAGGTCTTCAAGTCGAGCCGGTGCGGCCACCAGTCGTTGGGGTTGCCGCTCGCCGTGGGGTGGTTGCGCCGCCGAGCCGGCTGTGACTCGCTCAGGACCCTGTCGTAGGTGCGGTAGACGTGGGTATCGGGATTCTCGGGCATGGATGTCCTCCCCGGCCACGCCGATCAGTCGAAGACCAGCGGCAGCAGGATCGCCGCGCCGAGCAGCGAGATGCCGCAGAGCAGGTCGGCGCGCACGCGGATGACCTTGGCCGCCATCTTCCCGACGAGGAGCCCGGCGAACGACATGACCACCGTCATGGCGCCGAAGGCCACCATGGGGACGATGAGCGAGAACCCCGCGATCCCCAGACCGGCGCCGGCGACGAAGTTGTCGATGCTCAGCGAAAGCGGCATGCCGAAGAGCGTCACCCACGGGTGGTCCAGGTCTTCCTCCGCCGGCTCCGGGTGCCGGATCGCTCCGACGATGAAGTACACGCCGTACAACCCGAGCGCGGCCGCCCCGACGTAGTCCGCCCAGTCCCCGAGGAAGTCACCCAGGAAGTGCCCGATCAACCCGCCCAGCAGCGGACTCACGGCGTCCCACACTCCGAAGACGACGGCGACCTGCACCGCGCGACGCCAGCCGAAGGGAATGGTTCCGATGGCGATCGACGAGCGGAAATTGTCGAGACTGAGGCCGAAGGCCAGCGCTATCAGCGGAAGAAATTCAAGAGACACCTGAACCACCTCAACAGATCAACCAGGGTTCACCGGGGAGGGAGACTGCGCAAAAGAGTCGATTCTCGGCAGGCACGGTTTCAGCGTGCGACACAAGGCCCCGGTGCGAACGTCTCACTCGCTCCGGGGCCTTGCGGCAACGCAGACGTAGCCCGGCCGCGGATTTCGGCCATCTGCCGCGGCTACGAGAAATCAAGCGACACGGGCCGTGGAGCCCGGCTGTCAGCCCCGGTAGAAGTAGCCGGTGGCCTCAGCGCACACCTCGACGACCGTGTACTCCGGAGTTTCCCACTGCATGTTTTCCTCCTCAGCTGTTGGCTGCGCCCGGCGACTGAGCCAAAACCGGACATTCGTGATCCGCGCAATTTCGCGGACAACGTCACGAAATTTCGCGGTCATGAAAGAGCATCTTCGATTTAACAGAGTTGTCGCAACCGACCTTCAACCAGTGGTCGGGAACCGGTGTCGAACGGCGCCCTGAGGCCGACGAGTGGAGGAGCCACGCTCACCGGCGGCACGCGGCACGGCGGCCACCTGGTCGGACGCACCCGTCGCCCACCTGCGGAAACGCTACCACCTGGCCTCGGTGACGAGCTGCGCGCACCCGCACCGGGCAGCACTCGCTCCCCTCGACCGGGAGAGTGCGAGCCGGCGGGTGCCGATCGACCTATCAAACATTCAAATGCCCAGCCGGCGAATAACGAAGCACCGATTAGCTAATTCGGAATTAGACTGCTCCCGTGCGAATCTACCTTGGCTCCGATCACGCCGGACTCGACCTCAAGAACCACTTCGTGGAAAGGCTCACCGAGCTCGGCCACGAGGTGATCGACGTCGGCCCCTCGCGCTATGACGCGACCGACGACTACCCACCGTTCTGCATCGAGGCGGCCCGGCGCGTGGTCGCCGACGAAGGCAGCCTCGGTCTCGTGATCGGCGGTTCCGGAAACGGCGAGCAAATCGCCGCGAACAAGGTGCCCGGCGCCCGCGCCGCACTGACCTGGAACGAGGAGACGGCCAAGCTGGCCCGGCGGCACAACAACGCACAGCTGGCCGGCATCGGCGCCCGCATGCACACCGTCGAGGAGGCCGAGCGCATCGCGGACGCGTTCCTCGCCACCGAGTTCGAGGGCGGCCGCCACCAGCGCCGGATCGACCTGCTGGCCGGCTACGAGCGCACCGGCGAACCGCCCGCGCTGCCGCAGGAGTGACGTGAGGGGCTGCGCCGGGGAGAGCCGGTGCAGCCCCTCACGAACGCTGTCGAAGCAGCCCGGTCACCGCGCCTGATCCAGCCGGAGGATTCCGAGCTGTCGTTCGATCTCGCCCCACCGGCCGTCGTCGTCGGAGACCGCGCGACCGGCGTCGCGAGCGGCCCACGCCGTGGTGACGACCGACCGCAGCGCTGGGCCGGTGCCACCTCCGTTCGGCAGGCGGGGGACGGCGTCCGGCCCGAGGTCGACGCGGTGCTCGGGCGAGCCGGCGGGCAACGGCAGCGCGGGCTCGAGCAGCCCGCCCAGATCCGTGGCGACGTACGTCGGACGCGCGGCTCGCCCGGCGAAGGCCAGGTCCCGCAGCCGGGACGCCCCGCTCAGCACGAAGAGCGAGTCGAGGCCGGCCGAATTGGCGCCCTCGATGTCGGTCTCCAGCCGGTCGCCGCACACCAGGGTGTCCGGCCGAGCGGTCCCGAGCCGGGAGCGGGACAGGTCGAACAGGGCGGCCTGCGGCTTGCCGACGACGTGGGGCGCCGCGTCGACCGCCGTCTGCACCAAGGCGACCAGTGCGCCGTTGCCGGGCGCTTCTCCGTACGGCGTGGGCAGCGTCAGGTCGGCGTTCGTGGCCACCCAGGTGGCTCCGGTGCCGACGAGGTAGCCCACCGCCGCGAGCTCGGTCCAGGTGACGTCGGGACCCAGCCCTTGAACGACGGCCTCGACCGGTTTGCCGCTCAGCTCCGCGACGCGGACCGGCGTCAAGCCGGCTTCGGTGAGTGCCTGGGCGACGCCCGGCCCGCCCACCGCGCACACCCGCGTCCCCGGAGCCAGCCGCTGCGCCAGGTGTGCCGCGGCGGCCTGCGAGCTGTTGACGACCGACCAGCCGCGCGGGGCGATCCCCAGCCCGCGCAGGTGGTTCCCCACGTCTTCGGGAGGGCGCGACGCGTTGTTGGTCGCGAACACGACCGGGACACCGTCCGCCGTCACGCGGTTCAAGGTCTCCACCGCACGGGGCACGGCGTCCGCCCCGCGGTAGACCACGCCGTCGAGATCGCAGATCAGCCCGCGGTAGCGCGTGATGAGGGGCTCGGCCGTCGTGGGGTCCGCGGTCATGCGGATCGGTGTTCGGTCGTGACGATCCGCACCGTGCCCGAGCACAGCACCAGGGACTGGGTCGTGGTCCGGCCGGCGTGCTGCTGCACCCCGCGCAGCACCTCGCTGCCGGTCACCCCGGTGGCGCAGAACAGCACACGCTCGCCGCGGACCAGGTCCTCGGTGTGGAGAACCTCGTGGCGAAGACCGGATTCCGACCGCAGCCGCGCCTGCACCGACCCGCCCAGGCAGGACAGGGCAGCCGCGACGATGACCCCCTCCGCCGCGCCCCCGGTGCCCAGCATGACGTCCACCGGGCTCTCGGGACGAGCGACGGCGATCGCCCCCGCGATCTCACCGCCCTCGATCAAGTGCAGCCGCGCCCCCGCGTCGCGGATTTCGTGCACGAGCTCCCGGTGCCAGGGCCGGTTGAGCACGGCGACGACGACGTCCGACACCCGGCCGCCCTTGGCCGCGGCGACCGCGCGCAGGTTCTCCGCCACGGGGCGGTCGAGCTCGACGGCGCCCGCGCACTCGGGCCCGACGACCAGCTTGTCCATGGCGAGATCCGGCGCCGGGTCGTAAAGCGCCCCACGCTCGGCCACCACGACCGCCGCGAGCGCGTTCGGCACGTCCCTGGCCACGGACAGCGCGCCGTCACCCGCGTTGATCGCGACGTCGCAGACCGGTCCGGCTCCGGAGCCGACCTCTTCACCCTTGACCAGCCGCTTCCCGTCCTCGCCGAGGACCACGACGCCGCGCATCGGCACCGACCCGACCACGTGGTGCATCGCCTCGACCGCGGCGGCTTTGCCGCTGATCTCGTCACCGTGCCCGACCCACCGGCCGGCCGCGATCGCGGCGGCTTCGGTGACCGGCACGAGTTCGAGCGCGAGGGCGTGATCGGATCCGCCGACGCCGGTGGCCCGGTCGTCCGCGCGGGTACCCCATTCCTTGGTTTTCATGAGCCTCAATCCACTCGGACTGGTCGGTGAAGGTGTTCTGTCGTGAACACCGAACCGAGGGCGACCGGATCGGCAGACCACCTCATCGATCCGGTCGCCCTCTTCAGAGAGGCGCCGACCGCCGGTACCGCGGGCGGCGCCCCGGCTCGAGCGCTCAGCGGGCCGCGGCGTTCGCGACGGCCCGGTCGGAGAGCACCTGCTGGGCCGCGGCCCGGTTGCCCTCGTCGCCCCGCCACGCCTCCAGAGCCGGCCCGACCAGTGCCCGGCCGAACGAGTACGTGAGCTCCCAGGGAAGCGGATCGAGCTTCTGCATCGCCCCGAGGTGCTGGGTCGCCAGCTCCGGACTCTGCCCACCGGAAAGGAAGGCGATGCCCGGCACGGACGCCGGCACCGTCGCACGCAAAGTGTCCACTGTGGCCTTGGCGACGTCGGCCACCGAGGGCCGCTCCGAGCTGCCGGCTCCCGCCAGGACCATGTTGGGCTTGAGGACGATGCCGTCGAGTTGAACCCGCATCAGGTCGAGCTCCTCGAACAGCACCTCCAGCACGGACGTCGTCACCTGCCGGCACTGCGCCAGCGAGTGGGAGCCGTCCATCAGCACCTCGGGTTCCACGATCGGCACCAGGCCGCCTTCCTGGCAGAGGCCCGCGTACCGCGCCAATGCGTGCACGTTCGCGTGCACCGCACGCTCCGACGGCACGTTGTCGCCGATCGTGATCACCGCGCGCCACTTGGCGAACGTCGCTCCGCCTCGCACGTAGTCCGCGACTCGTTCGCGCAGCCCGTCGAGCCCTTCGGTGATCTTCTCGTCCGACGCTCCCGCCAGCGGCTTCGCCCCGGTGTCGACCTTGATCCCGGCGAGAATCCCGAGATCGTCGAGGAACTCCGGGAAGGTGCGCCCGTTGGCCACTTTCTGGTGGAACGTCTCGTCCGCGAGAATGACGCCGCTGATCGATTCCGCGAGCCGGGGAGTCGTCACGATCAGCTCGCGGTAGACCCGGCGGCTTTCCTCGGTGGGCTCGACCCCCACCTTCTCCAAGCGGGAGGACATCGTCCCGATGCTCTCGTCGGCAGCGAGAATACCGCGCCGGTTGGAGACGAGCGTGCGCGCGATTTTGTTCAGTGCTGACATCTACCTTGCTCCTCCTGCGAATCGACCGACGTTGACCGTCGTATTACGTTTTCGTGGTGGTTTTCGCGACCGTGAGCCGACTTCCCTTGACCTTCTGCCCCGGCACGAAAACCGGCATCGGACTGCCTTTCGAAGCCGCGATCTCCACCAGTTCCCGCGCGTACTCCGGGAGATCCCGGCGCTCACTCCACGCCGCGTAGATGGGTTTCGCCGGCATTTCCTGGTCGACGGCCACCAGGTGCAGCCGGCCTTCCGTGAGCTCGGACCGCACGGTGGAAACGTTCAGCACGGTCACCCGCTGGCTCGTCGCGACCGCTTGCTTGATCGCGGCGCTGGAAGGAAATTCGACGTAACTGCGCGTGGTCCGGTCGGTTCCCAGCAGGTCATCCGTGAACTCCCGCAGCCCCGAGCCGCGCTCGCGCAGGACGAGGGGCGCCGAGGCCAGCTCGCGCACCGTCAGGGGACGGCTCCTCCTGGCCCACGGGTGCTTCGCGCCGACCACCACGGCGAGCATGTCGTCGCAGATGTACCGGGTGACCATGTCGTCGCCGAACTGCCTCTGCACGTGACTTCCGGCCTGGCACCAGCCATCGATGAACGCGAGGTCGACGTGGCCCGCCCGGATCAGCCGGCGGAGCTCGTCGATGCTGCCGGTCTGCACCTCCACCCGAGCCTCGCCGAACGAGAACCCGGACCGGTTCAGCCATTCAGGGATCAAATGCTCGGAGACAGCCGGGCTGCCCGCGACCCGCAGCCGTTTCGCCTCGGCGGACGGAGCCCCCGATCCGAATTCCAGCAGCTCCCGCGCGGCACTCATCACGTTGCGGGCGTACTTCGCCAGCATTTCCCCTTCCTCGGTGAGCTTGGAACCGGTAGGAGAACGCTCCAGCAGCCGAAGCCCCAGGCGACGTTCCATCGCGCTGATCCGGATACTGGCGGCCGGCTGGGAAAGGCTGTGCGCCTGAGCGGCCTTTCCCACGCTGCCATAGCTTTCCACTGACAGCAGCAAATCGAGGTCGGCGAGCTGAGGCATCTTTGACGGAAGAACCATGAATCCACCTCTCGCTCCGCCGAAAAGCAGTTGTCGGCTACACCGGCGGCTCCCGGTGTGCCACGAGAGTGCCCGGGCCTGGTTGACGTGGTCAATCTGTTGGACACGAACGCGCGGCGTGCGGACATGAACGGTGTGCACTACGCCACATACGGGCGTTCGGGGTAATCGGACGGCGGCGAAGAGGCCGTGAACTGCACCCGTTCGGCAATCTCACCACGGCGAACGGCCGGTAGTCAAGGAACTCCTGTTCCCCTTCGTAGCAGGACCGCCGCCGTTCGTCCTGGATTCACGACCATTCGTTCTGCCTGGCTTGCCGCAATTTCCTCGCGGCCCCCATAGTTCGGCGACGAAGTTCCGGGTTTCGGGACGCAACTGCTTTTCCTCCCGGACGGTAACAGTTCCATTCCCTTTCTCGCCACCGCGGCGGCCGGCCGCGAGCGGGACTCCTGCTGGCGCAAGGTTCCGGCCTGCACAGAGCACCGGGACCTTGCGCCATCCACCTCGCGCCGAGTCAGCGCATCGGGGTCAGCGCGCCGCGTCGCACGCCCGCGCGGCCCGCAGGATGGCCAGCTCGGCCCGCTCCTCCCGGACGGCCTTGCGCACGTCTTCGGGCAGCAACCCGCGCTCCAGCAAGCGATCCGTGCGGGCCAGCACGGCGTGCTCGTCGGTCGTGAACCGCGGGTACAGCCCCCGCGCGAACGCGAGCGCGAACCCAGGCTCGCCGGCGCCGCTCTCCACCACGCGCAGGTAGCGGTCCACGAACGGGGTGAGCAGCGCTTCCTGTCCCGGTTGCCGCAGTCCCGCCATCACGGCTTTCCGTTCCGCCAGCGAGAAACCCTCGCCGACCACGCGGGTCCAGGCTTCCTCTTTGGCGGCGGGGGTGGGACACGCGGCTTCAGCCGTCAAGGTGTTCCGTCGCCCGCTGTCCCCCGGATCGGCTTCTTGCGCCACGGACAGCAGGCCGTCGAGGTCACCGCCGATCGAGGCGAGGCGGATCGCGGCCCGCCACCGCAGATCCCCGTCCACCTTCACGTCCGGCCACGGCGTTCGGCCGTGCACGAGCTCGCTCAGCACACCGTGGTCCTGGCTGACCCCGACGAAAGCCCGGGCGAACACCAGCCGACGGTCACTGCCCGGTTCGGCGGCGGCCAGTTGCGCGTGCACCCGGCGCGCCACGGCTTCGAGTGCCCGGGCCCGGTCGCGCGGATCGCCGTAGAGTTCGACCGCCCGTACCGCTCGCTCCACAAGTGTTTCCAGGACACCGATATCGCTCTCCAGCACGCCGTGGGTGAGCACGGCCGCCGCGTAGCTGCGCGCGGGCAGGCGGGCGTCGACCACGTCGTCCCACAACACACCCCAGACGACTGCTCGCGTGCGCCGATCGTCCAGTGTGGACAACCTCCGCAAAGCCGTCCGTCGCGACCGCAGGTCCAGCCTGACCTTGACGTGGCCGGCCGCGTCGTCGTTGGGCACGAGCAGGTCGGCGCATCCGGCGACGGCAAGGACGCCGTCGCGGTGCCCGAGCGACACGTGTGCGCGGTACCGCCACACCAGCTCGCCGTCGCGTTCGTCGAACGCGCCGACCCGCAGCTTCAGGTGCCGCGGCCGGACGTCGGGAAGCTGGACCACCTGGCCGTGAACCACCTCGACCGTGTTGACCCCGGGCCGCACCAGCCACTCCTCGACCCACCGGTCCACGTCCTCGTCCGACACCTTCCGCAGTGCGGCCACGAAGTCGTCGAGGCCGGCGTTGCCCCACGCGTGCGTCCGCAGGAAAGTCCGCACGCCGGCGACGAAAGTGTCCCAGCCCAAGCGCGAAGCGAGGTCGTGGAGCACCGCCGCGCCGCGTAGGTAGACGATCGGGCCGAGGTTCGATCGCGCGGCGTCGGTGTCGGCGGTTTCCACGCGGATCGCGTGGGCGGTGGGCAGCCGGTCGGCGTGCCGGGCCGCCGGCAGGGCGCGGTGGGCAAAGGCGGTCCAGCCTTCCCCGTACGACGTCGCTTCCGCCTGCGCGACGACCGCCATCATCGTCGCGAAGGCCTCGTTCAGCCACAGGTCGTCCCACCAGCGCATGGTCACGTAGTCGCCGAACCACATGTGCGCCATCTCGTGCAGCAGGACCTCGGCCCGTTGCCGCCGCGCTTCCGCCGTGACGCGGTGGCGGAACACGAACCGCTCGTTGAGCGTCACACAGCCTGGGTGCTCCATCCCGCCGAACGCGTACTCGGGTGCGAAAACGTGGTCGTACTTGGTGAACGGGTACGGCAGGTCGAACAACCGGCGGAAGAAGTCGAGCCCGCGCCCGAGCACGGCGAAGAGCTCGGGCGCGTCGTTCGTCAGGTCCTCGATGAGCGAGCCGCGCGCGTACAGGGACAGCGGCACTCCGTCGTGGCTGGACCGCAGCCGGCGGAACGGGCCACCGGCGAACGCCGCCAAGTACGGCGGCAGCGGTGGCGTGCGGCCGAAACGCCACGTCGACCGCTCGCCGGATCGGGTCGTCTCCTCGGGATCGGTGTTGGCGATCACGACCCAGCCGGCGTCGGCGGTGACGGTCAGGTCCACCGTCGCTTTCAGGTCGGGCTGGTCGAAGCACGCGTAAACCCGGTGCGCCGCAAAAGGTTCGAACTTCGTGTGCACGTAAACCCGGCCGTCCAGCGGATCCTGGAACCGGTGCAGCCCCTCGCCCGCACGCGAGTACGCCGCGAGCCCGGCCACGCGAACCGTGTTCTCGCCCGGACGCAAGGCCAGCCGGACGCGCGACCCTTCGTGCGCGTCCGGCCCCAGCTCACGGCCGTTGCACTCGACCGACTCGACTTGCCCCGCGAAGTCGAGGAAGACGGACGCATCCCCGGACCGCGCCTGGAAGCGGACCACCGTGTCAGTCGCGAACTCCCGCGCACCGGCGGTCAAGTCGAGCTCCACCGCGTAGTGGACGTCGAAGATCTCGGCCGAACGCGCCGCCGCCTCGTGCTCCGTCAGCTTGTCGCCGGAGGCGACCCGGTGATCGAACGGCATGCCTCAGAGCCGGCGCGCCGACACCGTCGGGCGGCGGTACACCAGCTTTTCGCGCAGCTGTTCCCCGTCGGCCGTGACCTCGTCCTGATTGGCGCGCACGAGAGCGTCCTGCACCAGGTGGTGGTCGGGTGAGTGCACGCACACCGGATCGGTGCGCGCCGCGTCACCGGTCAACGCGAACGCCTGGCACCGGCAGCCGCCGAAGTCGAGCTCCTTGCGCGGGCAGCTCTGGCACGGGTCGGGCATCCACTCCGTTCCACGGTAGGCCTGGAACGCCTCGGACTTCGCCCAGATCCACGCGAGGTCGTGGTCGCGAACCGAGGAGAAGGTCATCGTCGTGATCTCCGCGGCCACCGGGCAGGGGTACACGGTGCCGTCCGGCGCGACCGTGAGTGCGTTCTGCGCCCAGCCGCCCATGCACGGCTTCGGGTACGGCTCGTAGTAGTCCGGGAGGATCCAGAGGAGCTCCATGCTCTCCCCGAGCTCGGCCTTCCGGCGTTCGTAGACGCCGACCGCGTCGTCGAGCTGGGCCTTGGTCGGCATCAGCAGATCGCGGTTGCGCAGGGCCCAGCCGTAGTACTGCGCGTTCGCGAGCTCCAGCCGCTCGGCGCCCCACGAAACGCAGACGTCGATGATCGCGTCCAGGCGGGACAGGTTCGCCCGGTGCAGGACCACGTTCATGTTCAACGGCAGGCCGGCGTCGCGGATGATGCGCGAGGCGGCCTCCTTCTTGTCGAACCGCTTGCTCGCCGCGACCAGGTTCGTCGACTCGGCGGCGTCGCCCTGGATGCTCAGCTGCGCGCTGTTGAGGCCGGCCGAGACGAGTGACCTCGCCCGGCTCTCCGTGAGCCCGAGCCCGCTGGTGATCAGGTTCGTGTACAGGCCGAGGCGGCGGCATTCGGCGACCAGCGTCTCCAGGTCGCTGCGGACGAGGGGTTCCCCGCCTGAAAAGTGCACCTGCACAACCCCGAGGCCGCTGGCCTCGCGGATCACCCGCAACCAGTCCTCGGTGCCCAGCTCGTCCTGCCGCTCGATCAGCTCCAACGGGTTCGAGCAGTAGACGCAGTGCAACGGGCACTGGTGCGTGACTTCGGCCAGCAGGCCGTACGGCTGCGGTGCGCCGGTCATGAGACCACCACCCAACCCCGTCCGCGTGCATCCTGGAGGAACGTCATCACGTCGTTCGCGAGATCGGCGGCCGCGAAATCCTGCTCCAGCTGGTCGACCAGCTGCCGCACGGTCCGGCTGCCGTCGCACAGCCCCAGGATCGCCGCCCCGGACTTGTTCAGGAGCACGACGCGCTCCGGCAACAGGAGCAGCTCCACGTCACGGACGTTGTCGTGCTTGAGCATCGCCTTGGTCGCCAGCTTCGGGATGGCCGTCAAGTCGGATTCGTCCATCACGAACTCTTGCTGTACGCGAGTTCCACGGCATCCAGCAGGCTCCAGAGGACGTCGCACTTGAACTCCAGGGCCCGCGCGCACGCGTCCTGCTGTTCCCGCGACTTCGCGTGGGTGAGCACCAGTTCGAGCAGGTGCGCGATGTCCTTGGGCTGCTGGGTGAGCCGCGCTCGGAAGTACTCCAGGCCTTCCGAGGCGATCCACGGGTAGTGGTGCTGCACGTCGGTGATCCGCCGGCTGAGCAGATCCGGTGCGAACAGTTCGGTCAGCGCCGACGCCACGGCCTCCAGCCACGGCTTCTGGCGGCAGAAGTCCACATAGGCGTCCACGGCGAAGCGCACTCCGGGCAGCACCGTGTCGGTGTCGAACAACGCTTCGCGGCTCAAGCCGACAGCCGCGCCGAGGCGAATCCACTTCTCGAGACCACCCTCGTCACCGGTTCGCCCGTCGTGGTCGATGATGCGCTGGATCCACTGACGGCGGTCCTCCCGGCCGGGGAGCTTGGTCAGGATGAACGCGTCCTTCTTCGGCAGGTTCATCTGGTAGTAGAAGCGATTCCGCACCCAGCCCCGGAATTCCTCCTCGGTCAGCGTGCCCGAGTGCATCCGCTCGTTGAACGGGTGCAGATGGTGGTACCGCTTTTCTCCGATGGACCGCAGGTGCGCCTCGAACTCCTCGGCAGACCACGGGTTCATACTTCCACCTCCAAGCCGGCTCGGCCGACCTCGATGCCCAAGTCCGTCACCCAACGCCGTTCCGGGGACTCTTCGTCGAGGATCGGGTTCGTGTTGTTGATGTGTGTGTAGATCTTTCGCTTCGCGGGAAGTGCGGCCAGCGCGCGCGCCGAACCGTCGTCACCGCTGACGGGCATGTGCCCCATCGAGCGCCCGGTCCGGCTTCCCGCACCCTGGCTGGACATTTCGTCGTCCGTCCAGAAGGTGCCGTCCACGAAGACGCAGTCGGCCGACGCCACCTGCTCGGCGAACTTGTCGTCCCAGCGGGGCAGCGTCGGCGCGTAGACCGCGATCCCACCCGTCACCTTGTCTTCCAGGCGGTAGCCCACCTCCCACTCCGACGACGGGCCGCGAAGCCGGGACTCCCCGATGTAGCGCGGTGCCTTGGACCCGGTGAGGAACGGGGTCACGCGCAGCTGGTCGTCCAGGTCCAGCGGTTTGCCGACCTCGACCTGGGACCAGGTGAGGTCCGCGTAGTCGCTGAGCAGTTCGCGGACCGGGAACCACAGGGTCAGCGCCTCCAGCACGGGGTACGTCCCGTACACCGTCAGCGAAGACCCCTCGCGCAGCATCAGCAGGCCGATCGTGTGGTCGAACTCCGCGTCCGTCAGCAACACACCGGCCACCGGCGTCTTCCTGATCTCCGGACCGGGGTGCAACGAAGGATCCGCCGCGATCTGGTGGTGCACGTCCGGGGTCGCGTTGAGCAGAAACCACTGGTCGCCGGCTCCGGAGACGGCGATCCCGGCGTGCGTCGTCGCGGCTTCGGGCTTGGCCCGGGCCGTTCGGCAGCCGGCGCAAGCGCAATTCCACTGCGGATAACCGCCACCAGCCGCGGCTCCGAGGCAATGTATGAACACCGTGCGAAACAATCCGTCAAAACCGGCGCGAGCCGGCGTCGGGGCACGCCTCGAGCAGCGCGGAACAAGGCGTTTGCCACCTCATGGCGTCCTCCCTCACATTCGCCCCCGGCAACGGTCGGCAGAAATCAGGCACCGTTGCCCGTCGAGGGTTCGGCCAGGGCGGCTTTCTGGTAACGTCGCCCTGAACTCGGCTTGTCTTTTCCCAGCTTCTTCGCCGGCGCCTGCCCTGGCAACCAATCGCGAACGACCGGCACCGAATCACTGACGAACGGCCGCCGCACCACCACGAGCGGGCAGCGGCGAACCCGTCACCGGAAACGAGCCTTGACCTGGCGTTCTACGGTTCCTGTCTGCCGTCGACGGCCGGCTTCGGGATCGACGGCGGCCGTCGCACCCCCTGACCACGGCCGAGCGGCTCCGGCGGAGGTGGGTATTTGTTGTGCGTATCGGGGGATTGTGTTTTTGCATGTGGTGGGGTGTTGCTGGACCTGCGACGGGTGGGGATTGTTGTGGGGGTTATTGCCCGGCCGGTCGTGAGGAGACGATTGTGAAATTGCAGGTGGCGTTGGATGTGCTGGATTTGCCGGCGGCGTTGACGTTGGCGAATCAGGTGGCTGAGCACGTGGACATTCTGGAGCTGGGAACACCGTTGGTGAAATCGGCCGGGATCGCCGCGGTGAGCGCGATCAAGGCAGCGCATCCGGGCAAGCTGGTGTTCGTGGACCTGAAAACCGCCGATGCCGGAGAACTGGAAGCGGCACTGGCGTTCGAGGCCGGCGCGGATCTGGTCACCGTGATGGGCGCCGCTGATGACGACACGGTGCGGGGCGCGGTCGCGGCGGGTCGCAAGTACGGCAAGCAGGTCGTGGCCGACATGATCACCGTGGTCGAGGGCCGGGTCGCCCGGATCCGGGAGGTCTCGAAGCTGGGCGTGTCCTTTGTGGAAATCCACGCCGGTCTCGACGAACAGGCCCGCCCGGGCTACACGATCGACACGCTGCTGCAGGACGGCCGGGAGGCCGGGGTCCCGTTCTCCATCGCCGGCGGTATCAAGGCCGACACCATCGGCGCCGTACGCGACGCCGGCGCCACCGTCGCCGTCGCCGGCGGTGCGATCTACAACGCCGCCGACCCGGGTGCCGCGGCCAAGGAACTCAAGAAGCGCGCCACCGCCTGACCGTCCGCGTCGGGACACCAGACGAGAGAAAGGAGCCGGCGTGAAAGGCAAAGAGTCAGGTGCTCGGTCCGACCGGGCACCCGTCGCGCGGGACACCTACTGCGCCTTGCTGATGCAGGCCTCTTCGGTGCTGCGGATGCGCTACGTGCAGTGCAGCCAGGACACCAGCCTGTCCCCCACCGCAGCGACCGAACTGGCCGCCGTCTTCGAGGGACTCGCCAACGGCCACCCCGACTTCGACCAGATCGACCCCAAAGAAGCGATCGCCCTGGCCCACCGCCTCATCGACGACGACCACCCCGAGCTGTCCGGGCTGTGGCCCAGAACCCGGTAACGCCGCTCTCCCCGGTTTCGGGCCGGCCCATCCGCTCGCGGGCGGTCCCCACGCCGCAGCCCGGCCCGCCGCACCGCCTCGACCCGGCTCGACCCGGGAACCAAGCGGTGTCACCCGGCCGGCCACCGGCGGCGCGTGCCCGGCGCCGAAGACCGGAAACCGGGCGGTACGACGGCACCACCCCGGTCCGGCCGACCGTCGACCGGCGTCCACCCGGTGCCGGTGACCGGGCTCGACGCGCAAAGGGAACTGCCACCGCGCTCTCCGCCCGCCGGGTCCGGACCACCGCGTCATCGGGCGACCCAGCCCGGCACGGCAGGCCGGTGATGCAACCGCACCACCCACGTCCGACCGATCAGCCGCCGGTGCCTGTCCGGCGCCGGCGGACCCGGCTCGACGCGGGAACCGGAGGGCGACACCGCGCCTTCCCGCCCGCCGGATCACGGCGTCTCCCCCGGCCGGCCGATCCAGGACCGCCACCCGAACCGACCGCACTCGAGGATCATTCGCAGCTCAACGAGGAGTACACGATGTCCACTGATGTTGCCACCGAAGTCGAAGCCCCTGCCCAAACCGCACCCGTGGGCGACCCCGGCATGATCGGGCTGCCCACCTTCATCGTTGGCACGATCGCGCTCGGCCTGGTTCTGACCGGGTACGTCCCGGCCAGTGCCGTCGGTGCCTCGATCGCCGTCATCCTGCCCGCGACGGGCCTTGGCCAGTTCGTCGCCGCGGTGTGGGCGCTGTCGCTGGGCCAGAACGCCGTCGCCTCGGTGTTCGGCATCTTCGCCGGGTTCTGGTGGAGCTACTCGGCGCTGGTGCTCGGCCTGACCCACAACTGGTTCGGCATCACCTCGGACGCGGCCATCGCCACGCAGGGCATCTTCCTGATCGCCTGGCTGATCACGATCGTCCTGCTGACCCTCGGCACGCTGCGGCTGCCCGCCATGTTCACCGTGCTGTTCGTGCTGATCGACCTCGCCGTGGCCCTCGTGCTCTACGGCACGGTGGGCGACGCCCCGGGCGCCTCCACCGCCGGCGGCTACGTCTGCTTCGTCTTCGCCGCGGTCGGCGTCTACCTGTACCTCGGCGCCATGTCCGCCGCCACCGGCGGCAAGGGCCTCCCGCTGGGCCGCCCGGTACTGACCTGACGTGACCCCGGGCGGGCGTGACTCTTCGCCGCCCTCCCGGCGGTGGTCGACGGACCACCCGGAGCAGACCCCGCCCCGACACGGCCCCGGGCGGGGTCTGCTGCGTACGCGGGGTCCCGCGTGCCGTGGCTGACAAACAACGCCCGGACAGCAAGAAACCCGCCGTTTCCGGCGGGTTTCTTGGTACTGCTGTCTCAACCAGACGTGCGCCCGAAGGGATTCGAACCCCTGACCTTCTGATCCGTAGTCAGATGCTCTATCCAGCTGAGCTACGGGCGCTTGTTCAGTTGTTAATCTAGCACCTGCCGAAACAGGCACCAGCGGAGGCTCCGGGATTTGAACCCGGGAGGGGGGGTTACCCCCAACCGCATTAGCAGTGCGGCGCCATAGACCAGACTAGGCGAAGCCTCCTGGGCCTTGTCGACCACTGCCCAGATAGCTTACACACCCCCCAAAACCCCGCGAAGGCACCCCCCGAAAGTGAAGATCAGCGTTGCAGCAAGCGTCGCAACCAGGGGGAACGGCCGCCGAGGCCCTCGGCTTCGAAGGTGGCCACGCCGACGCGCGGGAGTTCGCGGACGCCGGGGTACACGAGGTACCGCGGGACCCACCGCGGCTGGAACTTGGCGTTGAAGCGGTACAGGCTCTCGATCTGGATCCAGCGCGAGAAGAAGTGCAGGACCTTTGCCGAGATGCGCGCCACGGGACCCGCGCCGATGCGTTGGCCCTGTTCCATCAGCGACCGGAACGCGGCGAAGTTCAGCGAGACGTGGTCGATGTCGTGCTCCCGCGAATAGACCAGCAGCTCGGAGATCATCAGCTCGTTCACGCCGTTGTCCGCCGACCGGTCCCGCCGCATCACGTCCAGCGACAGGCCGCGCGCGCCCCACGGCACGAACTGCAGGACGCCGCGTACGCGTCCGCCCTGTTCGGCCGTCACGATCACCGCGCCGGGGTCGCCCATGCGGCCCAGGGCCATCGAGAAGCCGCGTTCGGTCTCGGTGCCCCGCCACGCCGCGGCCAGTTGCACCAGCTCGTCCAGCTCACCCGGCCGCAGATCCTCGGACCGCCGCACCAGCACCTTGTACCCCGCCCGGCGCGTGCGCGAGGCCGCCTGGCGGACGCCGCGCATGATGCGCCCGTCCAGGGTGAAGCCGGCCGTGTCGACGATGGCCTCGTCGCCGATCTCCAGCACCTCCAGCCCGAAGCGCGCCCACACCGTCGCCCCGAGTTCGGACGCGCCCATCGCGGCCGGCACCCAGGCGTTGCGCTTGCAGATCTCCAGGTACTCCTCGATGGCGCCCGGCCACGCCTCGTGGTCGCCCAGCGGGTCGGCCGACGTCAGCGCGACGCCGGCGATCACGCGGTACGTCACGGCCGCCTTGCCCGTCTTCGAGAACACCGCGAACTTGTCGCGCCGCAGCGCGAAGTAGCCCAGCGAGTCGCGGTCGCCGTGCTCGGCCAGCAGGGCCTGCAAGCGCGCCAGCTCCCCGTCCGACAGCCCCGGCGCGGGCTCCGCCGAGCGCAGCAGGAAGTACGCCGACACAAGCACCGCCGCGATGCTGAACAGCAGCCCGATCGCCGCCGACAGGTCCTCCAGCCACAGCCCGTGGAACACGGCGGGACCGCTCACGCCCACCAGCGCCAGCCCGGACTGCGAAAGCCGAGCGGGGAAGCTCAGCGGCTCGAGCATCCGGCCGGACGCCACCGAAAGCAGCACCACATTGATCACGAACCCGGCCAGCACCAGCTGCAGGAACACCCGCACCGCGCGCCAGCGGCCCGTCGTCGGGTCGGGCTCCGCGACGAAGTAGCGCCGGTTCACGATCAGCCCGACGAGCAGCACCACCGAAACCACGCCCGCGCCGAACACGTGCCGCAGCCCCAGGTGTGACAAGGTCAACAACACCGCGAAGGCGACCGCGAGCTGCCAGGCCCGCCGCTTCCGCCGTCGAAGCCCGGCCGCGAGCATGATCAGCAACACGCCCGTGACGACGGCCACGGTCGCCGCCGCCACCGTCGCTTCCTGAGGCAGCTCCAGCCACTCGGCCAGGTGGCCACGCAGGTTACGGCCGGAGGGCACCACCACGGAAAGTAGCGTCAGCAGGCCGGCGAGCCTGGTCACCCAGGTGATCGCCTTGACGGTCGTCACGCCCGCCACCTGCCAGCTGTGCTGCACGCGTGTTCCCGTCACCACGCGTGCAACACGTATGGCCCAGCCATGCTTCCCCCTGCTTCGTCACCGCCCGGCGAGCTCCCCCGCGAGCTCCGTGAACGGGGCCAACGCGGCCGGGTTGGCCAACGCGTCCCTGCTCACAGCCCTCTCCGGCGCGACTCCGGAGAGTATCTTCTTCACCGGTACCTCACACTTCTTACCGTTCAAGGTACGGGGGATCTCGCCGACCACCACGAACCGGTCGGGAACGTGGCGCGGTGACAGAGCGCTACGAAGCTCCTTCCTCAGCTTCGGCTCCACATCGGCAAGATCCACACCCGGCGCCGGCACGAGGAAGCACAGCAGCTGGCCGTCGTCGTTGCCGGCCGCGGAGGTGTCCACGACCAGGGAATCGGCGACCTCGTCGAAGCCCTCGACCACGCGGTAGAACTCGGCCGTGCCCATGCGCACGCCGCCGCGGTTGAGCGTCGAGTCGCTGCGGCCGTAGATCACGGCGGAGCCGCGCGGGGTCACGCGGATCCAGTCGCCGTGGCGCCAGACGCCGGGGTACATGTCGAAGTACGCCTCGTGCAGCCGCGCGCCGTCGGGGTCGTTCCAGAAGAACACCGGCATCGACGGCATGGGCTCCGTGATCACCAGCTCGCCGACTTGGTCGACCAGCGCGTTGCCGGCCTCGTCGTACGACGCGACGGCCGCACCCAGCGCCCGGCACGACAGCTCGCCCAGCCACACCGGCACGTCGGGCGAGGCCGCCACGAACGCCGCGCACAGGTCCGTGCCGCCGGAGACCGAGCAGATCTGCACTGACTTCCCGATCTTGTCGGCGATCCACCGGAAGCCCTCGACCGACAACGGCGCACCCGTGGAACCCAAGGCGCGCAACGCACTCAGGTCGTAACGCGCGGACGGTTCCAGCCCCGCCTTGAGGCAGCTCTGGATGAACGGCGCCGACGTGCCGAAGTAGGTGATGCGGTGCTGTTCGGCCAGGTGCCACAGCACGTTGAGGTCCGGGTGGCCCGGACTGCCGTCGTAGAGGACGATCGTCGACCCCACCAGCAGGCCCGAGATGAGGAAGTTCCACATCATCCAGCCGGTGGTGGTGAACCAGAAGAACCGTTCGCCCGGCCCGAGATCCGCTTGCAGCGAGAGGGCTTTGAGGTGCTCGACGACGATCCCGCCGTGTCCCTGCACGATCCCCTTCGGCAGGCCCGTGGTGCCGGACGAGTACAGCACCCACAGCGGGTGCTCGAACTCCACCGGCGCGTACGCCAGTTCGGAGCCGGCGTGCTCGGCGAGCAGCGCGTTCCAGTCGAGGGCGCCGTCGACGGTCCCGCCACCCACGTATTTCACGAGAACGGTCGCGCTCAGCGACGGGATGTCGGCGCGCAAGCGCTCGACCGTGGGGGTGACGTCGAACTCTCGGCCGTTGTAGGCGTAGCCGTTGACCGCGATGAGCACCTTCGGCTCGATCTGCGTGAAGCGGTCGGAGATCGCGCGGACGCCGAAGTCCGGCGAACACGAAGACCAGATCGCGCCCAGCGACGCCGCCGCGAGGAACGCCACGAGTGTCTGCGGACAGTTCGGCGCCAGCGCCACCACCCGGTCGCCCTTCGCGACGCCCAGGGCCTTCAACGCTCCGCGCGCCGCGGCGACCTGCGCGCGAAGGTCGCCGTACGTGAGCTGCTCGGCGAAGCCGTCTTCGCGGTGGAAGATCACGGCGAGCTCATCGTCGCCCTTCGGGGCGCCCGCGACGCCAGGGCTGAGCGCGTGTTCCGCGTAGTTCAGCGTGCCGCCGTCGAACCACTTCGCGTTCGGCATCGCGCCCGAGAGCACCTCCCGGGGCTTCTCGTGCCAGCGCACGCCGGAGAACTCGGCGACGGCCGCCCAGAAGTCGGGCACGTGTTCCACGGAGTAGCGCCAGAGGGAGTCGTAGTCACCGACCTCCACGCCGCGTTCTTCCCGCAGCCACCTGCGGAACGCCTCGATGCGAGTGTCGGACACGCGGCTCGGGTCGGGTCGCCAGAGCACTTCGGGAACATCGGCAGTCTGGGTCACCCGCCGATGTTAACTGCGGCTAACCGGCCGGGCCACCGTCTTGCCGCAGGCTTACCGCAGGTGTGCGTCGAACCAGTCCAACGTGCGCTGCCAGGCTTCCTCGGCCGCGCCGGGATCGGCGTCGAAGCGGTGGTTGGCGCCCGGGTAGCGCACGACGTTCGTGGCCACCTTCGCCGACGCCGCCGCTTCGCGCAGCTGCTCCACTTCGGCGCCGCCGGCCTCGTCACCGGCGTCGCCGTACATGCCGAGCCACGGGCTGGTCACGTGCCCGGCGATGTCGAGCAGCCGCGGCAGCTCCGTCACGCGCTGGCCGCCCACGCTCACCGCCGCGCCGAGCCGGCGGTGCGACGCGACGACGAGCGCCGCCGTGCCGCCCAGGTCGAACCCGACGACGCCGCGCAGATCGGCCTCCACACCGTGCTCGAGCAGCCATTCGAGTGTGATGTCCGTCGCGTCGAGGAGGTCCTGCTGCGTGAGCTTCTCGCCGCCGTCGATGTGGGGCGTGACGGTGAGCCAGCCTTCGTTCGCGAGGCTCGCGACGAGCAGCACCACGCCGTCGGTGATCCCGTCGCCTTCGTGCAGCACAACGAGCCCGCCCCGGATGGCGCCGTCGGGCTCCGCGAAGGTGAGGCGCAGGGCGCGATCGTCGGTACGCTGGTAATCCACGGTGCTCGTCGACGTCATCGCCTCATGCAATCACCTCCAGGTGAACATTGGGAACCTTTGTGGATCCGACGGCGCGAGATACGGTGGCCAGGCCGTCCCGTTTGACCCGAGGAGTACCGACGATGCCGTCCCTCGCACCGCGCCCCGACCTCGATTCGTTGCCGAAGTACGTCCCCGGCCGGACGATCCAAGGCGCGATCAAGCTCGCGAGCAACGAGGTGCCCGGTGGCCCGCTGCCCAGCGTGCGCGCCGCCATCACCGAAGCGATGGCCGACGTCAACCGCTACCCCGACAGCGGTTCCCACGCCCTGCGCGAACGCCTCGCCGCCGACCTCGACGTGCCCATCGACCACATCGCCGTCGGCTGCGGCTCGGTTTCCCTGTGCCAGCAGCTGATCCAGGCCGTCTGCGGCCCCGGCGACGAGGCCATGTTCGCGTGGCGCTCGTTCGAGGCGTACCCGATCGTCACCCAGGTCGCGCACGCGACTTCGGTGAAGGTGCCGCTGACTTCCTCGCACGGGCTGGACCTCGACGCCATGCTCGCGGCCATCACCGACCGGACGAAGCTCATCTTCGTCTGCAATCCCAACAACCCCACCGGCACCGTGCTGACGCACGACGAAATCGAGCGGTTCCTCGACGCCGTGCCGCCCCACGTCCTGGTGGTGCTGGACGAGGCCTACAAGGAATTCGTCACCGATCCGGCCGTGCCGGACGGCGTGGAATTCGCGCGCACAAGGGAAAACGTGGCGGTGCTGCGGACTTTCTCGAAGGCGTACGGGCTGGCCGGATTGCGAGTGGGCTACGCCGTGGCGTGCGCTTCGATCGCGGAGGCGCTTCGCCAGGTGTACGTGGCTTTCTCGGTGAACGCCATCGCCCAGGTCGCCGCCATGGCGTCGCTCGACGCCGCCGACGAGCTCATGGAACGCTGCGCCGAAATCATCTCGGAGCGCGACCGGGTGCGGTCGGAGCTGGTCTCGATGGGCTACGAGATTCCGGTTACCCAGGCCAATTTCGTGTGGTTCCCGCTGGGCGAGCGGACGGTCGCCTTCTCCGAGCACATGCTGGACCGGAAGCTGATCGTGCGCCCGTTCCCGGGCGACGGGGCTCGCGTGACGATCGGGACGCCGGAAGAGAACGACCTGTTCCTCGCGGCGGCCCGGGAGTTCCTGGCTTAACGGGTCGGCACGGATCGGCGGGACGGCATCCGTTCCGCCGACCCGGCCAGGACGTTGGCAGGACTCACTTCACGACCAGTTCGACCACTGCCGCGACACCGATCACCACGATCACAGCGCGCAACACGGTCGGCGGCAGCTTGCGCCCGATCTTCGCCCCGATCTGCCCCCCGATCGTCGACCCGACGGCCAGCAATCCGATCACCGGCCAGCTCACCGGGGCGACGACGGCGTAGATGAGGCCGGCCACGACGTTGATGACGGCGGCGAGGACGTTCTTGACTCCGTTGAGGCGTTGCAGGGGCTCGGACAGCAGCATCCCCATCACGGCCATCATCATCACGCCCTGGGCGGCGGTGAAGTAGCCGCCGTAGATGCCGATGACGAACAGCAACCCGAGCAGCAGCGGCCCGGGCTTGTGCTCGGTGCCGTTGGTGTCACGGCGCTTCTGCACCCACTTCGACACCGTCGGCTGCACGATCACCAGCACCACCGCCAGCCCCACGAGCACGGGCACGATGGTCTCGAAGGCGTCCTTGGGCAGCGTGAGGAGCAACACCGTCCCCCCGATCGCCCCGAAAAACGACGCGATCGAGAACTTGACGATCTGCGGCCAGTACCCCTCCAGCTCGGCTCGGTACCCGTACGCCCCACTGATCGTGCCGGGCGCGAGGCCCACGGCGTTGGACGTCGTCGCCGTGATCGGCGGGTACCCCAACGCCACGAGCACCGGAAACGTCACCAACGTCCCCGACCCGACCACCGCGTTGATCGTCCCCGCCCACACCCCGGCGACGAAGATGATCACCGCATGCCACCACGTCATAACGCACCCACCCCGGCACCCTAAGCACCCCCACCCACCCCCGCGACGCGATGTGTCAGGAGGAACAATGCGGGGTGGCCCCTAGGAGGTGACGCTTTGTCCTCGCCGCCTCGGTAACTAGGAGTAACTGGCCGACCCCGGCCGGCTCATCCGAGGGGGATGCAGTGCGTGATTCTTGCGACTTCTCGCCTTGTGCGGGGTCGTAGTTGCTGTAGCCGGTTGCTCGAGCCATCCTTCAGCCGCGCCGGCCACCATCCCTCCAACCCCCAAGACGCTGCCCCCACAGCGGCGGGAACCACGGCGCTGGGCAAGCGCGATGACACCTCGGACTCGGCCCGGCATGCAACTGGATCAACAGCGATACACGTGCGACAGTGGGAGTCGGCTACACAACGCAACAGGACGATGGCCTCAGCGCTGTCTACGCAAGCACGAAGCCCCGGGCCAAACTGTGTTGAGAACTTCGATCTCTCCAAGGGTTCCCGGCGGTCGCGCACGTTACGTCGAGCTCTGACACATGCAACAACTTTGCCAGGTGAGCTTCGACATCAGCGACGAGCTGGAGTTCGACGCGTCACTGGTCCTCAGCCGGGCCAAAGTCGGCAAAGCCGCCCCCTGCGACCTGACGACCCGCGTGGGCGACACGGTCGTCACCAACTCCGCCACGAGGCCGGCACGTGATGGACAACGTCCACCCGATCGGCGACAGCGACCTGGCGCCTTTCGACCGACTTCGGCAAAATGCCCACCCGAGGGTGATCAGTCCATTACCGTTGCCGCAGGGGACGGTCCGCAGTCGGACCGACGTGTCATCAGAGGGGGAAGGCAGTGGCTCAAACTGCCTCGGAGCCAGGCTGGCTTACCGGGCTCGACTTCGCCATCACCGACGCACCTGCCGCCGGCGGTGGCGCTGCCGGCGGTGGCGCTGCCGGCGGTGGTGGTGCCGGCGGTGGTGGTGCAATGCCCAATTCCGGCGAAGGCGGCGGACGCTTCAGCCTCAGCCGTGAAGAGGCGCAGAGCATGCTCACCGTGGCCAAGCGCGTCCGGGACCAGTTGCAAGACATGACAGCCAAAGCGGTCGTGCTCACACAGCTGACCCCGCCTGCTGACGATCCCGCCAGTGCCTCGTACAACAATCTGATGGTGGGCGCGGGCCAAGGCACCGGCGCATTCAGCGAAGGCAGCAGCCAGGTCGAACGTGAACGCGCTTACGCCTCGGAGTTGGTGACCCGGCTGGAGAAGGCGCTGGGAATCACCGAAAGCACAGACGAGCAGGCAGCCAGCGACGTCAAAACCGCAGGCGCCGGCAACCAGGACAAGGGGTTCGCGTGAGGGCCAACCGAGCATTGCAAACGCTGGCCTTCGCAGCTGCCGCCCTCGCGGGCATCACAGGATGTTCCAGCACTCCGGTCGCTACTCCGCCTGCGCCAAGCCCATCGTCGAGCGCCGGGACACTGCCTCACAGTGGCGCCCCGAAGGTCGAACACCCGCTACCGGCGTCGGCCTTGTCGGGCGATCCCTGCCAGGAAGCACTGACCTCGGCCCAACTCAAAGAGATCCTCGGCACCGCACCTCAAGGCGCGCGTGATGACTCCGCGGTAGGGCCGGCGTGCAACTGGCACGCCGATGCCGCCGTGGGCGTCAGCTACGCCACTCAGACCCACGAGGGACTAAGCGCTGTGTACAAGAACACGAAACCTCAGTCCAAGGTGTGGCGACCACTTCCGGCGATCCAGGGATTTCCCGCAGTCGGCCACGCTCCGGACAGCTCCGACACCCCCAACGACTTTTGCCAGGTGAGTGTCGGCATCAGGGACGATCTGTCATTCGACACTTCACTCTTCCTCAGTTCAGGCAAGGTCGGCAAAGCCGACCCCTGTGAGCTGGCAGCTCAAGTCGCCGGCATGGTCGTCACCAACCTCCGTGCCAGGGCAGGTGCGTGATGGGCTTCCTCGACATGGTCGGCGACGGTACGAAGTGGCTCAGCGACCGGTTCAACGATGCTGAGCAGTGGGCGGAAGACGTGTGGCACGGGAACGTCGGCGATCAGGCCGTGCCGGCCCCTGAGCTGGTGCAGAAGGTGCTCGCCAGCAAGGGCGCCGGGGGCTGGCACGACGGAGCGGGCAAGGCAACAGAGCTCGCCAACGACCACCACGCGCTCAGCTCGGACATCCAGAGCCTCAGCACCGGACTCGAATCCGTGTGGACCGGTGGCGGAGCAGACGCCGCACAGACGCGGATCAGGATGTTTTCTGACGCCACGACCTCCGCGTCGCAGACGTACACGACCAACGGGCAGAACCTCACCGGCCTCGCGCACGGGTTCGACGAGATGAAGCAGGCGCTGCGACCCATGCCGGGAACGCCGCCGCACAAGGATTTCATCGATGTGGCGACGCCGTGGGACACCGACACCGAAGACAAGATCAACCAGTACAACCTGCTCGCCCAGCAGAACCTCGATCGTTACAACGGCTACGCGCAGCAGGCGCAGAACAGCGGTCAGGACCTCAAAACGGACTACGGCCAGCTGAACGGCTTCGACGGCACCGTCACGATCACCCAGCCCGGCAAGGTCAAGCGCGAGAAGCTCACGCGTACGACCAAGAACACGACCGACGACGACAAGACGTCCACCTCACAGTCCGAGGTCGACACCCGGCACATCACGACCCCGCCGCCGACCACACCCCCGCCGGCGACGCCTCCGCCGAACATCCCGCCGCCGACGGTGTTGCCGCCGCCGACGGGGCGGCCGGTGGTGCCGCCGGAGCAGAGGCCGCCGCGGGATGAGGAGCGGCCTGGTCGGCGGCCGGGTGATGACGACGACACGCACACGTCGAGTGATCCGGACGATCCGCGGGTCACGCAGCCGCCGGGGCAGCGGTTCCCGGTCGGCAGTGGGAATCCATCGTGGTCGGCGACGGGTGGTGGCGACGGTTTCGGGCCGGGCGGCTTCGGAGTAGGCGCCGGCGGAGCAGGTGGGTCCGGGGCGTTCGGCGGACGCGGGGCAGGGGCCGGGGCCGGAACCGGGTCGCGGCTCGGTGGTGGTGCCGGGTCCGGCGTGTTCGGGGAAGAAGGCGGCCGCGGTGGCGCGCTGGCCGGTCGAGGCGCGGCAGCGGGTGCGGCCGGCGCCAAAGGCTCACCCGGGATGGGTGGCATGGGCGCCGCCGGCAGCAAGGGCAAAGGCGAGGAAGACGCCGAACACCAGCGCAAGTACGGCATCGACGACGACTCCGCCTTCTCGCTCCTCGACGACGAAGACGGCAGGCTCCTCGATCCCCACACCGGCCTTCCGCCGACGCCCCCGACCATCGGAGCCTGAGCAGACCGATGACGATCATCGACAGGCCGGTGCGGTTGCCCCGGCCGGTGTTCCTGGTTTCGTGGAGCGTCGCCGAGCTCGGTGAGCCGCCGATTGTCGTGGGGCCGGACCAGACGTACCGCACCGACGAAGCCGAGGCGACGTTGCGCCGGCGTGCGATGGACGCGTTGTACGACCTGGGGCTGGCCACGTCCGCCGGTGATCTCACCCGGGCGTGGCGCGAGACGCTGGATGTGCTCGCCCGGCCGGCGCGCGAGATGTACTCGTGGAGCAATTTCCGCAACGGCCAGGACGACGGCGCCATCCTCGTCGCGGAGTCCGGTCGCGACGCCGTGCGCCTGATCACCGACCACCGCGTGGTGCAGCTCGACCCGATCCCGGCGCGCGAAGCCGCGGAGCACCTGGTGGACGCGCTGCCCACGCGCCCGCCGGCGCAGCTGGCGCCGATGAGCGTGCCGAAGGCCCACTTCGAGGACGCGGGCCGCGACTACGAGTCCGACGATCCGCTGACCGAGATGTCCCACGAAGCCGACGAGCTCCGCCGCCTCATGCGCGCTGGCCGCGACGCCGCGCACCAGCTGTACGTCGCGACGCGCGACGGTGCGGGCCGTCGGACGCGCAGCACCCCGGTGTCCGTGCTCGACCTCACCGACCGCGGCCGCGTGCTGACGTTCGTCGGCAACACCAACGGCGAAGCGCGCATCAACGTCCACCCCGGACACCGCGCACACCTCATCGAGGCGCTGCACCTGGCGTCGAACGCGCTCGTCTAACGCTCGGCCAGGCCTTCCGCGGTGGCTTTCAGCAGCCGCGTGAGGCGGGGCTCGAAGTCGAGCGCGGTGTGGGACCAGCGGGGTTCCTGGCGGTAGAGCTCGGCGAGGGTGGCCGTCGGGTGGGAGAGCTGCCAGAAGTACGAAGTCGTGCCGAGCAGGGCGGCGATGACGTCGTGAACCTGTTGTGCGGTAAGGGTTCCGGCATCGACGAGGGTCTCGACGATCACGTCGTACGCCTTGAAGGACCTCGTCTTGTACTGCCGCGCGCGCTCGACGGAGACGTCGCCTTCGAGGCTCAGCGACACGTGCGTGAGCAGGTCGCAGAAGAGCGGGAGCGTGACGATCGTCGTGCTGAGCGCCTCGGCGAGCTCCCCGGGCGACAGAGCACGAGCGCCGGCGAGGCGGGCGGTGAGGACGTCGCTCCACTCCTCCCAGCCGCGTTCGGCGAGCTCGAGGAACAACTCCTCGCGGCTGGCGAAGTACCGCCGCACGGCCGACGCGTGCAGCCCCGCCGCCTCCGTGACGGCCGCGAGCGTCACGTGCCGCACCCCGCCCAGCTCGACGGCCAGCCTGCGGGCCGCGGCCAGCAGATCCTCGGCGCGCTGCAGCTTGGCTTCCTCGGAACGCGCTCGGCGATGCACACCGCACTTTAACGCAAGTCAGATGCGTTACCCGACCTCAGGGTGCTACGGTCGTATTAACGCAATCAACTTGCGTTAATCGGAGTTCGGAGGTTGTCGTGGTTTTCTTCGTGACCGGCGCTTCGCGTGGCCTGGGCCGCCAGATCGTGGAGCGCGCCCTCGCGGCCGGGCACCAGGTCGTGGCGACCGCCCGCGACCCGCGTTCACTCGATGACCTGCGGGAACGCTTCGGGTCGCAGGTGCACGTCGAGGCCTTGGATGTGACCGATCCCGCCGCCGCGGAGGCCGCTGTCGCCGGTGGTGTTCGGGCCTTCGGCCGGCTCGACGTCGTCGTGAACAACGCGGGCCAGGGAGACCGAGCGGCCCTCGAAGACACGACGCTGGACGTCTTCCGACGCCAGGTGGAGACCAATTTCCTGGGCACGGTCTACGTCACGAAGGCCGCTGTGCCGGTGCTTCGCCGGCAGGGCGGCGGGCGGATCATCCAGATTTCCTCGCTGGGCGGCCGGATCGGAAGCCCGGGGATGACGGCTTACCAGTCGGCGAAGTGGGCCGTCGGCGGGTTCAGCGAGGCGCTTGCCGCGGAGGTCGCGCCGCTCGGCATCAAGGTCACGGTCCTCGAACCGGGCGGCATGCGCACGGACTGGGCCGGCTCGTCGATGGCGACGCCGCCGATCAGCGCACCGTACGAGCCGACGGTCGGCGCTTCCGCCCGCGCGATGGCGGGCTTTGAGAACAGGGCGACCAGCGACCCGGCTCTTGTCGCCGACCTGGTACTTCGGGTTGCGGAGCTTCCGGAGCCACCTCTGCGGCTACTGGTGGGCAGCGACGCGTACGAATACGGCCGCGAAGTCTGGCGCAACCGGTTGGCCGTGGACGAGAAATGGGCGGAGTTGAGCCGCTCAACGGATCACCCGGACTCCGGCGAGAATTGGCACGCACAACGGGGAAACAGCCTTCCGACCGTCAACAATTGACCATCGCTCGATTCGCGACTGATCCCCTGAACTCCCCTTGCCCCCGACCCGGCCCTGCACCTCGATCCCCGAGTTGCCCCGTCACCGCGGCTCGAACACACAAAACTCATTCCCCTCCGGATCCGCCATCACCCACCAATCGATGTCCGCGCCCTTGTTCCTCACCAGCACCGCCCCCAACGACACCAGCTCCCCCACGTCACCGAACACGTCGAGGTGCATCCGGTTCTTCACCGTCTTCGCCTCGGGCACCGGATTGACCCAGATCAACGGCCCCACGCCGGCCACGTCGACGATCGGCACCGGGTCGTCGGCCGAGCGGGCCGCCTCGCGCCGCGTGTAGCCCAGCGCGACGCACCACCAGTCGGCCAGCTTCTGGTGGTCCCGGGCGTCGAGGGCCAGGTCCTTGAACTTCGCAGTCACGTCCTCAGAGTGGCACGCACCACCGACATTTTCCGCCACCCGCCACGACCTGCCAGGATGGACGGGTGGCCCACGAATCCGAACAGGTCTGGAGCGCCACCGTCGACCGCCTGCGCGCGATGATCGACAGTGGCGAGCTCCCACCGGGCTCCAGGCTGCCCGCGGAACGCGCCCTGTGCGAACAGCTCGGCATCAGCCGCGGGTCGCTGCGGCAGGCGTTGCGGGTGCTGGACTCGATCGGCCACGTCCAGATCCGCGCCGGCTCCGGCACCTACGTCCGCGAGCAGACCGAAGCGCCCCTGAGCAGCTGGTTCTCCGAGCACGAACAGCTGGTGGAGAAGCTGTTCGACCTGCGCGCGACGGTCGAACCGACGCTGGCCGAGCGCCTCGCCACCAGCCACTCGCCGCGGACGATCCAGAGGCTCGAGGACAACGTCGCCGAAATGGAAGCCGCGGCCGCCGCGGGCGACATGCTGCGCGTCATCGCGACCGACGCCGAGTTCCACCGCGTCATGGCGGGCAACGCCGGCAACGACGACGTCGCCGACCTCCTGCGCTCCGTCCTGGCCCTGGTGGGCGAGGAGCGCCGCGCCGCGCTGCGGTTGCCGGGCCAGATCCGCAAGGCCGTGGACGAGCACCGGGCGATCCTGTCGGCCTTGAAGGCCTCCAACGGACCTGCCGCGCGGGAGATCACGCTGAAGCATCTGCTGGATGCGAAGTCCTACGCCCACGATTATGCGGCGGGTAACGACACTGCTGTGTAGGGCGGTTCGTGCGCTGGGGAGCCTCGGAGGATGCTGCACCTGGGGCGTTGAGCGGCGGCCGGCGTCAACCGTGAACCCCGACTTGTCCACACCTCACCCACTCGATGCCGCACTTGTCCACAAATTCCGCGACGGCCGGTTTTTGGGGCCTGGCAACGGTAAACTGGAATGGGGACGCCCCCTTAGGAGGGCGGGGGCTGTCTGACGGGCGCGAGCTGCCCAGAAACCCTGATCTCACAACACATGCGCCAGAACGAGGTCCGCGACCTCCGCCACCGGAATCGTCGTCACGACCTCGAGGGTGGCCGAAGCGCGCAACAGAGGTTCCACAGTTTCGAGGTACCCCAACGTCTCCGCGAGTTCCCCCGGGTCCTTCCCGTACGAGTTCGACGTGCGCGAAGCGAGCCGGCGAACAAGGACGGGAGCAGGGGCGCTCAGCAGCACCACATGAGAAAAGAACCCCCGCAACCGCACCTGGTTCCGCACCGTGCCCGAAACGAACAGCGAAGGCGACGAAGCCAGCAGCTCCGCCATGACGTCCTCGCGCCACAACCGTTCCCCGTCGACCACTTCGGTATAAGGGCCGTAGTCCGTCTCGACGGTCGCGAAGCCGCGGGCGGCGAGCTCGGCCAGCAGGGCGCTCTTGCCGACGCCCGACATGCCCGTGACGAGCACCCGCACTAGTTGTATTTGGCCATCAGGTTGGTGGCAGTCGGCTGGTGGGTGGGTGTCCGCCGTGTGCGCTGTGGCGGCGTTGAGTGTTGTAGTGCTCGATCCAGGGGGCAAGGGCTGCGGTGCGTTCGGTGTTGCTGGTGAAGGCCTGCCGGTAGGCCCATTCGGTGTGCAGGGTGCGGTTGAGGCGCTCGACTTTCCCGTTCTGCCAGGGGCAGTGGGGTTTGATGAACTTCTGCCGGATGCCGTTTTTGGCGCAGACCTGGCGCAGGGACCAGCGGTAGGCCCAGGCGTTGTCGGTCATCAGCCGCTCGATGCGCGTGATGCCGTGGCCGGCGAAGTAGGTGATCGCTCGGGCGAAGAACGCTCCGCAGGTCGGGCCCTTCTCGTCCGGGAGGATCTCGGAGTAGGCCAGCCGGCTGTGGTCGTCGACCAGGGAGTGGACGTAGTCGAACCCGATCCTGACGCTGCGGTCACGGGTGGCTTCCTGGTTCGCGCGGCCGTGTGCTCGCCAGCCGCCGCCGTCAGGAATGCGGCCGATCTTCTTCACGTCCATGTGGACCAGCTCGCCCGGCCGGTCCCGTTCGTAGCGCACCGCGGTGGTTTTGCTGGCCCGGATCACCTCGCCGGTGATCGGATCGAGCGCGGACAACCGCGGGATATTGTTGCGGGCCAGCACCGGCGACACTGTCCTCGTCGGCACCCCCAGCGCGGCTCCCAGCCAGTCCGGCCCACGACGCTGGCTCTGGCGCAGGTGCACGATCCGGCGCTCGGTCTCCTCGCTGGTCCGCCGCGGCGAGGAATGCGGGCGCGAGGACCGGTCGCGAAGACCGGGCTCGCCCTCCGCGGCGTATCGGTCCAGCCAGGTTTTCACGCATTTACGGGAGATCCCCATCGCGGCCGCGATATGCGCCTGCGGCCATCCCGCCCGGTGACGTTGGACGATCAGCAGCCTGCCCACAACCGTGGTCCGGGCATTACGGTGAGACACGAGAGCCTCCGGTTGGAGTGGGTCCTAGACAAACCACACCCCAACCGGAGGCTCTCCCCATGTCAACCAAGACCACCCGCAACCAACGTCCTGGCCAAATACAACTAGTGCGGTTCCAGGATCCGGTCCACGAACCGCCGCACCTTGTCCTCCATGCGTGCCACGCGCTCGTCCAGGGTCAGGGTCTCCACGGGTTGCGGGACGTCCGGCTTGAGCTCCCCGCGGACGTACGCGCTGCAGGACAGGTTGGCGCAGACGTACGTGCCGAGGGTGTTGCCCTCGCGGCCGGCCTTGCCGGCGCGGCGGCCGGTGAAGAGGGTGATGTCGGACGTGGCGTGGGTGGTGGAGCAGAAGGCGCACATGTTGCTGCGCAAGCGCGAGGCGGCGGGCGGCGCGGCGCGCAGGGACAGGCCCACGACGCCGCCTTCGTGAGGCACCACGAGGTAGGCGCGGCCGGGGGCTTTCGGGTCGCGCCAGCCGAGGAAGTCGCGCGTGGCCCAGGGGACGTCGGCGGGGAGGGTGACGGACTTGGCCTCGCCGCGGGAGCAGTTCACGAAGGAGGCGCGGATCGCGTCGGCGTCGAGGGGTTGCATGGGCAGCACGGTAGCGACGCGGCCGCGAGAGCTGCCACGCCTTTTCTCGCCGAGCCGGGCGGGAGCGCCAGCCCGTACGATCGGCGGCGTGCGCAAGCGAACGGCGGGGCGGTTCCGGCTGGTTCTGCGCACCAGTCTGGGCTTCGCCGCGCTCGGCATCGGGTCGAGTGTCGCCGGGTCGGCGGTCGTCGCATTGCTGCTGTTCCTGCAGGGGCTGCCCGGGGACGTGGGCGACCGCGGGTGGATCCTCGGCCTGACGGCGGGCGGGATCGTGGCCGTGAGCCTGCTCGTGGGCACGCTCTGGACCGCCTACCTGCAGCGACGCACCGTGGTGTGGTTCACGATCGGCCGTCCGCCGACCGAGGACGAGGCCAAGCGCGCGCTGCGGCTGCCCGTGGACATGGCCGTGGTCAGCGGCACGCTCTGGCTCATCGGCACGATCGCGCTGGGCACGCTGGCCGGTGTGCTCGGCTCGTTCGACGACGCGTCCGGCATGGCGCTGACGATCGGCCTCGGCGGGCTGACCACCGTCGGCCTGATGTACCTCGCCGCGGAGTGGGTGGCGCGGCCGGTGATGACGATCGCACTCGACGTGACGCCGCCCCACGGCTCGCTGCCCGTGACCGTGCTGACCAGGCTGATCGTCACGTGGGCCCTGGCCAGCGGCGTGCCGCTCGTCGGCGTGCTGCTGGTCGCGACGCCGCCCGACGTCACCCGCGCCAACCCGACGGCGAGCCTGATCACGCTGTCCGTGATCGGCCTCACCACGGGTGCCATCGGCACGGCGCTGCTGGCCCGCGCCGTCGCCGCGCCGCTGCACCGCCTGCGCGTGGCGCTGGACCGGATCGCGCGCGGGACCACCGACGTGTCCGTGGACGTCGACGACTCCAGCGAGATCGGCATGCTCCAGACGTCGGTGAACGAGCTCGCCGCCGGGCTGCGTGAGCAGGAGCGGATGCGGGACCTGTTCGGCCGGCACGTCGGCACCGACGTCGCGCGGCACGCCCTGGAGTACGGCGCCTCGCTGTCCGGCGACGTACGCGAGGTGACGGCCCTGTTCGTGGACGTCGTCGACTCCACCGCGCTCGCGTCGCGCACGCCGCCCGAGGAGCTCGTGGCCAAGCTGAACCGCTTCTTCGCCAGCGTGGTCTCCGCCGTCGACGCGCGCGGCGGCCTGGTCAACAAGTTCCAGGGCGACGCCGCCCTGTGCATCTTCGGCGCACCCACGCGCCTGTCCGACGCCCCCACCATGGCGCTGGCCGCCGCCCGCGCGATCCGCGACGCCGTGGTGGCGGACGGCGAGCTCGACCTGGGTATCGGCGTCGCGTGCGGGCAGGTGTTCGCGGGCCAGCTGGGCACGTCGAGCCGGCTCGAGTACACCGTCATCGGCGACGCCGTGAACGAAGCCGCGCGGCTGACTGAGCACGCGAAGTCCGTGCCGTCACGCATCCTGGCCAGCGAGGGCGCCGTGAAGGCCGCGCTCGGCGGTGAGCGCGAGTTCTGGCAGCCGCACGGCACGCTCCTGCTGCGCGGCCGTCAACAGGCGACCGAGGCCTGGACGAACTAGCCCAGCTCCGGCCAGGTCAGCAACGTCGAACCCCAGGTCAGACCCGCCCCGAAGGCCGTCAGCAGCACCCGGTGCCCGGGCACCAGCGTGCCGTCCTCCACCGCGTCCGCCAGGGCCAGCGGGATCGACGCGGCGCTCGTGTTGCCGACGCGGTCGATGTTCGCCACCACGGCGTCGGCGGGCAGGCCGAGGTGCTTCGCCGTCGCCTGCAGGATGCGGATGTTCGCCTGGTGGCCCACGAACCGGTCGACGTCCCCGACCATCCAGCCGGCCTGCTCCAGCACGGCGCGCGACGATTCGGCCATCCGCGCGCACGCGTGGCGGAACACCGCCGTGCCCTGCATGACGAGGTGGTGGTCGCGCTGGTCCTCGGAGAAGCGGTGCTTCGAGCCGCCTGCCTCGACCCACAGCAGGTCGGCCAGCTCGCCCTCGCTGTGGAGGTCGAACGGGCCGATCGCGCCCGGCTCTTCCGAGTCGCCGGCGCGCAGGACGACCGCGCCCGCACCGTCGCCGAAGATGGGCACGGTGGTGCGGTCCGTCGGGTCGACCAGCGAGGTGAAGACGTCGGCGCCGATCACCAGCACGCGCTTGGCGATGCCGCCGGCGATGAAGCCCTGCGCCGTGGCCAGGGCGTAGACGAAGCCGCTGCACACGGCGTTCACGTCGAACGCGGCGGCCGTGCCGAGCCCGAGCCGCGCAGCCACCTGGGGCGCGCTGGCGGGGCAGAGCTGGTCGGCGGTGGAGGTGGCGAGCACCACGGCGTCGACCGAGCTGTCGCCAAGGGCTTCACGGCCCGCGGCGACGGCGAGATCCACTGTGGACTCGCCGGGCGCGGCCATGCGGCGCTCGCGGATGCCGGTGCGGGTGCGGATCCACTCGTCGGAGGTGTCCAGGGTCTGCGCGATCTCGTCGTTGGTCACGACCCGTTCGGGCAGCGCGCGACCGAGCGCGGTCACGACGGCGGTACGACCAGGTGGGAACCCGACAGGACTCACAGCTACTACCTCCCCGGCCGGTGGACGGCGGTTCCGCCGGCTCGCTCCACTTCTATGGGCTACCCCTGGGTAGACCGGTCAGTTGTGGCGCACGTCACTCATCCTCCTCTTTCACGTTCGCTCGATAGGAGGTATTGGGCGAACCTCTTCTTGATCAGCGGGTGAGCCTCGGTAAAGACGAGGCGTCGAGTCGGTGCACCCGGTTAGCCTGAAGCGTGCTCACTCCCGACCTCGACCGGCTGGACCTCGCCATCCTCGCCTGCCTGCAGGCCGACTCGCGCACGATCGCCGAGGTCATCGGCGCGAAGGTGGGCCTCTCGGCCGCCGCCGTGCAGCGCCGCATCAAGCGGCTGCGCGAGACGGGCGTGATCGAGAAGGAGGTCGCCGTGCTGTCCCCCGGCGCCCTCGGGCTGTCGATGACGTTCGTCGTCATGGTGGAGATGGAGCGGGAGAACCTGGCCGTGCTGGACTCGTTCCGCCGGCAGGTGCTGGGCGACGACTGCGTGCAGCAGTGTTACTACGTCACGGGCACGGCGGATTTCGTGTTGATCGTGACTTGTCCGGACATGGCGGGGTTCGAGGCCTTCACCCGGCGGATGTTCTTCGACAACCCCAACGTCCGGCACTTCACCACGAGCGTGGCCATGGACCGGGTGAAGGTCGGGCTCACGCTGCCCCTGGCCTGACCTTCACGGTCTACATCGGACCGTCCGTGACAATCCCGTGACCATGCGCGAAAGTCTCCTCCCGCCTGCCCGCCCGGGCGAAATCGGGTGACGGGCGGTCAGCGATCGAACGCAAGGGGTATGTGGTCCGTGTTACGCCACAGAGGACGGATGCAGCCGATCGCGTGAATGGCGCCGAACCGGCGTCACGAGAGCCGAAGCTGATCATCTCCTTGCCGACCAGTTCGCAGGGCGCGAACCACCGGAGGAAACACCAGGAGCAGCCGTGCACACCGACGCCGTACACCAGACCCAGTTCGTGTTGCTGAACGAGAGCACCACGCCGGTGCTGTCCCGCCTGTCCTACCACTCCGCGGAACCCTTCGCGGTCACCGTGGCGTTCCGGACCGAGCGCGGCCGGTGGATCGAGTGGACGTTCGCACGTGACTTGCTCGTGACCGGACTCGAGGAGCCGGCCGGGCTGGGCGACGTGCGCATCCGCCCCGACCTGTCCGAGGACCCGGCCATGCTCACGCTGGAGATCGAGTCACCCGACGGGTACGCGTCGTTCGAGCTGGAGCGCGAGGACATCGAGAACTTCCTGGAGTCCTCCTACGAACTGGTTCCGCTCGGCACCGAGAGCGAGAACTTCGACATCGACGGGCTGATCGAGGAGATCAGCAACGTCTGACCCCACAAACTGCCGATCCCGCGGCGGAGAAGGGCGGCTCGAGTGCTCTGGAGGCACTCGAGCCGCCCTTTCTCTGTTTTGCCGGGTCAGCCGCGCACGAGCGTCGTGCCGGTCGCCGAGAGGGCGTTGGCGATCGGGTAGTAGTACGTGTTCACGGTGTCACCGCCGGAAAGCAGGCCCTGCGCCTGGTTGCCGGAGATGAACGAGCCGCCCGAGTCACCGTGGTCGGAGCGGGCGTTGGTGAGCACCATGCCGCTGACGGTGCCCTCGGGGTAGCGCACGGTCTGGTTCTTGGCCCGGATCGTGCCGCAGGTCCAGCCCGTGGTGGAGCCCGACTTGCAGACGGACGCGCCCACGGCCGCGGCCGTCGAACCGGTCACCCGGGTGCCGTTGTTGATCTGGCCGACCGGGGTCCAGCTGCTGTTGACCCGTGCGTACGCGTAGTCGCTGCCCGGGAAGCGGTAGCTGGAGAACGAGCCCATGGACACGCGGTTGTAGCCGGTCAGCGGGCCGGCGCCGGTGAGCGCGGCGCAGTGGCCCGCGGTGAGGAAGCCGCCGTTCACGGAGAAGCCGACGGAGCAGCGCGACGAACCGCCGATGTAGTACGCGTCACCCCCGAGCACGTTGTAGTGCAGCTGCGGCTTGGCGGCGGTCTCCGTGACCTCCAGCGAGGAAGTGTCCACACCGGACTGGCGAGCGAACTTCTCCGCCGCGGCCCGCTGTCCCTTGAGGACGGTGATCGTCACGCGGTTCGACGCCGGGTCCACGCCCCACGCCGTGACCGACTGCGGTGCAGCCTTCTCGCTCGCGTTCAGCTTGGCCACGCTGGAGTCGAGCTGACGCTCGCTGAAGCGCACCACCTGCGCCTCGGCGCCCGCCGCGCGCACCTTCTCCACGAGTGAAGCGTCGGTCACGCCGACGCGTGCCTTGCCCGTGGCCGCGTCGTAGCTCGCGCCACCGAAGCTGTCGCCGAGCGCGGTTTCCAGCGCCTGGCCCACCTTCGTGGCGGAGTCCTCGGCGGCGAGCCGGGCGAGGGCCTGGTCGTGGGTGAGACCGAGGTCGCGCTGCATCGCCGGCACCATGTCGGGGTTCAACAAGGTGGCACCCGCGACCGGGCTCGTGACCGCGGCCATCGTGCCCGCCGTCGCGGCGGCGACGGCGGCGATACCGAGGAATCTGAAGATCTTCATGCTTCTCCCTCGTGATTACGCGCGGCACCGGTGCGGCCACGCGGCGCATCCCTTCCCCCGGGATGAGAGCGTGCAGGGTGGTCCAGTCCACTGCAATAAGGGCTCGGCGCGGATAGGTATACGCAATCCCCTTGGCCGAACGTCCTGCTCCAGACGCCGTATCGGCACCATTTTCCCTCGCGGCACCGTCCATAAGTAGGGATTCCGGCAACTACTTTGCGTAGCTCTTTCAGCGGCTGGAACGTGTTATGCACCCCTGGAACGAGGGGATGCCCGAGGTTTCGTACGCATGGTGATCCTGGGCCGAAGATCCGTCTGCCAACCGGTGACGCTGTGTACGCAGACGTGTGAGCCGGGTGCCCAGACGCAGGTCGTCGGCTGGTTTACGGGTGGCCGAACGCTGCTTAGGCTCCCGACGAAACGGACAAGCATGCAGGGAGGTCGACATGTGGCAGGCCGTCCCCCGTCCGACGTCGGTCACCGTGCGCACCGGGGCGACGGCTTTCGCGGGCCGGGGCGAGGAGCTCACCGCGGTGGTCGAGGTACTCGTCCACCGACCCGCGGCCGTGCTCGTGGAGGGTGAACCGGGGATGGGCCGCTCGCGCCTGCTGGCCGAGCTGGCGCGACGGCCCGAGTTCGCCGGCGGACGTGTGCTGCGTGGCATTTGCCAGCCGTTGCGTGAGCCGTTCCCGTACGGGCCGGTGCTGGAGGCGTTGCACGCGGCGGGCGAGCGTCCGCTGGGACCGCTGAGCCCCGTGGCCGGTGTGCTGCGGCCGCTGCTGCCCGAGCTGGCCGACCGGCTGCCGCCGACGCCCGAGCCGCTGGACGACCCGGGCGCGCAGCGGCACCGCGTGTTCCGCGCCGTGCGGGAGCTGTTCGTCGCTTGTGGACCGACGATCCTGCTGGTCGACGACCTGCAGTGGGCCGACGAGGGCACGTGCGACCTGATGCGGTTCCTCGCCGCCGACCTGCCACCGGAGCTGGCCGTGGTGGCCGCGTACCGCACGGGGGCCCAGCCGTGGCCGGGGCCCTTGGGCGCGCCGGTGCGGGCCGCGCCGAATGTCCACACGGCACGCGTCGCGCTCGGGCCGCTGGACGTCGAGGCGGTGCGGGTGATGGCCGTGCACGTGCTCGAACTGCCGCGGGTGGGTGACGAGTTCGCGACGAAGCTGCACGAATGCACGGGCGGGATTCCGTTCGTGGTCGAGGAAACGTTGCGGGCCTTGCGGAACGTGCCGTTGCCGGCGGGTGAGGGACTGTCGGACCGGCTGCTGGAGAACCTTGAGGTGCCGGCGCCGTTGCGGGAGTCCGTGACGGAGCGGCTGGCCGCGTTGCCCGCGGACGCCGCGCAGCTGACGCGGGCCGCGGCGGTGCTGGCGGTGCCCGCGGAGCCGGCGACGTTGGCCGAGGTGGCGGGGCTCGGCGAGGAGTCGCTGCGAGCGGCTTTGCTGGCCGCGCTGGCCGGTGGGTTGGTGGCCGAGCTGGGCGAAAACCGCTACGGCTTCCGGCATCCGCTGGCGCGCAAGGCCGTGTACGACACGGTGAGCGGCCCGGAGCGGACGTTGCTGCACACCGAATCGATGCGCGTGCTGGGGTCGTTGCCTGCGCCGCCTTCGTTGTTGCTGGCGCAGCACGCGTATGCGGCCGGACGCACGGAGAAATGGCTTCGTCACGCGGAAGCGGCCGCCGACGAGGCCATCGTCCACGGCGAGACCTCGCGGGCGATCGACCTGCTGCAGGCCGTGCTGCCGGCTTCGGACGACGTCGGGCGGCTCGCCACGAAGCTGAGCCAGGTCGCGCTGCGCGGCTTCCGCCCGGACGTGATCGAGACGCTGGAGCGAGTGCTGGAGGAGCGGCCGTTGCCGGCGACCGTGCGCGGAACGATCCGGCTGTCACTCGGCATGCTGCTGGTGCGCACGATCGGGCGGCTGGTACGCGGGCGCGAGGAGGTGGAGCGCGCCGTCGCCGAGCTCGTGGACCGGCCGGAGCTGGCGGCGCGCGGCATCAACCTGCTGGCACAGCCCGTCGACGGGCTCACTCCCCTGTCGTGGCACGAAGGCTGGATGCGGCGGGCGCGGGAAGTCCACTCCGGACTGACGGACCCGGAGCTGCGGCTGGCGCTGACCGTGGACCGGATCGCCAACGCGTCGCACCTCGGCGACGGTTCGGCGTGGACGGAGTTCGAGGCGCTGCCGGACGTCGGCGACAGCGTGGCGGAGCGCGTGCAGCTCGCGCGGCTGTGGTGCAACCTGGCCGACGCGCAGTCGTGGGCCGGGCACCTCGACCGGGCCGCGCGGCTCGTCGAGGAGGGCGCGCGGCGCGCTTCGGACGCGGGGGCACTGTACGCGATCGGCCTGGTCCAGGGCACGCACGCGCGGCTGGCGTGGTTCCGCGGCGACTGGGACGGGCTCGCGGAGGCAGCGGAAGACGTGCGCTCGCGGTACCCGGAGCTGGGACCGATCGTGATGGAGACTTCGCTGGTGCTCGGCGGGTTGGCGGCCGTGCGGGGCGAGTTCGCGGCGGCCGCGGAACATCTGGCGCGTGCTTCGGTTCCCGCTGACGGGCCGGTCCCCGTGGTGCTTTCGGCCGCGTCGGTGCAGATCGGGGTGCATCTGGCGGGCGACGAAGTGGCCGGCGCGTGCTCGGTCGCCGACGTCGCCGTGGACGCCGCGCGCCGCAAGGGCGTGTGGGTGTGGGCGGCGTCGCTGGTGCCGGCGGCGGCCGAAGCCTTCACGCGGGCGGGCCGGTGGTCGGACGCCGACGCGTTCGTGGAGGAGTTCGCGCGCGGCATCACGGGCCGCGACGCGCCCCTGGCCGTGGCCGCTCTGTCCGCGGGCCGCGCCGTGCTCACGGGCGCCCGCGGCAAACACCTGGCCGCGGCCGCGGGCTTCGACGCCGCGGCCACCGCGTACGCGCGCCTGCCGATGCCGTACCTGGCGACGTCGATGGTCGAGCGCGCCGCCTGCCTGCGGCTGCTGGCGGGCCACCGCCCGGCCGTCGACGCGCTGTCCGCCGCGGCCCGCGCGTACGAACGCCTCGGCGCCACGCGCGACGCCGGCCGCTGCCACCACCTGCTCCGCGAGCACGGCGCCTGGGCCCCCTCGCAACGCGGCCGCCGCGGCTACGGCCGCGAGCTGTCCCCGCGCGAACGCGAGGTCGCCCGCATGCTCGCCGAGGGCCGCACCAACCGCGAGATCGCGGACGGGTTGTTTTTGTCGCCGCGCACGGTGGAACAGCACGTGGCGAAGGTCTTGCGCAAGCTGGGAGCGCGCGGTCGGGCGGACGTCGGCCGCCACCTCCCGTCGGGAGACGCGGCGGTTTCGTGACAGGCTGGTGTCCGTGGCACCCATCGAACTGACCCTCGGCGACCTCACCGAACAGCACGTCGACGCCATCGTCAACGCCGCCAACTCCTCCCTCCTCGGCGGCGGCGGAGTCGACGGCGCCATCCACCGCAAGGGCGGCCCGGAGATCCTGGCCGAGTGCCGGGCACTGCGCGCCGGCCACTACGGCAAGGGGCTCCGCACGGGCCAGGCCGTGGCCACCACCGCGGGCCGGCTGCCGGCGCGCTGGGTGGTGCACACGGTGGGACCGGTCTGGTCTTCTTCGGAAGACCGGTCTTCGCTGCTGGTGGACTGCCACCGCAACTCCCTCGCGGTGGCCGCCTCCCTCGGCGCGCGGACCGTGGCGTTTCCGGCGATCTCGACGGGCGTGTACCGGTGGCCGATCGAGGACGCGGCGCGGATCGCGGTGTCGACGGTCCGGGACGCGGACACGTCGGCGTTCGATTTCGTGCGGTTTGTGTTGTTCGACCAGCGGGCGTATGCCGCGTTCGAAGCGGTGCTGTAGCAGCCGGACCGGCTCCGCCTTACCGTGACCCCCGTGGACTCACATGAAGCCGGCGCCCTGCCGGCGTGGCGGAGAGCGACCGCCGGGGAGACGCGGTGGCCGGCCGCCGGGGTGGTGGTGGGGACGCTCGCGTTGCAGTTGGCGTTGCCGGACCGGGTGGTGTTGCGGCCGTGGTGGCTGTTGCCCGCGGTGTCGGTGTTGTTGCTCGTCGCGTTGTTGTTGATCAACCCCGGGCGGATGGGCGAGTTCAGCCGGGTCGAGCGGATCGTGTCGCTGGTGCTGCTGGCGGTGGTGAGCGCGACCACGGCGGCATCGGCGGTGCGGCTGGTGCTGGGGATCGTGCAGGGGTCGTTCAGCGGGCACGCGCCGCAGGTGCTGGTGAGTGGCGCGATCGTGTACTGGACGAACATCGTCGTCTTCTCGCTCTGGTACTGGGAGTTCGACCGCGGCGGGCCGGCGCGGCGGGCGAAGGGGCGGGCGGAGTTCCCCGACCTGCAGTTCCCCCAGATGGACAGCCCCGAGCTCACCAGCCAGGACTGGGAGCCGCGCTACGCCGACTACCTGTATCTCTCCTTCACCAACTCGACGGCCTTCAGCCCCACCGACGTCATGCCGCTGCGGATCTGGGCGAAGCTGACGATGATGGTGCAGGCCGGGGTGTCGCTGCTGCTCGCCGTGATGGTGTTCGCGTGGGCGGTCGGGGCGTTGCAGGGATAAGCACTCGCGCGGCACGGACCCGGCCGGGTATACACCGAGCATGCCGAGACCCGAACCCCCGTACTACGCGGTGATCTTCACGTCCCGCCGCACCGAAGGCGACAACGGCTACGCCGAGCGCGCCCTCGAGATGTCGGAACTCGCGGCGCAGCAGGACGGGTACCTGGGCGAGGAGTCGGCGCGCGACGAGTCGGGCCTCGGAATCACCGTGTCGTACTGGCGGGACGAGGAAGCCATCGCCGGCTGGCGGAAGAACCTCGAGCACACCGAGAGCCGCCGCCGGGGCCGGGCGGAGTGGTACGAGGAGTTCGAGGTGCGGGTGGCGCGCGTCGAGCGGTCCTACGGCTTCACGCGCTGACCCGGTCCGCGGAGAAGTCCCCGCGGACCGGAGCCGACGTCAGTGCCGCGTCATCGTGAAGCTCTGGCCGTCCGAGCCGATGGCGCCCGGGCTGAAGGTGGCGGAGCCGCGGTCGTCGGCGTCGAGGCCTTCGGGGTTGGTCGACGCGAGGCTCTGCCCGTTGAACTTCACGCCGGTGAACGAGATCCCGCCCGAGATCGACGGGTACGAGTCCGTCGGCGACTCGATGATCGCCTCGGCCGAGGAGTGCTGGGAGGTCAGCGACTTGCTGATCGTCTTCGACCAGCCCTTGGTGGTGTCGCTGATGTCCAGCCTGTAGGTGTTCGTCCCGGTGCGCGTGACCGTCGCGGAGATGTGGTCACCGGCGCTGACCGGAGCGGACGAGGACGAGTAGTACACCGGCGCAGCCGGGTACATCTCGTACCAGGCCTGGTAGACGGGGCGGCCGCTGGAGCAGTCCGTGGCCACGCCCGTCTGCTCCACAGTGGACGATCCGTCACCGTCGATGCCGACCCACGGGGCGAACAGGTCGTTGCTGGACCGGCAGGTCACCGACGGTTCCGTCCAGCTGGCGGTCGCGGTCGTGAAGCTGCCGAAGCTCACGTAGCCGCCCCAGTTGCCACCCGAGAAGCTCTGGCCGTGGAACGAGCCGAACGACGGCGTGCTGACCGTGGCGACGCCGGCCGCGGCCGCGATGCTCGCCGCGGCGGCCGCCGTGACGGCCAGCACCCGCGCGGTCCGTGAGGAGAGGGGGGAGTTCATGCGGATCCAATCTGATCACCGATGGGGACTCGGGGTGTTACAGGCGGTGCGCACCGGTAACAAGTGTTGGATCCACGTGAGCGGGTGGGTAGCTACTTTCGAAGGGTCTTCACATCTCGGGAAAACTTCACCAATATGTCCCGAATTTCCCTTCTGTACACCGAAGTCCGTGACGGCCGCCCCGGGAAGGCGGGGCGGCCGTCACGGTGTGCCCGTCCTCCGCGCGGAAGGACGGACACGGGTGGACTACCGCGCCGAGCGCGTGAGCGCGGCGTCCACGAACTGGGTGGTGTAGGTCTTCGAAAGGTCGATCTTGTCCTTCTTCGGCTTCACGTTGCTCGACGACGCACCGAGCACGTTGAGCACGTTCTGCGCCCCGGCCGGATCCATCCGTCCGTCCGCGGTGAACATCGGCAGACTGTCCTTGAGCGACTTCACGTACAACGCCTTGTCCCCGCCCGCGAACGACGGCGGCATCACGTCCGCAACCTGCTCCGCCGTGTGGTTCTTGAGCCACCGCAACGAATCCACGTACGCGTTGGCCAGCTTCTGCACGATGTCCGGGTAGCGCTTCACGATCTCGCAGCTCATGTAGAGCGAGCTGGCCGGGTAGAGCCCGCCGAGCGCTGCGCGCGTGCCCTCGACCGTGCGCATGTCGTAGAGGATCTTGGCCTGGCCGGTGTTGGTGAGCTGCGCGATTGTCGGGTCGGTGGTCATGCCGGCGTCGATGGAACCCTGCTGCAGCGCCGAGATGAACGTCTGGCCGGCGCCGACCTTGACCGGCGTGTAGTCCTTGCCGTCCACCCCGCCGCGGCTCGCGAGCGCCTTGGTGAGGAAGTCCGTGGACGAGCCCAGCGACGTCACGCCGAGGTTCTTGCCGCGGAAGTCCTTTCCGGACTGAATCCCCGAAGCCTTGGCCGACGCGACCATCTCGGCCTCACCCGGCACGTTCGAGAACTGCACCACGCTCGTGAGGCACTGCTCCTTGGCCTGCAGGTCGATCGTGTGGTCGTAGAACCCGACCACGGCCTGCACCTCGCCGGCCAGCAACGATGTCTCGGCGTTCGCGCCCGACGGCTGGTCGAACAGCTCGACGTCGAGGCCCTGCTTCTCGTACTCACCGAGCTGCTGCGCGAGCTGGCCCGGCAGGTAGATGACCTTGGAGATGCCGCCGATCATGATCTTCAGGTGCGGTTTCCCGCCGTTGCCGAGGTCGATCTGGCGCGAGTCGCGGCAGGCCGTGACCCCGGCGAGGGTGAGCAACGCGGTGGCGACCGCGAGTGTCCTCTTCAGCCGCATCAGATGTCCCGGCGTCCGTCGTCCGCGGCCATCTGCGGCCGCCACCGCAGCAGCCGGTTCTCCGCGGTGCCGATCAGCCACTCCGCGAACAGCGCGACCACGGTGATGATCAGCATGCCGGCGTAGACACCCGCGGTGTCGAAGGTGCCCTGCGCGTTGGAGATCAGGAAACCCATACCCGCCTTGGCGCCGGTGTACTCCCCGACCACCGCGCCGATCAGCGCGAACCCGAACGCCACGTGCAGCGACGACAGGATCCACGACGTCGCGCTCGGCAGCACGATCGACTTCAGCACCTGCCACCGCGTCGCGCCCAGGATACGCGCGTTGTCGATCAAGTTGCGGTCCACCTCGCGAGCACCGGTGAAGGCGTTGAAGAACACCGCGAAGAACACCAGGATGAACACGGTCGCGATCTTCGACGACAGCCCGAGGCCGAACCAGATCACGAACAGCGCCGCGAGCACGATGCGCGGCAAAGCGTTGGCGGCCTTGATGAACGGGGCCAGCACCTCGGCGAGGTACCGGCTGCGCCCCAGCACCACACCGCAGAGCACACCGGCGATCGCGCCGAGCACGAAGCCGATCACGGCTTCCTCCACGGTCACCAGGATCTGGTACCAGATGGACCCGAAGTCGGTGCCGGTCGTGAACCACTCCACGAGCCGTTCCCAGATCTTCGAGGGCATCGAGTAGAAGAACGGGTCGATCCAGTAGCGGCCCGCGAGCTCCCAGCTGCCGAGCCACACCACGACGATCGCCAGCCGCAGCAGCCACACGTTCCGCTTGCGCCGCCCGGCAGACCGCTTGGCCTTGGCGAGCACGTCCTGTTCGGTTTCGAGCACGGGCACCGACAGTGCCGCGGTGGTGTCAAGCGACACTGGTCGCCCCCTTCTGGCGGGCCTTGTCGACCTCGCCGCGCAGCGATTCCCAGATGTCGGAGTAGATCGAGCGGAACTCCTCGGTGAGGCGCAGGTCCTCGACCTTGCGCGGGCGTTCCAGCGGGATCTCGAAGACGTCCTTCACGGTGGCCGGGCTCGTGGTCAGGACCACGACCTTGTCGGCGAGGGCGATGGCCTCGTCGAGGTCGTGCGTCACGAAGATGACCGCAGCGCCGGAACCGGACCACAGGCGCAGCAGCTCGTCCTGCATGAGGGCGCGGGTCTGCACGTCGAGCGCGGAGAACGGCTCGTCCATCAGCAGAATCTTCGGGTCGGTGACCAGCGTCTGCGCGAGGGCGACGCGCTTGCGCATGCCGCCGGAAAGCTGGTGCGGGTAGTACTTCTCGAAGCCTTCGAGGCCCACCCGGGCGATCCAGTCGCGGGCCTTCTCGCGAGCGTCCGCTTTGGACACTCCGCGGAAGCGCGGGCCGGAGGCGACGTTGTCGAGCACCGACCGCCACGGCATCACGGCGTCGGTCTGGAACATGTAGCCGACACCGTCCGGAATGGACGTCACCTCGGCGCCGTTCACGCGGACACTTCCGGCCGACGCGGGCTGCAGACCACTGACCAGGGACAACGTGGTCGACTTCCCGCAGCCGGTGGGACCGACGACCGCGACGAACTCGCCCGGCTGCACGGTCATGGTCAGGTCGCGGACCGCGGTGTGCACGGAGCCGGAGCCGCTGGGGAACCTTTTGGTCGCGTGTTCGAGTTCGATGAGGGGTGGCGCCATCGTGGTGACTCCTTCGTCACGGTGGGGACTGCGACGGAGGTTAAGAGCGCATCAAGACCCCGGGAAGCTTGTCGACGTTCTGCGTGCGCTCTGCTCGTTCTCCACGTTTTGCTCATTTCGCGCACGGCCCTGAGCTGGGGGTATGTTGCCTGGCATGCCGAAGTGGGCGTTGTTCGAACGCATGCGGTTCACCCGCCAGGTCCTGCTGTTGCAGATCGGGGTGGTGGTGCTCGTGGTGGGGCTCGGCGTCGCCCTGGTGAGCTGGCAGCTGCGGTCGACGCTGAGCGAGCAGTACGGTGAGCGGGCGCTGGCGGTCGCGAAGTCGGTGGCGACGGACCCCGTGGTGGTGCAGGGTGCGACGGCGCGACGGCAGGGTGGCGAGCTGGAGGCGCGTGCGGCCGCGGTGTCGAGGGTCAACGGCGCCCTGTTCGTGGTGATCACGGACGACCACGGCATCCGCCTCGCACACCCGACGCCGTCCGAGATCGGCGACAAGGTCAGCACCTCGGCAGTGGAAGCGCTGGCGGGCAACGATGTCATCAGCGAGTTCGACGGCGGCACGCTCGGACTTTCGGTGCGAAGCAAGACACCGATCTGGCAAGGGTCGCGGGTGGTCGGCGAGGTCAGCGTCGGATACCAAGTCGGCAAGCTGACCGAGGACTTCAATCGGCTGCTGCTGATCACCCTGGCCTTCGCCGCGGGCGCGCTGCTGCTCGGCGCGGGCGCGTCCGCGCTGCTCAACCGCCGGCTGCGCCGCGTCACCCACGGCCTCGAACCCCACGAGCTGACCGAGCTGCTCTACGAACGCGAAGCCGTGCTGCACGGCATCGGCGAGGGGATGCTGGCCGTGGACAGCTCGCGCCGGGTGTCCGTGCGCAACGACGAAGCCGAACGGTTGCTGGGAATCGACCTGCCGGTGGGGGCCACTTTGGACGAACTGGACCTGTCACCACGAGTGCGCAAGGCCGTGGTGGAGGGACAGCCCGTGGACAATCTCCTTGCCGTGGCGGGAAACCGCGTGCTGGTGATGAACTCGCGCGCGGTGCAGCGGGAGGACCGGGCCCTCGGCACCGTGCTGACCTTCCGCGACCGCACCGACCTCGACACGCTCAGCCGTGAGCTCGACGGCATCCGTTCACTGTCCGACGGCCTGCGCGCGCAGCGGCACGAGTTCGCGAACCGGCTGCACACGTTGTCGGGCCTGTTGCAGCTCGGGCACCACGCCGAGGCCGAGGAGTACCTGCAGACGCTGACCGAGACGACGTCGGCGCGCTCGGCGCCGCTGGGTGGTGACGCGGTGCGCGACCCGTACCTGCAGGCGTTGCTGGTGGCGAAATCCGAGCAGGCTGGAAAAGGGTGTGGAGCTGAAGCTGGCGGACGACTCGTTCGTGCGCGGCTCCGTGACCGACCCCGTCGCGACCGGAACCGTGATCGGCAACCTCGTGGACAACGCCCTGCACGCCGCCCGCATGGGTCCGCGGCGGCCGGCGACGGTGGAGGTCGGCCTGTTCGCGGAAGGCCCGGCGTTGCACGTGTCCGTTATGGACAGTGGACCGGGCGTGCCGGGACCGTTGCGTGCCACACTGTTCGACGAAGGTGTCTCGACGAAACTCACGCCCGGCCACGGACTGGGCCTCGCCCTCGCGCGGCAGGCGGCCCGCGCTCGCGGCGGGGACGTCTGGCTCGCCGACGCCGGCGGCGACGCGGCGGGCGCGTTGTTCGTCGCGAAACTGCCCGATCTGCTCGTGGAGGCTCAGGAATGATCCGCACGTTGATCGTCGACGACGACTTCCGGGTGGCGGGCGTCCACGCGGGGTTCGTCGCGGAGGTGCCGGGCTTCACCGTCGCCGGCATCGCGCACACCGCCGCGGAAGCGCGCGCCCGCGTGCGCGAGCTGACGCCGGACCTCGTGCTGCTCGACGTCTACCTGCCCGACGAGCCCGGCCTGTCCGTGCTCCCCGACCTCGCGACGGACACCATCGTCCTCTCCGCCGCGACCGACGCGGCGTCCATCACCGCCGCCATCCGCGCCGGCGCCCTGAACTACCTGATCAAGCCCTTCACGACGCGCCAGCTGGCCGAGCGGCTCACCGCGTACGCCCGTTTCCGCACCCAGGTGACCACCGACCGCCCCTTCACCCAGGACGACGTCGACCGCGCCTACCGGGCGCTGCACGACCAGGACCGCGCCACCACCCCGAAGGGCCAGTCGAGCACGACGGCACGGCTGGTGTCGGAGCAGCTGCGGACGTCAGGTGCGCCGCTCTCGGCCGCGGAGGTCGCGGGCGAGCTGGGCATGGCGCGCGCCACGGCCCAGCGCTACCTCACCGCGCTGGCCGATTCGGGCGCGGTGGAAATGCGCCTCCGCTACGGGGCGACCGGGCGCCCGGAGCACGAGTACGTCTGGATCGGCTGACCCCCGCCGCGGTTGGCGAGCCGAGCCGGGCCGAACGCAGCCTGGCCGGTCAGCGGCCGCACGGCGAGCCGGGCTGAACCGGGCCGCTGAACCGGTGGTCAGCGATGCGACATCCGGCCCGCCAGGTCGATCCACGGCTGCCACTGCGACATGTACTCGTCGAGCTGCGTGGCGGCCGGCGACTTGGCCGGGCCGGCCTTCGTGTCGGAGCGGAGGTCGTCGTCGTCCGGGGTGGAGGTGGGGCGGTGGTCGGAGCCGCCGCCGGAGGTGCGGGGGGTGGTGGGGCGGTCGGCGACGTGCTGTTTCGCGGGCGTGGCGGCCTTGCGGTCGGGAACCGGGACGTACACGGTCACCGGGGCGGCCGGGGGCGCCGCGGGGGTGGCAGGCGTCGAGGTCGGAGCCGGACGCGGAGGAGCCGGCGCGACGAGCTCGTGCTGGTCCGTCGGCACGGCGACGTCGTCGGTGGTGCGCCCGGCGAAGGAGCCCGAGAAGAGACCGCCGGCGAACCAGCCGAGAGCGAGCAGGGCCAGTGCGGCGGTGCCGGCGACCCAGCCGCGCGTGCGACGGCGGGCGACGGCACGCGGGCGCGGCGCGAGAGGCGCGAGCACCGTCGCGCTGGCCCCGTCGCCGGCGATGGGCAGGAGGGCGGGCACCACGGGAATCGGCTGGGTGTCCTCCGGGCTGCGGCGCCCGCGCGGCACGCTCGCCGCGAGGATGCCCGTGCGGTCGAGCAGCTCGTCGGCGGGCGAGGTCGCGCGTCGCTCGGCGGTGCGCAGCATGGAAGGTACCTCCGGGGTACGGGCACTCGGATGGACGTCAGCATTCTGGTGCATTTCCGACGGGTTTGTCAGAAAGGCAACTCCATTGGGTGACGGCAACTATAAGGGCCGAGCGAACTCCCGCACGTCGGGCGCGATTCAGTTCTTCCCCATCCGTTTGAAGCCGAGCCGCGCCATGGTCGCGAGCGGCCGCTGATACGCCGATCCGAGCACGCGCGGGATGGCGTCGATGACGTACGCGTCGGGTCCGATGAGGATCCTGGCGGACCGCCGTTCCACCCCGCGGATGATCGTTTCGGCGGCCTTCTTCGGTGTGGTCAGGGCAATTTTCTCGAAGCCGGCCGCCGCGGCTTCCTGGTCGCCGTCGCTGCCGCCGCGCGCGTGGCGGGCGATGTTGGTCTTGATACCGCCCGGGTGCACGCAGCTCACGGCCACCGGATGGCGGGCCGCGAGCATTTCTTCGCGCAACGCCTCGGTGAATCCGCGAACGGCGAACTTCGCCGCGTTGTAAGCACTCTGAGTGGGCACTCCGACGAATCCGAACACGCTCGAAATGTTCACCAGGTGTCCATCGCCCGAGCCGATGAGGTGCGGCAGGAACGCCTTGGTCCCGTTGACGACGCCGCCGAGGTTGATCCCCATCAGCCAGTCGTAGTCCTCGAACGTCATGTCCTCCACGGTGGCACCGAGCGCGACACCGGCGTTGTTCACCACGAGATTGACCCGGCCGAACGCGCCGGCCACCTCGTCCGCGTGCGCCAGCACGGCGGCGCGGTCGGAGACGTCGAGCGAGTAGCCGCGCACGTCCGCACCCTGGGACTTCGCCGCGTCGACCGTGCTCTCCAGGCCTTCGGCGTCCACATCGGACAGTGCCAGGCGCGCGCCACGTCGGCCCAGCCCGAGCGCGAGCGCGCGGCCGATGCCCGAGCCCGCTCCGGTGATGACCGCGACCTTGTCGGTGAACTCCTTCATCGCCGCTCCCCTCGTCCGGTGCTCCAGGTTTTGGATACTAGTGGCGAGAGCGATCTTCGGGAGGATGGATGCGGCGGGCGCGAGTGGTGCTCACGCTGGGCGCGGTCGTGCTGCTCGGCGCGACGGGGACCGTCGTGGCCGTCACCGGACACCGCGCTTCACCAGCGCAAACGGCCGCGCGGCCCGCCAACGCGGCCGTCGGCGCGCTGTTCCTCGACGGCTCCCACTACTGCACCGCGAGCGTGGTCCACAGCGACCGCGGCGACGAGCTGCTCACCGCCGCGCACTGCCTCCACGACGGTGCGGGTGGCACGTACTTCACCGGCATCACCTTCGCGCCCGGCTTCCACGACGGCGTGGCCCCGTTCGGCTTCTGGGACGTCGGCGACGAGCTCGTGGCGCGGGGCTGGGCGGACGACTCCGACCCGGACCTCGACGTCGGCTTCGCCACCGCGCACCAGGCCGGCGCGAGCGGACCGCTCGAGGCCGTGACGGGCGCGAACCGCCTCGGTGCGGACGGTCCGTTCGCGCGATCCGTGACGGTCACCGGCTACCCCGACGGCTCCGACGTCCCCGCCGTCTGCAGCACGACCACGTCGAAGCAGGACACCTTCCAGCTGCGGGTGGACTGCGCAGGCTTCGCCACCGGCACCAGCGGCGGCCCGTTCGTGGCCGAAGCCGACCCGCACACGTTGCTCGGCATCGTCGTCGGCGTGGTCGGCGGCTTCGAGACCGGCGGCGACACCGACGACGTGTCGTACTCCAGCTACTTCGACGACGACATCACCGCGCTGTACCGGCAAGCCACCTCGCGCCCGTGAGTGCCGATGGCGGATGATGCGGCGTATGAGCGAGCCCGTGCGTGACGTGCCCATCACCGGCGAACCGATCCGGCTCGGCCAGTTCCTGAAGCTGGCCGGCCTCGCCGAGGACGGCGCCCACGCCAAGGACCTCATCGAGAACGAAGAGGTCACCGTGAACGACGAGGTCGAGACCCGCCGCGGCCGCCAGCTCTCCGACGGCGACGTGGTGGCCGTCGGTGGCGACCGCGGACGGGTGACGCTCGCGCGCTAGCCGACGCTGGTCAGCGGCGGCAGGCCCAGCCCGAGCGCCAGCGAGTCGAGCTGACGCCGCACCGGCGCGCTGAGCGGGACGCCCAGCGCGCGGCATTGTTCGAGGTACTGGGCTTCGCGCCAGCCCGGGTAGCGGATCGGCGTGCCGCCTTCCCAGCCGAGCATGCTGCCGAACAACGCGCTGGCCGCGCGGTAGAACCCGTCGGCGCTGCGCAGCGTCGTGGGCGCGATGGCGAGCACGAGCAGGCCCGTGTCGTTCTCGTGGTCGGCGACGCCGGAGAGCACGCCCGCCAGCACGTCCACGAGCAGCGCGAAGCCCGCGAACTGCGGGTTGCGCGAGGCGTCGCCGAGGTCGACGTCGAGCACGAACTCCGGGTACGCGCCGGCGGGTGCGGCCATGCCGAGCGGGTGGCCCGCCCCGACCTCGCCGGCCGCCATCACCAGGCCGATCATCCCGTGGGGCAACGCGCGCGCGGCGTGGTGCCCAACGCGGCCGAACGGCCCGACGCCGCGCATCGAAATCAGCCCGACGCCGAAGCGCCCCGCCCGCGTGACGGCGAGGTCCATCGCGTCGCCGACGGCCCACAGGCCCGTCGCGCGCCGGTAGTCGATGAGCGCGGCGGCACCGCGGTCGGCGATCATCAGCGGCTCGGCGCGCGGGGCGACCTCACCGGTTTCCAAGGCGGGCAGGTGAATTCGCAGCAGCTCCACGACGCCGGTGTCGGGTGAACCCGTGAGATCACCGTGGCACAAGGCTTCCGCGGCCATTCGCGCGCGATCGTCGGGAAAATCGTGTGCCACAAGGATCAAGGAAACCAGCGTGACCAGTTCATCGGCGGGCACGCGCTGCCAGACCTGTTCGGGAATCGGTGTGTCTTCAGGGACTTCTTGAGCGACGGCGGGGCGGGCGGGACGCAGCGAACGTGGTCTGAGGGGCACTTCATCGAGACTGCCCAAGCGCATCTGGCGGCGTCAACGAGGATGGCCCGACAGTGTGATGAGGGCTCCCGAAGGGACGTACCCTGTCACGCATGTGCCGAAACATCACGACGCTGCGCGGGCTCCAACCGTCCGCGACAACCGAAGAGATCGAAGCGGCAGCACGCCAGTACGTCCGCAAGGTGACCGGCGTGCAGTCGCTTTCGGACGCCACGCGGGACCCGTTCGAGGCGGCGGTGGCGGAAATCGCGGCGATCACCGCACGGCTGCTGGACGAACTCCCCGACCGCCGCCAGCCCCCGGCGACCGTGCCGCCGCTGCGCCGCCCGGAAGTGCGGGCGCGGATGGCCTTGAAGGAACTGAAGAAGCCCTGACTGGGCCTGGGAACGCTCGAGGCGTTTGCGGCGCGACCTGGGGGTCTGCCGGGGTCACGGGTTCAGGCGCGTTTCCGAGCCGCGCCGGCCGGCTGTCGCCCTGGCGTCCGCGGCATGTGTGAAAGGTCCCTGATCGCCGTTTTCGCCGCCGCTCTGTGCTCGGTGGACGAGCGACACCGGACCGTTCGGTTCGGCGCGGCCGCGACAAGAGGCTGGACCGGCCGTCGCTGCTGGTGACCACAGCAGATCCACCGACCCGTCGCAGGCCTCGGTCACCCGCAACCAGCGGGGCCCGCGTCGTCGACGTCCACGATGCTGCGCAACGAAAAAGCCGCCCTCAGCGGCCTTTTCGACGCGCACTTGCGGAAGCGGAGGGATTTGAACCCCCGGTAGGTTTCCCTACGGACGCTTTCAAGGCGTCTGCATTCGGCCGCTCTGCCACGCTTCCCTGTCCGTCAGGGTATCGCGCCGGTTGTCCAGGTCGTCCAGGTGTTCGAGGACGCGGCCGAAGACCGCGCCGACCGTGGACTGTTCCGCCGGGGTGAGCAGGTCGATGAGGTGCTCGCGGGCGCCGCGCACGTGGGTGGGCGCCGCGGCGTCGAGCAGGGCCTGGCCGGCGCCGGTGAGCTCGGTGATGACGCCGCGCTTGTCGTCCGGGTCGGGGCAGCGCCGGACGAGGCCGCCGACCTCCAGCTTGCTGATCTGGTGCGACAGCCGGCTCTTCGTGGAGCCCAGCTGGTAGGCGAGCTCGGACATCCGGACGCGCTTGTCGGGGTGGATCGCGAGGCAGACGAGCACCTCGTAGTCGGCGAGCGAGACCCCGTGGGCCTCGGTGAGCTCGCGGTGCAGGCGCTGACGCAGCCGGAGCGAGGCGACGATGTACATCTGCCACGCGTGCTGCTCGACGCCGGTCAGCCAGCGCACGGCCTGCTCGTCGGTCATCGCAAAAGGGTAGAAGGCGGGCCGGTGCCCTGCGCGTCCCGGCACCAGGTCGAGACCCAACCGAGGAGTCAGGTGAAAAATTCGGGAAGCTTCCCCCGAAGGTGGGTTACGAAAAGGTTGAGACTTGGGCCGAAGAAGCGCATTCTTCTTGTCAGCGGATGGGCTGATCGGGTATCAGGCGGGCCGCCAGGGCACCGTCGGACCGACCTCCCACCGGGAAGGCCAGGTGGTTGCATGGCAGGTGATTCCCGCGGTTGACCGCCCGCTGTGTCCCCGCGGCCGGCACGGCCTGATACGGGTCGGTCGCGACTGTGAACAGCACGAGTGGGCATCTACGGTGCGCTCGGCATTCTTCTCGCGCATCCGGCGTCGATCTGGCGTTGTTCTCTCTTCGCGGCCTCGGCACCGCGACGGCTCCGCCGGACGCCGGCCCGGCCGGTGGCCAACCGCCGTCAACAGAAGAACCTCGGTAGTTCCTGGGTGCGGTCCGCAGCGCATGGGCCGCACCCAGGCTTGTGTCCGGGGTCCGGCTCCAGTCGCCTCCGGTGGCTGCCCGCCTTCGTCGGGTACGGCCCGCTCCACCTAGTCCGACACCACCGGCCGAGGTCGTCGCGGCACGGCTGCCCTCGCCCCCGCGGCCTCCGCCTTCTCCCCGCAATCCCCCCTCGCTCAGCACACGCGGCGCCCAAACCGGTCCCATGCGCGGCCGCACCAGTGCGTCCCGCCGGGGACGGCCCGCAGACAGGCTTCTGTCCGGCTCGCCCGTTACGCTGCCGCTGTGCAATTCGACGACGACGCGGGCCTGGACACCTCGGAGGTCCAGGACCTCCGCGGCAGCGGTGGTGGCGGCGGTGGCATCGGCGGCCGCGTGGCGATCGGGGGTGGCGGGATCGGGGTGGTCGGCCTGATCATCTACTTCCTGATCTCGCAGTTCGGCGGCGCGAGCCTCGGGACCAACAGCGCGTCGAGCGGGCTGGGGCTCGACAACGTGGGCTCGGGCCAGCAGCTGGAGAGCACCACGCTCTCGCAGAAGTGCCACACCGGCGCGGACGCGAACCGCGACCACGACTGCGCGATCGTCGCGATCATCAACTCCGTGCAGGACTACTGGTCGCAGGAGTTCGCGCGCAGCGGCCAGACCTACCGCAAGGCGCCGACGCGCTTCTTCACCGGCGGCGTGCGCACGGGCTGCGGCAGCGCGACGTCGGACACCGGCCCGTTCTACTGCCCGGCCGACTCCGACGTGTACATCGACCTCTCGTTCTTCGACGAGCTCAAGACCCGCTTCGGCGCGCAGGGCGGGCTGTTCACCGAGGCGTACGTGCTGGCCCACGAATACGGCCACCACGTGCAGAACCTCACCGGCACGTCCCAGCGCGGCACCGGGACCGGGCCGACGTCGGGCTCCGTCCGGCTGGAGCTGCAAGCCGACTGCTACGCCGGCGTCTGGGCCAACCACGCCTCGACGACGCCGACGGAATCCGGCAAACCGCTGGTGCAGAACATCACGCAGGACGACATCGCCAGCGCCCTCGACACGGCGTCGCGCATCGGCGACGACTACATCCAGACGAAGCTCGGCAGCGGGCAGGCGGACCCGTCGAGCTTCACGCACGGCACGTCGGCGCAGCGGGAGAAGTGGTTCACCACCGGCTTCACCTCGGGCCAGCCGGCGCGGTGCAACACGTTCAGCACCAACAACCTGGGCTGAAGACACCCCAACGCACCCCAATGCGGCGTTGGTTGCGTTCAGCGCACCCAATGCGGCGTTCGGTGCGTTCAGCGCACCCAATGCGGCGTTCGGTGCGTTCAGCGCACCCAATGCGGCGTTCGGTGCGTTCAGCGCACCGAACGCCACATTGGGGTGCTTCGGGACTACGCGGCCGCAGCCTCGCCGGTGGCGGCGAGCTTGTGCGCGGAGTGCTTCTTCGCGGCCTTGCCCGGCTTGCCCGGCGCGACGCCGTTCACCGACTCCGTGCTGGTCGCGTAGACGCCGAGCGCCCACGCGAGGCCGTCGACGTTGCGATCGAGGGCGACGCGGTCGACGTTGCCCAGGTTGTCGCACGCCTGGTGGTAACACGGGTCGAACGCGATACCCGCCGTGCCGCCCCACTTCGCGGCCTGAGCCTCGGTCTTGAGCACCTCGGCGCCCGTGTCGAGGCCGCCCGCCGGGATGCCGACGGCGATGAACTCGCCGTAGTCCGAGCGGCCCGTGAAGTCGGTGCCCTCGACGGCGACGCCGCGGCCGGTCAGGTAGTCGACGAACGTCTTCTCGATCTGCGCCGAGCCGTACGGGCCCGCGCCGGCCCCGACGTGGTCGGAATCGTCACCGTCGTAGGCGAAGTAGCCGGCGTTGGGCGAGCCGATCATGTCGAAGTTGAGGTACAGCGCGAGGTCGAGCTGCTGCTCGAAGCTCAGCGAATCGACGTAGTACGTGGACCCGACGAGCCCGAACTCCTCCGCGCTCCAGAAGCCGAAGCGCACGGCGTTGTTCACCTTCGGCTTCGCACCCAGCTGCAGCGCGGTTTCGAGCAGGGCCGCGGAGCCCGTGCCGTTGTCATTGATGCCGGGACCCGCCGGGACGCTGTCGAGGTGCGACCCGAGCATCACGACGTTGTCCTTGCGGCCCGTCTTCGTCTCGGCGATCACGTTGTAGCTGGTGCGCGCTTCCTGGAAGGTGCGCAGCTCCAGCTGCACCGTGGCGCCGTCCTTCGCCGCGAGCGCCTGGCCGTCGGCCTGAGACAGGCCGCCGGTGGGAATTCGCGCGTCGGCGGGAGTGCCGAGTGTCCCGTTGAGCGGGCCGGGTTCGTTGTTGGAGATGAGCGCGCCGATCGCCCCCGCGTCGGCCGCGGCCTGCTGCTTCTGCGCGAACGGGCAAGCGCCGCGCGGCACCAGCACGATCTTGCCGGTCACGCCGGTGTAGTCACTCGCTTCGCACCCCGGGGTGGCGTCGGCGGGGACCACGGCGAGCTGTGCGGTGATGCCGCCGACCGGCGTCGACGGGGTGTACTCCATCGCGATCACGGGCACGCCGGCGCCGTCGACAGTGAGCGCCTCGGCGAGGGTTTCGTTGTAGGTGAAGGGAAACTCCTGCCGCGTGACGCTGAAGCCCGCGGCTTCGAGCTTGCCCGCGATGTACTCGGCGGACTTCTTGTGCCCGTCGGTGCTCGCCGCGCGCGTGCCGCCGTTGGCGTCGGCGATGCGTTGCAACGCGATCAGGTGGCGGTTGACGCCGTCGAGGGTCACCTTCTTTGTCAGCTGCTTCGCGAGATCGTCGCTCTTCGCGGCCACGGCCGGGGTGGTACCCAGTGCCAGGGTCGCGCAGGCCGCCAGGATCACCGGCGGGATGAGTCTTTTACGGGTTGATGACATGGTTGCTCACCTTTGTGCCCGTTGTCCGGAACGTCAATGCGGCATTCGGCGGAGAATGCGAGGTGAGGGATACAGTCGGGCGCATGTACGCGATCACGATCCGCGAACCCGGCGGTCCCGAAGTTCTCGAGTGGACCGAAGTCCCCGATCCGAGCCCCGGTCCCGGCGAAGTGCTGCTCGACGTGGCCGCCAGCGCGGTCAACCGAGCGGACCTGCTGCAGCGCCAGGGCAACTACCCGCCACCGCCCGGGTCGAGCGAGACCATCGGCCTCGAGTGCTCCGGCACGATCGCGGAGCTGGGCGACGGCGTCGAAGGCTGGCAGGTCGGCGACGAGGTGTGCGCGCTGCTCGCCGGCGGTGGCTACGCCGAGCGTGTGGTCGTGCCCGCCGGCCAGCTGCTGCCTGTGCCCGGCGAGGTCGAGCTGCTCGCGGCGGCCGGGCTGCCGGAGGTCGCGTGCACGGTGTGGGCCAACGTCGTGATGCACGCGAAGCTCGCCGAAGGCCAGACGCTGCTGGTCCACGGCGGCGCGGGCGGCATCGGCACCCACGCGATCCAGGTCGGCAAGGCGCTGGGCGCGACCGTGGCCGTCACCGCGGGTTCGGCGGAGCGGCTCGACCGCTGCCGCCAGCTCGGCGCCGACATCACGATCAACTACAAGGAACAGGACTTCGTCGAGATCCTGCACGCCGAGGCCAAGGGCGCCGACGTCATCCTCGACAACATGGGCGCGAAGTACCTGCAGCGCAACGTCGACGCGCTGCGCGCCGACGGCCGGCTGGTGATCATCGGCATGCAGGGCGGGGTCAAGGGCGAGCTGAACATCGGCAGCCTGCTCGGCAAGCGCGCGAGCGTCTTCGCGGCCGGGCTGCGGTGGCGTCCGCTGGAGCAGAAGGCCGAGGTCGTCGCGTCCGTGCGCGAAGGGCTGTGGCCGCTGGTGGAGAACGGGTCCGTGAAGCCGATCATCGGCCAGGTCGTGCCGATGGCCGAGGCGGCTTCCGCGCACCGAATGCTCGAAGAGGGCTCGGTGTTCGGGAAGATCCTGCTGACCGCGAAGTCGTGACCTCGGGGGCTGCGCTGGCTTCTCCGGTCAGCGCAGCTCTTCCAGGACACGCACGAGCTGGTTGATCTCGAAGACGTTGGAGTAGTGCGCGAGCCCGATGCGCACCGCTCCGCCCACCTCGCCGACGCCGAGCGACGCGAAGACGCCGGCCGATCCGTCGTCGGCGAAGGCGCAGAGGCCTTGCGACGCCAGGTACTCCGCGACCTCCGGCGCTTTCTTGCCCTGCACGGCGAACGCGAGCGCGGGGATGCGGCGCATGGCGTCGCCGATCACCATGACGTGGCGCAGCGAGCGGAGCTCCGTGGACAGCTGTGCGAGCAGGCCCGCGTGGTACGACTTGGCGGAGCCGAGGGACGTCACGAGCCGTTCGCGGCGCGAGCCGGACGCGGCGTCGTCGAGGCCTGCCAGGTAGTCGATCGACGCGACGAGCCCGGCGAGCAGCGGATACGCGTGGGGGCCGAGCTCGAGGCGCGCGGCGCCGCGGGCGGCCGGGTCGAGCGAGGCGGAGGGGATGCGTTCGAGCATCTCGGGGTCGCGGAACACCAGCGCGCCCACCGATGGGCCGCCCCACGCCTGCGCGGAGACGACCATGACGTCGGCGCCCAGCTCGGCGAGGTCGAGCGGCACGAAGGGGGCCGCGTAGGTCGCGTCCACCACCACGAGCGCGCCGACGCGCTTGGCGAACTCGATGACCGTGGGGACGTCGGGGCGCGTGCCGACGGAGCCCGACGCGAGCGTGACCGTGACGGCTTTGGTGCGGGCGGACACGAGGTTCTCGTACTGCCACGCGGGCAGCTCGCACGTCTCGATGTCGATCTCGCCCCAGCGCACGACCGCGCCCACGCGCTTCGCGGCGCGCTGCCACGGCGCGAGGTTCGCTTCCTCGTCGAGCCGGGACACCACGACCTCGTCGCCGATCGTCCAGCGCTCGGCGAGCGCGTCGACGAGGCGGCGCAGCATCACCGGCGCGCTCGGTCCGAGCACGACGGCGGCCGGGTCCGCCCCGACCAGATCTGCCACTGCCCGCCGGGCCGCGGTGACAATGCTCTCCGCGCGCTGAGAGGCCGGAAACGCTCCGCCCGGCCCGGACACCGGGGCACGCATGGCCGTCGAAACGGCCGAAGCGACCTGTTCCGGGACCAGCATTCCGGCGGCGCCGTCGAAGTGAATCCAGCCGTCACCCAGCGCGGGGAACAACCCACGGATACGAGCGACGTCGAACGCCATGGTGACACCGTACGGACGTGCGGTTTAGCGGTTACCGCGGGGTTGGCTCATGCGGCTACGCTCGGAGGCGACGCTGGCGTTTCTGATGGGATGGAGCACATGAGCGAGCCGAACTTCCGGCAGGCTTCCGACGCCGAGGCGACCCCCCATGTGGTGGTCGTCGGCCCCGACGGGATCCCGGTCGGGGGTGTCTCCTCGGCTGCGCCCGAGGGCGAGGAAGCCGCCGGCGAGCTGGTCGAAGAGCCGGCCAAGGTGATGCGCATCGGGACGATGATCAAGCAGCTCCTGGAGGAGGTCCGCGCGGCACCGCTCGACGACGCCAGCCGGAACCGGGTGCGCGAGATCCACCAGAACTCGGTGCGCGAACTGCAGGAGGCCCTGGCCCCCGAGCTGCGCGAGGAGCTGCAGCGCCTGGTGCACCCGTTCACGGACGAATCGACTCCGTCGGACGCCGAGCTGCGGATCGCGCAGGCCCAGCTGGTGGGCTGGCTGGAGGGCCTGTTCCACGGCATCCAGACGGCCCTGTTCGCCCAGCAGATGGCGGCACGCGTCCAGCTGGAACAGATGCGGCGGGGGCTGCCGGCCGGTTCGTCGGGTGCGGTGATGCCGGGTGCGCCTGGTGCTGACGGGCAGCGACCTGGGATCAGTGGGACCGGGCAGTATCTGTGAGGTCTTGAGTCGTGACGTCTCGCCGGTGGCGGTGAGGCGTTGGTGATGAGGGGATCGTTCGCACGCTGGGTGGCGTGGGAACGGTCCCTTCTCGCTGTTTCGGGGGTGAACGGTCGCTTCGGGCCATCGCTCGCGGCGTGCACGGTCCCCTCGCACCACCGCCACAGCACGAACGGTCCCCTCGTACCGCACGGACGACCGCGAACGGTCCTTTCGAACCGGCACTCCCGCGCGAACGGTCCGACCGCGGCGACCGAACGCGAAGGGACCGATCACGCCAGCATGCTCAATCGGCCCCTTCACGCCACCGCGCGAACGGTCCAGCCGCGCCGGCATCCGCGACGACCGAACGCGAAGGGACCGGTCACGCCGGCGAGCTCAATCGGCCCCTTCACGCCACCGCGCGAACGGTCCAGCCGCGCCGGCATCCGCGACGACCGAACGCGAAGAGACCAATCACGCCAGCATGCTCAATCGGCCCCTTCACGCCACCGCGCGAACGGTCCAGCCGCACCGGCATCCGAGCGTGAGTGGACCCTTCATGCTGACGGGCGCGGGCAGTCCCATCGTGCCACCGTGTGGTCGTGAATGGTCCCCTCGCGCCGCGGTGCGGGTGCGAACCGGCCCTTCGCACCGCCCCGGCTCAGAGGCTCCCGAAGAACTTCCGAAGGTCATCGATCAGCGCGTCCGGTTGTTCGAGGGCCGGGAAGTGGCCGCCGGCTGAGAACTCGGACCAGTGGACGATCTTGTCGGTGCGTTCGGCGAGGGGGCGTAGGGGCAGGCCGATGTCGTCGGGGAAGACCGCGACGCCTGTGGGCGCCGTGGAAACGGGCAGGGGCGCGCCCCACGGGCCTTCGAGGGCGGCGTAGATGCGGGCGGACGAGTTGGCCGTGCCGGTGAACCAGTAGATCGCGACGTCGGTGAGGAGGTCGTCGCGGTCGATGAGGTCGTGGGGGGCGTTGGAGAAGGAGCGGAACTTTTCCGCGATCCACGCGAGTTGGCCGGCGGGTGAGTCGGTGAGGCCGTACGCAAGCGTTTGCGGCTTGGTGGCCTGGATGATCGCGTAGCCGGTTCCGGTGTGCTGGAAGGTGCGGGACTTCGCCAACGACCGTTCGGCCAGCGCCAGGTCAGCGCCGGTCAACCCCGCCAGGTCCGACTCCGAGCGGGCGACGGCGGTGGGCAGCATCGTGACGTGCACCCCGAGCACACGCCCAGGGAACTGCACGCCGAGCTCGCGGGAGATCAGGGCGCCCCAGTCGCCGCCGTGGGTGCCGAAGTGGTCGTAGCCGAGGGTGGTCATCAGCGAAGCCCACGCACGAGCGCCGCGGGCCGGGCCCCAGGCGCGGTCGCGCGTCGGGCCGGAGAAGCCGAAGCCGGGGATCGACGGGACGACCACGTGGAACGCGTCGCGGGGGTCCCCGCCGTACGCGCGCGGGTCGGCGAGCGGTCCGATCAGGTCCAGGAACTCCACGATCGACCCGGGCCAGCCGTGCGTCAGCAGCAGCGGCGTGGCCCCCTCCTCAGGCGAGCGGACGTGGAGGAAGTGCACGTTCTCACCGTCGATGGTGGTCGTGAACTGCGGAAACGCGTTGATCCGGTCCTCGGCCGCCCGCCAGTCGAACCTCAGGCGCCAGTGCTCCGCCAGGTCCTGCACCTCGTCCACCGGAATCCCCAGCTCCCACCCGACGCCCTCGGGCTGGTCCGGCCAGCGCGTCCGGGCGAGCCGTTCGTGCAGGTCGTCGAGGTCGGCTTGCGGGACGTGGACGCGGAACGGGGTGAGGGTCATGCCGAAAAAGCTAGAACCCCTTGAGGACAGGTTCGGCCCTCAATCACCCAGGCGCTGGAGACGGCCAGCGGGTGCCGAAAACGCCTGAGAAATCCCTCGAATCCCCTAGGTCGAAGCGATGACGTCCAGCACCCGGTCCGCCCCGAGTCCGTCCACAGTAGACGCAGCAGCACCGGACAAAGAGGACCGCAAGCCGGCGTCCGACAGCAGCGAACCCAGCGCGGAGGTCACCTCAGGCAGCCGATCCGCCAGAGAACCGGCGTCGCCCAGGCCCACGGCCAGGCCGAGGTCCACGGCGGCGCGGTAGCCGGGCCCCTGGTTGTCCACCAGTTGCACCGCCGCCGCCGGGACGCCGAGGCAGCAGAGTTCCAGGAAGGTGACCCCGGTGGCGCTGACGGCGACGTCGGTGGTGGCCAGGAGGTCAAGCAGGCCCGGGTGCGGGCCGGCGACCCGGATGGACTGGCCGGCCGACAGAACCGGCAGGGCAGGCTCGCCGCGGACGAGAGCGTCGGCGGAGAAGGGCAGCCCCGTGGCGGCGAGGGCGCCGAGGAGCAGGCTGACCGTCCCCGACCATTCGGCGCCGCCGCCCAGCACGACCGTGACGTGGGGCGAAGGCGCAGCGCCGGCAGAACGACGCGCGCGAGCAGCCAGGACCCCCGAGCGCAGCGCCGTGTATTCGACGCCCCGAAGCAGCACGCCGGAACCGTCCGCGGGGCGCGGCGCGGGCGAAAGCCCGGCGTCCACCACGACGTCGGCGGGCCGGCGGCCGAAGGTGTCGTCCTCGATGGACACCAGCAGCGCGCCCGCGGCGTTGACCTCGGCGCGCACGTCGCCCAGGGCGTAGTGGTCCACGAGGACCGCATCGAAGCCCGAGGCCAGAGAAGCCCAGTCCGAAACCGGCAAAACCGGCACGGAGAGCGCGTCGAAGCGGGACGCCAGCCATTCCGCGTTGTCCGTGGCGCCCGCGAAGGAGACGTCCCAGCCGCGGGCGACGGCGCGCTCGGCGTAGGCCACGACGCGCGCGATGTGGCCCGCGCCGATCTCCGGGGACGCGTCGGCTCGGAGCAGGAGCTTCACTGGCCGAGCTTCTTCTGCTCGACGTGCGCGTTCAACGCCACCAGGTCCGGCCGGGAGCGCAGCAGCGAAACGACCGAACGCCACGACGCGGCCTGATCACCGAGAACCGAAACAACCGCCTCGAGAAGGTCCCAGTCCTCCGGGGTGTCGAGGGTGACGCGCAGGTCCTCGGCGGCCGGGCTCACCACGATGCCTGTGCACGAGTAGCGCGAGGGCTGCCGGTAGATCGCCGACGTCACGTGCTCGCGGTCCGGGCCCTCGGCAGTCTCGACCTGCTCGGCGAGCACCGAAGCCCGCACCAGTTCCGCGTCGAAGCCGCGCGGCAGCGTCCGCACGAGGGTGGTGCTGACGTAGTCCACCGACGGCTCCGCGCGCCACACGGCCGCCAGCCGGCCGATCAACGCGGGGTCGAGCAGAGGGCAGTCGGCGGTGAGCCGGATCACGGCGTCGGCCGGGTAGGCGGCCAGGGCCACGCCGAAGCGAGCCACGACGTCGTCGAGCGGGCCGCGCGCGACCAGGGCGCCGCAGCGGGCGGCTTCGGCGGCGACGGCGTCGTCGTCGGGCGCGTCCGAGGTGGCGACCACCACCTGGTCCACGCCGGGGGCGGCGGCCGCCGCGCGGACGACCCAGCCGAGCACACTGCGCCCGGCCAGGGGGCGCAGCACCTTGCCCGGCAGGCGCGTCGAGGAGGACCGGGCCTGGATCACGGCGTTGACGCCGAGGCCTTCACGCATGGGTGACATGATGGCCTGCGGCAACGCGCCAGAACCAAGAACCCCAACCGCGGAGGTCGTCGATGTCCGAGCTGGATGGCTCCAGCATCCTGCTCACCGGCGGGACCGGCTCGTTCGGCAAGGCGTTCATCACCCACGCCCTCGCCGAGCTGAACCCCAGCCGGCTGGTCGTGCTCTCCCGCGACGAGCTCAAGCAGTACGAAGCCCGGCAGCTGTTCAACGACGACCCGCGGCTGCGCTGGTTCATCGGCGACGTCCGCGACCGCCGCCGCCTCGAGCGCGCCATGCACGGCGTCGACTACGTCGTGCACGCCGCGGCGCTCAAGCAGGTGGACACGGGTGAGTACAACCCGTTCGAGTTCGTCCAGACCAACGTGATGGGTTCGCAGAACGTCATCGAAGCCGCGATCGACACCGGCGTGAAGAAGGTCGTCGCGCTGTCGACCGACAAGGCGTCGAGCCCGATCAACCTCTACGGCGCCACCAAGCTGTGCGCCGACCGGATGTTCATCAGCGGCAACCACTACGCGGCCGCGCACGTCACGCGGTTCTCCGTGGTGCGCTACGGCAACGTGATGGGCTCGCGCGGCAGCGTGATCCCGTTCTTCCGCAAGCTCGCCGAGCAGGGCGAGTCGCTGCCGATCACGCACAAGGACATGACGCGGTTCTGGATCACGCTGCCGCAGGCCGTGCAGTTCGTGGTGGACTCGTTCGACCAGATGCACGGCGGTGAGCTCTACGTGCCGCGGATCCCGAGCATGCGGCTCGTCGACCTCGCGCAGGCCATCGCGCCGGGTTCGCCGATGCACGAGGTGGGCGTGCGCCCGGGCGAGAAGCTGCACGAGGAGATGATCGCGCCCGACGACGCGCGCCGGACCGTTCAGCTGCCCGACCGGTACGTCGTGCAGCCGCACCTGGCGGGCTGGGGCTATGAGGCGCCCGCCGACGGCAAGCCGATGCCCGAGGGGTTCGCGTACCGTTCGGACACCAACGACCTGTGGCTCGAAGCGGACGAACTTCGCAAGCTGGTCGAGCAGTATGCCTGATTTTCTGCCCTACGGCCGCCAGTCGGTCACCGACGAGGACATCGCCGCCGTCACCGACGTCCTGCGCGGCGACTGGCTCACGACCGGTCCCGCCGTCGCGCGGTTCGAGGCCGACCTGGCGCTGCACACGGGCGGCGTGCCGGCCGTCGCGGTGACTTCGGGGACGGCGGCGCTTCATGTCGCGTACGCGGCGGCTGCCATCGGTCCGGGTGACGAGGTCGTGGCGTCGCCGATGACGTTCGTGGCCACCGCCGCCACCGCCGCGCTGCACGGCGCGAAGGTGGTCTTCGCCGACGTCGAGCCGGACACCGGCAACCTTTCCGTCGACGCGGCCGCGACTGCGGTGACCGACCGCACGAAGGTCGTGGCGGCCGTCGACTACGCCGGCCACCCCGCCGAGCTGGACGCGCTGGCCGAGGTCGCGCACAACGCGGGCGCGCTCCTGCTGGAAGACGCGGCGCACTCCGTGGGCGGCAGCTGGCAGGGCCGCCCGGTCGGCTCGCTCGCCGACCTGACCACGTTCTCGTTCTTCCCCACCAAGAACCTCACCACGGCCGAGGGCGGCGCCGTCGTCACCGCTTCGCCGGAGCTGCTGGGCCGCGCCCAGGCCTTCCGCAACCACGGACTGGTGCGCGACAAGACGAAGCAGCGCTACCCGGACGAAGGCGGCTGGCACCAGGAGGTGCACGAGTTCGGCCTGAACTACCGCCTGCCCGACGTGCTGTGCGCCCTGGGCAGCAGCCAGCTCACGCGCCTGGCCGAGTTCAAGAAGCGCCGCGCCGAAATCCACGCGCGCTACAACGCTTTGCTGGCTGACGTCGACGGCGTCCTCACCCCGCCCTCGCGGCCCGGCGCCGACCCCGTCTGGCACCTCTACCCGCTGCGCGTCCTCGACGGCCGCCGCCGCGCGCTGTTCGACCACCTGCGCGGGCTGGGCATCGGCGTGCAGGTCAACTACATCCCCGCCTACTGGCACCCGGTCTTCGAGGACCTCGGCTACCGCCGCGGCCTGTGCCCGAACGCCGAGGCGTACTACGAGCAGGAGCTGTCGCTGCCGCTCTTCCCGTCGTTGACGGACGCGGATGTGGATCGGGTTGTGGCCGGGGTGCGGAGCTTCTTCGGGGCCTGACCCTCACCGCGCACCACCACCGCGTGCCACACCATCACCAACGGCACCACGACCAGCTCCAGCACGATCGCCGCCCGGAACACCGGGTGCGGCGCGCCCACGCGCCGGGCCGAGATGAGCCGTGGCACCCCACCGATGGCGGCGGTGCCGAGGACAACGCGGGTGGTCGCCGCGCGTTTTTCCGGGTGGCGCAGCGACCACCAGAGCGCGAGGCCCGCCGCGGTCCAGAACGTGTTGACGAAGCGGTATTCGCTGTCGACGCTGGGCGCGGCGGGGGCGCCGCCCGGGGCGCGGGCGGGGCCGCCCAGGATGCCGGTCAGGCCGCTGGCGACGGGGATCGCCCCGAGGACGCCGAGGACGGTCAGCAACGCCTTGCGCGACTTCGCTCGTGCCATGCGGCCGAGACTAGATCAGGTCCCAGGTCAAAGCCGTGCCTTTTGCGGCGTCCACGCGAAAGGTGCGGCCGAGGACGTTCGTGATCTCGGCCGGCGCCAGGCCGCCGGCGGGGCGGATGGACCGGACGTTCGCCGAAGTCACCTCGTCGCCCGCACGGACATCCGCCACGACGTACAGCGAGCGGCGCAGGCGAAGGCCTTCCTTCTCGCTCTCGCGCGGGCCGATCACCGGGCGGCCGAGGGCCTCCCACGCGCGGTGGCTCTCGGTCACCAGCGCGGCCAGCTCGGCCGGCTCCAGTGAGAACTCCGAGTCCACACCACCGTCGGCGCGCGCGAGCGTCACGTGCTTCTCGATCGCCACCGCGCCCAGCGCGACGGCGGCCAGCGGCGCGCCGATGCCCGGCGTGTGGTCCGACAGGCCGACGAGCGTGCCCGTGACGCCGGCGAGCACCGGCAGGCCGCGCAGGTTGCTTTCGGACGGCGAGGCCGGGTAGCTGGCGGTGCAGCCGAGCACGATGAGCTGGTCGTTGCCGGCGGCGCGAGCGGTCTGCACAGCCGCGTCGATCTCCGCGATGCTCGCCATGCCCGTCGAGATGACGAGCGGTTTGCCGGTGCGAGCGCACAGATCGATCAGCGGCAGGTCGACGATCTCCGAAGACGCGATCTTGTACGCCGGCACGTCGAGCGACTCCAGCAGCTCGACCGCCGTCGGGTCGAACGGGCTGGAGAACGCCTCCAGGCCGCGCGAGCGGGCGCGCTCGAAAATGGGTTCGTGCCATTCCCACGGGGTGTGGGCTTTTTCGTACAGCTTGTACAGGTTTTCCCCGCCCCACAACGAATGCCCGTCGCCGATGCGGAAGGCGGGGCCGTCGACGTCGATCGTGATCGTGTCGGGGCGGTAGGTCTGGAGCTTCACCGCCTGCGCGCCGGTGTCGGCGATGGCGTCGACGATCGCGAGCGCGCGGTCGAGGTCGCCGTTGTGGTTGCCGGACATCTCGGCGATGACGAACGGCGGCCGGTCCGGGCCGAGCGTGTGGGCGCCGATGCGGACTTCGGACATGGGTGGCGTCCTCCCGGTGGTGCGCGTGCGGGTCACCCCCGAGTCTTGCGCAGCCACCGGAAGCCGTCCTCGGCGGGCGCCGACTCGACGTATCCGGCGCGCTCGAACAACGCCGCCGAAGCCGCGTTGTCCTCGTGCACGGCGGCCAGAATCGCCTGCACGTCTTCACGCTCGATGAGCACGCGTTCGCCGAGCGTGAGCACCCCGAGGGAAAGTCCCCGCCCCCGGCTCGCCGGAGCGAGCGTGATGCTGACTTCCCACTCCCCCGGCCGTTCCCGGTCGAACCGCACGGTCCCCACGGGCCCACCGGCGTCGGAAACGACCAGCAGCAGCCGGTCCGGCGAAGCCAGCACACCGCGCAGCCACCGCAGGTGGTCGACGAGCGCGATCACGGCGGTGGACCGCGACGCCTCCCGTGTGCGCGGGTCGTTGCGCCAGGCCAGCAGCAGCTCGGCGTCGGCCTCGGTGGCCTCGCGAGCCGCGAGCGCGCTCACTGGGCCGACGGCGCCAGGCGGTTGTCCTCGAGGCGGCGCAGCCGGTCCTCGTACCGCGCGATGCCGGCCAGCCGGACGCGGATCTGCGCGTGCTGGCGCTGGATCTCCTCGATCAGCGACCGCGACTCGGCGAGCTCGGCGCTGTCGGCGCGCGGCGTGAGCGCCATCGACTCCCGCAGCGTCTCGAGCTGCGCCTCCTGCGCGGCGATGTGCGGGATGATCCGGTCGAGCTCGGCGCGCGTCCAGAGCAGGTCGCCGCGGGCGTGCTCGAGGCCCGACTCCGCCGCGTCGAGCCGGCGCCGGTGGTCGGCGGTCGCGTGCTCGAGGTCGTTCACGCGGTGGTTCAGGTCGCGGACCGTGTCACGCATGCGCTCTTCGATGCGGAAGTCGATGAGCCGGGCGATCCGGTTGATGAAGCCGGAACGAAGTTTCTGGACTGCCATGGGGACGGTTCCTTCGGGATTCGGAAAAACTGGGTCAGCGCAGCAGAACGGTGTCGCCGGTCCGGGTCCACGAGTCCAGCAGCCTGCCCTCGGCGGCGATCTGGTGCTCGGGACCCACGATGCAGGAATCGCCGGCGGCGTGCTCCCACGAAGTCTGGTTCGGGTTGTCGATGAAGGAGAACCCGGTCAGGACCAGCTGCGCGTCGGGGAACGACGTGCGCGCGATCCACGCCGCGAGCGTGCCCGTGGTCGACCACGTCGACTCCGTGCGCGTCGGCAGGCCCAGCGCGTCGGACAGCGGCAGCACGACCTCGCGGTTGGGCACCGGCACGAACCCCAGGTCGGCGGGCCACCAGCCCGGCAGCACCTCCGGTTCCCAGTGCAGCCGGCCCGGCTCCACCAGCAAGTACAGCCTGCTGCGGTAGTCCCGGAAAACGTGGCGAGTGGCCCGCACGGCGCGGTTGAAGACCACCGCGTGGACCTTGCGCCCAGTCACCTCCGGACCTTCCGGCTCGTCGACGACGAAACCGTTGACGCGGATCACGAGATCGCAGTCGTCCACGGCTTTGGCCCGAGCCGGGTCCGGGCCCAGGGGCTGGTTGCCGACGACCGCGACCGACTTGGGGTCGGGACGATCGGCGTACGCCGCGAGGAGATCGACCATCAGGCTCGCCGCACCGAGAGCAGCAGTCATGGGGCAAGAAACTACCAGGACACACCGCGTGTTCGGTGCGGCATCGACAGGTCGGACGCCCCCCTGGGCCGGGGCGTCCCGAGGACGAGACCTCCGATCGGTACCCTCGTCCACGTGCATGCCACCAGCACGGTTCACGTAGCCGAACCCGAGGTCTCGATGCCGATGCCACCTGCGTCGGACCGCAAGACGTTCTCCAGGGCGATCGCCGACATCAAGGAGGGTCTCGCAGCCCGCGAGCTGTGGACCCACCTCGGCTGGCAGGACATCAAGCAGCGGTATCGCCGGTCCGTGATCGGTCCGTTCTGGATCACGATCAGCCAGGGCGTGATCGCGCTCGGGCTGGGCTTGCTGTACTCGCAGCTGTTCAACACGCCGATCCAGGTGTTCCTGCCGTACCTGTCGACGGGTTTCATCATCTGGGGCTTCATCCAGGGCTGCCTGAGCGAAGGCATGGAGACGTTCATCGCGAACGAGGGGATGATCAAGCAGCTCCCCGCGCCGCTGAGCGTCTATGTGCTCCGCACCGTCTGGCGCCAGACCCTGATGCTCGCGCACAACATGGTCGTGTACGTCGTGCTGCTGATCATCTTCTTCAGTGCGCTGGACCAGCCGTACTCGCTGGGTACCGAGCCGGGCTACCCCGAGGGAGCGTGCGCGCCGGATCTGTACTGCCACCCCGGCCTGAGCTGGAGCATTCTCCTCGCCATTCCAGGCTTCATCCTGCTGGCGCTCAGCGCCGGGTGGGCCGCGCTGCTGCTGGGCATCATCTCCACCCGCTTCCGCGACATCCCGCAGGTGATCAACTCCCTGATCCAGCTGCTGTTCTACGGCACGCCGATCGTCTGGCCGGTCGACCAGCTGCTCGCGGGCGGCTCGCGCGACAGCGTTTCCTGGGCGCTGCCGTTCATCAAGGCCAACCCGCTCTACCACTACATGCAGGTGGTGCGCGCGCCGCTGATCGGGCAGACCGTGGGATGGACCAGCTGGGTCGTGGTGGGTGGCATCACCATCGTCGGCTGGGGGCTCGCGCTCGTAGTCATGCGCAACTACCGCTCTCGCGTTTCGTATTGGGTGTGACACATGGTCAGCATTGACGTCCACAACGCGTTCGTCGATTTCCCGATCTTCGACGCCAAGACTCGGTCGATGAAGAAGCGCGTGCTCGGCAAGGTCGGCGGCAAGATCGGCACCGAGCAGAAGGTGCCGATCATCGAGGCGCTGCACGACGTGACCCTGCAGCTGCGCGAAGGCGACCGCGTGGGCCTGGTCGGCCACAACGGCGCCGGCAAGTCCACGCTGCTGCGCCTGCTCGCCGGGATCTACGAGCCCACCCGCGGCTCGGCCCGGATCGCCGGCAAGATCGCCCCGGTCTTCGACCTCGGCATCGGCATGGACCCGGAGATCTCCGGCGAGGAAAACATCATCATCCGCGGCCTGTTCCTCGGCATGACCGCCAAGGAGATGGAGAAGCGGGTCGACGACATCGCGGAGTTCACCGAGCTCGGCGACTACCTGCAGATGCCGCTGCGCACCTACTCCACGGGTATGCGCGTGCGGCTCGCGCTGGGCGTCGTCACCTCGATCGACCCCGAGATCCTCATCCTCGACGAGGGCATCGGCGCGGTCGACGCCGCGTTCCTCAACAAGGCCCGCGACCGCCTCAAGGACCTGGTGAAGCGCTCGGGCATCCTGGTTTTCGCGAGCCACTCCGACGAGTTCCTCTTCGAGCTGTGCGACTCCGCGATCTGGATGGACGAGGGCCACCTCAAGCAGCAGGGTTCGCTGCGCGAGGTCCTCACCGGCTACAAGGGCCGCGACCCGTTCGAGAACATGAGCCAGGAAGGCCTGGAGCGGCTCGGCATCGAGCCCGTGGGCACGAAGAACGGCGGGGAATGATGACCAGCGAGACCCAGCAGCTGCCCGAGGGCGCCGTCGTCGGCGTGGTGGTGACGCGCCACCGTCGTGAGCTGCTCGCGGACTCGCTGAAGATCATCGCCGCGCAGACGCGGCCGGTCGACCACCTCGTGGTGGTCGACAACGGCCCGGACCAGTCGGCGCGGGACGTCGTCGAGGCGTACCCGCTGCCGTACACGTACCTGCCGTCGCACCGGAACCTCGGTGGCGCGGGCGGGTTCGCGCTCGGCATGCTCCACGCGCTGGCGCTGGGTGCCGAGTGGGTCTGGCTCGCCGACGACGACGGCCGTCCCGCCGATGAGCACGTGCTGCAGATCCTCCTGGAAGAAGCCGAAAAGCGCGGCCTCGCGGAGATCTCGCCGGTGGTGGCGAACATCAACGCGCCGGCCAAGCTCGCGTTCCCGTTGCGGCGCGGGCTCACGTGGAAGCGCTCGTCGGCGGAGCTGGGCACGGACTTCCTGCCGGGCATCGCGTCGCTCATGAACGGCGCGTTGTTCCGCGCGTCCACTTTGGACGTCACGGGCGTGCCGGACCTGCGCCTGTTCTTCCGCGGCGACGAGGTGGAGCTGCACCGCCGGCTCGTGCGCTCGGGGCTGCCGTTCGGCACTTCGCTGCGCACGACCTACCTGCACCCCGACGGCTCGGACGAGTTCAAACCCATGCTGGGCGGGAAGTTCCACGCGCAGGACCCGGAGAACGAGGTCAAGCGCTACTACACCTACCGCAACCGCGGTTACCTGCTGTCGCAGCCGGGCATGCGCAAGATCGGCGCGCTGGAGGTGATCCGCTTCGGCCTGTACTTCGTGGGCGTGAAGCGCGACCCGAAGGCGTTCCTGCAGTGGCTGAAGCTGGTGCGCCAAGGCCGGGCGGAGAAGTTCTACCGGTACTGACGAACTCACGGAAAACGGGCCCTCGACCAGTTCGAGGGCCCGTTTTCCGCAGGTCTACTCCCCGATCACCGGCGGAGCGGCACGAAGGTCGGCACCGTACTCGTCGTCTTCGTCCACATGGGAGAAGAAGCGCGAGCCGTCCGCTTCGTCCTCTTCGTAGCGAGCGGCACCGCCACCCATCCCCATGCCCATGCCGGCGCGAGCGGGGGCACCGCTCAAGCCAGGCGAAGCTCCCCCGGGTGCCGCGCCTTCGCCCGGGCCGAAGCTGCCGCCGCGGCTGAACTTGGACTGGTACTCCTCGTCGGCGCCGAAGCCGCCGCCGCCGGCGCCCATGCCGCCGCCCATCGGCATCGCGCCCATGGGCATGCCGCCGGCGCCCGAAGCGCCCGCGGCACCGGCCTGCTGCTGACCCGCGGCAGGCTCGAAGCTCGACGCCGTGGTGGCCGTGTTGGGGGCGGGCGGCACGTGGCCGGAGCCCGTGATCTGGCTCGGCGCGGCCGAAACCTGGCCGCCGGAGTCGGCGCCACCGCCGCCGTGGTGGTCGGTGGCGGTCGAGGCCGCGGGGAGGACGGCCGAAGCCGTGGACACGCTGCCCGCGCCGAACTTCGGCGGGTCCGCGAACACCGGCTGCTTCGACGCGGCCGAGTACAGCGAGTGGTCGTAGTCCGACATCGTCTGCGCGGCCTGCTCGTGGGCCGACTGGCTGGCCTGCTGCTTCTTCTGCGACTGGTCGACGGTGTCGCCGAGGTCGAACGGGCCGGCCGAAGCCCAGTGCGCCATCTCGTCGGTCCAGTCGAACGGGATCGGCTCGGTCATCGCGTTGCGCGCGTTCTGCGCGGCCGTGCCCTGGTCGTCGACGGTCTGCGCGGCGAGCTTCGCGTTCTGCGCCGTGGCGTCGGCCCACGAGCCGAGCGTGGCGAAGTAGGCCTGCGCGCTCTCGGCCGCGGTGCCCTCCCACGAGCCCTTGGACTTGTTGACGGCCTCGGTCAGCTGCGTCGCGAAGTCGTCGAACGCCTTCGTGACCTCGGTGTAGGCCGCGGAGACGTCGGCGACCTGCTTCGGGTCGAGGTTCGTCGTCACGAACTGCTGGAGCTGCTCGTGGGTGTGGCCGAGGTAGTCGGCGTCGGACGGCTCGAGCCCCGGCTGCGGCGCGGTCATGCGAGCTCCCCCGTCTTGTGGGCGGCGTGCGCGTCGATGGCGCTGTCCTCACCGGTGCGGTACACGCCGCCGGCGCGGGCGAGGGCCTCGTCGGCCTGCGTCAGCACGTCGCGGAACTGCCCCAGCACCGACCGGACGGACCCGGTGTCCTGCGAGGCGGCCTTGAGGTCGTGGGCCGCGACCGCGTGCCCGTAGGGGTGGCTCCCGAGCTGCGGGGCCTGGTCCAGCGCGGCCGTGGAGCCGGTCAGCCGGTCCACGCGCGTCACCATGTCGGACAGCGCCTGGCGCAGATCCTCGAGCGCTTCACCGGAGATGGTAAAGCTGCCCGACTTCGCGGCGTTCACGAGTTTCGTCGTCTCGGCCGCCGCAGCGGCGACGGCCTTCGGGTCCAGTCCGGCGACCTGTCCCGGCTCCACCAAGGTCATGAACCGAAGTCTACTGACGTCAACGGCCGCGGTCAGGCGTTTGCGGAATACGCCTCCAGCTGCGTGAACAGCTGCTGGGCGAGGCGGTTGTTGTCGGCCGGCGCGTAGGTGAGCCAGCGCTGCCCGTCGTCGGCGACGCGGGTGCTGAGCAGATAGCGACCCAGCTCGGTGTCGAACCAGACCAGCGGCGGCTGCGCGCCGATCGTGAACTGCCCGACCCGCAGCCGCGGCTTCTCGAAGATCCGCTCGACGGACCTCAGCTGCGGGTTTCGCGGGGCGTTCGACGCGGCGAACGGGTCGTACCCGTCGCGGCGGGGCTGCTTCGCCGGGCGCGTGATCGTCACGGACTGGCCGGGCGCCGCGGCCCCGGGCGGCAGCAGGTCGACCAGCGCCGGCACGAGACCGGTCGGGCGGATCTGCTCGAAGACGAACATGCCGTTGTCCTGCTTCACCAGCACGGCCTGGTCGCCGGTGGACGCGACGCGGGCGAAGAGCGGCCCGTCGTCCAGCTTCGCCGTCGCGGTGACGACGAGGCGGCCGCGGGTGAACGTGGTGAGCGCCAGCTCCAGGTCGTCGTCGAGGTAACCGCGGTGCACCAGGCCCCGGTTGTCGAGGTCGCGCAGCACGGCGTCGCGCACGCCCGCGCGCTCCTGGCCGGTGATGCCGATGTGCGCCACCGAAAACGGCGCCGGCGTGCGGCCGAGACCCTGCCGCTCCAGCAGCAGGTCCACCGCCGCGGGTGACAACGTGAACGAGTACGGCATCGTCCGTCCCTAGGTCGGGTTTCCGCGACGAAACGCTAGCCGACGCCGCGTGGGCGCCGCACCCGGACCGGTGAAGTGCTCTGCTGTGCGCGAACCCGCTTGCCGCCGGTGATCCACCGCTGGTGGCATGGAGCCATGGCTGATCCGAAACCCGCGCTCGTGCTGCACCTGTCCTCCGGTGGGGAACCGCTGATCTTCCCCCTCACGGCCGACGAATCCGCCGGCGTGGAGGAGAAGATCCCCGACCTGCTCAAGCACGGCGGGGTCCATTCCGTGCAGACGCGGGACGGCAACACCGTGTCGGTGAACTTCGCCCACGTCGCCGCCGCGTACGTCGACGATCTGAGCCGGAAGGGGAAGTTCGGGCTGTCCGTCTAGCCCGCCGTTCTGGGGGACGTGCCACATCCAGGTCAGGGTCGAAACGGCCCTGACCTGTCTTTTTTCCATCCGCGTGCCACTTCAGTGCCAGCCGCGTGCCACCCGCGGCACACAGATGAGCCAATTTGGCATTGCGGTGGTGCCACACGTGTGCCATAGTTGTGCCATGGACTTGACCACGTACGTCAGCAACCTCGGACGAGAGTTCGCCACGCTGGCCGAAGCCGGTGGCGAGGAGTCGCGTGAGCTGGTCGAGCGGCTGACCGGGTCGCTCGAGTCGGCGATTCGGATGACGCTGCTGGACGCGCTGTCGGCCGCCGCCGACGAGATCACCCGCGACCTGGCTCCCGGTTCGGTGGAGCTGCGCCTGCGTGGCCGCGATCCGCAGTTCGTCGTGACCACGCCGCCGGCCGAGCCGCTCGAGCTCGCGGCCGAAGACACGACGACGGTCTCGGCTCCGGAGAGCGAGCTGCTCATCTCCGAAGACGGTCCCGCCGCACGCATCAACGTGCGCCTGCCCGAACAGCTCAAGGCCGCCGTCGAGGAGGCCGCGGGCAAGGAGGGGCGCTCCGTCAACGCCTGGCTCGTCCGGGCGGCCGCCACGGCCTTGCAGCGCAGCGACCGCGACCAGCGCGTCGAGCCGCCCAGCAGCGGCAAGCGGACGAAGCAGAGCTTCACCGGCTGGGTCCGCTAGCTCCGTTCAGCACCACTTCACCTCACGTCCCTGACCTGCGGGGACGGTTCACCGACACAAGTTCTGGAGACAGCCATGCCCAAATTCGAAACCCCCGACCCGATCTCCGTCACCGTCGACCTCAGCGTCGGCGACGTGCAGATCTCCGCGAGCGACCGGCTCGACACCGTCGTCGACGTCCGCCCGAGCGACGAGAACGACGAGTCCGACGTGAAGGCCGCGCAGCAGGTCCGGGTCGACTACACCAACGGCACGCTCACGATCACCGGCCCGAAGCGCACGTTCGACTTCTCCCGCAAGACCCGCGCGGTCGACGTGACCATCGAGCTGCCCACCGGGTCCGCGGTGAACGCCGAGCTGCAGGCGGGCGACTTCCGCACCGCCGGCGTCCTCGGCCAGAGCCGGTTCAAGACCTCCGCCGGCAACGCGCGGATCGACCGCACCGGCCCGCTGCACCTGTCCACTTCGGCCGGTCACGTGACCGTCGACGGCGTCGCGGGCAACGCCGAGATCTCCACCGGCACCGGCAAGATCCGGATCGGCGAGATCGCGGGCACCGCGGTGGTCAAGAACTCCAACGGCGAGACCACGATCGCCTCCGTCGGCGGCGACGCGCGGGTGCGGTCGGCCAACGGCGACATCACCGTCGAGCGCGCGGGCGCCGGGGTCGACGCGAAGACGTCGGCCGGGCTCATCCGCCTCGGCGAGATCGTGCGCGGCTCGGTGACGCTCGAAACCTCCATGGGGGACCTGGAAATCGGCGTCGCCGAGGGCACCGCGGCCTGGCTTTCCGTGACCACCGGCTTCGGCCACGTGCGCAACCTGATGGAGAACGCGACCCGCCCCGAGGAAGCCGACGAGACCGTCGAGGTGCGCGGCCGCACCTCCTACGGCGACGTGATCATCCGCCGCGCCTGACTTTTTCTTTCCAGCGAAGGGGAAACCATGACCAGCAACCACTTCCGGCCCGCGATCGCCGCGACCGGACTGCGCAAGTCCTACGGCGACCACGTCGTGCTCGACGGCCTCGACCTCACCGTCGAACAGGGCACGGTGTTCTCACTCCTCGGCGCGAACGGCGCCGGCAAGACCACCGCCGTGAAGATCCTGTCCACGCTGATCAACGCCGATGCCGGCGACGTGCGGGTGGCCGGGTACGACCTCGTCCGCGAACCCGACGCGGTGCGTGCCGCGATCGGCGTCACCGGCCAGTTCTCCGCCGTGGACAACCTGCTCACCGGCGAGGAGAACCTGCTGCTGATGGCGGATCTCAACCACCTCGGCCGGGCCGACCGGCGCCGCCGCGCCACGCAGCTGCTGGAGCAGTTCGACCTCACCGAGGCGGGCAAGAAGCCGGCGTCGACGTACTCCGGCGGTATGCGGCGACGGCTCGACCTGGCGATGACGCTCGTCGGCAGCCCGCGGCTGATCTTCCTCGACGAGCCCACCACCGGTCTCGACCCGCGCAGCCGCCGCAACATGTGGCAGATCGTCCGCGGCCTGGTGGCCGACGGCGTCACGATCTTCCTGACCACGCAGTACCTCGACGAGGCCGACGAGCTGGCCGACCGCATCGCGGTGCTCGACCACGGCCGGATCGTCGCCGAGGGCACCGCCGACGAGCTCAAGCGCCGCATCCCCGGTGGCCACGTGCGCCTGCGCTTCGCCGACCCGCGCGGCCTCGACACGGCCATGACCACGCTCGACGACGCGTCGCGCGACAACGACTCACTCACCCTGCGCGTGCCCAGCGACGGCAGCCTGCGCTCGCTCAAAGCCCTCATCGGGCGGCTCGACGACCAGGCCATCGAGGTCGACGAGCTGTCCGTGCACACCCCCGACCTCGACGACGTCTTCCTCGCCCTCACCGGCAACCCCGCGACCGAGAACACCACCCACGAGAAGGTGACGACCCGATGAGCACTCTCACCGCGCCGGCCCCCACCGGCCTCAAGTTCCAGCCGCTGCGCGACTCGGCGACGATGCTGCGCCGCAACCTCAAGCACATGTTGCGCTACCCGTCGATGACGCTGATGCTCGTCGGGATGCCCGTGGTCTTCCTGCTGCTGTTCGTCTACGTCTTCGGCGGCACGATGGGCGCCGGACTCGGCGGAGGCGGCGGCCGCGAGGCGTACGTGAACTACGTGGCGCCGGCGATCATCCTGATGACCGTGACGGCCACCGTCCAGGGCACCGCGATCTCGGTCGCCATGGACATGACCGAAGGCGTGATCGCGCGGTTCCGGACCATGCACATCGCCCGCGTCTCGGTGCTGACCGGGCACGTGCTGGGCAGCGTCATCCAGGCCGCGTTCACCCTCGCCATCGTCATCGGCGTCGCTTTGCTGGTCGGCTTCCGGCCCTCGGCGGGGCTCGGCGGGTGGCTGGCGACGGCCGGGTTCCTGCTGGTGGTGACGTTTGCGCTCGTGTGGCTGTCGGTCGCGCTCGGCCAGGTGAGCAAGAGCGTCGAGACGGCCAGCAACCTGCCGATGCCGCTGATCCTGCTGCCCTTCCTCGGCAGCGGCTTCGTGCCCACCGACTCCATGCCGGCCGGGCTGCGCTGGTTCGCCGAGTACCAGCCGTTCACGCCGATCATCGAGACCCTGCGCGGCCTGCTGATGGACAAGCCGCTCGGCAGCAACCTGTGGTTCGCCCTCGGGTGGTGCGCCGTGATCGCACTGGGTGGCTACCTGTGGTCGAAGCGCCTGTTCAACCGCGAATACGCCCACTGAGCCCTGCGGTTCGAAGGAGGTCCGAGATGACACACCTGCCCGAGCTGCCGACCGACCGTCCCGCCGGCTGTCCCTTCGACCCGCCCGCGGAGCTGGGCCCGATCCGCGAGCGGCACCCGGTGGTCCGCCTGACCTACCCCGACGGCCACGAGGGCTGGCTTGTCACCGGCTACGCGCAGGTCCGCGCGGTGCTGGCCGACCAGCGCTTCAGCTCCCGCTACGAACTGGCGCACTACCCGATGCCCGGTCTGGAAGGCATCGAGGTGCCGGCCGCGGCGCCCGGCGACCTGACCGGCGTCGACGACCCGGAGCACTCCCGCTACCGCAAGCTCCTGACCGGCCGGTTCACCGTCCGGCGGATGCGGCAGCTGACCGAACGCGTCGAGCAGGTCACCGCCGAGCACCTGGACGCGATGGCCCGGCAGGGTCCCGTGGTGGACCTGGTCCAGGCCTTCGCGCACCCGGTTCCCGCCGTGATGATCTGCGAGCTGCTGGGGGTGCCCTACGCCGACCGCGAGTCCTTCCAGGGCCACGCCGCCGCGGTGTCCGATGTGGACCTCGCCCCCGAGGAACGCTTCGCCGCGTACGGCAAGCTGCAGGAGTACGTCGGCCGGCTGGTCCCGGCGAAACGCGCCGAGCCGACCGACGACATCCTCAGCGAGCTGACCACCAGCGACCTGACCGACGAGGAGCTCGCCGGCCTCGCCACCTTCCTGCTGGGGGCCGGTCTCGACACGACCGCGAACATGCTGGCGCTGGGCACTTTCGCCCTGCTCCAGCACCCCGAGCAGCTCGACGCGTTGCGTGCCGACCCGGACCTCGCCGAGAAGGCGGTGGAGGAACTGCTGCGGTACCTGAGCATCACGCACACCGGCGTGCGGGCGGCGCTGGAGGACGTCGAGCTCGACGGGCAGCTGATCAAGGCGGGCGAGTCGGTCACCTTCTCCGTGCAGGCCGGCAACCGCGATCCGCAGCGCTTCGCCGAGCCCGACGCACTCGACCTCAGCCGGGGCGTCCCCGGGCACCTGACGTTCGGGCACGGCATCCACCAGTGCCTCGGCCAGCAGCTGGCCCGGGTCGAACTGCGCGTCGCACTGCCGGCGCTGATCAGGCGGTTCCCGACGCTGCGGCTGGCCGTCGCACCGGAGGACGTGCCGCTGCGGCCCGGGCACCAGAACATCTACGGCGTGCAGCGCCTGCCGGTCACCTGGGACCAGGGCTAGCGCCGGGCCAGGGCCAGCAGGCCGTCGCGGATTTCCGGGCGGCTGGCGGCCACCAGGAGGAACGTGGCCTCGCGCACCAGCCGGCCCGCGTGTTCGCCGGTGAGCACGGAGCGGCTGCCCGTGGCGGCCACGAGGGCGCCCGCGCTGCGGTAGGCCAGCTCGGCGCCGGCCGCGCGGGCGGCGGGGAGCGAGGCGGGGTCGGTGAGGCCCGAGTCCAGGCGGATGCGGATCTGCGACTGGTCGGCGCGCAGGGCGGCCGCCGTCTCGGTCCGGCCCAGGTCGGAGAGCAGGCGGGCACAGCGTTCGGCCAGGCCGAGGGGGGCGCAGCCGTTGAGCCGCGACGCGAAGGTGTTCCCCGCGACGAAGTCGGCGTGCGAGACCTCGGCGAGCACGCGTTCGGCGGGCACGAAGTAGTCGTCCAGTCCGATTCGGACGGTCGAGGTCCCTTGTGCGGCAATCAGGCGCAGCGGACTGGCGTGAAGTCCGTGGCCCGCCACCGGCGCCACCACGGTGGTGACGACCGTGTCCTCGGGGGTCCGGCCCGAGAGCATCAGCAGATCGATCCCGCCCCACCCGCTCACGAACGGGGCCTCCCCGTCGAAGCGGAAGCCGTCGCTGACCCGCCGGGCCCGGGTTCGCGGCGGGGTCGGGATCACGCCGGCGTACGCGACACCCGCCCGGACGGTGCCCTTGACCAGGTCGGCGAGGTACTGCGACCGCAGTGCCTCGTTGGCCGAACCGGACAGGCCGGCGACGAGGCCGTGGTGCTGGACCCAGGTGAACGTGGTGCTCAGGCACCCGCCGGCCAGCGTCTCGATCACGGCGACGAGCTCGGCCAGGCCCGCGCCGGGGCCGCCGGCCTCGGGGGGCGCGGCGAGGCCGTAGAGCCCGGCCTCGGCCAGCGCGTCGAAGTGCGACCGCGGCACCTCGCCGCGCAGGTCCACCTGCGCGGCCGCGGGGAACAGCACGTCATCGGCGAGGGCCCGCACTCGGGCGACGAGGTTCGACACGAGAGTTAGGCTACCCTAACTCCACCGAAAACCAGCCCCCGAAAGCACCGAAAGCCACCACGGAGGAAATCCGTGGTGGCTTTCGGCGGGTCAAGCGTTCAGAGCATCAGAGCTCGTAGAGCCGCTTCCAGTTCTCCCGCGAGGTGAGCTCCGGCATCGCGCGCTTGTACTGCTCCTGCACGCCCGCGCCTTCCTTGCGGAGACGCTGGATCACGCGAGCGCCGCGGCGGGCGAGGTCGAACATCTTCACCTTGTCGTACGTGCGCACACGCACGCCTTCCTGCGAAGCGTCCGTGACCACCGCCGTGTCGAACAGCGCGATGTGCCACCAGTGCGCCTCGTCGATCGGCACCGCGCCGAGGCCGAAGCGGCTGCGGCCGAGCACGCGGTCGACCACGCGCTTGATCAGCACCAGGCGCTGCATGCTGGGCCGCGGCGCGCTGTTGATGATGCCGATGTCGTTGGACGCGATGCCCGGGACGTCGGTGGCCTTGTGCCGCTTGGTCTCCGGGTACTGCTCGCGGATCCGGCGGATCTCCTTCATCGCGGCGACACCGCCGTCACGCAGGACCTCTGGCCCCTCGAGGAAGTCCTCGACGGCCTTGATCAGCGTGGCCGACAGGCCGTACTGCATGCCCAGCAGGTAGCGCACCAGCTGCGCGAGCAGCACGCGCGAAAGCAGGTTCAGGTTGAACGGCGAGTGCAGCGCGGCGGTGATGATCGAGTTGCGCAGGTTGAAGTACCGGTGCCACTCGTCCCAGTCCTTCCAGTGGAAGTCCGCGTGCCACACGCCGGCGCCCGGCAGGGTCACCGTCGGGAAGCCGTACTCGCGGGCGCGGTAGGAGTACTCCGCGTCGTCCCACTGGAAGAAGAACGGCATCGGGTAACCGATGGCCTTCACGACCTCGTAGGGGATCAGGCACGACCACCAGCCGTTGTACCCGGCGTCGAGGCGGCGCTCCTGGCGGTTGGGCTTGAGGGTCTCCTCGTCGACGCCCAGCAGGTCGGCCGTGGACAGCGAGTGCGTGACCGGCTGGCCCGGCTCCAGCGTGTTCAGGCGCGCGTACTCGGCGCCGACGTGCAGCTGGTTCGGGTGCAGCAGGTTGAGCATCTGGCCGCCGACGATGATCGGGTTGGCCGCGCGGTTGGAGAACGCCGTCATGCGCACGACGAGGTCCGGCTCCAGGAGCACGTCGTCGTCCATGAACAGCACGTTGGCGTGCTCGGTGGCGGTGTGGCCGGCCACCTCGTACAGGCCGCGGGTGAAGCCGCCGGCGCCGCCGAGGTTGGGCTGCTTGATGTAGTGCAGCTTGTCGCCGAGGTCCTTCGCGACCTGCTCGAAGCCGTCACGCGACTCGACGAGGTCGGTGCCCTGGTCGGCGACGTAGATGGCGTCGAGCGTGTGCAGCGACGACACGTCGGCGGCGAGCGCCTGCAGGTTCTTCAGGCAGTCGTCCGCGCGGTTCATCGTGCAGATGGTCACCGCGGTCGGGCGGATCTTCTCCGGCGCGTCGACCGTCCAGCGGACCTGCTCGACACGCAGCGTCTGGCCGCCCTCGGTCTCGAGGTCGAGCCACAGCGCGCCGCCGTCGTAGAACTTGTCGAGGCTCGCGGTCATCGTGACCTTGCGGGCCTTGGCGCCGGAGACCTGCTCGGCGTTGACCACGCGGGCGTCGCCCTGGAGGTCGGACGCGCCGACCGAGAGCAGGCCGTCGCCGCTGACCACGGCTTCCACGGTGACCGAGGTGACCGTGGTCCAGCGCTGCCAGTAACTGGCCGGGAAGCGGCCGAAGTAGGTGTTGCCGGTGACCTTCGACGACGGTTCGACGGTGAGCGCGTCGCGGTCGCGCACCGCGGAGCCCCACTCGAGCTCGGCGTAGAGGTCCTTGCTGACGATCGGCGCCGGGCCGGCGTACAACCCGCGCTGGGCCGTCAGCCTCCCTTCGGGGGCGTGCTCCGCGAACCGGGTCTCGCCTTCGGGGGCCGCCTCCGCGACCGGGGCTGCTTTACCGGGCATCGAACTCAGTTCTCCTTTACCGGCCGCTCACGAAACACGACCCACTTGAGCATGACAAAATTGATCACGGTCGCCGTCGCCTGTGACACGACCCAGCCGAGCGTGGCCTTCCACGTCGACTCCGGGAGCAGGTGCAGCATCCACTGGTTCACCCCGACCGCGACGAAGAACGTCACGGCGTAGAGCAGGACGAAGCTGCCCACCTGCGTGCCGCCATCGCGACGGCCGCCGGCGAAGGTGAACCGGCGATTCAGGAAGAACGCCGTGGTCGTGCCCACGACGAAGCTGATCGCGCGAGCGATGTCGACCCACGGCACGGCGTCCATGCCGACAGCCCTGAGCAGCGAGTACGTACCCAGGTCCAGCAGCGCGCAGAACCCGCCGATCAGCCCGAAGCGGATGAGCTGACCGAGCAGACCGGGGCCCGCCGGTGTTGTCACCGTCGTCTCACTCTGCGGTTCTGCAGCCACCACTGGAATACCTTCTCGGCTCGATGCGTCGTCGTCTCGGGAAGCCCTGTCCGTGTCGACTTTGACGCGCGGACGCTTGTGCCTTGATGCGCAAAGTGTAGAAGCGAGCACTTCAGGGTCACGTTCCGGGCTTCCTAGGGCGTGTCTACTCTGGTCGAGTGACCCAGACACCCGACACACAGCGACGCACGCTCACCGGCTGGGGCCGCACCGCCGGGACGGTCGCCGACGTCCTGAGCACGCCTGATGTCGAGACCATCGCGCGGGCCGTTGCTTCGGCCGGCCCTCGCGGGGTCATCGCGCGCGGCCTCGGCCGCTCGTACGGCGACCCGGCGCAGAACGCCGGTGGCCTGGTGGTCGACATGACCGCGCTCGACCGCATCCACTCGATCGACCCCGACTCCGGCCTGGTCGACCTCGACGCCGGCGTGAGCCTCGACAAGCTCATGCGTGAGGCGCTCCCCCACGGCCTGTGGGTGCCGGTGCTGCCGGGCACGCGCCAGGTGACGATCGGCGGCGCGATCGCCAACGACATCCACGGCAAGAACCACCACTCGGCCGGCAGCTTCGGCAACCACGTGGTGTCGATGGACCTGCTCACGGCCGACGGCAAGGTCCGCACCCTCACGCCCGAAGGCGACGAGGCCGAGCTGTTCTGGGCGACGGTGGCCGGCATCGGCCTCACCGGCATCATCACGCGGGCCACCGTGCGGATGAAAAAGACGGAGTCGGCATATTTCTACGTCGACGCCGACCGCACCTCGAACCTCGACGAGACGCTCGCGCTGTTCACCGACGGTTCGGACCTCAACTACGACTACTCGATGTCGGTCCCGGACCTGATCTCGTCGGACTCACGGCTCGGCCGGGCCACGTTCTCGCGCGGCTCGCTCGCCACGCTGGACCAGCTGCCCGCGAAGCTGCGCAGCGAACCGCTGAAGTTCGACGCGCCGAAGCTCGCGACGCTGCCCGACGTGTTCCCCAACGGCCTGGGCAACAAGCTCACCTTCGGCCTGATCAACGAGCTGTGGCAGAAGACCGTGCCCAAGAAGGGCGTGCGCGGCAAGGTCCAGAACCTCACGCAGTTCTACCACCCGCTGGACATGATCTCGGAGTGGAACCGCGCGTACGGTTCCAAGGGCTTCCTGCAGTACCAGTTCTCGGTGCCGTTCGGCGCCGAAGACCAGCTCAAGGCCATCTGCCGGCGAATCGCGACGTCGGGGCACTACTCGTTCCTCAACGTGTTCAAGCGCATGGGCGACGCCAACCCGGCGCCGATGTCGTGGCCCTCGCCCGGCTGGATGCTGAGCGTGGACTTCCCGATCAAGCCCGGCCTGAGCCGGTTCTGCCTCGAGCTCGACGACGAGGTGCTCGCCGCGGGCGGCCGCCTGTACACCGCGAAGGACTCGCGGACCACGGCGGAGACGTTCGCGAAGATGTACCCGCGGCTCGAAGAGTGGCGCAAGGTCCGCGCCGCCGTTGACCCCGAAGGCGTTTTCGCCTCTGACATGAGCCGGAGGCTCGCACTGTGATCGACGCCGTTGGCAACCCCCAGTCCCTGCTGCTGCTCGGCGGCACGTCCGACATCGCGCTGGCCATCGCCGAGAAGTACCTCGCGGAGAAGCCGCTGCGGGTCGTGCTGGCCGCGCGTCCGTCGCCCCGGCTCGACGCCGCGGCGCAGCGCCTGAAGGACCGCGGCGCCGAGGTGTCCACTGTGGACTTCGACGCGAAGGACACGGCCTCGCACCCCGCGGTGCTCGACCGCGCGTTCGCCGGGGGCGACATCGACGTGGCCGTGGTCGCGTTCGGTCTGCTCGGCGACCCCGAGGAGGTCTGGCAGGACCACGCCAAGGCCGTGGAGCTGGCGACGGTGAACTACGCGGCCGCCGTGTCGGTGGGCGTGGCGCTGTCGGAGAAGCTCAAGACGCAGGGCCACGGCACGATCATCGCGCTGTCGTCGGTGGCCGGTGAGCGCGTGCGGCGCTCGAACTTCGTGTACGGCTCGACCAAGGCCGGCTTCGACGGCTTCTACCTGGGCCTCGGCGAGGCGCTCGCCGACCACGGCGTGCGGGTCACCGTGGTCCGCCCGGGTCACGTGAAGACGAAGATGACCGCCGGGCTGAAGGACGCTCCCCTGGCGCAGACGGCAGAGCAGGTGGCCGACATCGCCGTGACCGCGGCGCGCACCGGCAAGGAACTGGTCTGGGCGCCGGCGCAGTTCCGGCTCGTGATGTCCGTGCTGCGACACGTGCCGCGTCCGATTTTCCGGAAACTGCCGATCTGACCGGGAACTCCCGAGGCGGAACCTTCGTCGCATATGGTGGACGAAGGTCTTTCACCTTTCTGGGGGTTCCACCATGCCGGACCAGGCAGCGCGGCTCGATGCCGTGCTCCAGCGGTTCCAGGAGCAGGCGGCCCGGGCCGCCGAGCTCAAGGACCAGATCGCGAACCTGCGCGGGCACGCCCGCAACGCCGACGGCTCGGTGACGGTCACCGTCGCCCCGTCGGGTGCCGTACTGGGGCTGCAGCTGAGCCCGCAGGCCATGCGCCGCTCGCACACCGCGTTGCAGCAGGAGATCCTCGGCGCCATCCGCTCGGCGACGCAGCAGGCCGCGGCCGCGCTGAGCCAGACCGTCGAGCCGGTGCTGGGTGAGCGGGCCGAGCAGTTCCGCGAGGCGTTCAACGCGCACGTCGAGCCGCTCGGGCCGAGTGCGCCGCCGCCCGCCAGTTCCCTGGCCGCGCCCGGGCAGTCGCCGCAAATGCCCCAACCACCGCAGAACACTCGGAACCGGACGAACCCGCGAGGCGTCGAAGACGACGACTTCGGGGGTCCCATTCTTCGGCGGGAGTGATCGTGACCAGTGGGTTCAAGATCGAGCCGGCGGCGTTGACCGCGCACGCGAGCGGCTCGAAGGAAGCGGCCGGGCACTTCGGCAGCCTCGCCCAGCTGCTGCAGCAGGCGCGCGTGAGCGACGACTGCTTCGGCCCGCTCGGCGAGCTGATGGCGTACAAATACTTCGACTCGCTGCAGGAGTGCCAGGACCTCGCCGACCAGGCGAAAACGTTCCTGGAGGCCATCGCCGACAAGACCACGCTGGCCGCGCGGGCGTACCAGGGCCACGAGGACGCGACCACCGACGCCGTGACCGGGCTCGGCAAGGAGCTCGCCGACGGCGGCAGCGGCGCCGGCTCGCTGTCGGACGTGAACCACGCGGGCGACGCCGGCCGCAAGAGCTACCTGGAGCAGAACGGCGGCTACGGCAGCTCGTGGCTCTCCACGTCGACCGAGGTCTCGCAGGCGAGCAGCCCGCCCGACGTGGCGATCGCGGCCGTGCACACACGCATGGAGCAGATCCAGCTGGTGACGAGCCCCGGGCAGTCGCTGCTGGACAACGGGCTCGGGTTCCTCATCGGCATCGTGATCAGCCCGCTCGTGGAGTTCGTGCTGGAACCGGCGATCGGCGATCCGGAACAGATGCGCAGCACCGCCCAGGGCTGGGCGCAGGTGGCGCAGTGGCTCGACGGCGTCGGCGAGCACGAGCAGAAGCGCGCGGACCTCACGAAGGAGCCGTGGGAAGGCTCGGGCGGCGACGCGTTCCGCAAGCAGATGGGCGAGTTCTCCGAGGGCGCCGCGGCGTTCGCGGACGAGGTGCGTGGGCTGCAGCAGATCCTGGAGCTGGCGGCGGACCTGTTCGACGCGTTCGTGGAGATCGTGATCGACATCCTGCAAGAGCTGGTGATGGGCCTGATCATCGAGTGGCTCGCGGCGCTGGCGGCGTCGTGGATCACGGCGGGTGCGTCGGTGGGCGCCGCGGGGGCGGCGACCACGGGCGAGGTCGCGGTGACCGGCGGGCGGCTCGGGATGAAGGTCAAGCAGCTGCTGGGCAAGCTGAAGCCGCTCATCGAGGAGCTCGAGAAGATCCTGCAGAAGCTGCGCACGGGGCCGTTGAAGAAGGTCGTGGAGCGCGTGGAAGGCCTGCGCAACGGCAACTTCCTCGAGAAGCGCGTGGCGGACATGATCGACAAGAACCCGCTCGCGAAGATCCTCACGAAGGCCGACGCGGCCACCGGGGCTTCGCGTACGGGCAACCGCTTCGCCAACGCGCTGGGGGTCGGCGAGAACGGCGCGAACGCGCTCACGACCAACCTGACCGAGACCGGGCTGCGGCTGGCGGGGATGAGCGGGACGTCGAGCGTCGGCAAGGCCGCGTGGCGGGGCAGCGCGGGCAACATCGCCGAGCAGGGCATCGAGCAGGGCGTGAAGTACGGTTACCACCAGTCTCAGACCGAAGGTGAAGACGAGCGCCGCGAGGCGACCGACCGAGGGTTCTCACTCGAAGAATGAATCTCGCCGATCCCCTGGGTGCCGCCACGCAGGCGCGGCCGCACCTGCGTGCTGACGAGCGGTTGCTGTGGGCCGCGTACGGCGGTGTGACCGGGTACGCCGTCCGTGGCCTGGACGAATCCGGGCAGCCCGCGAAGAGTGTGCTGCGCAAGGTCGGTTCCGGGCTGGCCGACTTCGCGGGTGGGGCCGTGGACGCGGCACTGTCCAGTGAGGACAGTGGCAGCGGTGGTTCCGTGGCCCCGGAGCCGGCGGTCGTGGTGTTCGGGGACCACACGGGGATGGCGGCCGAGGGGCTCGTGCGCGGGTCGCGGGCGTCGTTGTGGGCCCTGACGTCGGCGCGGCTGGTGTTGTTGCGGGTCGTGGTCGCGCCGGAACCGGCCGAAGAACCGGAGAAGTCGTTGCTGGGCAAGGCGATGGGCTTCGGGCGGGGCATGGCGAAGTTCGGCAAGGACGTGGCGGAGATCGTCACGGACCGGCGCAAGACGTACGGAGCCAACCGCGAGGGTGAGCCGGTGGCGTTGCGGGAGTTCGAGGTGGCGGCTTCGCTGCCGCGCGAGCAGATCGCCGGGTTCGCGGTGGCTTCTCGCGACCGCAAACCGGGCCTGCGGATGTCGCTTGTGGACGGTTCCGGGCTCGACCTGCGGTTCGGCGTGGCCGAGCCCGAAGCGTTCGACTGGCTGCTGGCGCGCACGAACGGAGCCGCGTGATGCGCGCGCAGGAGCTGAAGCAGGCGGGCGAGGTCGACGAGATCATCGAGCGCGACTACGCGAAAGTGTGGCTGCGCAAGAAGGAACGGCTGCTGCTGGGCTGCCCGCCGGCCCACGGGCACGTCGTCGCGTGGATCGGCGGCGCACTGCACCTGCCGTACGCGCCGGCGCGCGAGCCGGTGAAGGTCACGACGGCGCCGGGCCGCTGGCCGACGCCCGCCGGCCTGCCCGACGAGGACTGGACCGACGACCCGTCGCTGGCCTACCGCGTGGAAGCCCCGGCCCCCACGGCCGTGGCCGGCCGGATCGCCGACCACCTGGCGTTCTCCGCCGGCGCCGCGCGCCTGACCTGGACCGATCGGCGGCTCGCGCTCGTGTACCCGACGAAGTTCGTGGCCGAGCCGGACACGAAGGACTTCTTCGTGACGGCCGAGGAGTTCCCGGCCGACGTCGTGGCGCGGATCGACGCCGTGGCCCCCGGTCGCAGCTTCCCACCCGAGCCGGGGATCCGGTTCACCTTCGCCGATGGCTCCACGTTGACCCAACGTGACCTGCTGGCGCCGATGAAGGTGCGAAGGGCCCATTCGCGCCGCTCCTGTGCCGATCGCTACTGATCCGACCACGGTCACGGCCGAATGGCTTCGTGGCAACGGTTACGTGCTGCGTGCGCGTCGGCCTACTTTTGGCCGGACTAGTAGCGGGCATCAACCGATCGGTGGATGCCGGGTGGCCGGACCGACGATGGTCCCGGCTCGCGTTCCGCCGAAGACTCGGACGTATGGGTAAAGACTTCCGTTCGTCCGCGTTGGCCCTGCTCATCGACGTCGGCGCACCCGTCGCGGGCTACTACCTGCTGCGGGCGTTCGGCGTGGTGCCCGTGTGGGCGCTGCTGCTGAGCGGCCTGCCGCCGGCCTTGCGCGTGCTGTACACGGCCGTCACGCGGCGGCGCGTGGACGGGATGGGCTTGTACGTGCTGGTGATCGTCGCCGTGAGCGTCGTGACGACGCTGCTCACCGGCGACGCGCGGCTGCTGCTGGTGCGCAACGCGTGGTTCAGCTCGCTCGCCGGCGTCTGGCTGCTGGCGAGCCTCGTCGTCGGCCGCCGGCCGGTCACCTACGAGGCCGCCCGCGCGCTGTTGCCGGGCAAGGGCGAGCAGCTCGACGACGCGTGGGAGCGGCGGCCGTCGTTCCGGCGCCTGTGGCGGGTACTCACCGTGGTCTGGGGCGTCGGCGGGCTGCTGCACAGCGGCGTGAGCGTCGCCATGGCGTACACGCTGCCCGTCGACGACGTGCCCGGGCTGGACACGGTGGTGTCGATCGTGTTCTTCGTGTTGCTGCAGGTCGTGACGCAGGTGCTGCTCGTGCGCGAGGGCTCGATGAGCACGGTGATCCGGCGCCCCGCGCCCGTGCGCTGAGGCGCCGGCGGGTGTTGCGGCGGCTAGTGGGCCGGCGCCAGGTAGAGGTGCTGCGTGCCCGCGCGAGGCGAGTCGATGGTCCACGCCGCCAGCGCCGTCGGGGGAGGCGCGTGCGCCGTCGTTTCGAGCACGAGGTCCGGGGGCGTGGGCGCGACGCCGTGGTCGAAGTGGTGGAAGTTGGCTTCGATCAGGGCGCGGCCGAGCTCGTTGCTGCCGAGCTTCGCCTCGGTGATGGCCGGATCGACGGCGCCGCGGTCGGAGAACTCGCCGACCAGGTGACAATCGCACGTGTACGCGAGCGCGCCCGCTTCGCCGGGACTCTCCACGGCACGCCCCTTCGCCAGCGTGGCCAGCTGCGGGCCGATCTCGCGGTACTCGTCGGTCGCCGCGAGATTGCCCGTGATCGGCGCGAACCGTCGTGGCAGACCGGGCGCCACATACACACCGATCGCGGCGGCGAGCGCCAGCCCGGCCGCCGCCGTCACCAGGACGCGGTGCGGTGTCGCGCAGATCCACGCCGCGAGAAACAGCGTCGCACCAACGATCGCGGGCGCGTACGACCACGGGTTGGGCGACGCGACGACCACCGCGTGCACGATCCCGGCCCCCGCGAGTACGGCGAACGGCCGAAGGGTTTCGTCCCGCCGAACCAACGCCACGAGCACCGCGAGCGGCACCGGCAGAAAGGAAATCAGCGTGGCGGCGGGAAAGTCGAGCCACGGCACCGTCGGCTGCTGAAAGACGACGGTGTCCGGCACCGCCGACCCGAGCACGAACCAGCTGAACGCGAACCACGGCACCGCAACGACAAGCGCCGCGAACGTCGTCCGCCAGATGCCCTCCCAGAACCTCGGCCGCGCCACGAACACCACCAGCGCGACCACGAGCAGATCAACCCGCACGAGCACGAGCGTCCCCACTGCGAACCCGAGCGCCGCCGGCCGGCGTTCCACGGCGAACACCAGCACCCACACCGCACCGGCCGCCGCGGGCACCACCTCCAGCCCGACCGCCGACACGAGGAGCGGGTTGAGCAGCAACGCGGCGAAGGCGAGCAGCACGAACTGGCGAGGGAGACCGGTTTTTTCGGCGAGCCGTCCGAGTCCTGTCACGAGCAGCACCTGCGCGGCCACGAAGACCACGCCGGCCCCGATCACCGCATCGCGCACGACGACCGTCACGGCAGCCACGGTGGCCACGTGCAGCGGTGAGGTGGCCGTATTGGCCGTGCCCTGCTCGACGAGGCCCCAGTGGCCGTGCAGGGCGAGGTTGCGGGCGTAGGACAGCGTGACGTACGCGTCGTCGACCAGATGCCGGCTGGCCAGGAGAAACACGGCGGCTGACACGGCCGCGACACCGAACGGCAGCCACCTGTCGATGGCCGGCCGGACAACGGTGTCGCTTCGCATCACGCGACACCGTACACAACCGCCGTGATCTTCCTGTGACCTACTCCCGGGGCTTCGGCCCTTCGGCCGTGGACGGGTTCGCGCGATCAGATGCCGTAACCAGTGCCAGTTCCGTTGCTGGTACCCGTTCCACCGGGGCCACCAGGCCCACCCTGCCCGAACCCGGGCCCACCACGGAACTCGCGGTACCCACCGCCGCCACCGTCGCGGAAGTGCGACATCCCCGGCCGCCCGTCGTGCTGAGTCGCAGCCATGACACCGCCGACGATGCCGCCGCCGACGAGCAACCCCAGGACACCGACGCCGACCAGCTGGGTCACCCGGTTGCCCACGAACCGGCGGAACCCGCCGGGCCGGCGAGCCGGCTGCGGTGCACCCCACGCACCAGGCGGAGGCTGCTGACCGTAGGGCTGCTGCGGCATTCCGGGCTGTGGCATTCCGGGCTGTGGAGCCCCGGGCTGCTGCCGTCCCGGCGGGACCTGTTGCGGCCCAGGCGCCGGTTGCCCGCCGGCGCCCACCGCCTGCTGCTGGTTCTCCGCGGTCACCCGCGCATCTTCCCCGGAACCACCGGCAGCGCCCGCCGCCTGCGAGCTCTCCACCGGCGCATCCTGCGGCGTACCGCCGTCACCGGACTGCTCCGGCGGGACCTGGTCACTCATCTTCGGCTCCTCCGGCTGAAGTGGGAACGGGCGGTCTACCCGCCCCCACCTCCGAGGATGACCGGTAATTCTGTGCGCAGCCTGATACTCAGCTGTCTAAAATCCAGCGCTGTTCACAGGTAAAACGGCTCACAGGTAGAACGACAAGAACAACGTCACGACCCAAGCCAGCCCGAGCACCTGCAGCACCCGGTCACGCAACGCGATCTCATCCGGCGCCCCGGCGTTGCCGCCGTCGACGTCCACCGCATACCGCAGCACAGCGATCACGAACGGCACCATCGACACGACCGCCCACAGCGAATCGTGCTCCGCCTGCCGGATCTCGAAGGCCCACAGGCAGTACGACATGATCAGGATGGCCGCCGACGTCGCCCACACGAACCGCAGGTAACTCGCCGAGTACTTCTTCAGCGACGAGCGGATCTTCGCGCCCGTGCGTTCGAACAGCATGATCTCGGCGTAGCGCTTGCCCGCGACCATGAACAGCGAGCCGAACGCCGTGACCAGCAGGAACCACTGCGACATGGCGATCCCGCCGGCGACACCACCGGCGATGGAGCGCATCAGGAAGCCCGAGCCGACGATCGCGAGGTCCACCACCGGCTGGTGCTTGAGCCCGAAGCAGTACCCGAGCTGCACGGCTTCGTACACGCCGAGCACCACGGCCAGCTCCCAGCTCGCGGTGAACGACACCGCGAGACCGGCCAGGAAGAACACGGCCGCGGCGGCGTAGGCCACCGGCACCGGCACGATGCCGGCCGCGATGGGCCGGTTGCGCTTCGTCGGGTGGGCGCGGTCGGCTTCGACGTCGACGGCGTCGTTGATGAGGTAGACCGACGAGGCCGTCAGCGAGAAGGCCACGAACGCGATCAGCGCGTCGAGGACCAGCTCGGTGCGGTTGGTCGCCTTCGAGAACGCGAAGAACGGTGCGGCGAACACCAGCACGTTCTTCACCCACTGCTTCGGGCGCGCAGTCTTGATCACGCCCAGCAGCAGCGCCACGGGGTTCGTGCCGGCCGAAGCGGTGGCCGGGGTCGCCGGCTCCGAAACGGCAGCGGAGGACGCGGCCGCGTCTGCGGCAGCCTCCTCCGACTCGACCTTCACGGCTTCGTCCGTCTTCGCGGATTCGGCCGGGTCGGTCGCGTTCTCGGCACGCTCGTCGGTCGTTTCGCTCATCGTCTCTTCAGCTTCCGTCGGATCAGACCACCGACGAGGCCTCCCAGGGCCGCACCGGCCAGTACGTCGGTCGGATAGTGGACGCCGAGCAGCAGCCGTGAGGCCAGCATCGGCGGTACGAGGGCGGGGACCAGGTTACGCCCGGTGAGTCCCGAGTAGAGCACTGCCGCCGCCGTCGTGGACGTCGCGTGCGAAGACGGGAAGCTCAGCTTGCTCGGCGTACCGACGAGAACCTCGACGCTCGGGTGGTCCGGACGACGCCGCCTGACCACGCGTTTCACCGCGATCGAGGCGGCGTGCGCGCCGACGACGCCGGCGGACGCGACGAGCCAGTCCTTGCGGCGGGGCTTGTCCACCGCGGCGCCGATCAGGCCGAGCGCGAACCAGCCCGCGCTGTGCTCGCCGAACAGCGACATCCCGCGCGCGACCTGCACCGTGCCCGGCTTCTTCAGGAAGCGCTGGGCCTGGGACAACACGGCGACTTCGCCGGTGGCCGGGCCCGCGGGCGGAGCGCCGGGAGCGCCGGCGTCAACCGGCGCCGCGACCTGCTCAAGCATCGATCGACCCGTCGAGCGGCGCACCGTCGGTGAGGTGCGGCGCGATCTTGTTGTCGAACATCGACAGCGCCGAACCGATGGCCATGTGCATGTCGAGGTACTTGTACGTGCCCAGCCGGCCGCCGAACAGCACGTTCTTCTCGCGCGCCTCGGCCTTGGCCAGCTCGCGGTAGGCCTCGAGCTTCTCGCGGTTCTCCGGCGTGTTGATCGGGTAGTACGGCTCGTCGTCTTCCGTCGCGAAGCGCGAGAACTCGCGGAAGATGACCGTCTTGTCCTTCGGGTAGTCCCGCTCCGGGTGGAAGTGGCGGAACTCGATGATGCGGGTGTAGGGCACTTCCTGGTCGTTGTAGTTGACGACCGGCGCGCCCTGGAAGTCACCGGTGGGCGCGACCTCGGACTCGAAGTCGACGGTGCGCCAGGTGAACCGGCCCGCCGAGTAGTCGAAGTAGCGGTCCAGCGGCCCGGTGTACACGGTCGGGGTGCCCGCCGGGATCTGGTCACGCACGTCGAAGTAGTCCACGTTCAGGCGGATCTCGATGTTCTCGTGCTCGGCCATCTTCTCGAGCCACGCGGTGTACCCGTCGACGGGCAGGCCCTCGTAGGTGTCGTTGAAGTACCGGTTGTCGAACGTGTAGCGGACCGGGAGGCGCGTGATGATGTTCGCGCCCAGGTTCTTGGGGTCGTTCTCCCACTGCTTCGCGGTGTACCCGCGGATGAAGGCCTCGTACAGCGGACGGCCGACCAGCGAGATGGCCTTTTCCTCGAGGTTCTCGGCGGCGTCGGTCTGGAACTCGGACGCCTGCTTGGCGATGAGCTCACGGGCCTCGTCCGGGCTGTGGGACTTGCCGAAGAACTGGTTGATCAGGCCCAGGTTCATCGGGAACGAGTAGACCTGGTCCTTGACCTTGGCGAACACCCGGTGCTGGTAGCCGGTGAACTCGGTGAAGCGGTTGACGTACTCCCACACGCGCTTGTTCGAGGTGTGGAACAGGTGCGCACCGTACTTGTGCACCTCGATGCCGGTCTCGGGGTCGGCCTCGGAGTAGGCGTTGCCACCGAGGTGGCTCCGGCGCTCGAGCACCAGAACCTTCTTGCCGAGCTCGGCCGCGGCCCGCTCGGCGACGGTCAGCCCGAAGAAACCGGACCCGACGACGACGAGGTCGTAGCCGGCGAACTCGTGTTCAGTAATCTTGGCGGGGTTCGTGTGCTCGCTCACGGGCGCCCAGGGTACGCAGTCCTGACACCGTGGCCCGAACCGACCTCGGCATACCGCCGGCCGTACCGCACCGACACACGTGAGAAGCATGCCTGCACCGGACACCTTGGGGAGCTACTTGGTAGCGGTCGTCACCTACCTGGCCGTGCTGGCGATACCCGGCGGCCTGGTGGGTTGGGCCGCCGGAGTGCGCGGCTGGGCGCTGGTCGGCCTCGCGCCGCTGCTCAGCTACGCCGTGACGGGTCTGGCCGGCCCGTGGCTGGCCGATGCCGGGCTCCCGTACAACGTCGCTTCCGCCGCCCTGTGCACCGTGGGCCTGGCCGCTCTCACGTACGGCGTACGGCGGTTGCTGCTGGCCCGCGGCCGGCTCAGGCCGGGCGCCGAGGAGCCGCCGATCGAGTGGAGCAAACGGGCGCACTGGGCCGTGGCCGGGTGCGTGGTCGTGGCCGTGGGCCTGTCGATCGCCGTGGTGCTCTCGGCGCGCGGCGGCACGACGGCCGTCTTCCAGCGCTGGGACACCGTCTTCCACGCGAACGGCATCCGCTACATCGCCGACACCGGCGACGGCTCGCTCACCGGCATGGGCACCATCAACTGGTACCCCGACGGCTCGTTCTACCCGAACGCGTACCACCTGGTCGGCGCGCTGGTCTACCAGATCTCGGGCACGAGCGTCCCGGTCACGCTCAACGCCATCACCATGCCGGTCGCGGGCCTGTTCGCGCTGTCGATGGTGGCGTTGATCCGCCAGCTCGGCGGGCGCGCGGTGTACGCGGGCTGCACGGCGCTGGTCGCGGCGGCCGCCACGACGGGTGCGTACGAGTCCGTGTCGAGCGGGTTGCTGCCGTACGCGCTGGGCATCGTGCTCACGCCGCTGGCCGTGGTGGCGCTGCAGCGGTTCCTGGTGCGCCCGGGTGTGGACACCGGCCTGATCGTGGCGCTGGTGGCCGACGGGCTGCTGGCGGCGCACTCGAGCGCGCTGTTCGGCGCGGTGCTGTTCGCGTTGCCGCTGGTGGTGCAGCGCTGGTACCGGTCGCTGCGGCGCAAACGGGTGGACGGCGTGGCTCCCGAGACGCCGGCGTGGCGCGTGATCCTGGGCGACGTGCTGCGGATGCTGCCGGTGCTGGTGGTCAGCGGGGTGCTGGCGGCGCCGCAGATCCTGGGCGCGATCGGGTTCACCTCGGGCGCGTACCCGTACTACTCGTGGAACTCGAACCTGCCGATCCCGCTGGCGCTGAAGCTGCTCGTGACGTTCCAGCAGGTGCTCAGCCGGCCCCAGATCTGGCTGACGGTGCTGCTCGCGCTGGGCACGCTCATGTTCTTCACGCTGCGGCGGATGCGCTGGGTGCTGCTCTCGGCGATCGGGCTTTCGGGGTTCTTCGTGCTGGTCACCTGCTACGGCTACCTGCCGTGGGTGGTGTCGCTGTCGCGGCCGTGGTGGAACGACCGGTACCGCCTGATGGCGCTGGCCGCGATCCCGCTGTGCCTGCTCGCGGGCCACGGCATGGCGGAGCTGCAGCGGTGGATCGCGCGCCTGGCCCGCAGCGGCACGTGGGTGCGTTCGCGGCCGCAGGTGCTGGCGCGGCTCGGCCTGGTGACGGCCGTGGTCGTGGTGGCCGCGATGGCCGTGCTGACCGGCGGGTTCTACCGCAACGCGAACGCGACGGCCGTCTCGTACCTGTACTACAACGGGCCCGAGGGCGAGGTGACCCCGCCGGTGAGCGCCGACGAGATCACCGCCATGGAACACCTCGGCACGATGGGGATTCCCGCGCAGGAGAAGGTGCTCAACGACCGCATGGACGGCACCGCGTGGATGTACGCGATCGCCGGCGTGCACCCGGTGGCCGGTCACTACGACGGCGGCGGCCGCGTGTCGCCCGACGCCGTGTACCTGGCCCAGCACTTCCGCGACTACGACACGGACCCGCGCGTGCGCGACGCCGTGCGGCGGCTGGACGTGCACCACGTGCTGGTGGGCAGCGGCACGATCCGGAAGGACACGCCGATCGCACCCGGGCTGCAGGGGCTGGACGGGCGCGATTTCCTGCGCGTGGACTACCGGAATCCCGGTGCGGTGATCTACACGATCGTGAAGTGATTTTTTGTGGAGGTTTTCGGAGCCTCGTGACCGCGGCTGCCCCGGCCGCGGCCACGAGGACCTCCTGTTCCCCAGCACCCCCGGGGTGCTCACTGGTGAGAAGAGCGGCCCGGTGAAGGGCCGTCTCCCCCTCTTCTCACCTGCTTGACGCCCGGGTCGGGAAATCGGTTTCCCGGCGGGGGTGAAGTCACCTGAACGGCCTAGTTGTCCTTGAGCGTGGGCAGCACGTTCTCCACGACCTGCTCCAGCACGGATTCGTGGCCCTCGTACGGGCCGCTCGAACGCGGCCAGTGCGCGATGACGTCGGTGAAGCCCAGCTCGCGCGAGCGGTCGACGGCTTCGCGGAACGCGTTGACGCTGCTCAGTGAGAAGACGGGCGCCGCGTCGAGGCTCAGGTAGCGGTGCACGGAGTCGCGCTCGCGGCCGGCGGCGTCGAGGCGCTCGTCGAACACGCGGCTGAGCTCGGCGATGCCCTGCCACCACTCGTCGGTGGTCGCGCCGCCGCGGCCGGTGGTGGCCCAGCCGGCGCCGAAGCGGGCGGCCAGCGTCATCGTGCGCGGCCCGTTGGCCGCGACGACGAACGGCAGCCGCGGGCGCTGCACTGTGCCGGGGAGGTTGCGGGCGCCGTGGGCCTGGTAGTACTCGCCTTCGAAGTCGAAGCGGTCGGTCATCAGCAGGCCGTCGAGCGATTCGACGAACTCCGTGAAGCGGTCCGCGCGCTGCTTCGGCGTGTAGTCGGGCGCGCCGAGCACCTGCACGTCGTAGTTCTTCGCGTCCACGCCCGCGCCGACGCCCAGCACGAAGCGGCCGTCGGACACGTCGTCGAGGGTGATCAGCTCGCGCGCGAACGGCACCGGGTGGCGCGCCACGGGCGAGGCGACGAACGTGCCCAGCCGGATGGTGGACGTGACCATGGCGGCGGCCGTGAGGGTGGGCACGGCGGAGAACCACGGGCCGTCGACCAGGGATCTCCAGCCCAGGTGGTCGTAGGTCCACGCGTGGTCGAAGCCGTACTCCTCGGCGGCCCGCCACTTGGGCTCGGCCGCCCACCAACGATCTTCCGGAAGGATCACGATGCCTGCTCGCACGAGGGTGGACGGTATCGGCAACCACCGACATTCGCTCGAACGGGCGGTGCCCGTGCCCGGTTCGGGGACAATGGGCGCGTGGAGAAACCCCGCTTGATCGCGTCCGACGTCGACGGCACCCTGCTCGGCCCCACCGAGGTCGTTTCCGACCGCACCATCGAGGTCGTGCGGCGGGTGCGCGCCGACGGCGTCCCGTTCGTCCTGTGCACCGGCCGGCCGCCGCGGTGGATCCCGCCGATCGCGGGACCGCTGGAGCTGACGGGGTACGCGGTGTGCGCGAACGGCGCGGTGCTGCTGGACATCGCTTCGTCGGACGTGGTGGCCGTGCACGGTTCCTTGGAACCGCCGTTGCTGCACGATCTCGCTTCGGCGCTGGACAAGGCGCTGCCCGGGTGCCGGCTGGCCGCGGAGCGGATCAGCACCGATGCGCGGAGCTTCGTGATCGAGCCCGAGTACCGCAACCCGTGGGGCGACGGCGAGGGCCGCACGGCCCCGCGCGCCGAGGTGCTGGGGCACTCGGCGATCAAGCTGCTGATCAGCCACCGGGGCCTGGGATCGGAGGAGATGGCGGCAGCGGCGCGGGCCGTGCTGGACGGGGCGGTGGACATCACCTACTCGTCGTCCGGCGGGCTGATCGAGCTGTCGGCGCACGGGGTCACGAAGGCGACGGGCTTGGCGGATGTGGCTGACCGGCTTTCGGTGCCGGCCGAGCGGGTGATCGCCTTCGGTGACATGCCGAACGACGTGGAGATGCTGCAGTGGGCCGGGCACGGGGTCGCGATGGCGAACGGTCACCGCGCGGTACAGGAAGTGGCGGACGAGGTGACCGGGCCGGCCGCGGAGGATGGGGTGGCGCAGGTGCTGGAGCGGTGGTTTTAGACGGCCTTGCCAGTCGGGTCGGCATCGTGCCGGCGACTTCGGGACTTGCCATTCAGTGCGGCGGCCTGCCACTTCGTACCGGGGCTTGCCACTTGATGATCTGACTTGCCAACCGCCCTGGACGGCTTGCCGCTCACCGGCGCACTTGCCACGGCACGGGGCTTGCCACTGGGGACCTGGCTCGCCACCTCAGCGGCGACTTGCCTCGCGCCGCTAGCGCTTGCCGATCGCGATGGCGACTTGCCAGTCCAAATGGCAAGGTCGGCGTCCGCGACCAGCGGCTGCGGCCCTGCCAATAAGTCCACCTGCTTGCCAACCGCCCTGCCGACTCGCCGCCAGGCCGCGAGCTTGCCGATCACCATGGCGACTGGCCAGGCGAAAAGGCAAGGCCGCCATCCGCGACCAGCGGCTGCAGCCCTGCCAATACGCCCACCTACTTGCCAACCGCCCTGCCGACTCGCCATCCGACCGCGAGCTTGCCGATCACCATGGCGACCGGCCAGGCAAAAAGGCAAAGTCACCATCCGCGGCCAGCGGCTGCAGCCCTGCCAATACGCCCACCTGCTTACCAACCGCCATGGCGACTTGCCGTCAGGCGGCGAGCTTGCCGATCGTGAGCGCGGTTGCCGGCCATGCCAATAGGGCGGTGGCTTGCCATTTCGCGAATAGGTTGCAGCGGGTTGGTGAGGCGTGCCAGACAGAGGGAAGGTTGCCGTTCGTTGGGCAAACCTCCAGCTCTAGCGGCAACATGCCAGGCGTCCGGATTGCCGACCAGGTGGCAAGTTGCCGTTGAAGGCGACGGTTTGCCAATCGCGATGGCGACTTGCCAACCGGACTGGCAAGTCACTCCCGAATGGCGGGGCGGGCGTCCAGGGCTGCGGCGGCCTCCGGGGTGGGTGCAGTGCCGCCGAGGTGGGCGGGGAGCCACCAGCGTTCGGGGGGCGTCGGGGATTCCGGGTAGTCCGTCTGGGCGCGGTCGAGGAGTTGCGACAGGCGGGAGCGGAGTTCGGCGGTCCCCGCCTCGCAGTCGTCGCCGGTGGCAGGGCGCATCGGGGCGCCGAGCAGGATCGAGATGGGCACGTGGCGCCGCGTCAGGTTTCTCGGGTGGCCCTTGGTCCACAGGCGCTGGGTGCCCCACAGCGCCATCGGCACGATGGGCACCCCGGCCTCCGCGGCCATCCGGACGGCGCCCGTCTTCAAGTCCTTCACCGTGAAGGAACGGCTGATCGTCGCCTCCGGGAACACGCCCACCACCTCGCCCGCGCGCAGCCGGGCGACGGCCTCGTCGTAGGAAGCCTGGCCGGCCGAGCGGTCGACGGGAATGTGGTGCATTCCCCGCATCAACGGTCCCGCCACGCGGTTCGCGAAGATCTCGTGCTTGGCCATGAACCGCACCAGCCGCTTGGCCGGCCGCGCACCCAGGCCGCAGTAGATGAAGTCCAGGTAGCTGACGTGCGTGCACGCGATCACCGCCCCGCCGCGCGCCGGCACGTGTTCCGCGCCCTCGATGCGGATGCGGTTGTCCAGCACCCGGAACATCGTCCGCGCGGCGACCAGCACGGGCGGGTACACGAAGTCAGCCATACCGCGAGGCTACGGGACCGTAGGTTTTTGGCGGCTACTCAAAGTGATCGTCGGCACGAAACCCGTCATTCGGGAACTTTCGCCTCGGCAGGGCACCAGCCGAGCACCACCGCCACCAGTGTGCAGAACAAGGCGACGACCTGGTGCTTCACGTTCTCGATCCCATCGCCCAGAGCGGCCACGACGAACTGACCCACCGCAGTCGTCAGGAGGAGCGCGAGGGCCACACCCAGCGCGGCCCGCCGGTGGCGCCACGCGCGCCAGCCGACGAGGAGCCACACGGGCACGAGGGCGAACAACCCCAGGGGCGCCAGCAGCCCCGCCAGGCCCGACCACAGCGGCACCCGGTACTCCTGCGCCGCCGGTGGCAAACCGGCCGAGGCGTCGAAGGAGGCCAGGTACGGGGGCCGCGCCGTGAGCAGGTCGCCGGCCGCGCGGTTCAGCACGCCCAGGGTGCGGTCCGGGTGGGTGGCGAACCACTTCACGACGTTGCGCCGGCTCAAGCGGTCCCGGTACTGCGCGTACTGCGGATCCGACGTCACCGGATGCGGGTGCCACCAGCCGTTGGCCGCGTACTGCCCGAACGACGGTGGCAGGCCGAGAGACGCCAGATCCGCGGCGGTGTCGTGGTGGCCGTCGATGATGTTCAGGAACACCGTGTTCACCATGTTGATCTCGCGCGAGTCATCGCCGGGACGCGCGGACGCGGTGCCGTCAGGCGCGACGGCCGGGGTAACCGCCGCCTGAGCCCACCAAGTCCCGCCGGCCAGCGCGAAAACCACGAGAATCCCCGGCAGCCATCGGGAACGCGTCACCAGCAGCACCGCGATGATCAGCAACGGCAGGACCATCAACGTCTGCACCTTGGCGTTCACCGCCAGCAACCCGCCGACGACGGTCACCACGGCACCGGCCCACAGCCACCGCCGTCCCATCAGCAGCAAGCCCCCGACGGCCAGCAGCAGACCGAGAAACGCCGTCCCCTCGCCCAAAGTCGACGAGAAATAACCGAAGAACGCCGAATCCGCCACCACCAGCAGCAAACCGACGGCGACGAGCACCCGCACCCGCAGCCGGTACGGCAGCCCGACCACCACCAGAGCCACCGCCGCCGCGGCGACAACCGAGGAAATCACCCCGAGCACGACCAGGCTCAGCTCCGGGTGCGCGCCGAACGCCACCGCCAGCCGGGCGAGCCAGCTCTGGCTCAGCTGGTACGTCGGGTCGCAGCCGCCGGGAGTGGCGTCGTACACCAGGTGGACGTCCTTCTCCGGCTTGCTGATCCACTTGATTCCGGCGCCGCACAGGACGCGGAAGCCGTCGCCGTTGTCGGACATGGACACGGGGCGCGGCACGAGGAAGCGCACCAGCAACGCGGCCAGGGACACGCCGAAGACCCCGAGCCCGAGGGCCGCGGACCGGCGCACCACCGTCATCCCGGGCACGATACGTACTGGAAGTCCGGTGCTCGATCGAGGTAGTCGATGAGCAGGCCGGCCTCGTCGGCGCGCGGGTACACGGAAATCCAGAACGGCGTGCCGATCCGGCGGAACGTCGCGACGCGGTACCAGGCCCGGGTGTCATCGGCGCAGTGCTGACTCTTGGCGTAACCGGATTCCTCGGGCACGGCCACCGTCGCGCGCATCAGGTTGGTGCCCACCAGCAGCCGAGAGCCCGCGCGGCTGGCGATGGCGCCCGGGGCGGCGGCGCTCACCACGGAACCCGGCGGCAGGTACGACGCCAGCCAGTCGCCGACCTCCGCGAGCTGCGCGCTGTCCGTGTGCCACGCGCGCACGCTCTTGAGCACGTCCGGGCTCACCACCGAAACGAGCACCGCGAACCCCGTCAGCACGGCCGCGACGACCGGCACCAGCCGCGACACCGTGCGCGGCTTCGGCGACGGGTTCGCGGCCGTCAGCACGCCGTACGCGCCCACCGCAGCCACGGCCAGCAGCGGCGGCACGGGCACGAGCAGCCGCCACGACGGGCCGGTGTCACCGTCGAGCGCGACCACGAAACCCGTGAAGCACAAGGCCAACGCGAACAGCAGCCACAGCGCCGAGCGCGATTCGGCCGCGCGTTCGGGAGTGCGCAGGGCGAGCAACCCCACCACGGCGGCGACGGCGAGCATCAGGAAACCCAGGTGCGCCAAGGAAAAATCAGCGAGGTAGCGCCAGTCGGGGCCGAGCACGCGCACGGCGGAATCGGGCAGGAAGTGGTGGTAGTACGTGACGCGCCAAGCCGTCCAGGGCACGAGGAACACCAGCGCGCCCAGCACGTACCCGGCCGGCGTCCACCAGTTGTGGCGGCCGCGCGCGGCGGCGAGCGCGAGCCACACCCCCGCGACGACGGCGAGCACCAGTCCTTCCGGCCGCGTCATCACCGCCCCCGCGACGAGCACACCCGCCACCACGGACCGGCGCGCGACCAGCGCGTAGGCCACGGCCAGCACCAGCAGCACGAACATCGGCAGCTCGGTGCCCGACGGCCCGTACACGGCGAGGCCGCTCGCGCCGGCCGTCAGCACGGCGGCCGCGACCCCGATCGCGGGCTGGGGCTCCGCGCCTTCCGGAAGTGCGAGACGCACGATGCGATTGGTGAGGAAGTACGCGAGGAGAACGCACCCCAACGCCGCGACAACACCCAGCACAACGGCCGAAGTCGAGATATCCGCGCCGAATGCCGCGCGCGGCAACGCGATCACCACGAGCCACAGAAAATTCGCGTAACCCTCGTTCCGGTCACCAGGATTGAACACGGGCCCGTTGCCGTCGGCGATGTTCTGCGCATAACGGAAGGTGACGAGCGCGTCTTCGGTCACGGTGGCGAACAACAGCTGGTGCACCAGCGAAAACGCGAGCACGAGCACCACCACGAACGCCCGCCACCCGGCGTCGGTGGCGATCCGGCTCCAGGTCAGGACGACGAGCGCGCCCAGCACCAGCCAGCCCCCCACGACCGCGTAGACCACGCGACCCCCTGCCTCCAGCCCCCGGCCGGTCCCCACCGGCCGCCACCCCGTTGTCACCTGCGGTAACGGTGAATCCCCGCGACGAAACCTCGCTTTCGGGTGAGCGATTGGCCGAAATACGCAGCGTTCTCGAACGGTTCCGGCCCTCACTTCACAGTGTCCAGTCAATCGCTTCACTACGCTTCCCGGACATAAGCCGTTCGGGTGTATATCGAGCCCGCTAATCTGTGGCTCCGATTCCGCTCCGCCACCCGGGGGTACCGAGCGGATCCGTCACAGCCGAGGAAGTCTGTTGCCGAGCGAACCCACGCTGCTGTCCGATGTGGCGAGTCTCGCCGTCCTGCTGCTCGTGCTCGGCCTGCCCGGCGTGCTGACCGGCCTCGCGGCGGGCCTGCGCGGCTGGGTGCTCGCAGGGCTCACTCCGCTGTTGAGCTACGCGATCGGCGGCCTCGCGGGTCCGTGGACGGCGGCGATGGGGCTGCCGTTCACCACGCTGACGTTCTGCGTGACCACTGTGGTTTTCGTGGCCGTCGCGTTCGGACTGAGCCGGCTGACGGTGCGGCGGTGGCCGCCGGCGGCGGAACCGCGGGTGTGGTCCGCGCGCGGGCAGTGGGGCGTGCTCGTGTGCCTGCTGCTGGCGACCGGGCTCGGGTTCTACGCCGCCGTGCGCGGCATGGGCCACCTCGGCGCGATCGCGCAGGGCGGCGACGCGCCGTACGCGGCCAACGGCGTGCGCTACATCGCCACCACGGGCGACGGCAGCCTGTTCGGCATGGGCACGCTCAACTGGTACGGCGACGCCCACCCGCCCTTCTACCCCAACGCGTACCACCTGCTCGCCGCGATCCAGTACTCGCTGACCGGCTCGACCTCGATCCCGCTGACGCTCGACGTGAACACCGTGGTGCTGCCCGGCCTGCTGGCGCTGTCGCTGGTCGTGCTGGTGCGCGAGTTCCGCGGGCGCGCGGTGCTGGCCGGCGCGGTGGCGCTCGCGTCCGCGGCGCCGGTGATGAGCACCTACGAGTCGATGAGCCGCGGGCCGCTGTACCCGTTCCTGCTGGGGCTGGCTTTGACGCCGCTGGCGGCCGTGGTGCTGCGGCGCTACCTGGAGCGCGTGGCGCCCGACACCGGGTTCCTGCTGGTCGCGGCCGCGGTGGGGCTGCTGTGCATCCACTCGTCGACGCTGTTCGGCGCGATCCTGTTCGCCGGGCCGTTGCTGCTGCAACGCTGGTTCTCCCCGGGCCGGCGCTGGCACCGCTTCGGCCACGACCTGCTCGCGCTGCTGCCGATCGCGGTGGTCTCGGTGCTGGTGGCCTGGCTGCAGCTGTTCGGCGCGCTCGGGCTGGCCAACGGCAGCCTGCCGTACCTGGGCTGGCCGAGCGAGGGCCGCGCGACCAACGCGATCGGCGCGTTGCTGGGCTTCCAGCACTGGGAACCGCACCCGCAGCTGTGGCTTTCCGCCGCGTTGCTGCTGGGCTTCATCTTCTTCCGGCGGCTCGGCGACCTGCGGTGGATCGGCGTCACGGCGCTGATCACCGGTCTCGCGTACGCCGCGGTCTCGTCGTCGAACTCGCCGCTGGTGATGGCGTTTTCGCGGCCGTGGTGGGACGACCCGTACCGGTTCATCTCGATGGCGATCGTGCCGCTGTCGTTCATCGCCGGCCACGGTGTGGCGTCGCTGCAGCAGTGGCTCGGCGAACACCTGCCGCCGCGCGTGCCGTCGGTGATCCTGGCGGTGCTGGTGCTGCTGGGCTTCGTGGGCGTGACGAAAGGCCTGTACGCGACCACCAACGGCGACCGCCTCGCCCCTGGCTACCGCTCCGCCAACCCGCACGACCAGACCATCACGCCCGACGAGGAAGCCGCGATGGTCCAGCTCGGCCGCCTCGCGGCCCCCGGCCAGTGGGCGATGAACGACCGCTTCGACGGCACGGTCTGGACGTATGCCCTCACGGGCGTCCGCACCGTCGCCGCCCACGACGACGGCACCGACCCCCCGACCGACGCCCTGTACCTGGCCTGGCACTTCAAGAACTACGCGACGGACCCGGTCGTGCGTGCGGAGGTGAAGCGGCTGAACATCCACTGGGTGATCCTGGGCCGGCCGATGGCGCCGCCGAACCCGCCGTACGTGTCGCCGGGGCTGGTGGGTCTGGCCGGATTGCCGTTCTTGGAGCAGGTGTACCGGAACTCGGACGCGGTGATTTACCGGTTGAAGGGCTGAACCGGCGGGTTTTTCAGACGTGTCAGGCAGCCGCGACCGGGTGGCGGTTCGTGGCCCACGCGGCGCCCGCGGCGAAGCCCGCCGTGAGGAGGTCCGCGACGGTGAACATGACTCGCGAGGCCACGGCGAAGGCGGTGGCCTGGCCGACCGTGAGGCCGCTGGCCGTGAGGACGGCGATCTGGGCCACCTCGCGGACGCCGATGCCGCTGGGCAGGATGAAGGCGAAGGTGCCGACGGTCATCGCGACGGCCATGGCGCCGACGCAGAGCACGAAACCGTTGAAGCCCGGCGCGCCGACGGAGTTGGCCAGGAGCCACAGGTGGACGCCCTGCAGGACCCACGCGAGGGTCGACGCGCCGAAGGTCTTGACGACCACGCGCCAGGTCAGGGGCTGTTCGAGGGGCGGGCGGCGGAGCAGGCGAAGCACCAGCGAGGTGCCCCACGTCAGCACGCGCGGGTGAAGCAGCGCCAAACCGACCGGGATCAGCACGAACAGCCACATCGCACGCGGGCTGTTGCTGAACACCGCCGGCGCGGCCAGCAGGGACACGACCAGCGCGGACACGACGCCGACGCCCAGCTGGATCAGCGAGCCGGTGAAAATGCGGGCGCGGGCGAGTCCGGCTTTGCGCCCGAGCTCCATCTGCAGCAGGTACGCCCACACGGAACCCGGCACGTACTTGCCGAGCGAGCCGACGAGGCAGATCTGCGCGCCGCGGATGTAGCCGATGGGTTTGCCGAGGTCGTCCACCAGGACCTGCCAGCCCCAGGTCGACACCATGATCGCGAGGACCAGCGCGACGAGGCTGAGCACCGACGACTGCCAGGCCACATCGGACAGCGTGTGCCAGAACTCGGTCCAGTTGTCGGTGAGCGCCTTGGCCGCGAAGGCCACCACGAGCACGATCGCGAGCCACCGCACGGCGTCGAGGATCTTGGCCTTGGTCGACCTCGCCGCCTTCTCCGGCCTCGAAGGAGCCGGAGAATCCTCCTCAGGCGTTCGAACGGTCGTCACTGACCAGTCTCCTCACCACACGGCACAGAATCACCGCTGGTCAGGCCTGCACCGTGACCAGACGGCTGAACTCGGCAAGCAGATCGTAACCGTCCCAGACGCCCGCGAACGTCAAGGCAGAACCGAACGGCACCACCCGATCGACCCCGCGCCCGGCCAGCTCCGTCACGAACTCCACCAGCTCGTCGCGGGAAAATCCGAACTGGGCCACGGTCTGGTCCTTGCGCAGAACCAGCGGCACGAGTTCACCCAACGAGGCGAGATGCGCGTTGGCGAAAGTGCCCGCGCCGAGCCACTCGCGCGGCATCACGGTGGCGTCGGTGAGCTCCAGCGTCGCGAGCGAATTGCCGTCGAACGAGATCGCCGACACGAGCCCGTCGACGGCCGCGCCGTAGGCCGACACGCGCTTCTGCACGGCCATCGCCGGCTCGGTCACGTGCTGCTTGGCCTCGAGCACCGACGCCAGCAGCGCCCGGAACTCCTCGCCCGCGACCTTCGCGCCGGCCGCGTCGCCGACCCAGAACACCGCCCGCGGCGACGAGCACGCGGCCTGGTCGAACCAGTACGAGTCGTTGTAGAAGCCCTCGGCCGCGCCCCGCCGCTGCTCCGGCGTGGCCTCCTGCCAGCCGCGCACCGACGCGACGGCGAACGACGAGCGGTCCGGGAACGTCAGGTCACGCGCGTGCGGCGCCAGCGGGTACTTGCGCAGCGCGGCGACGGAACCGTCACCACCCCAGATCACGCGCAGGTCGGCGGCCAGCGACAACGCGCCGCTGACCTCGTCGCTGCGGTCGTAGGTGACCATGCGCTGGGTCGCGCGGATGATCGCGGCCGACTCCGGGGAGACGTCGTCGAGTGCCGCGTTCAGGGCTTCCAGCACGGCCTCGGCCGCACCGGCCGACCGCGACGACACACGCACCACGTTGGTGTTGCCCGCGAGCGCCGAAAGGGCCCACGAGTACACGAAGATCGTGTCGACGTTGGCGGGCGGCACGTGGAACACCAGCCCGCGCGGGAACCGCAGCGAGTCGCCCGCGGTTTCCAAAGTGGACAGTGCTTTCGCCAGCTCTCCCTTGCGCAGGAAGAAACCCAGCGAGGCCAGCTCCGGGAACCGGCGGGCCAGCGCGGGCGCCAGCAGCTTGCGCGCGAACTTCGTGACGAACTCGACCACCCGCGGGTCGCCGACGGTCAGGCGGCCACCCGGCGGCTCGGCACGCACCTCGTCCAGCAGCGCACCGACCTCGACCGGCTCCGCGATCGGGAACCGCTGCTCCAGCGAAGTCATGCGGCAGCTCCCGAGAACGTGTCCGAACACCCGCGCGCCTCGGCCTTCGGCAGCCGCCCCAGCACGGAGAAGTGCTTGCCGGGCCAGTCACCGTCGTCGATGCCGTTGCAGACCCCGAGATCCTCGGTCAGCAGCACGTGCCCCGGATACGACCGCGGCAGCGTCGAGACGACCTCGATCACGCCCGGCTTGCCCACCGGCTGCTCCTGCCACGTCTCCGGGTCGCGGATCACGACGTCGGCGAAATCCGGGCAGTACAGCGAATTCCCCGACGGTCCTTCGAGGAACACGGTGCCGATCTGCTCGATCATCCCGTAGTAGTTGTGGATCCGCGTGAGGCCGGTGTCCTCTTTGAACCGACGGCGGAACTCGGTGTTGTCCACGGCGCGGTCGATCAGCTTCTTCCAGCCACCGGAGTGGATGAGGATGCCGTTGGAGAGATCGAGCCCGTGGTCGCGCGCCACCTCGTACAGGTAGAGCCACACCATGAACGTGAACCCGAAGATCAGGAACGGCTTGTCCCCGTACTCGGCGAGGAACTTCTTCACGGCCTCGACGTCGGGCTTGTCGTTCTCGTCGAGCACGTAGGTGTGCTTGCGCCCGAAGTTGGCCATGCCCAGCACGCCGGCGCCACGCGCGGAGAACGAGCGGCGGTTCTTGATGATGCCGATGGTGTCGACCATCAGCATCGGCAGCCGCTCGCCGCCGAGGACTTCCTGCAGCGTCGCGCCGAGCTGCTTGGTCTGCGCACCCGCCGCGTCCTTGTCCAGGTAGATGCGCGACGCGCCGGCGCCGGTCGTGCCCGAAGACGTGAGCGTCTTGAACACCTCGGCGTCGGGAATGGACTTGAGGTCGTGGGTCTTGAACATGCGCACCGGCAGCCACGGCAGGTCCGCGATCGTGGTGAACGGCGCGTTCGGCGCGATTCCGAGCGACGTCAGGATCCGGTCGTAGCCCTCGGAGCTCGCGCGGTGGTGCGCGGTCAGCTCCGCGAGCTCGGGAAGCAGCTGCGCCTCCCGCTCGGCCTGCGAGCGCGTGAACACACTCATACCCGTCCTTCCAACGACCGGTAGTCGATCTTTCCGCTGGCCAGCAGCGGCACCGTGTCGATCGGCCGCACGTCGAACCCGCTGGTGTGAAGGTGCAGCCGCTCCGACAACGCGCGCGACGCGTCCTTGCAGATCGCCTTGGCGCCGTCGCCCTCGGGCAGCTCGGCGAACAGCACGACCTTGTCGCCCGCCGGCACGGCGGCCACCACGTCGATGCCCACCGCGGCCTGGCGCACGGCCTGCTCCAGGTCGTCGAGGCTCACGCGGTTGCCGAACACCTTGCCGATGCGCTTGAGCCGCCCGGTGATGAACAGGTACCCCTCTTCGTCGAGGTACCCGAGGTCACCGGTGGCGAGCAGCCCGCCGCACTCGTCGCCCGCGGCCAAGCCGACCTCGTCGTCGGCGTAGCCCATCATCACGTTGGGTCCACGGTAGACGACCTCACCGACGATCTTGGGGTGCGTGGTCTCGACCCCGTCGTCGCGGCGGACGGAGAACGCGCCGCCGGGCAGCGCGGGGCCGGCGGAGCCGATCTTGTCGGCGAGACGCTCGGCGGGGACGGTGGTCATGCGTGGCGAGGCCTCGGTCTGGCCGTACATCACGTACATCCGGCCGCCGACCGCGCGCATCTTGTCGTTGAACTCGACCACGAGCTCGTCGCGCAGCTTGCCCCCGGCCTGCGTGAGCGTGCGCAACGTCGGGTACTTCGCGGGGTCGAACTTGAGGCGCCGCAACATTTCGTAGTGGTACGGCACGCCGGACAGCGACGTGATGCCGTACTCGGTCACCGCGTCCCAGAATCCGCGGCCGAGCACGCCGGACGCTTCGATCACCACGGTCGCGCCGCGCACGAGGTGCGAATTCAGCACCGAAAGGCCGTAGCTGTAGTGCAACGGCAGGCAGGTGGGGGCGATCTCGTCGGCGTCGACCTTCAGCACTTCGGCGATCGCCTCGGCGTTGGCGAGCAAACCGTTGCGCGACAGGCGAACGAGCTTGGGGTTGCCGGTCGAGCCGCTGGTCGGCAGCAGCACGGCGAGGTCGGGGTGCGGCTTCACGCCGTCGGCCGACTCGCGCACCCAGTTCTCTCCGGACGCCGTGTAGCCCTCGGGCGCGGGGGCGTCCGGCGCGGCCAGCACGGCGGCGGGCCGGAACCGCGTGATCAGGCCCGCGAGCACGTCGGCGTCGAGCGCCGGGTCGATCAGCGCCACCGCGCGGTGAGCCTCGACGGCGCCGAGGTACCGCAGCACACTCGCCAGGTCGACCGACATCCGCGCGAACAGCACGCCCTCCGGCAGCTCGCCGAGCGCGGCCGCGACGCGCGCGACCTCCGCGTCCAGCTCGTCGCCCGCCAGCGTGCGGCCCCCGGCCGCGTCGACCAGCCGGGCACCCGCACCCCACAGCGTCACAGCACCAAGCCTCCGTCGATCCCCAGCACCTGTCCGGTGATGAACGCGGCGTCGTCGCTCACCAGGAACCGGATCGCCTTCGCCACGTCCTCGGCGGTCCCGAGCCGGCCCAGCGGCGTCTTCGCGACGTTGTCCGCCTTCGCGTCCTCGGACAGGCCCGAGGTGAGGTCTGTCTCGATCACGCCGGGTGCCACCGCGTTCACGCGGATGCCCGAACGGCCGAGCTCCTTCGCGGCCGAGCGCGCGATGTTGGCCACCGCCGCCTTCGACGCCGCGTACACCGTCTGACCTGCGCTTCCGTACTGGCCCACCACCGAGGCGAGCACCACGATCGCGCCGGTCTTCTTGCGCATCATCGCCCGCGCCGCGGCCTGCACGGTGTGCAGCGTGCCGGCGACGTTGGTGGCCAGCGTGGTGTCGACCAGGTCCTCGCGGATCATGCCGAGGAGCGCGTCCTCCATGATCCCGGCGTTGGCGACCACGACATCGAGCCTGCCGTGCTCCTTCGCGACCCCGCGGACGACCGTCGACACGGCCTTGGCGTCGGTGACGTCGAGCGCGAGGCCGGCCGCGGCACCCGAGGCTTCCGCGGCTTCCTTCGCGCGGGCCTCGTCGCGGCCGGTCAGTACCACCGTGGCGCCGGCCTCGACCAGGGCGCGCGCGGTGGCCAGGCCGATCCCGCGCGTACCGCCGGTCACCAGCGCGACGCGTCCGGTGAGATCAGTCATTCTTCGACTTCAGCTCGGTCACCATGTCCACGGCAACCTTGAAGCTCGACATGTCGATGACCTGGTCGGTGTCGAACTCGACGTCGAACTCGTCCTCGATCGCCGCGACCAGCGCCATGTGGCCGACCGAGTCCCACGCCTCGATGTCGCGGTACTTCAGGTTCTCGACGTCCACGTCGCCGTCGAGGTCGAGCGCCTCTACGAAGACCTCGCGCAGCTTGGGGGCGACCGGCCTCGCGGCCTGAGCGTCAGACACAGTCATTTCTCCATTGCACTCAATGCTCGTCGCGCGGGCGGGCGTCCCACGCCTTGACCAAGGTAGAGAGGTCGCCGGGCAGGCGGTCGACCAGCCCATCCTCCGGGAGACCCACCTTGCCCTTGAGCCACGGACCCAGGGCCTCGATCGTGGCCTCGTCCAGGCCGCGGCGGGACAGGCCCACGACGTTCACGCCGGTGACGCGCGCCGGGTTGCCCACGGCGATCGTGAACGCGCCCACCTCGCGCCGTACGGCGGAGGCCATGCCGACCATCGCCCCGGGGCCGACCACGACCTTCTGGTGCAGGATCGCGCCCATGCCCAGGTTGGCGCCGTCCCAGATGTGGCAGTGCCCGCCGGTGATCACGTTGGACGCGACGGTGACGCCGGAGCCGACCAGGCAGTCGTGAGCGATGTGGGAGCCGCGCAGGTAGTAACCGTCGCTGCCGAGCGTGGTGGTGCGCCAGGTGCCCTGGTGGACGGTCGCGTACTCGCGGATGCGGTTGCGGCTGCCGATCACCACGCCGTGGCCGTCGGCGTCCGCGTCGCCGGTCGGCGCGGTGTCCCAGCCGGCGGGGTGTTGCCGGCCGCGGTCCTCGCCCGGCGTGCCGATGGTCACGTGCGGGCCGATCCAGTTGTCGTCGCCGATCCTGGTCGGGCCGACGATCACCGTGTACGGTCCGATGACGTTGTCGTCGCCGAGCTCGACGCCTTCGCCGATGACTGCGGTGGGGTGGATCCGGTTGGCCACGCTGGTGATCCGTTCCGTTTCGTAAGCCGCTGTCGGGTCCGAGCGGCCTGGGGTCTGGGGCAGGCGGCGGCGCCCGGTAACGTGTGGCCCGCGTTCACGCAGGGCGGCCGGGCGCAGAACCGGCGGCTCTCCGGCCTCGCGGCCTGAGCGCACTGCACTGTACCGGACGCATCGAAATCGCCTGCCGAGAGAGACTGCCGATGATCCCCATTACCGTGGTCGACGTCCGTGACGCGGAAGACCTCGTCGTCGAGGTGCTGCGATCCGGCGCCATCGCACAGGGGCCGATGGTCAAGCGCTTCGAGGACGCCTTCGCGCACGTCGCGGGCACGAAGCACGCCATCGCCGTGAACAACGGCACCACCGCGTTGGTCGCCTCACTGCAGGCGCTGGACCTGGCACCGGGTGGCGAGGTGATCACCTCGCCGTTCACGTTCGTCGCGACCCTGAACGCCATCCTCGAGGCCGGCGCCACCGTGCGGTTCGCCGACATCCGGCGCGACGACTTCGCGATCGACCCGGACGCCGTCGGCGCGGCCATCACCGACCGCACCAAGGTCCTGATGCCGGTGCACCTGTACGGCCAGACGGCGGACATGGGCAAGCTCGCCCCGCTCGCCGCCGAGCGCGAGCTGCGGATCATCGAGGACTCGGCCCAGGCGGTCGGCGCGTCGTTCGAGGGCCGCGCCGCCGGCTCGTACGGCATCGGCTGCTTCTCGCTGTACGCGACGAAGAACGTGACCACCGCCGAAGGCGGCGTGATCACCACCGACGACGACGTGCTGGCCGACAAGCTGCGCGTGCTGCGCAACCAGGGCATGCGCGCCCGCTACCAGTACGAGATGGCCGGTCACAACTACCGGATGACGGACCTGCACGCGGCCGTCGGCATCCCGCAGCTGGAGAAGCTCGACCAGCTCACCGCGGCCCGCCAGGCCAACGCGAAGCGCCTCTCCGAAGGGCTGGCGGGCACGCCGGGCCTCGACATCCCGCAGGTACTGCCCGGCCGTGAGCACGTGTGGCACCAGTACACGGTGCTTGTGGGCCCGCACGCGATGCTCTCGCGCGACGAGCTGGCCGCCGCGCTCACCGAGCGCGGCATCGGCAACGGGATCTACTACCCCAAGATCGTGTTCGACTACGACTGCTACCGCGGCCACCCGCTGATCCCGGGCGCCGACGTGACCGACTTCCCGGTGGCCTCGGCCGTCGCGGCGCAGGCGCTTTCGCTGCCGGTGCACCCGCACCTGACCGACGAACAGCTCGACAAGATCATCGAAACGGTTCGCGAGGTGCTCGGCGCATGACCCACCGCATCGCCCTGATCGGCACGGGCAACATGGGTTCGCTGCACGCCCGTGTGCTGGCGGCCAACGAGCGCGCGGACCTCGTCCGCGTGATCGACCCGCGCGAGGAAGCCGGCCGCGTCGTCGCCGAGCGCTACGAGACGCAGTGGACGCCCGAGCTCGGCTCACTGTCCGATGTGGACGCCGTGGTGCTCGCGTCGGCCACCGAGGTGCACTACGACCTCGCGCAGGAGATCCTCGGCCAGGGCAAGCCGATGCTCGTCGAAAAGCCCGTGTGCAACAGCTTCGAGCTGTCGCAGGAGATCGTGACGCTCTCGGAGCAGAAGGACGTGCCGCTGATGTGCGGCCTGCTCGAGCGCTACAACCCGGCCGTGATGACGGCGCGGGCGCTCGTCAACGAGCCGGTGCACTTCATGGCGCGCCGCCACGGCCCGTACGCGCCGCGCATCAAGACCGGCGTCGCGTGGGACCTGCTGGTGCACGACGTCGACCTGGCGATCCAGTTCTTCGGCGGCGCCACGCCGTCCCGCGTCACCTCGGGTGCCGGGTACTTCCACCCGTCGTCGGTGGAAGGCGCGGAGGACACCATCGAGACGGTGCTGTCGTTCCCGACCGGCCTGGCCACGGTGTCGGCTTCGCGACTGGGGCAGAAGAAGGTGCGGTCGCTGGTCGTGTCCGAACTGGACCGGCTGATCGAGATCGACCTGCTGCGCCGCGACGTGACGATCTACCGCCACGTTTCGCACGATTCCGTGACGCCGGACGGCCTCGGCTACCGGCAGCAGACCGTGATCGAGATCCCGGAGCTGGTCACCGCGCGCGAGCCGCTGGCGACGCAGCTGGACCGGTTCCTCGACCTGCTCGAAGGCAAGATCGACGCCGACGTGGAGCGCGACCTCATCCTGCCGTCGCACCACGTGGTGGCGCAGGTGCTCACGCAGGCCGCGGCCTGATCACTTGGTGAGGCGGGTGCCGTCCTTGCCGTACGCGACCAGCGGGGTCAGTACGGCGGGGTCGGGCACTTCGCGCTGGTCGAACCAGAACACGACCACGCGGTGGTCGACGCTCCACAACGCCGTCTGCGCCTGCACGGGCTTGCCGTGCACGGTGCTGACGATCTTCGCGGCCGGGCCGGAGAAGTAGCCGTACACGGGGACCCAGGTGCCGGCGGCCTCGATGCCGCCCGCGGTGGCGTGGAAGCCGAACGAGCGGTCGGCTCCGCGGATCTCGTTGCTCGCGTAGAGCGACAGGTAACCGCTCTTGGTCTGGATCGCGGCCATGATGCCGAAGTGGACGTCGGGCAGGGCCGCGTTGTCGTCGATCTTGGTCGCGTAGAGGACGACCTCGCCGCCGGCGGTCTTGATGCCGGTGTGGATGACGTCGCCGTAGGGTTGGGTCGCCGACGTCGGCGGCTGGTCGATCGCCGACATCGGCGGTGGCGAGGTGGTCGGCAGGACGCCGTCCGACGCGAGCGGACCGCTGGTCACAGGGGCCGGCGGCGCGGCGACGGGCACCTGCGTCGGCTCGGCCGGCGTACGCAGGGCGACGGCGCCGAACACGATCCCGACGACGGCGGCCACCGCGGCGGCCGCTCCCGCGCCCGTCGCGATCCTCCGGCGGCGCCGGATGCGCCGGCCGTCGCTGATGATGCGGTCCAGGTCGGGCGCGGCGAACGGCTGGTCGGGCTGTTCGCGCAACGCGGAGCGCAGCTTGTCGAGGTCAGTCACCGCCCGCTCCCTCCGATCAGCACATCTTCCGGCCCGGCGTCCACCCGCAGCTTCGCGAGCGCCCGCGAGTTCGTGCTCTTGACGGTACCCACCGACACGCCCAGTTCATCGGCGACCGCCTGTTCCGGCAGGTCGAAGAAGTGCCTGAGCACCACCACGGCCCGCTCGCGGCCCGTCAGCCGCGCCAGCGCGGACGTCAGCCACTCGCGCTGCGTCACGGCCTGCGCGACGTCCTGGCTCGTCGGCCGCTCGGGCACTTCCTCGGACGCGTACTCACGCAACGGGCGGCGCCAGCCGTCGATCACGTGGTTGACCAGGACCGTCCGGGCGTACGCGTAGGCGTCCTTGCGGCGCACGCGCGACCAGGCGGCGTAGGTGCGGGTGAAGGCGGTCTGGGCAGCGTCCTCGGCCTGGTGACGGTCGCCGGTCAGCAGGTACGCCGCGTGCGTGAGCCGGTTGGACGAGGCCTGCACGAACTCGACGAACTCGTCGTCACTGCGCGCCACCCGCGTACCCCCGATCTCCACGTCTACGGGACGGCTGGGTGCACGTCAGGTTGCCGCCGCTAGGGCTTTTGCACGCGACCCGCGATGAGCGCGTCCAGGTCCAGCACGACGGGCATACCCGCGACGTCGAGCTCGACTTTGCCGGAGTGCTCGCCGAAGTTCTCGTAGTCGCCGTCGACAAGACGATAGGTGATCATGCTGACGGGTGCGTCGAGATCGATGATCCAGTAGTGCTCGATGCCGGCGTCGGCGTACTCGAAGTGCTTGGTGACCTGGTCGGTGCGCTTGGTGCCCTCGGACAGGATCTCGACGACCAAGAGGGCATCTTCGGCACGCACTCGCGCCGGGTTTTGGTCGGCCACGGAAGCTGAAGTGACCGGCACGTCCGGCACGCGCACGGTGGGCGGAACCTCGTTGAGCAGCAGTTCCACTTCGTTACCCGCGCTGAAGCCTGGAGCGAGCTGCTCGTCGAGCACGTACGTGATCCGCGCAATCGAACGTCGGTGGAAAAAGAACGGGCGCGGCGATACAGCGAGAACCCCTTCGACGACTTCGACGTGGAACTCCGAGGTCTCCGGAAGTTCCGCCCAGTCGTCGAGGGTCAGGAGGTGGTGAGGCCACTCGAGGGTGCTCGTGGAAGCTCCTTCACTTTCAGTGACCGGAACAGTGATCAAGACTACCGTCCGCGTTCACCGGTCACCTCAAGGCTACCCGCTGAAGTCGCCCGCCGGGGAGCCCCAGCCGGAGGCGTCGTCCGATAGGCCGCGGCGGCGGGCGTTCTCCGCGCGCACCCGTTCCACTTCGGACTGGATGTACTCCTCGTCGTAGCGCTGGAAGACGCGTGCGGGGTTGCCGGCGACCAGGGTGCGCGGCGGAACGTCCTTGGCCACCACCGAGTTGGGCTGCACGGTGGCGAAGTCGCCGATCGTCACGCCGGCCATGATGACGACCAGGCCGCCGATGAAGCAGCCCTTGCCGATCTTCACGGGTTTGCGCTCGATGAGGTCGCTGCCGGAGTGGTTCTGCAGCGTCATGTTCGCGAGCCAGCTCGAGTGCGTGAAGATGAGCGTGTTGAGGCCGATGCTGGTGTGCTCGCCGATCTCCAGCCCGCCGCTCGCGTCGAGGGCCGCGCCTTCGCCGATCCAGCAGTGCTCGCCCATGGTGAGGTTCTCGGGACTGATGATCTTCACGCGCTCGCGCACGCGGCACGTCGAAGGCAGTCCGTAGAACGCCGCCCGCTCGGCGTCGTTCAGGTACTGCGCAACGAGGTCGTTAAGGATCATCGGCCGCAGGCGGTTGCTGCGGTCGTCATCGAAGAACATCGTCGTCCGCCACCATTTTCGTGAACACGCGCAGGTGTTCCTCGGCCACCACGTCGAGGCCGAAATTGGCCCGGACCATGGCGCTTTCCCGCTGCGCGACCCGCTCGCGCAGCTCCGGGTCGTCGAGCAGCGACAGCACGGTCTCCTGCACCGCCGCGGCGTCGTCGGGGCGCACCAGCAGGATGTTCTCGCCGTTGCGCAGCTCGATGCCCGGGTAGTTGTCCTCCGTGACCGACGCGATGGTGGCCGTGCCGGACAGCATCGCCTCGAGCGAGGCGGTGCCGCAGCCGCCGTTGAGGTCGTGGGTCACGATGTCGGCGGCCGCGAAGTACGCCGGCACGTCCTCCTTCGGCACCGCGCCCGTCACGACCAGGGCTTCGGCCACGCCGAGCTCTTCGGCGCGCTTGAGGAACGCGTCGTGGTAGACGCGCCCGACGATCACCACGCGCACGCCCGGGTGCCGCTCGAGGATCGCGGGCAGCGATTCGATCAGCGGCAGCCGGTTGCGCAGCGGGATCACGTGGCCGAGCGACACGATCAGCGGTGCGTCGCCCAGCTCGAGCTCCGCGCGCACGTCCTTGGTCACCGGCTTCTCGAAGTGTCCGGTGTCCACGGCGATCGGGAAGTACTCGGAGTTCGCGTCGCTCGTGCCGTAGCGCTCGACGCAGTAGTCCACGCCGAGCTTGTCGAGGATGACGTAGCGCGGGCGGATGTACTTCAGCACCGGCTTGACCAGCACCGCGTCGAGTATCCGGAACACGCGCGAGTACAGCCTGTTCTCGCTGATCAGGAGCGTGTGGATGGTCAGCAGCACGGGAAGCTTGTGGCGCCGCGCGTAGAAGCCGGCCAGCCACGACAGGTCGAAGAACTGGCCGTGCAGGTGCACCGCGTCGGGCTTGAACTCGTCCAGCAGCCGCCACAGCCGCCGCCAGTTGCCCGGCTTGAGCGACGCGAAGCTCATGTCGAAGTCGATCGACAGGCCGAGCTGCGGCATCTTCGCCGCGGGCAGCCGCACGATGCGGTAGCCGTCGCGCTGCTCGTCGGCCGGCGCGTCGCCGTAGGCCGCCGTGATCGCCAGGACCTCGTGGCCGGCCGCCGCGTACTCACCCGCGAGCGACGCCGACATGTGGGCGCTGCCGCCCACACGGGGCGGGAAGAAGTTGTTCACCACCGCGATGCGCATCGCACGTCCTTGGGCTGGGCCCGCGGTGGCATTCACCCGGCGTCCCTGACCAGTGCCCGCATGCCCTCTTCGACGGAGATGGTCGGCTCCCAGCCGAGCATCTCGCGCGCCCGCGTGATGTCCGCGGCCCGGCGCGACACCAGCACGTCGCGCTCGTTGAACTGCGGCTGCACGTCGACGCCGACGGCTTCGATGAGGATCTTCGCGAGCGTGGCGATCGACGTGTCCACCCCGGTACCGATGTTGATCGGCTTGTTCGACTGCTCCGACTCCAGCGCGGCCACGACCGAGCGGGCCAGGTCCGACACGTGCACGAAGTCCATCGACTGGTCGCCGCGGCCGTCGATGATCGGCGGCTGGCCGGCGCGCAGGCGCTGGATGAAGTGGTTGATCACCGACGTGTAGTAGGCCTCGATCTTCTGGCCCGGGCCGTACACGTTGAAGAAGCGCAGCGCGTTCCAGGACAGGCCCTTGGTGCGCTCGTAAAAGCCCAGCAGGTCCTCGCCGGCGCGCTTGGAGATGCAGTACGGCGTGAGCGGGCGCAGCTCGTCGTCCTCGTGCATCGGCAGGCGCTTCGGCTCGCCGTAGACCGAAGCGGTGGACGCGAACACCAGGCGCTCGACACCCTCGTCGGCGGCCGCGGCGAACACGTTGTGGTTGCCGGTCATGTTGATGTCGATCGACTCGTGCGGGTCGGCGATCGACTTGTTGATGGAGACCGTGGCGAAGTGGATCACGTGCGAGCAGCCGCGGATGGCCTCGCGCACGGCGCCGCCGTAGCGCACGTCCTTCTCGACCAGTTCGACCTTGCCGGTGGCCACGAAGTCGTTCACGCGAGCCCGGTCGCCGCGGGTCATGTTGTCGAAGACGCGGACGGTGTACCCGCCGTCCAGCAGCAGCGGGATGACGTGCGCGGCGATGAACCCACCGCCGCCGGTGAAGAACACCTTCTTCTCGGACATGGTCGCGGTCTCTCCTCGGTCGGCGGTGTCTTCGGCGGTCACGGTCTTCGGACTTCAGCTGACGGCGTTGACGGCTTCGCGCACGGTCGTCACCACGCGGTCCACCTCGGCTTCGGTCAGCTCCGCGTGCATCGGGATCGCCAGCTGCCGGCGGAACGCGTCAGCCGAGACGGGCAGTGCCTGCTGCTCGCCGTACACCGGCTGCAGGTGAGAAGCGTACGTCCCGAAGTTGCACTGCACGCCCTGCTCGCGGATGCGCAGCGCCAGCGCGTCACGGCTGACCTCGGGTGCGACGGTGAGCAGGTAGGCCTGCCACGGGTGCTCGCGGTCGGGCAGCTCGGCCGGCGCGGTCAGCGCATCGACATCCGCGAACGCCTCGTGGTAGCGCTTGGCGACCGCGCGACGGGCGGCGAGCAGGTCGGGCAGCCGGTCGAGCTGCACGCCCATGATGGCGGCCTGGATGTCCGACAGGCGGAAGTTCCAGCCCAGCTCGTGGAACTCGGGGATCGGCAGCGTGCCCGAGCCCTCGCGGCTGATGGCCGGCTCGATGCCGTAGGTGTGCATCTTGCGCGCGTGGGAGATGAGGTCTTCGCGGTTCGAGACGAGCGCGCCGCCCTCGCCCGCGGTGATGCCCTTGCGGCCGTGGAAGGAGAACGCGGCGAGGTCGGCGAGGCTGCCGGCCGGGCGCGTCTTGTAGGTGGCGCCGGCCGAGCAGGCGGCGTCCTCGAACAGCCACAGGCCGTGCTGGTCGGCGATGGCTCGGTACTCGTCGAAGTCACCGGGCAGACCGGCCACGTCCACGGCGAGGATGCCGACCGTGCGCGGCGTGACCAGGGCTTCGATGGCGGCCGGGTCGGCGCTGAAGGTGTCGGGCCGGATGTCGGCGAACACGGGTTTCGCGCCGGCCTGCAGCACGGCGTGGCCGGTGGCGGGGAACGTGTAGTCGCCGACGATGACCTCGTCGCCCGGCTGCACACCCAGCACCTTGAGGCCGAGGAACAGCGCGGCGCCGCAGCTGCTGGTGGTCAGGGCGTGCGTGGTGCCCGTGGCCTGCGCGAACCGCTCCTCGAAGCGGCGGCACGCGGGACCGGCGCCGGCGAGCCAGCCCGAGCGGAACACCTCGGCGACCGCCGCCAGCTCCTCCTCGCCGACCGTCGGCTTCCCGAGCAGCACCGGTCGGTCGGCCGGTTGTCCAGACATCCCCACTCCTTGTTCCTCACGCCACGAGACGTTGCGCAAGCTCGCTCCGAAGTGTAGATAGGCACTCCGCCGAGCCGGGCGTGGGGACGAAAGCTGCCGGTAACGGGCGCGCGGAGCGCCTAGTCTTGCCGCATGCGGATCGGGGTTCTGGGGGCGGTCACGGCGTGGGACGCGGCGGGTGAGCCCGTTGCCGTCGGGGGTCCCCGGGTGCGGGCGCTGCTGGCGCAGCTCGCGCTGGAGGCGGGCCGGTTCGTGCCGGCGGAGCGGCTGATCGACGGCCTGTACGGCGAGGAGCCGCCGGACGGTGCGGCCAACGCGCTGCAGTCACAGGTGTCGCGGCTGCGCAGCGCGTTGAAAACCGTGGCGCCGGTGGAGTTCACGGGCGCCGGTTACCGGCTCGTGGTGGAGCCCGACGAGGTCGACGTGCACCGCTTCGAGCGTCTGGCCGGCGACGGGCGGCGCGAGCTCGCGGCGGCCGACGCCACGCGCGCGAGCGACCTGCTCGGTGAAGCGCTGGCGTTGTGGCGCGGACCGGCGTTCGCCGACGTGACCGAAGCGCCCTTCGCGGCGACGCAGGCGACCCGTCTCGAAGAACTGCGTGCCGACGTGGCCGGAGATCGCGTCGACGCCGAGATCACGCTCGGTCGCGCGGCGGAGGTGCTCGACGAGCTGCGGGCGGCCGTCGTCGCCGCGCCCCTGCGCGAACGGTCGCGCACCCAGCTCGTGCGCGCGCTGCACGCGGCGGGCCGCTCGGCCGAGGCGCTGGCCGCCTTCGAGGACGCGCGGCGCACGCTGGCCGACGAGCTGGGCGCCGACCCCGGGCCCGAGCTGGCCGAGGCGCACCTGGCGGCACTGCGGAGTGAACCGGCCACCGCGTCTGCGCCGTTGCCCGCGCAGCTGACCAGCTTCGTCGGCCGAGACGGCGAGCTGCGGCAGGTCGGTGAGCTGCTGCGGCACGCGCGGCTGGTGACGTTGCTGGGTCCCGGCGGCACGGGCAAGACGCGGCTGGCCGTGGAGGTCGCGTCGGCTCATGCCGCGCCGGCGGCGTTCGTGGAGCTGGCGCCGCACGTCGCCGACGACGTCGGGCAGGCCGTGCTCAGCGCGTTGGGGCTGCGCGAAGGCGCTTCGCCGCTGCGGGGTTCGGGCGTGCAGGACCCGGTCGAACGGCTGGTGTCGGCGTTGCGCGACCAATCGACGTTGCTGGTGCTGGACAACTGCGAGCACGTGGTCGACGCGGCCGCGCGGCTGCTCGCGCGCCTGCTGCCCGCGTGTCCCGGCCTGCGCGTGCTCGCGACGAGCCGGGAGCCGCTGGGCATCACTGGTGAGCAGCTCGCGCCCGTGCCGCGGCTCGCGGTGCCGCCGCCGGGCACGCCCGCGGCCGAGGCACTGGGGTTCCCGGCCGTGCGGTTGTTCGCCGACCGCGCGGCCGCGAGCGACCCGGCGTTCCGCGTGGACGACGACACGATCGGCGACGTCCAGCACATCTGCGCCGCGCTCGACGGCCTGCCGCTCGCGCTGGAGCTGGCGGCGGCGCGCGTGCGCACGCTGCCCGTCGGCGAGATCGCCGCCCGGCTGGACAACCGGTTCCACCTGCTCGCGCGCGGCAGCCGCACGGCGGAGACGCGGCACCGGTCGCTGCGCGGTGTCGTGGAGTGGAGCTGGGAGCTGCTGGACGACGACGAACGCCGGCTCGCGCGGCGGCTCACGGTGTTCTCCGGCGGGGCGACGCTGGGTCTCGCCGAGCAGGTGTGCGAGGTGCCGGACACCGTCGACCTGTTGCCGGGTCTGGCGGACAAGTCGCTGGTCGAGACCACGGGCGACCGCTACCGCATGCTGGAGACGATCCGCGCGTTCTGCGCCGAGAAGCTCGCGGGCGCGGGCGAAACGGCGCGGTTCGAGGCCGCGCACGCTTCGGCCTTCCTTCAGCTGGCCGAGGAAGCTGACCCGTTGCTGCGCACCGCCGACCAGCTTCGGTGGCTCGACCGGCTCGACGCCGAGTACGACAACCTCGTCGCCGCGCTGCGCTGGTCGACGGACGCGGACCTGCCCACGGCGTTGCGGCTGACGGCCGCGCTGGCCACGTACTGGTGGATGCGCGGCCGGCGCTACGAGGGCGCGATGCTGTCGCTGGAAGTCGTGAAACGCTGCGGCCCGGTTGCTCCCGAGGGGTACGAGGAGCAGTTCCTGATGTGCGTGCTCAATGCGATGTCCGGCGCCCCGGGCCACGACGCGACGCTGCCGTACCAGTCCACAGTGGAGCATTACGCGCAAGACATATCTTGGGCGCCAAGGCATCCGACACTGAGCCTGCTGCTGGGCGTGGTGATCGGCCCGCCCGCCGACGAGGCGACGCTCTTCACCCGCAGCACCATCATGGCCGGCAGCGACCCGTGGAGCAGCGCGCTCGTCCCCATGGGCACGGGCCTGCGCGCGATGCTCACCGGCGACCTCGACGAGGCCGAGAAGAAGCTGCGCGAAGGCGAGTCCCGCTATCGCGCCCTCGGCGAGCGCTGGGGCCTGTCGATGTCGCTCGACCACCTGTCGCAGCTGCTCACGTGGCGCGGCCGCAGGGACGAGGCCATGGCCGCGATGACCGAGTCCATGGACCTCATGCAGCAACTCGGTGCGGCCGACGACTACGCCGACCTGCTCTGCCGCCGCGCCGACAGCCGCGCCCTCCGCGGCGACGTCGCGGGCGCGCGCGAGGACTATTCGAAGGTGATCGCGCTGGCCCGTCGCTCGGGGATGCCGGAGACGCGCGCTTCCGGTTACGTCGGACTGGCGGCGTTGGCGCGCCGGGACGGGGACCTGGCGGGGGCGCGTTCACTGGCCGAACGCGCGTTGGCGGAGTGCACCAGCGGATCCTTCTCGGTCGCCGCGGTCCGCGGGGCGGCGACGATCGCGCTGGGCTGGGTTTCCGTCGCCGCCGGCCACGCTTCGGAAGCCCGCGCGCTCATGCGCGAAGCCGTGGCGGCGGCGCACCAGTGGCAGGACAGAACCGTGCTGGCCTCGGCCCTGGAGTGCGTCGCGGGCGCCGCACTGCTGGAGGACCACGCCGAGGAAGCCGCCATGCTGCTCGGCGCCGCCGTCGCCGCGCGCGGCACGGAGGTCGCGGGCCAGCCGGACGTCGCCGAAGTGGCCGACCGCGCCCGCGCCCTGCTGGGCCCGGGCTACGACGGGTACTACGCCAGTGGGCGGGAGCTGACGGTGCAGAAGGCCCTGACGGCGGCGGGGATCGCTCCGTAGACCGTCGCTGACCCGCACTGTCAGCCGTGGTGCGTCGTTCGTGCGCGGGTCGTCAGCGGGGCCCGGCAGCGTGCGGGCCAGGAGCGAACCACGGAGGCCCAAATGACCATCACCGCAGCGTCCACCCCGCCCGGAACACTGACGCCGGCGCGCAAAGCCGCCATCATCGGCGTCTGCGTGCTGGTGCAGATCCTCACGGCCGTCGACCTGACGGTGCTCCACCTGGCCATCCCGGCGTTGTCCGAGTCGCTGCAGCCGACGACCACGCAGGCGCTCTGGATCGCCGACGGGTACGGGTTCGCGCTGGCCGGGCTGCTCATCACCGCGGGCAACACCGGCGACCGCATCGGGCGGAAGAAGCTGTTGCTCGCCGGGGCGGCGGTGTTCGGACTGGTCTCGGTGGCCACGGCGTACGCGCCGAGTGCGGAGCTGCTCATCGTGCTGCGGATCCTGCTCGGGGCGAGCGCGGCGACGCTCATGCCGTCGACGCTGTCGATCCTGCGCAACACCTTCACCGGCAAGGAGCGCACGGCGGCGATCGGCGTGTCGAGCGGGCTGACGATCCTCGGGTTCGGCCTCGGCCCGCTCATCGGCGGCGCACTGCTGACCCACTTCTGGTGGGGTTCGGTGTTCCTGATCAACGTGCCCGTGGTCGTCGCGCTGATCGCGGTCGGCATCTTCGTGCTGCCGGAATCGCGCAACCCCACGCCAGGGCGGCTGGACGGCCTCAGTGTCGCGCTGTCGCTCGTGGGCATTCTCGGCGTGGTTTACACCATCAAAGAGATCGCGTACGAGGGCCTGAACCACTGGGACGTCTACGGAGCGGCGATCCTCGGCGTGGGCAGCCTGCTCGCGTTCGTGCTGCGCCAGCCGCGGCTGGCCGAGCCGCTGATGGACCTGCGGCTGTTCCGCAACCGCGCGTTCACCGCGACGGTCGTGACCACCGTGCTCGCCATGTTCGCGCAGCTGGCCGTGAGCGTGATCTCCACGCAGTACTTCCAGCTCGTCAACGGGTGGTCGCCCCTGAAATCGGGGCTGGCGGGCCTGCCGGGCATGGGCGGCGCCCTGATCGGCGGCACGCTCGGCGCCGTGCTGATCAAGGCGCTCGGCCGCGCCGGCACGGTCACGCTCGGCTGCCTGTCCTCGGCGATCGGGTTCGGGCTCTACAGCCGGACGGACGTGGGCACGGCGTATGCGTACCTCGTGGTGACGATGGTGGTCTTCGGCATCGGTCTCGCGCTGATCCTCACCGTCGCGACGGACACCGTGCTCGGTGTGGTCCCCCGGCACCGCGCCGGCGCCGCGTCGGCCATCTCCGAGACGGCCACGGAGCTCGGCGGCGCGCTGGGCATCGCGGTGCTCGGCAGCGTGCTCGGCTCGCTCTACCGCCAGGGCCTGCCCGCGGACATCCCGGAGCCGGCGCGCGAGACGCTGGCCGGCGCCGCGCAGGTGTCCGCGCAGCTCCCGGCCGGTCCCGGAGCGCAGCTCCTGCACACCGCGCAGCACGCGTTCATCGGCGGCCTGCAGGTGACGATGCTGGGCGCCGCGGGCCTGATGGTGCTGGTAGCGGGCGTGGCGTGGTTCGCACTGCGGGGAGTGCCGAAGGTGCTCGAAGATCCCGCGGAGTGACCAGGCCCCGGTCCGAGGTGGGCGGAGGTCCACTTCGGACCGGACTTCGTCAACGGGTCACCTGATCCGTGAAAAACCGCACTTCAGACCACTTGGGTCTACGCAACCGACGCCCAGGTCGCGTAGCCTTTCCGTCCGTGCGCAACGTGGTGGTGATAGGTGGCGGAATCGTCGGCCTGGCCGTGGCCTGGGAGCTTTCCCAGCGGGGGCAGGACGTCACGGTGCTCGAGAAGGAGAGCCGCTGGGCGGCGCACCAGACGGGGCACAACTCCAACGTGGTCCACGCCGGCCTCTACTACAAGCCGGGCTCGTTCAAGGCGCGGATGTCCGTGGCCGGCAACCGGTCCATTGTGGACTTCGCGCGGCAGTACGGTGTGCCCGTGGAGGTGTGCGGGAAGCTCGTGGTGGCCACGAGCGACTCGGAGCTGCCGGCCCTGAATACCCTCGCCGAGCGCGCCGAGGCCAACGGCGTGCCGGCCAAGAAGGTCAGCCCCGCCGAGGCGCGTGAGTACGAGCCCGAGGTGGCGTGCGTCGGCGCGCTGCGCGTGGAGTCCACGGGCATCATCGACTTCCCGGCCGTCTGCGCCGCGCTCGTGCGCCTGCTCGACGAGGCCGACGCGGACCTGCGGCTCGACACCGAGGTCCTCGGCATCCGCCCCGGCGCCCACGGTGGTGTGGAGGTCGCCACCGGCTCGGAGGTCATCCACGCCGACGCGCTCGTGAACTGCGCCGGACTGCAGTCCGACCGCGTGGCCGAGCTCGCCGGCGTCACCCCGAGCGCGCGCATCGTGCCCTTCCGCGGCGAGTACTACGAGCTCAAGCCCGAGCGCCGCCACCTCGTGCGCGGCCTCATCTACCCCGTGCCCGACCCGACGCTGCCGTTCCTGGGCGTGCACCTCACCCGGATGCTCGACGGCAGCGTGCACGCCGGCCCCAACGCCGTGCTCGCGCTGCGCCGCGAGGGCTACCGCTGGGCCGACGTGTCGGTGAAGGACCTCGCCGACGTCGCCCGCTTCCCGGGCGCGTGGCGACTGGCGCGCAAGTACGCGTACCCGACCGGGCTGGAAGAGGTGCTGCGCTCGTTCTCGAAGAAGCGCTTCGCCGCGAGCCTCGCCCGGCTGGTGCCCGCGGTGACGGAGGACGACATCGTCCGCCACGGCTCCGGCGTGCGCGCCCAGGCGCTGCGCCCGGACGGCTCGCTCGTGGACGACTTCCTCATCGAGACCGCTCGCGACCAGGTCCACGTGCTCAACGCCCCGAGCCCCGCGGCGACGAGCGCACTGGAGATCGCGAAGCACATCGCCGACCAGGTAGCCGCGTAACCAGCGCAAACGCGGGCGCGGAAAGTTTTTGAGATTTCCGTGAACCGTCCGGCCCTCTCGTTCCGTGTGTTGGCCGCACGCGGAAGATCACGCTGGAGGTCCCGGAAGCCATGACCCACAACGCCTCGCACTTCGGCGAGCCGGCCACGACGTTCCTGAAGCCGAACAGCGGCCAGGGCCCGGCGGACCTGGGCCGCGTGGTTCAGGCGGTTGCCCGCCCCGGTGCGGCCCGGCCGTTGCGGGTCGACGTGGCCGGCGGTGGCCCGGTCGGGCTGATCTTCGCGTGCACGTTGCGCTCGATGCTGGGCGACAAGGTCAAGATCCGCGTGTTCGACCGCCGCTGGATGCGGCGCGACGGCCGGATCGCCTGGCAGGGCACGGCGGAGGGCAACAACCGCCGCGAGCAGGTCGTCACGCTGCAGAGCAACGTGTGGGGCCAGCTGCCGATGCTCGTGCGGCGCCGCCTGTTCACCGCCGGCAACTACTCGGAGATGTGGCCGCTCGGCCCCGACTCTCCCACGCACCGCGGCCGCCCGCGCAACATCAAGGTCCGCTGGATCGAAGACTGCCTGCTGGAGATGGCGCAGGACTTCTACGGCATCGAGCTCATCCCCGAGCCGTACGCGCAGCCTAAGTCCTGGGACGGCCTCGACGTGCTCGCCGTCTGCGACGGCGCCCGCTCGAAGACGCGGGAGGACCTCAAGGAGGCGTTCGGCCCGTCGAGCCGCGACCTCTACTCCGTGGGCGGGCAGCCGCTCGACGAGACCGTGCTCGGCATCCGCATCAAGGGGAAGGTGCCCGACGAGCACACCGTGCCGCTCACCGTGTGCCAGAACCGATTCCTGTTCAACTCCCTCGGCGGCGGCTTCATCAACATGCGCCTCACCGCCGAGGAGGCCTCGGAAGTACTGGCGTACGGCGAAAACGGCCCCGTGCCGTGCATCGGCAAGTTCGGCTGCACCATGCGCCCGGACGGCGACAAGTTCGTGTGCGACCGCCACCGCTCGGTGTTCAAGCCGTCGGTGGACAAGCTGTCGTTCCTGTGGCCGCGCATCGCCGACGGCGTCAAGTTCTTCGGTGCGACGATGGCCGACATCGTGGGCATCACGTCGTTCAAGCTGGGCATGCAGCAGAACCCGAAGTTCACCGCGCAGATCGCGCCGTCCACGTACGCGTTCCTGCTCGGCGACGCCGCCAACTCACTGCACTTCTGGCCGGGCCGCGGCCTCAACACCGGCGTGAAGAGTGTGCAGTCGCTCGCCGCGAACCTCGCGTCCCGCTGGGCCGGGCGGGCGTTCCGCGCCGCCGACTTCGCGCCGCACGAGGGCCTGATGCAGCAGCTGCAGTACCGCGAGAAGTCGCGTGCCTGGACGACGATGCTGATCCCCGACGAGAACGGCCTGCCGCGCGGCATCGAGGACCGCATCCGCGCCGGCCTCACCAGCAAGGAAGACCGCCAGGTCCTGGCCGACACGCTGTACAAGCGGCTGCTGGCCGTGAAGTCCCGGCTGGAGGGCCGCATGGGCGCGCTGGCCGACGACGCTTGGTACCGCGCGCGCATCAACTCGCTCGACGTGAAGACGCTGGGCGTGATGGTCGAGTCGGGCGCCTGGATCACCCGCGAGATCGGCGGCGACGAGGTGGCGGTGAACATCGAGGTGGCGCCCGCCGACACCAACGTCTCGGAGCCGACGCGCCGCGCGCTGTCGCCCCAGCGCCCGGTCCGCCCCGCGTCGCGCAACATCCCCGCGTCGCGCAACATCCCCGCGTCGCGCAACATCCCCGCGTCGCGCGACATTCCGGTGGCGCGCACCGCCCCGGCCGGGCCGCGCCGTCCCGCCGGCGTGTCCTGACGCGACAGTCCATTCACGACTGCCGAGACCCGTCAGGCGGGGAGGTTCCCCGACACCAGGGGAACTCCCGCCTTGACGGCGTCGCAGGACTTCGAGGGGTCGTCGAGGTAACCGGAGACGATCTGGATCGACGAGGTCGGCGTGACGGCCAGGCCGGCGCCGCAGTTGACGCCGCCGGAGTCGTTGAAGTTGCCGAAGATCGACCAGTGGTGACCGTTGGCGTCGATGGTCGAGATCGGCGGCACGTCCATGCCGGGCCACTGCGTCATCGGCAGGTCGGGGCCGAGCCAGACCTCGAAGGCCTTCTGGCCGCGGTCGCCGTCGGTGTCGTCCCACAGGCAGAACACCGCGTTGGGCACGACGCTGGAGGTCTGCTTCTCGCCCTGCGGCGCCACGTGCAGCGACGCGGCCTGCTCGGGCTTCAGCAGCGAGCACGGGTCCAGCCCCACGAGCGGCCCGCTCGGGGGCGCCGCACTGCTCGGGGCCGTCGGCGTGATCCGCGGCGCGGGCTGCCCGCCCGGCAGGTGCGCGGCGACCTGCGGGACCGCCTGCTTCGCCGCGTCGCACGCCTTGGTCTCGTCCGGTTCGGACACGCTCACGAACGCGTAGGACTTGGGGCCGAGCGTGGTGTAGAGGTCGCAGCTGCCGGGGATGAAGGAGCCGTAGCGCGTCCACTGGAACCCGCCTGACTCGAAGGGCGGAGCCTTCACCACGGCGCCCTGCAGGTAGTCGTCCAGGGGCTGGTCCACCGACCAGCCGACGGTGAGGATGGTCAGCGCCGCGCTGTCGTCCTTGCTGTTCCACAGGCACATCGCGGGCGTGCGCAGCTTCTCGCTCGCCGCCTGCCCCTTGCCGGGCGCGCGATACCCGAGCGCGTCGGCCTGCTGCTGGTCGACCAGCGAACACGCGTCCACGACCTGCTGCACGGGCCCCTGCCCGGGCACCGGCTCCGCGACGCCCCCGACCCGCACCGTGCACCCGGCCACCACCACGGCCACGCCGGCCACGGCCGCGGCCGCCCGGACACCCCTGAACCCCATCGGCGTTTCCTCCTCGCGCCCGAACCCTAGCGGGCGCACCGGGCTCGCACCGGGTGTCCGCGGAAACGACGACGGCCGGGACCCCGCAGGGCCCCGGCCGTGCACAACACGCCGATCAGCGCTTCTTCGGCTCCAGCACCTCGCGCCCGCCGACGAAGGGACGCAGGGCTTCGGGCACGCGCACCGAGCCGTCGGCCTGCTGGTGGTTCTCCATGATCGCGACGATCCAGCGCGTGGTGGCCAGCGTCCCGTTGAGGGTGGCCGCGATCTGGGGCTTGCCGTTGTCGTCGCGGTAGCGCACGGACAGGCGGCGGGCCTGGAACGTGGTGCAGTTGGACGTGGACGTCAGCTCGCGATAGGTCTCCTGCGTGGGCACCCAGGCCTCGCAGTCGAACTTGCGGTGGGCGGACGTGCCGAGGTCGCCCGTGGCCGTGTCGATGACGCGGTAGGGCACCTCGATCTTGGCGAGCATCTGTTCTTCCCAGCCGAGCAGGCGCTGGTGCTCGGCCTCGGCCTCGGCGGGCGTCGTGTAGACGAACATCTCGACCTTGTCGAACTGGTGCACGCGGATGATGCCGCGGGTGTCCTTGCCGTACGAGCCGGCCTCGCGGCGGTAGCACGACGACCACCCGGCGTAGCGGCGCGCGCCGTCGCCGAGCTCGAGGATCTCGTCGGCGTGGAAGCCCGCCAGCGGGACCTCCGAGGTGCCCACCAGGTACAGGTCGTCGTCGCGCAGGCGGTAGACCTCCGACGCGTGGGCGCCGAGGAAACCGGTGCCGGCCATGATCTCCGGGCGCACGAGCGAGGGCGTGATCATCGGCGTGAAGCCGTTCTCCAGCGCCTGCGCGATGGCCATGTTGAGCAGCCCGAGCTGCAGCTGCGCGCCGACGCCGCTGAGGAAGTAGAACCGCGAGCCCGACACCTTCGCGCCGCGCTCCATGTCGACGGCGCCGAGGCCCTCCATGAGGTCCAGGTGGTCGCGCGGCTCGAAGTCGAACTTCGTGGGTTCGCCGACGGTCTTGAGCACGGTGAAGTCGTCTTCCCCGCCGACGGGCGCGTCGGGGTGCACCAGGTTCGGCACGGTGCGGAAGAGCTGGTCGAACTCCTCCGACGCCTCCGTCTGCTCGACCTCGGCGGCCTTGACCTGCGCGGACAGGTCCTTGGCGCGCGCGAGCAGCTCGGCCTTCTCCTCGGGGGCGGCCTTCGGGACGAGCTTGCTCACGGACTTCTGCTCGGCCCGCAGCTTGTCGGCGTTGGCGATCGCGGAGCGGCGGCGGGAGTCGAAGCCGAGCAGCTTGTCGACCACTCCTTCGTCCTCACCACGGGCACGCTGCGACGCGCGCACGGCTTCCGGGTCTTCGCGCAGAGTCCTGGGGTCAATCACGGGAGAAAGGGTAGTCGCAGGCCAGCAGGTCCCTCGACGCGGTTTGCCCTTCGCCGTCCACGGACAAACTGTGCGGCCCTCGTCCGAGGACGGTGCAGTCTGATCGTTGTCGCCCGTTTCCGGCGCTGCCCATACTCCGAAGAGGCCGAGACGGATGGAGAACGACATGACCGACGAGCTGCTCGCCCGGCACCGAGCGGTGTTGCCGTCCTGGATGGCGCTGTTCTACGACGAGCCGATCGAGATCGTCCACGCGCAGGACCGGCGCGTCACCGACTCCACCGGCCGCACCTACCTCGACTTCTTCGCCGGCGTGCTCACCAACTCCATGGGCTACGACGTCGCCGAGATCAGCGACGCCGTGCGCAAGCAGCTCGACACCGGCGTGCTGCACACGTCCACGCTGTACCTGATCCGTTCGCAGGTGGAGCTCGCCGAGCGGATCGCCGCGCTGTCCGGCATCCCGGACGCGAAGGTCTTTTTCACCAACTCCGGCAGCGAGGCCAACGACACCGCCCTGATGCTCGCCACGCAGTACCGCGGCAGCAACCAGGTCCTCGCGATGCGCAACTCCTACCACGGCCGTTCCTTCGGCACGATCGCCATCACGGGCAACCGCGGGTGGTCCGCTTCGTCGCTTTCGCCGGTGAAGGTCAACTACGTGCACGGCGGCTACCGCTACCGCAGCCCGTTCCGCGACCTGTCGGACGCGGCCTACATCGACGCCTGCGTGGCCGACCTCGTCGACATCCTCGAAACCGCCACCTCCGGCGATGTCGCCTGCCTGGTCGCCGAGCCGATCCAGGGCGTCGGCGGCTTCTCGCTGCCGCCGGACGGCCTGTTCAAGGCCATGAAGGAGGTGCTGGATTCCTACGGGATCCTGTTCGTCTCCGACGAGGTCCAGACCGGCTGGGGTCGCACGGGCTCGCACTTCTGGGGCATCCAGTCCCACGACGTCGTGCCCGACCTGATGACCTTCGCGAAGGGCTTGGGCAACGGCCTGGCCATCGGCGGCGTCGTCGGCCGCGGCGACGTGGTGGACGCCATCAACGCCCAGTCCATCTCGACGTTCGGCGGCAACCCCGTCGCCATGGCCGGCGCGACGGCAGTGCTGGACTACATCAAGGACCACGACCTGCAGGCCAACTGCGCGGCCCGGGGTTCCCAGCTGCTGTCCGGCCTGCGGGCCGTTTCGAACCCGCTGATCGGCGAGGTCCGTGGCAAGGGCCTGATGGTCGGCATCGAACTCGTCCAGCCGGGCACCACGACGCCACACCCGGCGGCCGCCAAGCAGATGCTGGAGGAAACCCGCGCCCGCGGCCTCCTCATCGGCAAGGGCGGGCTGCACAACAACGTCCTCCGCCTGGGCCCGCCGATGACCCTGACGGAAGCCGAGGCACAGGAAGGCCTGGACATCCTGGTGGACGCGCTGGCGGCCACGCACGCCGCACTTTCCTGACCCACGGGCTGTGGACAAGCGGGCAGGCTGTGGACAACCTGCCCGCTTTCCCACCCTCGGCAGCGGAACCCGTCGTCCCTCGCCGGTAGCGTGGAAAACGGGGACTGCTCTCAGCGCCCGGCTCAGCCGCGGACGAAGCGCGCGACCTGTTCCGCCAGTTCCTCACCCGCGTCTTCCTGCAGGAAGTGCCCCGCACCCGCGATCACCGGGTGTGTGCGGCCGGCCGCACCCGGCATGGTGCGCTGCAGGATCGGTCCCATCGCGCCCGTGATCGGGTCGCCGTCGGAGAAGGCGACGAGGAACGGCAAGTCCAGCGAGGACAACGTCTTCCACGCCGCCCGGTTGGCGTCCGAAGCCGGGTTGTCCGGCCGGTACGGCACCAGGCCGGGCATGGCCCGCGGCCCGGCCTTGTACATCTCGTTCGGGAACGGCGCGTCATAAGCCGCGCGCACCGAATCGGACAACACAGAACGGCACCCCGACTGGATGAATCGCCCGATGTCCAGCACCTGCGCGTTCTCCACCGCCGAACGGAACTGATGCCACACCTCAGGCATGTCCTGATCACCCGTCGGCAGCCCGGTGTTCGCCGCGACGACCCCGGCGAACCGCGAAGGGTTCTCCGCCACCAGCCGCAGCCCGATCAGCCCGCCCCAGTCCTGGCCGACCAAGGTCACGTCGCGCAAGTCCAACGCGTCGAAGGCGAACCCCCGCATCCACGCCACGTGGCGCGCATACGTGTGGTCCACGATGTCGCCCGGCTTGTCCGACCGCCCGAACCCGACGAGGTCGGGCGCGATCGCACGCAGGCCCGCGGCAGCGAGAACCGGCAGCATCTTGCGGTACAGGTACGACCAGCTGGGCTCGCCGTGCAGGAGCAGCACGGGTGGGCCGTCGGCCGGGCCGGCCTCGACGTACCCGACTCTGATCAGGCCGCCGTCGGGGTCGGCGAGCTCCGTGTACTGCGGCTCGTAGGGGAACTCGGGCAGGTCAGCGAACCGGTCTTCCGGCGTCCTGAGCAGTCGCACGGTTCCACGCTAGTGGGAACCGGACCGCAAAGCAGCACTCAGGAAATACCGACCGCCACGACGAGGCCCAGCGCGAGGTGCGCCGCGGCGACGACGATGCTCGCCGGCGCGAACTTCTCGCTCTCGATCGTGGAGCCGACGTCGATGCGGGTGGCCCACTCGAGCAACCGCACGGCGATCACCTGCACGATGATGCCGAGCAGGCCGTAGACCAGCGACGTGATCAGGCCTTCGGTGAGGTCGCTCGCCGAGTTGAAGATCGCGACGACCACGATGAACGCCATCGACAGCAGCCCGGACGCGGTCACGATCACCGCGTTGGGCAGCCCGCGGTGCACCAGCTGCGAGAGCTTGCCCGGGGTCGTCCAGTCGATCGCCCAGAAGCCGGCGAACATCAGCAGCAGGCCGACGACGCCGTACAACAGGATCGCGCCGATCCCTCGCAGGAGGTCGGAGCCGAACGTGTCGGACAGCGCAAGGGTCGTGGTCACAGGGGTCTCCCAGAGCGATCAGAGCGAACCGTGCAGATCAGGCGGGGAGGTTGTATCACGACTCGGGGATGCGGTGCGGGACGAACGCGGCACCGTCGTCGGTGACCAGCCCGCTCGTCTCGCGGATGCCCAGCCCCGCGGACGAGTCGCCGACAATCCACGCGCCGAGCGCCGGCCGGTAGCCGTCGAACTCGGGCAGCGGGTCGAAGGCCTGGTAGACGTAGCCTTCGGCGCCGTAGACGCCGTCGGTCTGCGTCTCGTAACCGGTGGCCACGATCTGCACGTTCGCGCCCTCGCGGCCCAGTTTCGGCTTGCGCACGTACTCCGTGAGCAGGCCAGGGTCGTCGGTGAACGCGGGCAGCAGGTTCGGGTGCCCGGGGTAGTTCTCCCACAGCACGGCCAGCAGTGCCTTGTTCGAGAGCAGCATCTTCCACAGCGGCTCGACCCACAGGGTGCGCGGCATCGTCTCCACGGCGAAGCGGCCGAACTCCTCGTCGACCACCCACTCCCACGGGTAGAGCTTCACGACCGTGGACATCTGCGCTTCTTCGAGGTCCACGAACCGCTTGAGCACCGGGTCCCAGCCGATCTCCTCGATCGAGAGCCCCACGGTGTCGAGCCCGGCCTCGGCGGCCGTCTCCTGCAGGTACGCGGTGGTCACGTGGTCCTCACCGGAAGGATCGGCCGAGGACCAGGTGAAGTGCAGCTCGTTGGACGGCAGCTTGTCGCCGATCTCGCGCCAGCGCTCGACAAGCTTCTCGTGGATGGAGTTCCACTGGTCGTCGTTCTCGAAGACGGTCGTCTTCCAGTGCCACTGCAGCACCGACGCCTCGAGCAGCGTGGTGGGCGTGTCCGCGTTGTACTCCAGCAGCTTGGCCGGCGACTTGCCGTCGTAGCGCAGGTCGAAGCGCCCGTAGACGTGCGGGTCCTGCCGCTTCCACGACTCGGCGATGTGCGGCCAGACCCACTCCGGGATGCCGAAGCGCCGATAGCCCTCGGTGGTCACGACGTTGTCCACGGCCTCCAGGCACATCGAGTGCAGCAGCTCGACGTCGGCTTCGAGCGACAGGACCTCGTCCATGTCGAAGACGTAGTGCACCGACTCGTCCCAGTACGGGCGCGCCTTGCCGGCGCCGTCGCGCGCCGGGGTGCCGTAGACGAGGCCCTGCTCCTCGACGATCCGCTGCCAGTCGCGCCTCGGCTCGGACCTGTCCCGATACACCTACGAGCCCCCGCTCTTGCCGGTGCCGCCCGTGCCGCCGGACGTGCCCGTCTTGCCACTGATGCCGAAACCACCGCGTTGCACCGTTTTGCCCGACTTCGTCGAGACGTTCGTGTTCCCCGACGGCGCGGTGAAGGTGCCGCCGGCAACGCGCTGGCCGATGGTGCCGGTGCCGCCGTAGTTGTAGCGGTAGCTGTTGAAGCCGCCGCCCACGAGCGGGATGATCCAGAAGCCGCCGCTCTGGTATCCGCCGTGCGAAGTGGCGTAGCTCTCGTCGCAGAACTCGTCGTTCTGGATCACGCCGCTGGCGTCCGTGCACACGGCGGTCTCGTTGGTCGGCTTGGCGACCGTGTAGAACGTCGCGACCAGGCCGGCCAGGCCGACGGTGACACCGCTGCCGATGAGGATCTTGCGCTTGGTAGCGGCCTTCTGGTCGGCCTTGCGCGCGGCCTCGGCGGCTTCGGCCTCCTGGCGTTCCTGGTCGGCGATCGCCTGCCGGCGGGCCCGCTGCTCGGCGAGCGAGGGCTCCTTCGGCGTCGTGCTCTCGTCCTGGAACCGCATCGATCCGCGCGGAGTCGGCTCCGTTGGCGGCTCTTGGGGTGGCTGGGCCCCGTTGCTGTCGTCCTGCGTCATCTGCGCTCCGTAATCCCCCGGCACCGCGAAGTCTCTTCCCACACTAACGACCCGGGACGCGCACGGCTCGCGCGGCGCGGGCATCATGGGTATCGATGTCTTCCGACGCCGAGCGGTTCCACTCGCCACTGCAGACCCTGACCACCCGCGTGGTGATGGCCGGGGTGTTCCTGGGTGCCGTGATCGCACTGGGGCTGTCCGTCGCGTTCTCGTGGACGGACTCGTTCGCGGGTGGGGCCGGTGGCGGCGAGGGCAAGCTGTCGGCCGCGGCGCAGGAAGCGTTCCAGTCGCCCCCGGGCAGCTGCCTGACCTGGAGCGCGCCGGACGCGTCCGACGTGCGCAAGGTCCCCTGCACCCAGTCGCACCTGTTCGAGGTGACGGGCCTGGCCGACGTCGGCGCGCAGTACAACGCCGAGGCGCCGTTCCCCAACCTCGACCAGTGGCAGCAGATCGCGCAGACGAAGTGCAACGCCGACGTCACGCCGTACCTCGGGCACCCGCTCGACCCGTACGGCAAGCTCACCACCAACCTGCTGCGCCCCAGCCCCGACGAGTGGGCCGACGGCGACCGCCAGCTCCGCTGCGGCCTCCAGTGGGCCGGCCCCGGTGGTGGCCTGCAGCCCACCACCGGCCCGGCGAAGACGCAGGACCAGTCGGCCGTGTGGGCGCCCGGCACCTGCCTGGCACTGGTCGGCAAGGGCGTCGGCGACCCGATCGACTGCAGCCGCCCCCACTCGTACGAGATCATCGCGACGCTCGACCTGGCCACGCAGTTCAAGGACGGCTACCCGGCCCAGGACAAGCAGGACAAGTGGCTCGACACCGAGTGCCACAAGGCCGCCGACGACTACACCGGCAAGGCCGACCTCAGCGCCAAGAAGCTCATCCTCGGCTGGGACCTGCGTGAGCAGGAAAGCTGGGACGCCGGCTCCACCAAGGTCAACTGCAAGGTCGCCGCCACCCTCAGCGACGGCAGCGGCTTCGTCGCGGTCACCGGCAGCGTCAAGGACAACGCCGGCCAGCCCGACGCCGGCGGCCCGCCCTCGGACAACGGCGGCGGCCAGAGCAGCTCCCCGCCCAGCACCACCGGGTCCCGCTGACATGCCGGTGGAGATGACCCGCGCTCGCTTCGAGGAGCTCGTGTCCGAGGCTTTGGACCAGGTCCCACCCAAGTTCGCCGACGCGATGGACAACGTCGTCGTCCTCGTCGAAGAGTTCAACGACGAGTCCCCCACCATCCTGGGCCTCTACCACGGCGTCGCCCTCACCCGCCGTACCACCGACTACGGCGGCGTCCTGCCCGACCGCATCTCGATCTACCGCCGCCCGATCCTGTGGATGTGCTCCTCGGAGGCCGAGGTCGTCGAACAGGTCCTCATCACCGTCATGCACGAACTCGGCCACCACTTCGGCCTCGACGACGATCGCCTCCACGAGCTGGGCTGGGGCTGAGCTCCGCGCCGTCACAGCGCGGCCGCGCCAGATGACGAATCAGCTTCAACACCCGAACTACTCCATCGAGAGCAGTGCCCGGCGCGGGTTTTGGTGCTGAAATGGCACATCACCCGGCGGTCGGGAGGACGTGAATGACTGCGCTCGACACCCCACCTCTGCCGGATGACGACCGGCAGGCTCCCCAAACCGACAGCGCCGACCAAGCCGACACCCCCGACAACCCGGAGCCGGCCGAAAAGTCGCGAAGACCCCTGGTCCTGGCCGCCGCGGTGGGCTTCGCCATCGGGATCTGCGTGACGGGCCTGCTGTGGGGCCTCTCCGGCCAGCGCGGCGGCGCGAACGTCGATGCGGCGGCCGCCTGCGACGCGTTCAACCGCGCCGGCCACCTGCCCGACACGACCAGCGGCTACGACCCCGCCGCCTTCACGCGGCTGGCCGACGACGCCGCCCACCGCATCACCGCGGCCTACGAACTGGCCCAGGCCGCAGCCGCCTTCGACGGTCAGTACCAGCCGTTGGCGCAAAGCCTCGCCGGCGTCAACGGGATGGTCCTGTCCGGCCGCTTCGACAGCCGGTCCGGACAGGACGACATCATCCGCGTCCAGCAACTCTGCGCCAGGGGGTAGGAACTCAGGCCCGCCGCACCGTCTTCACCGCGAGCTGAAAGCCTGGCAGCTTGCCCCCGGCGCACCCGGTCCCCGGGTCCGGCAGGAATTTCGACGCCGTCTCCTGCGGCAGGTACACGCGCAGGCCCTTCACCGAAGTCGGCTTGCACACCGCCGGGTCGAAGTTCGCGGCCTGCGCGAACTGCACGTCCGCGGCGGCCGACTGGCCCGGCTGCAGCTTGATCGCGTCGCCCTTGGTGCCCTCGCGGAAGGCGGCCGGGCCGACCTGGTGCCCGTCGTCGCCCGCCACGTAGGAGACGCCGGGGAAGCCCTGGATCGTGCAGGGCTTGCTGCTGGAGTTCTTGATCAGGATCGGCCGGTAGACCGAGCCGGCGCCCGCGTCGCCCTCGCCGAGGGAGAGCGTGACGTCGCCGGCCTTGCACAGGCCGTTGTCCACCGGCTGGCCGGACGCCGGCGTGCTGCCCGAAGAGGACTCGGACGAGCTGGCCGTGGGTGCCGGCGACGTGTCGGACGTGCTGGCCGACGCGTCGGAACTGGGCGTGTTGCTCGCGGTCGGCGTAGTTCCGCTACCGCACGCCGACAGCAGCAGAGCGCCGGACGCGCCCAGTGCAGCAAGAAAGACCAAGGGAATCCGTGGTTTTTTCGTGCTTACCATTTCACTTGCCTCCCCGTGCTGGGTAACCACTGTTCAGTGGACGTGCGACCTCCGCACCGGGTTGCGCCGCCATCGTGAACTCTTCACCAGACGGAAGGCGATCATGACGGGCTTTTCTCACCAGGCATGGCAACACACGGTGAAACTACAACACGCCATGTCGGTCCACCCGTTCAACGAAGAGCTCGCGACCGGCACTTTGTCGCGCGAGCGATTCCAGTTCTACCTGGTCCAGGACGCGCGTTACCTCGTCGGCTTCGGCCGGGCGCTGGCCGCCGCCGCGGCCAAGGCGCCGGAGGTCGACGACGTCGCGTTCCTGGCCGGAGCGGCGCGCGACGCCATCGTGATCGAGCGCGAGATGCACGAGAGCTACTTCAAGTGGTTCCGGCTCTCGGAGACCGATCTGGCCGACATCGAAACCTCGCCGACGTGCGTCGCGTACTCGTCGTTCCTGCTGGCCACGGCCCACACGGGCAGCTACGGCGAGCTCCTCGCGGCGCTGTTGCCGTGCTTCTGGGTGTACCAGAGCGTGGGCGCCGGAATCCTCGCGCGACAGTCGCCCGAAACCGACAATCCGTACCGGCCCTGGATCGACACGTACGCGGGCGACGAGTTCGAAGCGACTGTCCGCAAGGGCCGCGACGCACTCGACCGCGCCGCCGACGCCGCGGGTGAGGCCACGCGCGAAAAAATGCTCGCAGCTTTCACCCGGGCGTGTGAGTACGAGTGGATGTTCTGGGACAGCGCCTACCGGCAGGAAGGCTGGCCTGTGTTTTCTGCCTAGGCTCCGCCTAGGCGCGCGAGATCGCCTCAAGCCGATCTCGCCTCGTGGTTGCTAGAGGGGCGTATCGACCCAGGTGAGGCAGCGCCAGCCGTCGGGTTCTGCGAGGAGTTCGACGATCCCGGTGTTCGGGATGAGCGCGCTGCTCGCCAGGTCGCCGGGCACGTTCGACGCCAGGAACTCCGCGCCGAGCCGGATCGCGCCGCCGTGGCTGACCAGCACGACGATGCCGTCCGGGTCGGTCTGTTCGTGCTTCGCCCGCAGGTCGTCAGCGGCGCCGACCATGCGGGCCCGCACCTGGGCACCCGACTCGCCGCCGGGGATGGCGGCGTCGAGGTCGCCTTCGGTCCAGCGCTTGGCCGTCTCGAGGTAGGTCCGGATCGACTCGGCGTCGGTGGCGCCTTCGAGGTCGCCCGCGTCGACCTCCTTCACGCCCTCGATCACCTGCACCTCGAGGCCGAGCACCTCGGCCAGCGGCGCGGCCGTCTGCTGCGCGCGCGTGGCCTGCGACGCGTACACGGCCACGATCGGCTCCGCGGCGAGCCGGCCCGCGAGCGCCTTCGCCTGCTCCTGCCCCAGCTCGGTGAGCGGTGGGCCGGGCAGCGCCGTGTCGAGCGCACCCCTCACGTTGCCGTCGGTCTGGCCGTGGCGGACGAGGAACAGCCTCACGCACCTTCTCCCTTCAACACGGCGTCGACCCAGGCCTGGGCATCGACGAAATCCTGGTTGCCCGCACCGGGCTCGATGGTGGCGGCCACCTCGTCGGCCCGCGGGTGCGAGCCGAGGAACCGCAGGTGGCAGCGGCGGCGCAGCGCGGCCATCGCGGAGACGATCCGCGGCTCGGCGACGTGCCCCTCGAAGTCGATGAAGAAGCGGTACTCGCCGAAGTTGTTGCGGGTCGGGCGGGCGTCGAGGCGCGTGAGGTTGATGCCGCGGCTCGCGAGCTCGGCGAGCAGCTGGGCCAGCGTGCCGGTGCGGTTCACGGCCGCCGCGACGATCGACGTGCGGTCGGCGCCCGTCGGCGCGGGCAGCTCACCGGGGCGGCGGACCAGCAGGAAGCGCGTCTGGGCGTCGTGGACGTCGGCGACGCCCGTGGCCAGCTCCTCCAGCGCGTAGTGCTCGATGGCCACCGGCGCGGACACGGCGGCGTCGTAGGTGCCCTCGACCACGCCGACGGCGGCCGACGCCGTGGACGAGGACGCCACCACGGTCGCGCCGGGCAGGTTCGCCTCGAGCCACTCACGCACCTGCGCGAGCGCGTGCGGGTGGCTCGCGACCGTGCGGATCTCGCCGCCGCCAGGGCGCGTCAGCACGCTGAAGTGGATGGGCAGGATGGTCTCCGCGACAGCGACCAAGGGGGCTCCGTCGCTGAGGCCGTCGAGCGTCGTCGGCACGACGCCCTCGACGGAGTTCTCGATCGGTACGCACGCCGCGTCGGCAGCGCCTTCGCGGACGGCCGCGAGCGCCAGCCGGACGGTCTCGTAGGGAGTCAGGTCCTCGCCCGGCGCGAGCGCACGGGCGGCCTGTTCGGTGAACGTGCCCTGAGGGCCGAAATACGCGATCCGCAACACGACCGCCAGGCTACTTTCCACACACGTGTCGGTTTTCACTCGGACATCCGGTACGCCAACCGGTTACGCCGGGTGGCTTTTTTTGCCATGCTTGAACCGTGACCGCCGAATCGGGCACACACACCGGGCGCGAGGACATCGGCCCGCCGGTTTCGTCCCGGACGCCGGAACTCGTGTTGTGCGCCGTCGATGAACCGCTCGCCGCCGCGTGGACCCACGCCCTCGGCCGCCTCGAAACCGAGGCCGCCGCGGTCCGGGTGCACCGCGGTTCGGTGCTGGACGTCGTCGCCCAGGCCGTGGTGAGCCCCGCGAACTCCTACGGCTGGATGCGCGGCGGGATCGACGCCGTCTACGCGCGGGCGTTCCCGGGTGTCGAACAGAGCGTGCGCAGCGCGGTCTTGGCTTCGTACGGCGGAGAGCTGCCCATCGGCGAGGCCGTGATCGTGCCCACGGGCGAGGCCGAGCCGGCGTGGCTGATCAGCGCGCCGACCATGCGCGAGGCCGGCGAACGGCTGCCCGCGGACACCGTGCACCCGTACCTCGCGGCGCGCGCGGTGTTCCTGCAGTGGCAGCACGGGATGCTCGAAGAAGGGCCCGTGCGCGAGGTCGTGGACACCATCGCGATGCCCGGCCTGGGCACCGGCGTCGGCGGGGTCGACCCGGCCACGTGCGCGCGCCAGGTGGCCGCCGCGTGGGAGGAAGTCTTCGGCCGCCGCCGTAACCCTCGGTGACCGCGTAGGCAACGGTTCGGACCGCGTGCAGCACATCACAGCGCGTTCACGCGCGGTAGGCCCTACCGTTGATGGAGCGTTACTCGAAAGGTGGCGCCCAGTACGGAGCCAGCGCAGGCGACGGCCGAGGAGTGTGCGATGCCACGGGTCCGTGAACTCAGTCCCTACGTCGAGCTTCACCGCGAACAGTGGCGGGAGCTGCGCAGCTCGACCCCGCTTCCCCTCACCGCCGATGAGCTCGTTCGGCTGCGGGGTCTCGGCGAGCAGATCGACCTGGCCGAGGTGGCCGACGTCTACCTGCCGCTGTCGAGGCTGATCAACCTCCAGGTCAAGGCGCGGCAACAGCTGTACGAGGCCACCACCACGTTCCTCGGCGAAGACTGCGTCAGCACGAAGGTGCCGTACGTGATCGGCGTCGCCGGCAGCGTCGCGGTCGGCAAGTCGACCACGGCGCGCATCCTGCGCACGCTGCTCGCCCGCTGGCCCGACCATCCGCGCGTGGACCTCGTGACCACCGACGGGTTCCTGTACTCCCGCGACGAGCTGACCCGCCGCGGCATCATGCACCGCAAGGGCTTCCCCGAGAGCTACGACCGGCGCGCTCTGCTGCGCTTCGTCACCGAGGTGAAGTCCGGCGCCGAGCGCGTGTCGGCGCCCGTGTACTCCCACCTCGCGTACGACATCCTGCCCGGCCAGGAACAGGTCGTGGAGCGCCCGGACATCCTCATCATCGAGGGCCTGAACGTCCTGCAGCCCGGCCCCCGCCTGACCGTGTCGGACCTGTTCGACTTCTCCATCTACGTCGACGCGCACACCGACGACATCGAACGCTGGTACGTCGAGCGCTTCCTCAAGCTCCGCCACACCGCGTTCTCCGACCCGGCTTCGCACTTCCACCACTTCGCCGGCCTGGACGACGACGAGGCCCGCGAGGAAGCACGCCACCTCTGGACCACGATCAACGAGCCGAACCTCATGGAGAACATCAAACCGACGCGCCCGCGCGCCACCCTCGTGCTGCGCAAGGACGCCGACCACTCCATCAACCGCGTGCGCCTGCGCAAGCTCTGACGGCTCTGTTCGACCGCTTCGTCACCGCTGCGTCACCCACATAGCCCTCACCAACCCCACGTCCTCACCCTCCGCCCCCCGACCTCGGCCGATCGGCCAGTTCGGGGGGCGGCTTCATAACCAGTTGGCCGATACCGGGCGAGCCTCGTGAAAGCGACCCTGAACAGAAGGGAAATTCGCATCCTGACCTGGGAAGGAGGCCCCCGGTGTTCTCAATCGTCCTCACGTGGGTCGGCGCAGTACTCGGACTGGCCCTCTTCGTCGCCATGGCCGCCAGCACCTTCCTGGTCGACCTGGACGAAGCCATGCGCGAACGCCGCCGCAAGGCCGCCACCGCAGCCGCCGCCGTCCCCGTCCCCGCCGTCTCCAGCCAAACCCCAACGGCATAAACGACAAAGCCCCAGCCAAACGGCCGGGGCTTTTTTTATCCTTTAGTCTTTCCCCCACACAACAACCGCACCAGATCCACACGCTCACCAGTGCACCCAGACCCGGCCCTGCACCTCGATCCCCGCCTTCCACGCGGTCTGGACTATTTGTCAAGGCACTCTTTCCCGCCTTGACAAATAGTCCAGACCGTAGTGACGCTAAAAGAACGGGGTGCCCTGCGCTATTCCCAGCGCAATGATCCGCGCCAGCGGATCGAGCCGCCTGCGATCACTCAACCGCAGTCAACGCCTCCCGATACCCGTCCAAATCATAATCCAGCCGATCCTCATCCTCAGCCTCTTCCAGCTGCCCCTCCAGCACAGCCACCAGCTCCCCCAGAACCTCTTCCCTGGTCAGCCCCTTCTCGATCAGCTTCTGAGCCGCCGCCCAAACCTCTTCCGGCGAGTCTTCCCAAAGCTGATCCACCACCGACGTCTCCAACGCCAGCCTCAACCCATCAGCACCATCGAACTCGTCATTCGCCAACGATTCGTGATACTCCGGATGCCCACCGATAACCAGCATCCGCCGCTGCTCCGGATCCGACGGATCCAAATCCGTCAGCTCCTCGTCGCCGATCACCGTGGACAACTCCGGAACAGCGAACCGTCGCCGCTCCACAACCCCCAAAACCTCTTCAGCGGACTCCGTCCCGTCCAGATAATCCGAAACCTCATCCTCTTCGGAATCATCTTCATCGGACAGATACTCCGCCAAGTACTCCTTCACGTCTTCGACGAGAGCAGCCGAAGCAACCTCCGACAACCCATTCCGCGCAGCAGCCCAAGAAGCCCACGCCAGCACGACCGGCGGCACGAGATCCTCGTCCTCCACCTCGTAGTCCCCACCCAGCAACGACTCCAGGAACCGCGCCAGCTTCTCCGGCCCGACCCGCAGCGGATCCGCCGGCTCGGTCCGGTTGCCGTGGTCCACCAGCAGCCGCGCCACCGACCTCGCCGCCTCGACGTCCGCGAACGACACCTGCGCGAGGAACTCCTCCACGACCCCGTCGCGCCGAGCGTCCGGCCACTCCTCCACGCCGCGAGCAGCCGACGGCTCCGGCAGCGCCCGCAGCCACGCCATCGCCACGGCGTGAAAGCGCGTGTAGTCCTCGCCGACGTCGGGCTCGTCCATGCCGTCGGTGGCGGCGATGCCGTCGAGCAGCAAGCGGTGCGCGTCGGCCGGCTCGACCTTCTCGAGCACGACGAGCTCACCGTCGTCGGCGATCTGTGCGCGCATCTGCGCGAGGACCTCGTGCGGCTCGTCGATCACCACGAGGTCGCGCACGCGGCCGAGCTCGGTGAAGTCGAGCAGCGCCAGCAGGCCGAGCGTCGCGTCGCCGCGGGAGAACGTGCACAGCAGCGAGGACTCGTCGCCGTAGACGTCGCCGGTCCGCCAGATCTCACCGACCGTCACGCGGCCGACCTCACCGGCCCACTCGGGCTCGGGGATGCCACGCGAGAGGACCACGGCGAGCGCCTCGGCCGCCGCCGAGCGCTCCTCCTCGGTCTCGGCCAGCACCTTCAACGCGGCCAGCAGCGCCGCGGCGCCCGGCGTGATCTTGCGCTGCGCGAACGCGATGAGCTCCAGGCCGAGCTCCTCGCCGCCCTCGGGCTCGCCCTCGATCGTGAGATCCCACCACTGCCCGAGCACCTCGGAGGCGAGAAGCTCGACGTCGAACGCACCAGGCTCCACGGCGACGGCGGAGAAGTCCCGGAGGACGTCCTTGAACAGGCCGTTCACGCTGGGCGTGGCGGGCTGGGGGGTCTTCTTGCGGGCGCGGCTCACCGGACTCATGCGGACCATCGTTGCATCGCTGGTGCGGGCGCGGATCCGCGGGACGCGCGGCCGCGGTGGCCCCGGGCGCGGTATCCGCGACCGGCCAGGGAGCCGGCTGCGGAGAGGGACCACCGCGACGTCGCGGAAAAGAGCTACGTGCGGGGTGTTTCAGCTGGTCAACGAGTCAGACGCCGGAAGGTTACGCGGTTTCGGCAACGCGATCCGCGCCGCGCGCACTTCCGCGATCAGCCGCGTCTTGCGCCGGTGAACGCTCACCAGGTCGGCCAGGTACCCCGTGAACTCCTCCGCCGTGCCGGCGCGTTTGTGCAGCGTGCGCAGCTTCTTCAGGTGCTTCGCCGCTTCGCGGTAGGCCTGCGGGTCCTTCTGCTCGATGAGCTGCTCGACCTGGCTGCGGTAGACGGGGATCGTCTCGGCCGGGTGCGCGACCTCGCGCGACGCCGCCAGCTCCACGCGCAACGCGAGCGACCCACCGAAGCGCACGCACGCGCGCCACGCCTCGTCGGGCCGATCCTCGGCGAGCAACGCCCGGGCGAGCTCTTCGGCGCCTTCTTCGCTGTCGGCCGCGCGCTCCCTCAGCCGCGCGAGGGCCGCGACGCGCTGCACCGACCAGACGCCCGCTTCGACGGCCGCCTCGCGCAACGCCGTGTACGTGACGTTGCCCGGCGCCTCGTCGAACTCCTTGCGCCGCAAGGCGACCGTCTCGTCTTCCGGTTCGGGGAGGTTCTGGTGCGTTTTGTGCGGCGTGAGCGCGCGGGCCGCGTGCGCGATGGCCTCGCTGTGCCGCCCGGCCGCCCGCAGCACCCGCACGATCTTCAGGCTCACATCCACGCGCGGCGGCTTGGCGGACAGGATCGCGACGAGCGCGTCGACATCCCCGCGCACCTCGGCGAGCTCCTCGAGCAGGCGCTCCGCGACGTCCCGGCGGTACCCCGTCGGCCCGGCTGTCAGTATTTCGTCCACAGCAGACTTGATCCGCTCAAGTCCCTGGTCCCCCAACGCCTCCGCGAAATCCGCCAGCGCGATCGTCGGCCTGCCGGGCCCGTCGAACTCCACGTCCAGCAGCCACTCGGCCAACTTCTCGGGGTCCGGCGGCCGCGCGGCACACGCCCGCGCGTACAGCTCGACGGCGAAGTCCAGCTTGTCCCCGAGGTCACCGGACGGATCCCCGGACTGCTCCAGCACCTCACCGATGTCGTCCACGGTCCGCCGCGCGAGCGGCGCCAGATCCGCCGGGCTACCCGCGTCGAGCAACCGCTCCAGGGTGTCCAGCACGGCACCCACCTTGGCCGTGTACTCGACATTGCCGTCCTGCACGGCCGTGTCCAACAGCCGATGCGCCTCCGCCACCTCACCCGATTGAGTGGCGCACCGCAGTTCCAGCGAATGCCGTAACTCAGGGTCACGCCGCGCCTGGGCGTACAGCAGGTCCACCAGCGTTTCCGCGTCCAACGTACGCAGGTAGGGCCGCAGATCCGGGGGAGCACTCACGCGCACCAGTCTGCCGCATGCCCTTTGCCGCGCGTGTGGGCCAACTGCGTGCTCTTTTCGGCCCAACCGCGCACCGCGGGTGACCTGTGGTTCTCGCCGGGTGGGGACGCTGGCGGGCCTGCGTTGGGGGGTGGGGTGGCGCCTTGGCCGGCGGTTTCCCGGCCTGGGCTTGCGCCACCCGCGAATCTGTTCGACGCCACGCGGCCCGTCCCGCCGCCCTGCCACCGGTCGGTTCGACCCGATCACGACCCGCCCCGTTCCCGCCGAGAGCTGGTTCGCGTCGCCGCGCGTCGAATCGGCCAAGTCGTAGCCGGGCGCCACGGCGCAGGCCCGCGCCACCTACGGTTCGCTTCGGCGCCGTCCCTTGCCCATCCTCTTGCCATTGCCGTGGCATCGGCACTTGCCCTGGCAACACGGACGGATGCCACGCGTCGGCCCGGGACCGCGCCTGGCCTGGGGCTCAGCGGGACACCGGGCCACTGCGGGCTGCGGCGGCTCGGTGCCGAGGCGCTGGGCGTTGCCGCCGCTCCCCCCTTCGCTCGGAGTCCGGGGATTGAGGCGCCACCGTGCTCCGCCCCAGAACGAGCCGCCGTGGGTCCGTAAGCCGATCTGCCAGCCGTGCCGCCACCGCCATCACCACGCCGGCGAACACCACGATCGCCGCACCACCGGCGAGGGCGCCCCCGAGCGTGCGGTGAGCGTGGTCGATCGTCAGCTGCACCGCGAAGTTGTTCTGCTGCGCGAAGAGCTCCCCCAAACCCCGCCCCGCAACCGCCGTCGCTGCGCGCCACACCGGCATCGCGACCGGCAGCGGCGCCGCGTCGGCGAAAGCGTTCTCGACCGGCGTCAGCGTGCTCCAGTCCTCCCCGCGAACGAGCGCTTCGTACCGCTCCCGGCCACTCTGCGTGAGCCTGCCGGCGGCGCTCGCGAGCGCCGTCCGGTAGCCGCCCACTGCCTCCGTGAACAGCCGCCGCGTGGTCCCGTCGAGGCCCGCCAGCGCCAGGGAATCCGCTCGGTACAACCCTTCTGTCGCCGCCAGCAGATCCACGGCCGTGTTCTGCTGGTAGGCCGTCTCCGGATCGGGCGCCGCCCGGGTGAGCTCCCGCAGGCCGGCTATCGCGTCGTCGATACGCTGCGTGTAACCGGTGTACTCAGCCAGCCGGTCGCCCGCGAGCAGCGCGTTGCCCCGCCGCTCCTGCAGCCCCACCACGGTGCGCGTCACGTCGTTCGACGCCCGCGCTGTCTCGTCCGCCAGGCCGCGCACGTGATTCGCCTGCTGCACCAGGAAAATCCCGATCACCAACGCCACCAGCACCAGCGCCGCACCGGGCACGAACGCGATCAGGACCACGCGCCTGCGCAGGTACTCCACGGCCTTTCCTTCCGCTTTTCCCCGACCCGGCCGACCACGCTAGGGAAACGGCGGAGGCAGGGTCAACGAAAGTCCGCCATACGGCCGTGAGCCCACCGTGACCGTCGTGGTACGCAATCCCCCGTGACTCTCGACGCGCTCACCCAGCGCCTGCGCGACTTCGCCTCCGCCCGCGACTGGGAACCGTTCCACCACCCGAAGAACCTCGTCATGGCCCTCTCCGGCGAAGTCGGCGAACTCATCTCCCTCTTCCAATGGCTCACCCCCGAAGAGGCCCGCGACTACCGCTCCGACCCCACCCTGACCACCAACGTCCGCGACGAAATCGCCGACGTCCTCCTCTACCTGATCCAACTGGCCGACGCCCTGGACATCGACCTCCTCGAAGTGGGCAACGCGAAGGTCGACCGCAACGAGACCCGCTTCCCGCCCGTACAGCGCTGATCAGCCGGCGCGGCTCGTCGACGGCCTGCTCGTCGTCACCACCTGCTGGGTCGGCACGGTCTCGGGCGGGCGCAGGAATGCGACCAGCAGCAGAGCCGCGACGGCCACCGCCAAGGCCGCGACCACGACGATCCGCATCAGGCCGGCCGGCGGCGCAGGGAGAGGACCATGCCGCCGGACGCCGCGGCCCCGATCAACGCGCCCGCGGCGACCGGAATCGGATAGCCACCGGATGGGGATATCGACGTTTCCGGAATTGCGCCAACCGGATTCCCCGGTTCTGCCTGCGCCGCGGCAGCCCAGATCACCATGATCCCCGCGACCAGGGAGAACGTACCGGCAACACGGCAAAAGAAAGTCAAAAGCCAAACCTTCCGAAGAGTCCGGCGAAACGTGTGGTGGATATCGCCGTGCCGCCGGAACCGTTACGGATCAATTCTGAACGATTTCCCACGGCAACCTGATCGGGTGCATCCGGTGAATCGCCGCCGAACCGCCGACGTGTCCTGCGGCACCAGCACCGGCGACAGGCCACGTGACGCCGTAACCTCGGGGTATGCCGATCCAGGTGCTGCTCGTCGACGACCACGAGCTGGTCCGTCGCGGCCTGCGCGACCTGCTGGGCGACGAGGCGGACATCGAGGTGGTCGCCGAGGCCGGAGGCGTCGAGGAGGCGCTGGCCGTCGCGATGCACGTGGAGCCCGACGTCGCCGTGGTCGACGTCCGCCTCGGCGACGGCGACGGCATCACCCTGTGCCGCGAGCTGCGCTCCAAGCCCAACCCGCCGGCCTGCCTCATGCTCACCGCGTTCGACGACGAGGAAGCCATGGTCGGCGCGATCATGGCGGGCGCGTCGGGTTACCTGCTCAAGCAGGTGCGCGGCCAGGACGTGGTCAACGCCGTCCGCGAGGTCGCCGCCGGCCACTCCCTGCTCGACCCCGTCTCGACGGCCCGCGTGCTCGACAAACTCCGCCACCCGCCCACCGACGACCTCGCCGCCCTGACCGACCGCGAGCGCGACGTCCTGGAGCTCATCGGGCAGGGCATGTCCAACCGCGAAATCGCCGAACGCCTCTTCCTGGCCGAAAAAACGGTCAAGAACTACGTCACCTCGGTCCTCGCCAAGCTCGGCATGCAACGCCGCACCCAAGCCGCCGCCTGGATCGCCCGTCGCGGCAAGTGAGGCCCGGAAACTGCTCGGCCGAACCAGCCCGACGACCCGGTTTTCCCGCCCGTCGCGGATCTTGAGCCTTGACTGCGACCACCGACAAATCCGGTGACGTCGATTTTCCCGTGATCGCCGGGTACCGCCGCTCGGAAACCGAGCTAGGCCGTTCGGAGGTTTCTCGCGCGCATGAGATCACGGTCGGCCACGAGGGATTCGGCAAGGACCTTTCGGATTCACCCCATCGTGAGTCGAATGGGTGTTCGATTTCCCGGTAGACTCAGCACCCGGTGAAAGCGAGCTGCGACTCGCGGTGCTGGGGTGTTGGTCGATGTCGAACGGGAAGCCGTACGTGCCCGTCGGAGAGGAAGGAGCGGCTCACATGACGCGTGAAGGCTGAAGCCGGATCAACGCGCTGTGGGTGACGGTCGCGCACGTGCGACTAGTCCAGAGGGAGATCGAAGGCGACGAGTGTGCCGAGGCTCGGTGAGGAGTTGATGAAGAACTTCCCGCCGGCAGTGTCGGCGCGTTCGGCGAGGTGACGCAGGCCCCGGGTGGCGACGCCTTGGGGCACACCGGATCCGTTGTCGCGCACGCGGAGTTTCACGCCGTCGCGGTCGCGGGTCAAAGACACGCGCGTCTCGCTCGCGCCGGAATGGCGGACCACATTGGACAGTGCTTCGCGCAGTGCCGCGCGGATGTGGTCGGCGCGTTCGGCGGGAATGTCGGCGAACTCGCCGGAGAGCTCGAGGGTCGGCGGATAGCCGAGGAGTTCGCCGGCGATGCGGACTTCGCCGCGGGCGGACTCGGCGAGGTCGGTCGGTGTGCCGGTGTCGTGACGCGGCTCGGGTGAGCGCAGGGCTCGCACGGTGCCGCGGATTTCCTCGATGGTCTGGTCGAGCTGGTCGATGGCGTCGGACAGGCGCGCGCCGTCGGCCTGGGCGAAGCGCTTGCGCATGTTGCGGCGCACGCGGTCGAGTTGCATGCCGGCGCCGTAGAGGCGTTGCACGATCACGTCGTGCAGTTCGCGGGCGATGCGTTCGCGCTCTTGGTAGAGCGTCACGCGGTGGCGTGCGTTGGCGCCCTCGGCGAGTGCGAGCACCACGCCCGCCTGTGCGGCGAACGCCACGAGCATCTCGACGGTCCCCGCGGAGAACGGCTCGCGCCCCTGCAGGCGGTAGACCGTGAGCGCGCCCAGGACCCGGCCGCCGGAGCCGAATGGTGCGGCGGCGAAGGGGCCGAAGTCGCGCAGCTCGTCGGGTACGAAGGGTGCGGTGCGCGGGTCGACGACGAAGTTGTCGCTCACCACGGGCTCGCCTCCGCGCGCGACGCGGCCGGCGGCGGAGTCGGCGGGCAGGGTCAGGCCCTGCAGCGCGCGGCCGGCGCCGCCGGAATCGACGGCGGCCTCGACCACGACGTGCCCGTCGTCGGCGCTGACCATGGCCAGGCCGAGGTCGGCATCGGCCAGCTCGGCGGCGCGGATCACGACGGTGTCCAGCACGGCCTCCGGGTCGTCCCCGGACAACGCGGTGCTGGTGATCTCGGTGGCAGCGGACAACGCCCGCGCGGCAAGTGTCGGGTCCATGAGCAACACCGACCCTAGCGCGTGCTTGCGGCCCGGACCCGGAATCGTGACCGTCACCAATCACCCCTCGCGGCGGGGACCGCTTGCTTCTCGAGCACCTGGCCGCCGCGGACCTCCAGCACGACGTCGGCATCGAGCTGCTCGTCGAGGTTGTGGGTGACGTGCACGACGGTGCGGCCGGCCAACTCGGCACGCAGCGTGGTGCGGAGGGCGCGAGCGGTCCGTTCGTCGAGGTGCGCGGTGGGCTCGTCGAGCAGCACGAGGTCGGCTTTCGGTGCCGCCAGCAACGCCCGGGCCAGCGCGACCCGCTGAGCCTGGCCACCGGAAAGCCCGGTGCCGGCGCTGTCGAGAACGGTCGCCGCGTCGAGCTCCGGCAGCTGCGCGAGGTCGAGCACCCGCCGGACGTCCTCGTCGGTCGCCCGGGGATCCGCGAGCCGTAGGTTCTCCGCCACGCTCGTCGACACCAGCATCGCCTCCTGCGGCGCCCACGACACCCGCCCGGGCACCGCGACCTCCCCCGCGCGCGGCTCCAGGAACCCCAGCAACGCCGCCACCAACGTCGACTTCCCGGCCCCGCTCGGCCCCACGACGGCGACGTAGGTTCCGGGCTCGATGTCGAGCGTGACGTCGGTGAGCACGGTTTCGCCGCCGGGCCAGCCGAGGTCGGCGCCACGCAGCCGCACGGCGCTCGGCCCCGGCTCGACCGCGTCGCGCTCGGCCGCCGGCTCGGACCCGTCGCCAAGCCGCGCCGGCTCCGATCCGGCAGCTGTGTCGAGGTCGCCCAGGCGCAGGCGGGCAGCCCGCAGCGGGTCCCAGTGAGTAGCGGCCGGCGGCAGCAGGGACAGGACTTCCGCGAGGGCCAAGGGCACCAGCGCCAGCAGTGGAGCCATGACACCCGCCAGCTGGCCGGACGCGACGGCCGGCGCGGCGAGAAGCGTGCTGCCCACGGCGGCGGCTCCGGTGGCCAGGACGATGAGAGCGTCGGCCGCGCCGGCACCGAAGGCTTGGCGGCGGGCGGCGGCGGTCAACCGGGCATCGGTCGCGAGCAGTGAACGACGACGTGCGGTCGCGGTGCCGTAAGCGATGAGCTCGGCCGCGGAACTGAAGAGCACGAGGACCCGCGCGGCGACGTCGCGGCGACCGGCGGCGAGGGCAGCCGTCGCGTGGCGCTCGGCCAGGAGGGCGAGCCGAGGTGCGACGAGGCTGACCACCACAGCAGCGGCGAGGAGCAGGCCGGCCGACGGAAGGACGATCGCCTGCACCGCAATGGCGCCCACGGCGACAAGCCCGACGACGACCGGCGGCGAGACCACGCGGGGCAGCAGGTCACGGATCGTGTCGATGTCGGTGACCAGGCGGCGCTGTCCCTCGCCGGCCGCCAGAGCGCGCGCCGGGCCGAGGCGGACGAGCGAGTCCCACAGCCGAACGCGCAGCCGCCCGGCGATGCGGAACGCGGCGTCGTGCGTGACGAGACGTTCGGCGTAGCGCAGAGCCGCACGCCCGAGCCCGAACGCGCGCACGCCGACGACCGCGACGGTCAGCGTCAAGATCGGCGGCTGCAACGACGCCTTCGCGATCAACCACCCCGAAGTAGCCGTCAGCGCGACGCCCGCCAGCAGCGCAACCGCACCCAGCACGGCTCCGGAAAACAGCCGACGGTCGAGCAAGAACCGCCACGGCAACGGCCGACCGGACCCCACCGCCGTGACGGAAGTGTCGCCGGACAACGGCTTCTCATCCGCCACCGCCACCGCCGCCGACCGCTCGTGCGCCGCGATGACCGCCGCCGCCCCACCCGCCACGGCCCGCTCGACGGCGCCCATCACGCGCCGGGCGTTGACCTCGTCGAGGTGGGCCGTCGGCTCGTCGAGCAACAGCAGCCACGCGCCCGCCCGCACCTTCAGCAACGCCCGCGCCACGGCCACCCGCTGCCGCTGCCCCAACGACAGCTGCTCGACGGGCCGGTCGCCCAACCCCGACAGCCCCAGCTCCGCCAGCACCTCCTCGACCCCATCAGCGTCGCCGACGACCCCCTCGCCGACGCCGGCCGAGCCCGCCACCTCCTCCCGGACGGTTCCGCCGCTGAACACCGGCGACTGCGGCACCCAAGCGACATCCGCGCGCCACCGGTCGATGTCCACCGAGGACAGGGGGACGTCATCGAGGGTGATGGTGCCGTCGTAGGTGGGGAGGTAGCCGAGGAGGGCGGCGAGGGTGGTGGATTTGCCGCCACCGCTGGGAGCCCGGAGCCAGGTCGTTCGGCCTCGGCGCACGGAGAACGAGGAGCCGTCAGGGGCGAAGCCGCCGCGGCGGGCGATGCTTAGGTTGGACACAGTGAGTTGTCCACGGGGCGGCACGCGCGTGCCGAAGTGCGGGGCCGGCTCGGCGAGGACGTCGGTGACGCGGCGGACCGCCTCGACGCCGTCTTCGCTGGCGTGGAAGGCCGCGCCCACGGCACGCAACGGCTGGTAGCACTCGGGGACCAGGATCAGCACGCCGAGCCCGATGGCCAGGGGCAACGAGCCCGACACCAGCCGCACGCCGATCACCACGGCGACCAGCGCCACGGACAACGTGGCGACCAGTTCGAGCACGAAAGCCGACGAGAACGCCACCCGCAAAGTCTTCAACGTCGCGCGGCGGTGACGATCCGAGACGCGGGCCACGGTCGCCGACTGCGCGTCCGCGCGACGGAACGCCGTCAGCACCGGCAGAGCCCGCACCAGTTCCAGCAGCAGCCCCGACATCCGGTGCACAGCGTCGGTCGCGCCGGCCACGCGATCGGCCGTGAACTTGCCGACCAGGATGGCGAAGACCGGCAGCAAAGGCACCGTCACCAGCACGATCACCGCCGACGGCCAATCCATCCACAGGATCGCCGCGCCCGCCGCGAGGGGGACCACCGCGGCCGTCACCAGGGCCGGCAGGTACTCGCGGAAGTAGGCGTCGAGAGCGTCCAACCCGCGGGTGACCAGCTCGGTCAACGAGCCGTCGCCACGGCGGGCCAGCCACTCCGGGCCGAGCCGCAAGCTGTGGGAGACGACGCGGGCGCGCAGGTCCTGTTGCGCCGTCGCCGCGGCACGCGCGGAGACCACCCGCACCGCCCAGCCGGTGAACGCCCGGCCCGCGACCAGCGCGAACAGAGCGACCAGCTGGGCGGTGCGGCCCCCGATCCCCGTGGAGACGATGGACGCGAGCACGTCGGCCAAGAGAAACGCTTGCACCACCAGGAAAACCGCGTTGACGAACGAGAGCGCCGCCACGAGGAGCAACGCCCGGCGCGCGGCCGGCCCGAGAGCCGAGAGCGCGCCGAGCGGCCCCTTGCCCGGCCGCACCTGGTCCACTGTGGACCTCGGGGCGGAAAGGGTGGCACGGCCGGGAAGCGTGATCACGGTGCGTGCACCGCCGGAATGTGCTGGACACCGATGCGCTTGCGGAAAACCCAGTAGGTCCAACCTTGGTAGACCAGCACGGCCGGCGCACCGAACGCGGCGACCCACGTGATCACCTTCAGCGCGTACGGGCTCGCGGCGGCCTGCGCGATCGTCAGCGAGTTGGCCGGATCCCCCGTCGACGGCAGCACGTTCGGGTACAGCGCCCCGAACATCGTCACCACGGCGGCCGCGATCACCACGCCGAGCGCGGCGAACGCCTGCCCGTCGCGGTCCGCGCGCAGCCGCAGCCACGCGACGATTGCGGCAACCACGCTGACCACAAGCGCGACCAACGTCCACACCTGCCCCGCGCGCACCTGCACCACGATCAGGAACGCGACCAGCGGCAGCAACGCCACCGGCAACAGCCGCAACGCCAGCGTCCGCGCCCGCTCCCGCAACTCACCCGAAGTCTTCAGCGCCAGGAACGCCGCCCCGTGCACCAGCGAGAACCCGACCACGGCGAGCGCGCCCAGCAACGTGTCCCACCGCATCGCCTCGAACGGCGTGCCGACGCGGTTGCCGGCCGCGTCGAGCGGCAGGCCGAGCACGGTCGTCGCAAGCAGCAGGCCGACGCCCAGCGGCGGGATCCACGAGCCGATCATGATCACGCGGTCCCACGTGCGCCGCCAGCGCTCGGAGTCGACCTTGCCGCGGTACTCGAACGCGACCCCGCGCCCGATCAACGCCAGCAGCACGAGCAGCAACGGCAGGTAGGCGCCCGAAAACAGCGTCGCATACCAGTCCGGGAACGCCGCGAACGTGGCGCCGGCGGCGACGATCAGCCACACCTCGTTGCCGTCCCACACCGGCCCGATGGTGTTGACCATGACCCGCCGCTCGGTGTTGTCGCGCCCGAGCACGGGCAGCAGCATCCCGACGCCGAAGTCGAAGCCCTCGAGGAACAGGTACCCGAGCCAGAACAGCGCGATGATCCCGAACCACACCAGCTGCAGCGTTGTCATGACTCATCCCCAAGATCGCCCTGAGTTATCCACAACCCATCGAGTTGTCCACAGATCAGTTGTGGGTAACTCTCGTGGGTGATCGACCCGCCACGCTGGGTTCGCCCCAACGAAGGCTCAGTAAGCGAACGACAACGTGTCATCCGAACCCGCCTCCCCACCGTGAGCAGGCGGCGGCAGAACCCCTTCGACCCCACCGCGGACGTACTTGCGCATCAGGAACAGCTCCACCACGCCCAACCCCAGGTAGAGCACCGTGAGCGAGATCAGCGAAGTCCACACCTCACCGACCGACAGCTGCGACACCGCCTGCGCCGTGAACATCCACATGCCCTCGACGCCCGTCGGGTTCGGCGCGACCACGAACGGCTGACGCCCCATCTCCGTGAAGATCCAGCCGGCGCTGTTGCCGATGAACGGGGTCGCGATGCCCGCGACCAGCAGCAACGGGAACCAGCGCCCACCCGGGATCCGGCCGCGGCGCGTGAGCCACAGCGCCAGCAGGCCGATCCCCGCCCCGATCGCGCCGAAGCCGATCATGGCCCGGAATCCCCAGTAGGTCACCGGCAGGTTGGGCACGTAGTCGATCGGCTTGCCCGCCAGCGGCCCCAGGTCGGGGTCGTTCGGGTAGTTGGTGCCGTACTTCGCCTGGTACTGGCCGATCAGGTTTTCCACACCCGGCACCTCGGTGGAAAAGTCGTTGTGCGCGAGGAACGACAGCAGCGCCGGCACGGTGAACGTCTTCACGTCCTCGCAGTTGGCCCCCGCGACGTCGCCGATCGCCAGGATCGAGAAGCTCGCCGGCTTCTCCGTGTGGCACAACGCTTCCGCCGAAGCCATCTTCATCGGCTGCTGCTGGAACATCAGCTTGCCCTGCGTGTCACCCGTGATGGCCAGCACCGCGAACGCGGCGATCCCGACCCAGGCACCGAGCCGCAGCGACGCGCGCCAGACGTCCCGGTGCACCCCGGCGTCCGAGTCCGAAGCCGACCGACGCCGCCACAGGTGCCAGCCCGCCACCCCGACGAGGAACGCCGCCGCCACCGAGAACGCCCCGGCCAGCGTGTGCGGGATCGCCGCCAGCGCCGTGTTGTTGGTCAGCACCGCGAAGATCGAGTTCATCGTCGGCTTGCCGTCGACGAACTCCACCCCCACCGGGTGCTGCATCCAGGAGTTCGCGGCCAGGATGAAGTAGGCCGAGGCCATCGTCGCCAGGGAGAACGCCCACGCACACGCCAGGTGCACGCGTTTCGGCAGCCGGTCCCAGCCGAAGATCCACAGGCCGAGGAAGGTCGACTCCACGAAGAACGCGACGAGCCCCTCCATCGCCAGCGGCGCGCCGAACACGTCGCCGACGAAGCGGGAGTAGGCGCTCCAGGTCATCCCGAACTGGAACTCCTGCACGATCCCGGTCACCACGCCCATGGCGAAGTTGACCAGCAGGAGCTTCCCCCAGAACTTGGTCATCTTGAAGTAGCGCTCGTTGCCCGTGCGCACCCAGGCGGTCTGCATCCCCGCGACGAGCACCGAAAGTCCGATGGTCAGCGGGACCATCAGGAAGTGGTACACGGTGGTGATGCCGAACTGCCACCGCGCGAGCTCAAGGACATCCACGTACCCGAGCTAACTCCGCCCGCGCGCCACCAACCAGTTCAACACGTCCCGAAAAACGAGGGACCAACGTCCTGAACCCGGGAAACACCCACGTCAGGTGTCCCGGGCACATCCGTCCACTGTGTACCCGAAAGGGATCTACCGGGTCTGCTCCACCACCCACGACAGATACCGCGGGCTCCCGCCGACGAGCGGGGTCACCACGATCTCCGGCAGGGCGTAGGTGTGGCGCACGTTCAGGAACTCCTCGAGCGCACCCGCGCGGTCGGCCGCCGTCTTGCACTCGACGCGCCACTCGGAGTCGGTGCGCACCTTGCCCTCCCAGCGGTACACGCTGGTGATCGGCCCCACAATCTGGGCGCAGGCGGCGAGCCGCGCCTCGACGGCACTCGTGGCGATGTTCCGAGCGGTCGCTTCTTTGTCGACAGTGGTGGTCACGACCACGTGGTCAGCAGGCATGACTCGCACCGTACCGCATCCGCAAAACAGAATTCGGCACGCCGAAATCTATATTCAGGAACCCCGGCGAAACCTATTCAACAAACCTCACGGGGCAATTCGCAAACCCCATCAACTTGCAGCCTTCTGAACACCTCCTTTATCGTTGAAGTGAAAGGGGTGTCCACCAGCTCATGTCTCCCGCACTCATCGCTCTCATCAGCGCGTTCGGCCTGGTCCTGGCAGTGGAACTGCCGGACAAGACCCTGGTCGCGACGCTGGTTCTGACCACGCGTTTCCGCGCGTGGCCGGTATTCGCCGGGGTGTGTGCGGCATTCGCTATCCAGTGTGTTATAGCCGCGGCGTTCGGCCACGTGCTCACCCTTCTTCCGGAAACCGTGGTTTCCCTGCTCGTGGCCGCGATGTTCGGTATCGGCGCCTTCATGCTCCTGCGCGAAGGATTCAACGAAGCCGACGAAGCGGCCGACGACGCCGCACGCCTCGGTGCGGCACCGAAGTCCTTCCTGCGCTCCGCGCTGACCTCGTTCGGCGTGCTCTTCGCCGCCGAGTGGGGCGACGCTTCGCAACTCGCGACGGCGGGACTCGTCGCGCGACTCGGCAACCCGTTCGCGGTCGGGCTCGGCGCGTTCGTCGCGCTGGTCTCCGTGGCCGGGCTCGCGGTGTTCATCGGCGCGAAGATCCGCAGCCGCATCCGGCCGAAGCTCATCCAGCGCGTCGCGGGGTTCGTGTTCGCCGGATTCGCCGCGTTCGCCCTGGTCCAGCTCGCTTTCCAAGCCGGCTGACCACAGCGACTTCACAGGAACACGAGGTAGCCTCTCCGGAACCAGTGGATGAGGGCAAGGTGAATCCGCGATGACGCGGGGAGCCTTGCCCTTCGCCATGACCACCGAGGAGTGCCCCCATGTCGAAGGCCGCGCCTGGCGCCGTGTCCCCCGTGCACGGCCGGCTCGCGCTGGCCGGCATGGGGCTCGCGGTGGCCATCGCGGCTGACCTGCACCTGCGACTGTCGGCGCAGGTCAGCCCGGTGTGGCAGACGCTGTCGGAGTACGTCTACGGCCACCTCGGCAGCCGCTCGGCCGCGCCGCTGTTCAGCGCGATGTGCCTGGCGCTGGCGCTCGGTTCCGTCGCGCTGCTGGCCGGGCTCGTGAAGGCCCGGCGCTCGCCCGCCGTCGTCACGCTGCTGGGCGTGTGGTGCGCGGGCCTCACGATCTGCGCGACCGTCCCCGTCGACCCCGACGGCCAGGCCCGCACCTTCGACGGCCAGCTCCACAACGCCGCCGCGCTCACCGCGTTCCTCGCCCTGCCGGCCGCCGCGTGGCTGCTCACGCGCCGCGGCACGCCGAAGTGCCCGTGGGAACCGGGACGCAGCACGATCCGCGGCCTGGCCGTCGCGAGCCTCGCCGGCGTGCTGATCGTGCTCGGCGGGTTCGTCTTCGAGCTGATCACCGGTCCCGCACAGCAGGAGGTGACGCTGGGGTTGTTCGAGCGGCTGCTGTTCTGCGTGGACCTGGCGCTGCTGCTCACGATGGTGCGACCGCTGCTGGCGGCCGCGCGCCGCTAGGCGGCCGGGCCCACCAGGATCGGCTCGACGCCGTGGCCGGTGAGCCACCACGACTCGTACTGCCGGTCCGGCCCCACGCGCAGCTCGGCTCCGCCGTCGAAGACCACCGTCAGCGTGCCCTCCTCGGGCACCGCCACCTCGGTCACGCGCTGGCCGAACAGCGCGAGCACCGGCGCCAGGGCCGCACCGCTGCCGGGCTCCAGTTCGTGGCTCACGCCCTCGACGTCACGCAGCACGAACGACGTCTCGAGCACCAGCTCGGCGTCCACCCGCGGCTCGTCGGCCGGATCCGGCTGGTCGACCAGCGCGAGGCGCACCTGGTAGTCGAACGACGTCCGGCGGACCTCGCAACCGACGAGCTCACTCGGAACGTTCACCTGGACACCTCCGCGACGGCTCCTCGGCAAGCCGTCCCCTTTGCTCCACGAGACTGCTCCACGAGACCCTATTCCAGCACGCCACGCCGCACTACGCGTCGGTTCGGAGCACCTCGGTGAGCTTTCCGGCCGCCGCGACGACCTGCGGCCCCACCGCGGCCGCGTCCAACGGCTCCAGAGACACCACCCCGACGCTCGCCCGCAGCCCCGGCACGCCGCGCACCGGCGCGGCCACGCCGGACGCGCCGGCCTCCAGCTCGCCCGTGGACGCGACCCAGCCGTCGCCGCCGGGCCGCAGCGACATCGCCCGGCCCGCCGCGCCCGCGCTGAGCGGATGACGGCTGCCCACGCGGTACGCGACGTGGTAGCTCGTCCACGACGGCTCCACCACCGCCACGGCCTGCGCCTGATCGCCCTGGGCCACGGTGAGGTGCGCCGTGGCCCCGACCTTCTCCGCCAGCTCGCGCAGCACCGGCCGCGCCGCTTCCCGCAGCTGCGGCAGCACCTGCCCGGCCAGCCGCAGCAGGCCGACGCCGAGGCGCACCTTCGTGCCGTCCCGCCAGATCAGGCCGCGCTCGGACAGCGGCACCAGCAGGCGGTAGACGGCCGCGCGGCTCGCGCCGATCGTCACGGCCAACTCGGAGATGGTCGCCGCCTCCTCGCCCGCGTCGGCCACTGCCTGCAGCAGTGCCAGGCCGCGGTCGAGGGTCAGCGACCCCTCCCTGCTCACAGCAGCTCGAGCTCACCCAGGTCGGCCACCGGCTCGGCGAACGACGCCGCCGCGTAGGACGCGAAGAGCTCCCGCACGGCCTTCGCGGCCGGCTCCGACAGCGCGCGGGCCTCGTCGGCCAGTGCCTTGCCGTCGGTGGACTCCAGCGCCTCGCGCACGTCGCCGCCCGAGAGACAGCGGGCCGACGCGACGATCAGGTTCAGGAAGCCGTGGTGCGTGAAGCCCGTCTCCGGATCGGTGTGGCGGACGGCGCGGTGCAGGCTGTTGGTGGCCTTGAACGACGCGCCGGGCGCGCCGCTGACCACCGACAGGAAGTCGGCCACCTCGTCGACGCTGGGGAAGTTCTCCCCCGCGGGGCCGCCGCAGCGGATCTTCGGCCAGCTGCCGTGCTCGATCACCTTGCGCACGCCGTCGAGCCAGCCGACACCGCGGCGCGGCTCGACCACGCGGATCACGTCCTCGGGCACGAACTCCGAGACGCGCTCCAGCCACACCTCGTCGACGTCCGACGGAGCCGGCATCTCGACCATCCGCAGCGACAGCAGCTCGCTGCGCGACTCGACGATCGAGATGGCCTTGGGCACGCCGCCGAGCCCGGTGTCGATGATCAGTGACAGGGGCAGCGGCTCCTTCGGCTTGATCTTGATCAACTCGGTGATCAGCTCCGGCAGCCGAGAGGCCTGGCAGAGAAAAACGCCCAGTACACCGGCGTGTTCACCCGCCCGCGACTCGTAGTGCGCTCGCAGCGCTTCGGGCATGGCCGCGTCCGAGGGCGGAAAGAGCGCCGAGTCGTCGACGAGCCGCGCGAACAGGGGAGGAATTCCACGGGGGCCGGGGGGCGTGAGTTCCACAGCGCTTGACACGAATGACACGCTAGTAGCGTACGACAACAGGACAAAATCGTTCGTTCTGCGGACACCTCCGGAGGAGTCAGCCATGCCCTTCTACCGGCGAGTAGGCGAGGTCCCCCACAAGCGGCACACGGCCTTCCGCAAGCCCGACGGCGGCCTCTACGCCGAGGAGCTGATGGGCGTCGAGGGCTTCTCCGCCGACTCGGCGCTGCTGTACCACCGCGGCCTGCCGACGGCGATCGTCGACGCGGTGGCCGTGCCCGAGGACCGCGGCTCCCTCGTGCCCAACCACCCGTTGAAGCCGCGGCACTTCAAGACGCCGGAGCTGAAGTTCGGCGCGTCCGCCGACGCCGTGACCGACCGGCGGCGCCTGTTCGGCAACGCCGACGTGACCATCGGCTTCGTCGTCGCCACCGCCCCGTCGCCCCTGTACCGCAACGCGGCGGGCGACGAGCTGTTCTACGTCCAGGGCGGATCGGCTGTCTTCGAGACGATCTACGGAGCGCTGGAGGCCTCGGACGGCGACTACGTGGTGATCCCGACGTCGTGCACCTACCGCGTGGTGCCGCACGGCGAGGTGCGCCTGTACGTACTGGAGGCGCGCGGGCACATCGGCCCGCCGAAGCGCTACCTGTCGGCGAAGGGGCAGTTCCTGGAGCACTCGCCGTACTGCGAGCGTGACGTCCGGGGACCGGTCGCGCCGCTGCTGGTGGACGGTTCCGACGTCGACGTCCTCGTGCGCCACCGCGCGGGCCTGACCCGCTACACCTACGCGACGCACCCCTTCGACGTCGTCGGCTGGGACGGCTGCCTGTACCCGTGGGCGTTCAACATCGACGACTTCGAGCCCATCACCGGCCGCGTGCACCAGCCGCCGCCCGTGCACCAGACGTTCGAGGGACCGAACTTCGTGGTGTGCTCCTTCTGCCCCCGCAAGGTCGACTACCACGAGGACTCGATCCCCGTGCCGTACAACCACGCGAACGTCGACTCCGACGAGCTCATGTTCTACGTCCGCGGCAACTACGAGGCCCGCCGCGGCTCGGGCATCGCCATCGGCTCCCTGTCCTTGCACCCGTCCGGCTTCACCCACGGCCCGCAACCGGGCGCCGCGGAGGCCTCCATCGGCGCGGAGTTCTTCGACGAGACGGCGGTGATGGTGGATACCTTCGCGCCGCTGGAGCTCGGGGAGGCGGCTTCGGCTTCCGAGGACGAGGGTTACGCGTGGTCGTGGTCTGGGAGGGGGCCGGGGGCGTGAAACCGGACGAGGCCGGTCCAGACGTGGCCGGGTAGACCGGCGCGCCGACCGGCCACCCACAGCTTCCTCGTGGCGGCGATGTCGAGGGCGGCGAGAAGGCTCGTGCTGGGGATGCGGAAGACGGCTGTGGTGCCGTCGGGGTGAAGCGCGTGGCCGTCGAGGCTGAAGCTGCGGCGGGTACGGGTGATGACGGGCTCGGACGTGACGACGAGCTGGGTCCATTCGCCGATGACCGGCGCGCGACGCACCGCGCGCCGCAACGCCCTGACCGCGAACAGCGCGGCGACGGCGACCAGGAACCCCGCGACCGTGCCCCACGCCGACTGGTCGCCGCGCGGCAGGCTCAGGCGTGCCCAGACGAACAGGGCGCCGAGGCCGACGTACCAGGCGGCGGTGAAGCGTGCCCTGCGCCGCCTCAGCGTCCGCATCGGCCGGGGGTCGGGTTGCGTCGCGGGGACCGCGAGCGGGAGTGCCGTGGACAGGGGCAGGTCGCGGACCCGGCCCGGGCGCCATCCGACGCCGGGCACGAGTACGACCGCGTGGTCGCCGATCCGGAGCACGTGGAGATACCGGCACCGCGAAAGCAGGTCGGTCGCGTACCGGCCCAGCTTGAAGTGCGCCCAGCCTCCGTCGGCAAGCCTGATCGCGAACCGTCGTCCGGCTGTGGTTTTCTCGGTGGCGTCGACGGTTTCGAACGGTGTCGCGAACATGCGGTCGAACAGCCGTTTGTAGCGCAGCGTACGGCCGCCGAGCGCAAGGACCGTGCCGACGTAGTACACGAGCAGCACGAGGTCCGCGACGTCAACGCGTCCGTCGGCGGCGATCAGCGCCACCAGGCCGGCCGCGATCGCAAGGCGGGCCACCAGACGTTTGAGGAACCTGCGGCGGGCAGTGCCCGCCACCGAGCCGAAGAACGGCAGCTGCGCGGCCGGGACGGCGGGGTCGGGAAGCCAGCTGTTCACTGCGCTCCTGCTCGAGCTTCGACGATTTTCAACCGCGCTCGGCCCGAGACGGGGCAGCCGGGCACCCCGACGCGGACGTTGCCGGGTTTGGCCGGGCCGAACGTCCACAGCGTTCGGGCCGCGGTGACGTTGAGCGCGAGGGACGCGGGCCGTTTCGACAGTCTGATGCGGACGGTGCGGCCGTCGGGCAGCTGCGCCTCGCTCCGGGTCACCGCGAGCTCGGTCCAGGTGTCGGCTCGGTGGGCCTTCGCGAGCCCGAGCGCGTCGATACCGCTGCCGAGTGCGTGGAGGAAGGCGATGATCGCCCCGCCCGCGATCGGGGCGAGGACCAGCGTCTGGACAAAAGCGGCGGTCCCGCCGTCGCTGCGGTTCGCGAGGATCTCAAGGACGGCCCAGACGGCGAAGGCACAGGCGCCGAGTGACACCACGACGACCAGCCAGGCACCGCGGACGCGGGCATCGCGGTCCGCATTGAGGACGGGATCTTGGCAGGGCGGGACCTGTTCACGCGAGAGCACGCGGAGCTCGCGCGCGCCGGACGGGGGCTCGTCGTGGATGCGCGCCAGCCACGCCGAAGGGTGGCCCGCCACGATGGCCAGCGCCTGGTCGCCGCTGCGCGCGAGCCACAGGCTTCGCTGCCCGGCGAGCTGCGCCTGCACACCGGCGCCGGGGCTCGCGCGCAGCCACCGGCCATCGGGGAGCCGCACGGCGACCGTTTTGCGCCGAGCGACGAGGCCGTCCGCCGGGATGGCGACCTGCTCGAGGGCGAGATCGGTGTGCCAGCGCCATTTCAGGGCCCAGCCGAGTGCGGCAACGGCACCTCGCCCCCACTGCACCACGATGGCGAGACCCAGGTAGATCAGGAGCAGTGGCGCGGCGGGGCCGACGTGTGCGAAGAAAAGGGCGATACCGCCGCCGATCAACAGGACGCCGAGCAGGGCTGTCCCCTGCGCCTTGTGGATCTTGCGGACCCTCAACTGTGCGGCGGGCATCTTCGGATCGGGTTCCCAGACACGGACGGTATCCGTTTCGTCGGACATATTCTCCCCAGGTGGCGGTACGGATCACCGACTATTCGCCACTCGTGCGAGGCGTGTTACGGATCGGGTCTTCCCTTCTCGCCCGGACTCAGGTTAGGCTCACCTAAGTAGGAGGTGACCTGTGACCGAGGCCCCGACATCCGTCCGACGTCCGCCCGCGCCGAACCCCGCCGAGCGGGCCAAGACGATTGCGACGCGCAACGGACCGGCGACGATCATGCCGACCGTCGAGCGCGCCGATTGCGAGGCCGAGCGCGTGGTGCCCGTGCTGCACCACGTGCACCACAGCGGCAGCGTCAGCATCCTTCTGCCCGACGAGCACCCGATGGTGCGGACGTCGCGGCAGACTCAGCGCGGCGAGCTCGCCGTCATGGTCGAGCTCGCCGACCACGCCCCGGTGGAGCTGCGGGAACCCATCCGCGGCCTGCTGTGGATAACCGGGTGGCTCCGGCCGCTCTCGGCGGTTTCCGCGCGCGCCCGCGCCGTGTCCATCGCCGAGCAGCGGCCGGACGAGCGGCTCCTGGACGTCGGCCACGGCCTGACGCTCCTGCGCCTCACCCCCGCGTCCCTCGTCCTGGCCGACGCGGAGGGCACGCACTCGCTGCGGCCGCACATGTTCAGCGCGGCGCCGCCCGACCCGTTCCACAGCTACGAGGCCGACTGGCTGCGGCACCTGGAGAGCGACCACTCCGACGTCGTGGAGCAGCTCGCGCAGCACCTGCCGCCGGGCCTGCAGGACGGCCGCATCCGGCCGCTCGGCCTCGACCGCTACGGCCTGCGCCTGCGCGTCGAATCCGACACCGGCGACCACGACGTGCGCCTGGCGTTCTCCCAGTCGATCGACAGCCCGCCCAAGCTGGCCGCCGAGCTCCGCCGGCTGGTCGGCTGCCCGTTTCTCCGCCAACAGCACCGCTCCGACTGACGCTCACCTCGTGGGGATGGTTCGTCGGCCATCCCCACGAGGACCTGTCGAGTTATCCACCTGTGGACAGCTCGCGTTCATCCCCATGGGGACAGCCCGGCACCTGTCCCCATGGGGATGGGTTGTCCCCGGGGACAACCCATCGCTCGTTGGGTCCGACCCAGCGAGCAGAAACCGGCCACCCACGACAAAGGCCGGCCCCACCTCAGCGGAGCCGGCCTGGCCGCGGCAAGCGCGAGCCTCAGTCGTCCGCCAGTTCCGGCGGGAAGCCGCCGGTGGCGATGGGGCCCCAGCGGTCGATGGTGATGCGGATGAGGCTCTTGCCCTGCTTGCGCATGGCTTCGCGGTACTCGTCCCAGTCGGGGTGTTCGCCGGAGATGCTGCGGAAGTAGTCGACGAGCGGCTCGACGGAGTCGGGCAGGTCGATGACCTCGGCGGTGCCGTCGACCTGGACCCAGGGGCCGTTCCACTCGTCCGACAGGACACAGACCGAAACGGCAGCCGAACGGCGCAGGTTCGCGACCTTCGCCCGCTTCGGGTAGGTCGCGATCACGATCCGGCCCTCCGCGTCGACGCCGCACGTGTTAGGGGAGAGCTGCGGCCGCCCGTCGGCGCGGGTGGTGACCAGGATCGCGTGGTGGCGGGGCTTGAGGAACTCGACCAGCGCGTCGCGGTCGACCTTCGTGTTGGTGGCGATAGTCCGAGGCATACCTCGAAGGTAGCGTGCGCTCATGAGCACGACAGAGCGATCGGGCATCAGGTCCTGGCTGCTGCCCCTTCCGCCCGATTCGCCCGCCCCGATCGTGGACGAGAAGGAGCGCCGGGCCGTCAAGTTCGAGCTGGTGCTCGTCTTCGGCATCACACTCGGCCTCTCCGGCGCACGCAGCCTGCTGTCCCTTGTGGACTCCCTGCTGCGCCCGGTCCCGCTGGCGCAGCAACAGGTGCAGCTCAACGTCCCGCAGGCCGCGGCCAGCCTGCTCGACCTGCTGCAGCAGCTGCTCAACGCCCTGCAGCTCGTCGGCTGGGGCGTGCTCGGCCTGTACCTGCTGTGGCGCGCCGGCCTCAAGATCCGCGACATCGGTCTCGACCGCCGCTCCCCCGGGTCCGACGCACTGATCACCCTCGGCCTCGCCGCCGTGATCGGGATTCCCGGGCTGGGCCTGTACTTCCTCTCCTACCACCTCGGCTTCAGCCTCGCGGTGCAACCGTCCACATTGGGCGACACCTGGTGGCGCCCGATCGCGCTCACGCTCTCGGCGTTCGGCAACGCGTTCGCCGAAGAAGTGCTCGTGATCGGCTACCTGCTCACGCGGCTGCGTCAACTCGGCGTGCGCGAGAACAATTCGCTCGTGGGTGCCGCGGTGCTGCGCGGCTCATACCACCTGTACCAGGGGTTCGGCGGGTTCGTCGGCAACTTCATCATGGGCCTGGTGTTCGGCCGCGTCTGGCAGCGCACCAACCGGCTGTGGCCGCTGGTCGCCGCGCACACCCTTTTCGACGTGGTGTCTTTCGTCGGTTATTCGCTCCTGAAAGGCCATCTTTCCTGGCTCCCCTGACGCGCGCTCATTAGGCTCGACCTCGTGAACGACGTGACGGCACCGCCCAGGGTGGACAGCGAAGTCGGACCCCTTCGTGCAGTTCTCCTGCACCGGCCGGGAAACGAGCTCAAAAGGCTGACGCCCCGCAACAACGACCAGCTCCTCTTCGACTCCATCCCGTGGGTGGACCGGGCCCAGCAAGAGCACGACGCGTTCGCGGAAGTGCTCCGCGGGCGCGGCGTCGAAGTGCTCCTACTGGCGGACACCCTGCGCACGGCGCTGGAGGACCAACGCGCGCACACCGCGGGCGTCCACGCGGCTGTGGATGAACTGCGCCTCGGCGCCGACCTCGCCGATTCGCTGCGTTCGCACCTGAGCGGCGTCGACGCGGGCACGCTCGCCGAGGTCCTCATGGCGGGCATGACGTTCGAGGAGCTGCCGTCGGCGGAGGGCTCGTCGCTGGTGCGGATGATGCGCGACCCGCACGAGTTCGCCGTCGACCCGCTGCCGAACCTGCTGTTCACGCGCGACTCGTCGGCGTGGATCGGCGACCGCGTGGCGATCTCGTCGCTGACCATGCCCGCGCGGCGGCGCGAAACGGCTGTGCTCGACCTCGTCTACGCCTACCACCCGCGCTTCCGCCACGCGGCGCGCGCGTACGGCGCCCACTCCGCGCCCATCGAGGGCGGCGACGTGATGCTGCTGGCCCCGGGCGTGCTGGCCATCGGCGTCGGCGAGCGCACCACGCCGGCGGGCGCGGAGTCGCTCGCGCGTTCGGTGTTCGCCGACGGCCTCGCGCACACCGTGCTCGCCGTGCCGATCGAGCAGACCCGCGCGACGATGCACCTGGACACGGTGTGCACGATGGTCGCGGCCGACGCCGTCGTGATGTACCCGCTCGCGCGCGATTCGCTCACCGCGTTCACCGTGCGTCCCACCGGCGACGGCGGGTTGAAAGTCGCGGGTCCGGCGCCGTTCCTCAGCGCCGCCGCCGAAGCGATGGGCATCGACCGCCTGCGCGTGATCGACACGGGCCTCGACCCGGTGACCGCCGAACGCGAGCAATGGGACGACGGCAACAACACCCTCGCGCTGGCCCCCGGAGTCGTCGTCGGGTACGAGCGCAACTTCGAGACCAACGAGCGCCTGGCCGACGCGGGGATCGAGGTCCTGGCCATCGCCGGATCCGAGCTGGGTTCAGGTCGCGGCGGCCCGCGCTGCATGTCGTGCCCGATCGTACGGGACACGATATAAAGCGAAGTTAGCCTTCCCTAAATGAGTGGAATTCGTTAAGGGGAGGCTAACCAAAATAAGGGAAGATTTCTTTAGGAATGGTAACCCTAATAGGGTGGAGATCACCAGCTCAAAGTGGAAATTAATCGGGATTTGTCGTACCGTCATTGGCATGGCCCTCACGAAGAAAGAACCGCGCTCGAAGTTCTACGAACTGCTGCAGGCGCAGATCCACAACGAGTTCCACGCCTCCCAGCAGTACATCGCGCTGGCGGTCTGGTTCGACAACGAGGACCTGCCGCAGCTCGCGAAGCACTTCTACAAGCAGTCGGTGGAAGAGCGGAACCACGCGATGGCGCTCGTGCAGTACATGCTCGACCGCGACCACCACGTGGAGGTGCCGGGCGTGAAGGACGTCCGCAACGAGTTCTCCGCCCCGCTGCAGCTCCTCGAGCTGGCGCTGGAGCAGGAGAAGGAGGTCGCCGCCGACATCTCCGCGCTGGCCAAGGCCGCGCGCGCCGAAGAGGACTACATCAGCGAGCAGTTCACGCAGTGGTTCCTCAAGGAGCAGGTCGAGGAGATCTCCCAGATGTCCACGCTGGTCACCGTCGCGCGCCGCGCGGGTGACGACGTGTACGAGATCGAGAAGTTCCTCCACCGCGAGTCCGTCGGCACGGCCTCCGCTGACGCCGCCATGCCCCCCGTCGCGGGCGGCGCCCTGTAAGGCTGCCGGCTCAACCGGCCCAGCCAGCGGGCGCTGTCACCGTCAGGCCAGCCATCGCGGAGCCCGGGTTGTCCCCTTGTGGACAACCCGGGCTCCGTCGTTGGTGGGCTCCTGGCCACGCGGGAGCGTGCCTGAGAGTCGTTAGGTCGGACCTACCCGGGTATCCACAACGTCGGCAGCCGTTCTCGAACTCACGAGGCTCGACCTACCCAGCTGCCCACAAGGGCGCCGATCGGCTGTCGTCTCGCTAGGTCGGACCCACCCGGTCATCCACAGGGCCGACCACGAATCGGCCGGTCGAGCCAACCCCATCGGGGGCGCCCAGGAGTGGCTGGGTCGAGCACACCCCGCGATCCCACTACGCACGACGCGAGTTGCGCCGGGTTCGGCGCGGCTTCACGTGGTCGATGGCACCGCGCTCTTGATGCCGGACCGCCGGCTGTGCGAGTCGATGCTCGACGGCTGGGCGAAGCAACCAGCCCCGCGAGACCTCGGGCTCGTGACCGTCCAAGGGCGGGCGAATGTGGTGAGCGCCTTCGCCCCGTTCCCAACGCCATCCCGTGGCAGTGGAGCGCTCAGATGGTCGACGACGAGTGGCTCGCCGATCCTCACTCGGTGACGTACTTGCGGAAGTCGGCGCTGCGGAACTACCAGACCGCAGTCCGGCCGTTCTGCGACTTCGTGACCGACCCGAACTACGGCTGGGCCGCCGAGTGCGAGCGACGGTTCGGCACACCCGGTGCAGGTCGTGCACGAGTGGAACACCGCCGTGCACGTCCAGCAGGCAGAGGGTGATCCGTGCAAGTGCGCTGTCCGTGGACGAGTTGCAGGCGTTCCTCGACGCCGCGGAACGACGGGAGTCGTTCGCTTTCGAAGGCGCGGCCGCACGGGCTGGTTGCCGGCGATCCGCAACGCCGTGATGTTCCAAACCGCCTACGCCTTCGGCCTGCGGCGCACCGAGACGCGAATGCTCGACCTGGCCGACTTCGGCCGGAATCCGCACGTATCCGAGTTTGGTTCGCTCGGCGTCTGCCACGTCCGCTTCGGCAAGGCGATGAAGGGCTCGCACCGCTTGGTATCGCTCCCGGGGTCAAGCACGGAGTTGCCTGTTCTGGCAGATCAGCGGCCGTCTTTGGCGTAGGGCATCCGTAGGATCACGGTCATGACTGCCGATACCCCGCTCACCCGAGACTCGTTCCGGCGTCTCCAACCAATCAATACACCCAGGCCGGTGCCTCAGCTGCCGGACCGGGTCTGGACGGACGAGGACTGGGAACGGATCCGGCGCGGATATCGAGCCCGGGACATGGACGAGAAGTGGAACGTGTTCTGCGAAGGCGACGTGCTTTTCATGCACCGGAGCTGGACCGGACACGGTATCTATGAGGCGTCCTTTGCCCGAGTGTCTGAAGGCGGGAGAAGGATCGCCTCCGCTGTCGTAGAAGGCGACAGGGAGCGCTATCGGAGCATGGGCGACGAGCGCGACCGTCTGATGCTGGAACTGGTCATCAGCGCGATCGTCCTTGGCGAGCCTGCCGCCGACCTCTGGGCTGGCCTGCGGGAGCTGACTGGCCGGGCTTCAGGAAAGCGTGATCTTCCCGCGGGCGTCGTGGAGCACAGTGCTCTGGGATTGCGTTCCGAGTCGTAGACTCCGCACCGAATACGGGACCCTGCCAGTACCACAAGGGCAGCCATCGGCTGGCAGTTCGTTAGGTCGAGCCCACCTAGTCACCCACTCATCCACAAGGGCCCGGACAGAGAGGAACCCGGGCTCTCCCCCTGTGGATAGCCCGGGTTCCTCGGTCGGCGCCGGGCTCAGCCGGCGCAGGTCTGGTTGACGGAGCGGACGTCGAGGCTCGAGACGGAGCCGTCGTCGGCGAGGGTGAAGTGGTAGGCGCCCTCGTCGCCGGTCGGTGCTACCAACTCGTCGGAGGCCTGGGATGTTCCCGGGTACGCGGCGGTCACGTCTTCCTTCGCCGAGCCCTCGCCGACGCCCTCGGGGGTGTGGGCGGCGCCGTCCGGTTTCACGACCACCACGCCGGCGTCGGGCGAAACCACGGCCGTCGCGGCGGGGACGCCCTCGCCGGCGACGTCGTAGTAGGTGCAGCCGGCTGATTCCTTGACCGGCGTCAGCGTCAGGCCCGAGTCGGTCAGCTGCTCCTCGGTCATCCCGAGCTTCAAGGCCCCGAGACCGTCCGCCGTCAGCAACGGTCCGTTCGTGACCTTCGTCGGCTCGTCACCCCGCGTCGCCGGCGGAGCAGAATGCCGCTTCGGCGGGGCGGACGAGACGTGGGACGGCGCGAGCGGCGGAGCCACGGGCGGATCTTCAGCAGCCGGCGGCGCGGCCGAAGTGACCGGCGCGACCGGTGGCGGGGCCGACACGTTCGGCACCGTCAGCCGCGAAGCCGTCAGGTCGGCCGTGCCGGTCGTCGCCTGGAACTTGAACACCACCAGCCCACCCGACACCAACGCGAGCGCGCACAGCGCCCCGGACGCCGACATCAGCACCTTCCGCCGCTGCCGACGACGCCGCGCACCGGCCATGATCGCCGGAGCCGCGTCGGCCGGAGCCGCGACGCCGAGCCGGTCGTCGGAAAAGAGCGCGCGCAGCCGTTGTTCGAGCTCGTCCTCGGAGACGTTCAACCCGCTTCGCTCCCTTCTCCGTGCTTCAGCTTCGTCCGCAACGAAGCGAGGGCCTTGCTGGCCTGGCTCTTCACCGTCCCCTGGCTGACACCGAGCGCTTCCGCGATCTCCGCCTCGGACAGTCCTTCGTAGTAACGCAGCACCACCACCGCGCGTTGCCTCGGCGGCAGATTTCGCAGCGCCTGCCACAGCGGCTCGTGCTCGAACGGGTCGTCCGGCGCGCACGGGCTCGTGTCCGGCAGGTCCGCGACGAGGTTCTCCCGGCGCGTGCGTCTCCACCGGCTGACGTGCGCGTTGGCCATCGAGCGCCGCACGTACGCGAGCGGGTCGCCCGTCTTCTGCTGGACGTAGGACCAGCGCGAGCCGATTTTCTCGAGCACGGTCTGCACCAGGTCCGCAGCGTCGTGCGGGTTGCCGGTGAGCGCGTGGCCGTAGCGCAGCAGGCCGGGCAGGCTGGCCGCAACGAAGTCACCGAACTCGGCGAACACCCTGGGCTCGGCCGCCACGCGCGCGCCCGCGATCCACGCCGGTTCGCCCCCCGAGATGACCGGTGCCGCTGCCGTCACCAAATCGCCCCCTCCCCCGATGAGATCGCCGCGCACCGCGCCCCCGTCATCCCCCACACGCATGGCAGCCCCCGCAGGTTGTCCAGCTCTCGCGACTACTTTCCGTGAATTTCCCGCGATTCAGCGCACGGAGAGCGACTCGGGCAGCCTCAACGAACCGTCCGCGCCTGATGGGAAATCGTGGACCGCGACCACAGCGTTTCGCGGGATCGGCCCGTAGATGTGCGGGAAGAGGATGCCGTCGGGGTGCGGCGGGGCGCCGTCCTCCCAGACCACGCGCGCGTCGACCCGCGTCGGGTCGATCTCGAGCAGCACGAGGTCGGTGCGACCGCGGTAGAGCGCGTTCGCCGGCAGGCTGACCGTGCCGGGGTCGGAGCAGTGGATGAACCCGATGTCGGCGAGCGAAGGCGCGGTGTATTCGCCGGCCTCGGGCACGGCGGCCCACTCGTCGCGGGTACTGATGTGCAGGATCACCTCAACGATCGTGCCACCGCGAAGGCACGTCGAGGTACGGGTTTACCCGCTCAGCGGGGTGTGACTTCGGCCGGGAGAAACGCTGTGGAAGTTCGACGTCGAACTTCCACAGCGTTGTCCACTCAGCGAATCGTGAGCTGGCGGCCGATGAGGCCGTCGCGGGCGCGGCGCTCGGTGGCGTTGAGCGGCTCGGCGTCGAGCGACTTCAGCGCCTCCTCGAGACGGGCACCGAGCTGGTCCTTGGGTTCGGCCCATTCCCGCGCGTGCGCCTCGGGGTCGAGGTCCCACACCGGGACGAGCAGGCCGTGGGCACGGAACGAACCCGCGTACCGCGTGCCCTCGCCGAGGCCCAGCGTGCCGGCCGCGGACAGGCGCGCAAGCGCTTGCAGCAGCAGGTTCTCCGGCTCGGGACGGACCCAGCGCAGGTGCGCCTTCTCGCCGGCGAGCACCCAGTACGCACCGGCGCCGAGGCGCTCGGTGGGCATGATGGCGGCGTTGGCGCGCTCGAGGGACACCGCGACGTCGCCGCTCGCGTCCGCGTCCTCGGGCAGCCACCAGCCGAAGTCGCTGTGGAGCGTGAGCTCCAGCTCGGCGGCGGGCGCGAGCAGGTCTTGCAGGCGGTTGTGCTCGTCCGGGTCGGTCGGCGTGGTCGTGTCCGGCACGGACAGGACGTCGCCCGGCTTCGCGTCGAGCACCCAGCGCAGCGACCGGCCGAGGTCGCGGCTGATGTCCGACGACCGCGTCTGCACCTGCAGCCCGAGGTAGCGCTGCCCGTCGGAGCGGACGAACGCCGCGGCCGCCATGGGCAGCACGGTGCCGAGGGTGACGTCGCCGCCTTCGGCGAGCGTGAGCTTCGCCGTGGCCGACGGCACGAACTCGCGCAACGCGATCAGCTCCGGCTCCGCGGCCAGACCTTCGAAGGGCTGCCCGACGAAAACGTCGCGCACCTTCGGTTTGCGGTCCGGCTTGGGACCCTTCTTCCGTGCGCCTTTGCCCACTTCAGCCTCCTCAAAGCTCGACGCCAGACGCTATCGAAGCGGGGGCCGCGAGGGGCGCCCGGGTTACCAATCCGGCCAAAAGCAGGCCGACCCCCGCGCGGCACGTATCCGTTGCTACGAAGCCATTCGGCCGTGACTGTGGTCGGATTGGTAACGATCGGCACAGTAGAGTCGGCTCGTGTTCGACGCTTCCGATCCCGCCTTCCTCGCCGACCCGTACCCCGCGTTCGCCGCGTTGCGCGCCGAGGGCGAGGTGCACCACCACGACGGGCTCGACCTGGCGATCACGGTCTCGCACGCCGCATCGGCCGCCGTGCTGCGCCACCGCGGGCTGGGCCGGATCTGGACGGACGCGCAGCCGCTCGAGCGGTTCGCGTCGTTCAACCTGCTGCACCGCAACTCGTTGCTGGAGAACGAACCGCCGGCCCACACGCGGCTGCGGCGCGTGATCGCGGGCGAGTTCGGGCGCGGCCACGTGCAGCGGCTGCGGCCGATGGTCGCACGGCTGGCTTCGTCGATGGTGGACACACTGGCGGGCAAGATCGAGGCCGACGGTAGCGCCGACCTGCTGGAACACCTCGCGCAGCCGCTGCCGGTGGCCGTGATCGCGGAGCTGCTCGGCATTCCCGTGGAAGACGGGCCGCGGCTGGTGGCGTGGAGCAACGCGATCGTGAAGATGTACGAGTTCGGCCTGCCGGAAGCCGGCCGCGACGCCGCCGAGCAGGCCGCGGCCGACTTCGTCTCGTACCTGCGCTCGGTGGTAAGTGGGACGCCGGGCGGGATCGTGGCCGACCTGGTGGCCAGCGAGCTCACGCCGGACGAGGTCGTGGCCACGGCCGTGCTGCTGCTGATGGCGGGGCACGAGGCCACGGTGAACGTGATCGGCAACGGGGTGCTCGCGTTGCTGACCTATCGGTCCGAGTGGGAACGACTTGGGTCGGACCCAAGTTTGCTCGACTCGGCTGTGGAAGAACTGATCCGGTTCGACGCGCCGCTGCAGCTGTTCGAGCGCACGGCGACCGAGGACGTGGAGATCGCCGGGTACCGGGTCGCGCGCGGCACGAAGATCGGCGCACTGCTGGGGGCGGCGGCGCGGGATCCTCGGGTGTTCGATTCGCCGGACGTGCTCGACATCGGCCGCTCGCCCAACGCGCATCTCGGCTTCGGGATGGGGATCCACTACTGCGTGGGGGCGCCGCTCGCGCGCGTGGAAATCGCGGCCGCGCTGTCGGCGCTCTCCACGCGGCTGCCGGGGCTGCGACTGGCGGCCGAGCCGGAGCGGCGGCCGGAGTTCGTGATCCGGGGGTTGCGGACGTTGCCGGTGACGGTGTGATCGGGTTCCTGGGGGTCGGGTCGATGCGGGTCGAGCGGGCCAGTGGATGCGGGCGAGTCGGTTGAGGGCCGGCTGAGCAGGCTGGCGAGGTCGAGGCTGGTTCTGGTCGCTCAGCCGGATCGGCAGGCTCAGCAGCCGGGCCGGGTTGGTGGACTCGGCCGGCCGGCCTGGGTCGGGCTGACCGGTCGGCTGGGCTGATCGGCCGGGTCATCGAACTCCGGCGAGTCGATTCGGGGCCGCTTACGCAGGCTGGTCGGATCGAAGCTCGTCTGGTTGCGCAGCCGGATCGGCCGGCTGGGCTGGATCAGGTCAGGTTGGCGGACGTGATCGGCCGGCCTGGGTCGGGCTGACCCGCCGGCTGGGCTGATCGGCCGGGTCATCGAACTCCGGCGAGTCGATTCGGGGCCGCTTACAGAGGCTGGTCGGATCGAAGCTCGTCTGGTTGCGCAGCCGGATCGGCCGGCTGGGCTGGATCAGGTCAGGTTGGCGGACGTGATCGGCCGGCCTGGGTC
>NZ_JBFAQX010000001.1:0-141003 GCF_040678995.1 Amycolatopsis sp. NPDC049253 | reverse complement strand
GGTCGGGCTGACCGGTCGGCTGGGCTGATCGGCCGGGTCAGCGGAGGCCGACGAAGAGGTCGTCTTCGTGGGTGTCCGGGGTGCTGCCGACGAGGTGGTACTCCTCCCAGGGCCAGGCGGCGCGTTCGACGTCGCGGGAGTGATGGAAGAACGGGTGGGCCGGGTCGGCCTGGGTGGCGTGGGCCTTGAGGCCGCGGTCGCGGGTGTCGAAGTACTGCTCGCAGCGGATCCTCGTGGTGGCGCGGAGGCGGTCGGGCGGGAGCTCGTCGAGGACCGGGCCCATCTGTGACTCGAGGCCGGCGGCGAGTGTGGCGTCGTGCATGGCCTGGAACCACGCGCGGCTGAGGGTGGCCTGGTAGTAGAGCTTGCGCGGGGTGCCGTCGTCGGTCGCGGCGAAGGCTGCGCGGGTGACTTCGTGCGTGCGGATGTGGTCGGGGTGTGGATAACCGCCGGTCTCGTCGTAGGTGATCACGACCTGTGGACGGAATTCGCGGAGCAGGTCGGCGAGGGGCTTGGCGGCGTCCTCAATGGACAGTTTCGCGAAGCAGCCTTCGGGTAGCGGCTGGTCGAGGCCGGAGTCGACGTGGCCCAGGAACTGCTGACGCACACCGAGAATCTCCGCTGCGGCGGCCATCTCGCGCCTGCGGATGGCAGGCAGATCCCTGTGGATGGCCGGGGTGTTCAACGCTGGGTTGAGCACATCGCCGCGCTCGCCGCCGGTGCACGTGGCCACGAGGACGTCGACGCCTTCCGCGGCATAGCGGGCGAGGGTGGCGGCGCCCTTGCTGGATTCGTCGTCGGGGTGGGCGTGGACGGCGAGCAGGCGCAGGGTCATCGATGCCCCTTCGAGGTTGATTAGGTCGGACCTAACATTAGGTTGGCACCATTCGTTGGGTCAAGCACAAATTTAGGTCGGACCTAGTAAGATGGGCGGATGAGCCTCAGGCAGCAGAAGAAACTCGAGACCCGGCAGAACATCTCGCACGCGGCGACGCGGCTGTTCATCGCGCGCGGGTTCGACGGGGTGACGATCGCCGAGGTCGCGGAGGCGGCGCGCGTCGCGAAGATGACCGTGACGAACCACTTCGGTCGCAAGGAGGACCTGGTCTTCGACATCCGCAACGACTTCGTCGACTGGCCGGCCAAGCTGGTGCAGCAGGCGCCGTCGAGCACGCCGTTTGCGGCGGTGCGCGACGGGTACTTCGCGGCGCTCGACGGGCGGAGCGCGCTGCTGGGGTTCGCGGGGATCGAGTTCGTCGGGATGGTGCGGGCCAGCGTGACGCTCATGGCCGCGCTCACGCAGATGCACCTCGACCGGGAACAGCAGCTCGCCGCCGCCCTGCTGACACCCGGCGGCGACATCCTCGCGCGCGCGACGGCGGCCCACCTGACTTCGATACTGCGGCTGCTCTTCGACGAGGTCTGGGACCTCACCTACGCCGGCGACGAGGATTTGGTCACCAAGGTGCGCGAGGCTGCAACAAAGGCATTCGGGCAGCTCGAACCGGCGCTGGGCTGAGGCTCAGGGCAGCGCCAGGACGTTCTGACGAACAAATGCAGCACCGAACCCCCGCAGAGGCCGAGGCCCGACAAGACTCAGCGCGCAGCCCCCACCGGACGGGCATTGTGCAGCTCCGGCTCCGGGGCGCCGTCGACCTTGAGGACGCGTAGCGTGCGCAGCCGGTCCGGGGCGATGGGCATCAGGAGGTCCGAGAAGCGGCGGATGACGAGCGCTGTGGTGACCGCGAGGGCGGCGGCGGTGAGGTCGGTGAGGGCGACGAGGACGACGCTGTCCGCCATGGCCTGGACGCCCGGGCGCAGGCGCCAGATGATCGTGACCGCGAGGAGTACCCAGTTGGCCAGCCAGGTGCCCCACCAGATCAGCACCAGGCGGGAGGGCTTGGGGCGTTCGTCGCGGGGGCGGCGGAGGACGGCGTGCTCCAGTTCGCCCACCACGGACAGCGCCATGGGCAGGTTCGCGACCGGCACCAGCACGCCGACGAGCACCTGCCAGACGGGCCGCGCGGGTTCGACGCCGGCCTCGTCGGCGGCGGCGTGGCGGGCAACGAGCAGCCACCACACGGCCAGGCCCGCCGGGAGCAGCGAAAGGATCGTGGTGAGCAGGCCGGCGGTGACCACGAACGCGTCGGAGAAACCGACCACCGACGTGCTCAGCGCGGAGTCGCGGCTCTGCACCAGCAGGACGTAGCGCCAGATCTCCGAGCCCGCCGCCGCGAGGGCGAGGAACACGAACGTCCACAGGATGGTGTTGAGGCTCTGCGCCAGGACCGGGATGCGGTCGATCGCGCGTACCGCGCCGGACGCGGTGCCGGGCACCGTCGTCGGGCGGCGCCAGACGAGGTTGGGGAAGCCCCAGCGCGGCGGGACCGGGTAGGACGGGGGGCCGGTGTACGGCGTGGTCGCCACGGCGCGCCGCCGGATCACCGAGCCGGGCGGCGGTGAAGCGACCCACTTCAGGCGTGGACGTTGCCGCGGCTGGGACGGGTGCTCGGGCGCGGTTCGCTGCACCTGGCCCTGCGGGGCAGCGGTGAACGGTCGCGGCTGACCGGCCGGCGGCGCACCGAAACCCGGCACCCAGCCGTCGGGAGAAGACTCACCCGGCCAAGGCGGGTACTGGGGCCAGCCCGCACCGCCCTGAGGACCCGCGGCGTGCGCGGATCCCGGGGGGACGGGGGGCTGGGCCGGGTGCATCCGTCAGATGACCTCGGGTTCGGCGCCCGCGATCTCGCTCACCATGGGGCGGCCCTCGCGGGCCCAGGCACCCATGCCGCCGGCGACGTTGACGGAGTCCCAGCCGCTGGCGTTCAGCCAGGCGGTGGCGCGGGCGGAACGGCCGCCGCTGCGGCAGATGACGTAGATGGGCTGGTCGTCAGGCAGCTCGGAAAGCTCGTCGACCCGCGCGGGCAGCTCACCGAGGGGGATATGGACGGCGCCGGGCGCGTGACCGGCGGCCCACTCGTCGTCCTCGCGGACGTCCAGCAGGGGGACGCCGTCCTTCGGCAGGTCACGGACCTCGGCGGTCGGCAGTTCAGCGGGGCTCACCACAGTTCCATGCTCCCATGTCCAGGCGTTGTACGCGTGTGAGGAACCAGACGCTAGCCCCCGTACTCGGCGCGCAGCTCCGCGGCCAGGGGATCCAGCTTGCGGTTCGCGAAGCGCACATACAACGCCGTGATGACGAACGTCGTCAAGAACTGTGCCAGGCCCAGCACCAAACCCACCGTGATGTTGCCCCACAGGCGCGCGCTCATGAACGCGTGCGCGTAGTCGGCGAGGAGCACGTAGAGCAGGTACCAGGCCAGGAACGCCGCCGACATGGGGAACACGAACCCGCGCCGACGCCGGCGAAGCTGCTGGAACTCGGGTGTCGCCTGCACGTGCTCCCAGTCGACGTCCGCTTCGGTGCGTTCCACGGCGCCCCTTCCCGACCACGACCTGACCACGACCCGACAACACCGACACGACCAACACGAAGATCTTCCGCCCCGGAAAGGCTGATGCGACCTCGTCGAATCGGGTGATTAGGCCGTGACGCCGAGTGACCTACTTGCGGTGCCGGCCCCGCCCGGCGCGCGCCTTGTCCTCCGCCTGGCCGAACCGCACGACGGCCCGGTCGCGCATGAGGCCGAGCGGGTCGGGAGCGTGCAGCCGCAGCATGATGTCGTTGACCAGTTCGGGACGCCCGTAGCGGGTCAGGCGGCTGACCACGTACGTCGTGAGGAACGCCGCCGGCACCGAGATCAGGCCCGGCTGGCTCGTGAACCAGGGCGCTTCGAAGCCCATGTAGCCCGCGGCGATGTCGACGCCCAGCGCGGCCAGCACCAGCCCACCGCCGACGAGCATGCCCGCCAGTGCACCCGGCCAGCTGAGCTTGCGCCACCAGATGCCGAGCAGCAGGAGCGGGCTGAACGTCGAGGCCGCCAACGCGAACGTCAGCCCGATCGACAGCGAGATGTCCTCCGTGCGCAGCAGGAACGCCAGGCCCAGCGGACACAACGCGACGATGGCCGTGCCCACCTTGAAGTCCTTGACGCGCCCCGGAAGCAGGTCCGTGGACACCACGCCGGCCACGCTCACCAGCAGCCCCGACGAGCTCGACAGGAACGCCGCGAACGCGCCCGCCGCCACGACCGCCGCGAGGATCTGGCCCGCCACCCCCGGCACCATCGCCGACGGCAGCATCAGCACGGCCGCGTCGGTGTTGCCGGTGACGAGCAGCTGCGGCACGTACATCCGTGACAGCGCGCCCAGCATCGTCGGGAACAGGTAGAACAGCCCGAGCAGCAACAGCACGTGGACGGTCGTGCGGCGCGCGGCCTTGCCGTCGGGATTGGTGTAGAAGCGCACCAGCACGTGGGGCAGGCCCATGGTGCCGAGGAACAGCGCGAAGATCAGCGAGTACGTCTGCAGCAGGTCGGTGATCTTGCCGGACGCGGGGTGCAGCCAGGCGTCGTTGCTCGCCGGCGCGTCGCTGATCACCGGCACCGGCGTGCCCGCGGCGAACTTGAGCGTGGTGCCCTTCTCGACCGTGTGCGGGATCAGCGGCGACCAGCGCGCCACACCGCGCGCGGGGCCGTCGTCGATGCGGCCGTCGGCGTAGAAGTAGGTCTCGGTGGTGACCTTCACCGTCACGTCGGTCTGCACCGACACCGTGGTGTCCTGCGGGAACACGGGCGGGGCCGGCGAGCCGAGCGCGCGCACGCCACCGGGGCCGCCGCCGGAGAAGAAAACCATGCACAGCACGAAAGTCGGCACCGAGATCGCGAACAGCTTGAGCCAGTACTGGAAGGCCTGGACCACCGTGATCGCCCGCATGCCGCCGGCGATCACGTTGATCCCCACCAGCACCGTGACCACGACCGCGCCCACCCAAGCGGGCACCGGCAGGATCGACGCGAGCGTGAGCCCCGCGCCCTGCAGCTGCGGGACCATGTAGAGGATCCCGATGAACACCACGAACGCCGTCGCGAAGCGGCGCAGCCCCAGCGAACCGAGGCGCATCTCCACGAAGTCCGGCAACGTGTACGCGCCCGAACGGCGCAGCGGCGCGGCGACGAACAGCATCAGCGCGAGGTAACCGGCGGTGAAGCCGATCGGGTACCAGGTGGCGTCCGCGCCTTCCTTGAGCACGATGCCCGCGACGCCCAGGAACGACGCGGCCGACAGGTACTCCCCCGAGATGGCCGCGGCGTTGCGGCGCGAACGAACCGTTCGCCTGGCGACGAGGAAATCGTGTGTGCTGGTGGCCGAACGCGACGAGCGGTACCCGAGGTAGTACGTCGCGAGGGCGACCAGCACGATGCCGGTCAACGCCCACGGGTTCAGCTGCACGGCTGGAATCCTCGCACGAGCCCGCAGCCAGGTGATGCCCCGCCACCGGGGCTTTCCCGTCCGCCGGCGGTCAGTTTTCGATCATGTCCACGAAGTCGCGCTCGTGGCGCTCGGCCAGCCGGTTGTACCAGAGGCCCACCGCGAACAGGAACGGGAACGGCAGCAGCCCGAGCACGAGCCACGGGATCGGGATGCCGATCACCGTGAACCGCGCGACGGCGGGCAGCAGGTAGAACAGCACGGGCATCGCGCCGAGCACCAGCAGCACCAGCAACGCCAGCAGCACGGCGGTGCGCAGCTGCACCTTCACGAGATCACGGACCAGCAGCTTTCCCCAGCTGGTCTGTTCCTCCAGCTCGACGCGCGCCCGCATCCGGCCCGCCGACTGGCGCGGGTCGGCGAGGACCACGCGCTGGCGCTTCGGCTTTTCGTGCGCGGGCTCGGCCGGGCGCAGCGGCTCGGGCGCCGGCGGCACCGGCTCCACCACCGCGCTGTCCTCGGGCACGCGACCCAGCGTGGGGTCCGGTTCGCGGACCCCGTTGGCCAGGCGGTGGTACGGGTCGTCGGGCGCGGACACGGGCTCAGCCGCCGCGGCCGGAGCCGACGAGCCGGTCCTTCAGCGCCCGCGTGTGCCGCCGGCTGACCGGCAGCACCTTCTCCTCGTTGCCGATCACGACCTGGTAGCCGCCCTGGCCCATGCGCAGCTCCGTGATCAGCGGCAGCGCGACCAGGAACGAGCGGTGGATGCGCACGAACCCGGCTTTCTCCCAGCGTTCCTCGAGCTGGGCCAGCGGGATGCGCACCAGGTGGCTGCCCTCGGTGGTGAACAGCCTGGCGTAGTCGCCCTGGGCCTCCACCCAGCGCACCGACGAGCGCGGGATGAGCTTGGTGGTGCCGGCGAGCTCGACGGGGATCACCTCGTCGTCGTTCTTCACCGGCTCGCCCGCGCGCTGCCCGGGCGGCGGCGACGTGGCCGCGGCCAGCTTTTCGCGCACGCGCGCGACGGACCGGTCGAGGCGGTCCTGCTGGAACGGCTTGAGCACGTAGTCGACCGCGCCGAGGTCGAACGCGTTCACGGCTTCCTCGGCGTGGCCCGTGACGAACACCAGGATCGGCGACGGGTTCATCGCCGCGATCACGCGTGACATCTCCATCCCGGACAGGCCGGGCATGTCGATGTCGGCGAACACGGCGTCGACCGTCGGCAGGCCCTGCGCGCGCCGGGCGATGAGCTCGGGGTCGTCGTGGGAGAACAACCGCAGCGCGTCGGAAGCGTCCGACGCCTTGAAGACGCGGTGGATGTGCGGGTTGTTCTTCAGGCCGTGGGTCAGTTCGTCAAGCCCGTTGAGCTCGTCGTCCACCGCCAGGACGATGAGCTTCCGGGTGTCTTCATGAGCACTCACAGTGAGTCGCATCCTGCCCATTGCCGAGTGCAATGTCCAGCCCCGTCCGGCTCATCCGCCCGTCGGGGAAAGCCGACGCCCCCTTTGCCCCATTCCTGGTCACGGGCGCGGCACGGCGCAGGACGACGGTGCGGCCAACCGGGCGAGTACCGGACGCGCACGGGTGTCCGGAGGTCACAAACCGAAGCGGGCCCACGCGGCCTTGGTGGTCACCGCGTCGAGCACCGCGCTCGCCGCCGCGGGCGCGCCGATGCCGAGCCGCGCGAGCAACGGCTTCTTCGGCTCGGCCACGGAGATCTCCGCGTCCGGGTACCGCTCGGTGACGATCTGGCGCAGCGAGCCGAGGCCGTCGATCAAGCCGAGGTCGAGCGCCTTCTGCCCGAGCCAGACGTCGCCGGTGAACAGATCCTCGGTGTCGGCGAGCCGGCTGCCGCGGCGCTCCTTGACCCAGTCGACGAACAGCTCGTGGAGCTGGCTGTGCATCCTCTTCAGCCACTCGACGTCCTCGGGCTTCTCCGGGCTGAACGGGTCGAGCCGCGACTTGTTCGCGCCCGCCGTGTGCAGCCGGCGCTCGATGCCGAAGCGCTCCAGCAGGCCCGTGAACCCGAAGCCGCCGCTGATCACGCCGATGGACCCGACCATCGACGTGCGGTGGGCGAAGATCTCGTCGGCCGCGCACGCGAGCCAGTAGCCGCCGGACGCGGCGACGTCCTCGGCGAAGGCCAGCACGGGCACCTTCTTCTCGTCGGCCAGCTGGCGGATGCGCTCCGCGACCAGGCCCGACTGCGTCGGCGCGCCACCCGGCGAGTTGATCAGCAGCGCCACCGCCTTGAGCCGGTCGTGACCGAACGCCCTGGTCAGCGCCGACTCGACGGCCGCCAGGTTGATCGAGCCGCGCGCCAGCGGCGAAGGCGACGGCGTGATCACGCCGTGCAGCTTCACCACCGCGACCACGTCCTTGCGCTCGACGCGGTCGCCGAGCACGGGCAGGCGGGACGTCAGCTTCTCGGTAACGCTCATGCGGCCAGGCTAGCCATGTCAGTGGGCGGGCAGCATTCCCGAACGCGATCCGTTCACACCGTTGTGCTCGACCTCGTCGTCCTCGGGACCGCCCTGGGGCGGCACGTCGGCCGAGTAGTCGGGCATGTTCGGGCGCACACCGAGCTTGAACTTCGGCACGCGCAGCGTCACCTTCATGCCCGCGCCGGGCGCGGTGTCGACGGTGAGCGCGTAGTCCTCGCCGAACACCTGGCGCATGCGCTGGTTGATGTTGCCGAGGCCGACGTGGGCGCCGGTGCGGTGCGCGTTCTTCAGGTCGGTGAGCGCGCGCGGGTCCATGCCGATGCCGTCGTCCTCGACGCTGATCAGGGCCTCGGTGCCGTAGTCCTGCGCGATCACCGTGACGCAGCCGCCGCTGGGCTTGCTGGCCAGGCCGTGCTTCACGGCGTTCTCCACCAGCGGCTGGATGATCAGGAATGGCACGACCACACTCAGCACCTCGGGCGCGATCTTCATGCGCACCTCGAGGCGGCCGCCGAAGCGCGCGTTCTCGATCGTGAGGTAGCGGTCGATGTTGCGCAGTTCTTCGGCGAGCGTGGTGTACATGCCGGAGGTGCGGAACGAGTAGCGCGTGAAGTCGGCGAAGTCCTGAAGCAGCTCGCGCGCTTCTTCGGGGTCCGTGCGGATCAGCGCCGAGATCGTGTTCAGCGCGTTGTAGACGAAGTGTGGCGAGATCTGCGCGCGCAGGGCCTTGATCTCGGCCTGGTTCAGCTGGTTGCGCGACTCTTCCAGCCGAGCCAGTTCGAACTGCGTGCACACGAACTGCGCCACGGCCTCCGCCATCTGCACGAGCTTGCCGCGCGTGCGCCCGACGACGATCAGCGTGGCCTCCGCCGTGCCCTCGACCAGGATCGGCACGATCGCGGCGGTCTTCATCTTGCAGGTGCCGCGGTGGTTGCACGGCATCCTGTTGTGGTCGGCGACGGCGCGGCGGTGCTTGCGCAGCGCGGTGCCGATGTCGTCGACGAGGTCGAGGTAGTGGTCGGTGGCCTCGCCGGCCCAGGACAGCAGCGTGCCCTCACTGTCGGTGATCCCCACGGCGAGGCAGTCGAGCACTTCGAGCAGCTCGGCCGTCATCCGGTTGGCGGCCTCCTCGTCGAGCCCGGCGCGCAGGTTCGGCGTGGCCTTCGACATCCGGTGCACGGCCTGCAGCACGGCGTCCTGGATCACGCCTTTGGGCCGGCGCACCTTGAAGAGCAGCACGAGGACGATGACCGCGAGCACACCGGCCAGCGTCCACGGGACGACCTGCGCGAGGGGGAAGGCGGACACGACGTCCATGCTCTGCGCTCGACCGACCGGGTGCAAGGCTTGCTCCCCACTTTCTGTCCAGTTGTGACGACCGAGGGTGGCTGAACCCTACCGAGCGGCGTGCCAGCGCCGCATGGTCACTCCCTGCAACGGTCGTCGGGCTGGTTTTTCCCGTTCGGCCCAGCGCTCTCACGGCACGAACGGACCCGTCGTGCGGAGGTTCGCGGAGCCCGGGCCCGGCGTTACTTGAGCAGGCGCGACATCCGGCGGTCGGCCAGGGGTTTGCCGCCCGTCTGGCAGGTGGGGCAGTACTGGAACGACTTGTCGGCGAACGAGATCTCGCGGATGGTGTCGCCGCAGACCGGGCAGGGCAGGCCGGTACGGGCGTGCACGCGCAGGCCCGAGCGCTTCTCGCCCTTGAGCATCGCGGCCTTCTGGCCGACGGAGCGCTGCACGGCGTCGGACTCGATGTCGTGGATGGCGGCGGCCAGCGTCTCCAGCGCGCCCTCGTCGAGCTTGCCGACGGTGGCGTACGGGGAGAGCTTGGCCTTGTGCATGATCTCGTCGGAGTAGGCGTTGCCGATGCCGGCGATGAGCGACTGGTCGGTGAGCGCCCACTTGAGCCGCGTGCCCTTGCCGGCGAAGAGCTCGCGCAGCTGCGAAGCGTCGAGCGACAGGGCGTCCGGCCCCAGGCGCGCGACGCTCGGGATCTCGCTCGGGTCGTGGACGATCCAGACGGCGAGGCCCTTCTTCGTGCCGGCCTCGGTGAGGTCGAAGCCCGGGCCGGCCGCCGCGTTGAGGTGCACGCGCAGCGAGATCGGCCCCTTGCCCGGCTTCAACGGCGTCGGCGAGAGCTGGTCGGACCAGCGCAGCCAGCCGGCGCGCGCCAGGTGCACGACGAGGTGCAGGTCGCCGAGGACCACGTCGAGGTGCTTGCCGTGGCGGGTGGCGCCGGTGATTTCGCGGCCGTGCAGCTCGGCGTAGGGCGGCACGGCCGTCTTCAGGACGCTGAGCGAGGCGACGTCGAGCCGGAACACCGTGGCGCCCACGGCGTGTTCGCGCAGGTGGTGGGCGAGTGCTTCGACCTCGGGCAGCTCGGGCATGACACCAGTCTTGCTCGTGATGCCCGAATCGGCCAGGTCTATTCGACCGGGTGCAGAGGACCGTCGAAGTCGGGCAGCGAGTGCTTCTGGATCGTCTTCGTGATCCGCTTGACCTCGCCCGACACCGTGAACATGCCCCGGATCGTGCCGACCCAGCGCTCCGACGGCCGGTCGCCCGTCACGTCGCCCTCGGTCTCGGCCACGACCGTCCACGGCCGCCTCAGGATCCAGCGCAACGGGAAGAACAGCAGCACCAGCAGGATCGCGAGGAACACCCACGCCGGCACGCGCACCTGGTCCGGCGTCCAGATCACGAGCACCACGGCCAGGAACGCGGTGACCAGGAGCATGGCGATGCCCGGCGTGTAGCTGCCGGCCACGTCGTGTTCGAAATCGTCCGCGGTGGCGGGCGCACGCCACTCCATCTGGGCTCGGACCACCCAGTCGCGGCCGTCTTCGCCGCGCACCAGCCGGTTCATCCTGTTGCCTCCCGGGCGACGCTCGAGTCGGTCAACGCTACCGTGACGGCGCCCGTCAGCGCGAGGTGGTCACGGAGCGTGGCGTGAGGTTTGCCCGGTTTTCGCTGCTCAGGGAGCCGCCGGTGAATCGGAATCGGCCGAACCGGTGACATCCGAGGGGGTCACGTCTCCCGAGTCCTGGGAAGCGGTGTCCGTCTCGGACCGGGTCTCGGACTGCGTGGACTTGGTCGGAGCGGACTTCGCGGACGATCCGGGCTTCTCCGGGACGGTGTCACCCGGCGTCGGCGTGGTCGTGACCGTCGGCGGGAGGTAGGTCTCCGGCGGGGGCACGTACGTGAACGCCGGCGGCGGCACGAACGACGGCGGGTACGAGGTCCGCGTGGTGCTGTACGGGCCGTCGATCGTCGGGTCGTCGCACGGGTTGCCCGACGTCAGGTCCGGATCGGTGTCGGCGCGGGAGTCCGTGGACTCGGTGGTGTCCGTGGAGTTCTGGCTCGACATCGGCGAGTGCGACTGGCTGCCGCCGGGGAGGTCGTCGCGGGGCGAACCGTCGGACGGCTGCCCGGCGCCGGCTCCGGCAGCGGGCCCGCCCGGGAGCTTCGGCACGTCGTTGGTGCCCAGCTGCGACCCGACGGTGTGGACCGCCGGGTGCTGCGGGCGCGCGGCCCCGTGCAACCGGCCGGTCGCCACGCGCGGGCCGTGCTGCACCTGCGGAGGCGGCTGCTGAGCCGGCAGCGCGGGCGGCTGCAACGCCAGCTCCGGCGCGCCACCCTGGAGACCGACGTCCTGCACCGGGTGCGTACCGAACACAAGCGGACCGGTCGTGAACCCGGCGACGCCCGCCGCGGCCGTCGACGCGAGCGCGAGCCCGACCTTCACCTTCGAGCCGAACAGCACGCTCTTCACCGTGGTGACGACCCCCGTCGCACCGGCTGCCTTGCCGATGCCCACCACCGCGGGCACCGCGACCACGATCACCTCGGCGTGCGCACGCAGCGAGGAACAGACGTCGCGCAGCTCGTCCTGCGTCGCGCGGCACGACGCGCACCCCAGCAGGTGCGCCTTGATCCGCTCGGCCTCGGCGCCCGTGACGCTGCCCGCGGTGAAGCCGCCCATCTTCTCGACGACCGAGCGGCACGTCCCCGGCCCGCGGTTCACCGAAAGGTGTGCCTGGAGGTAGGCCGCCCTCAGACCTTGACGCGCGCGACGGGCGAGCGCCGCCGTCGCATTGGCCGAAAGCCCGAAGTGCGGCGCGACCATGGCGGGTTGCTCACCCTCGACCTCGGTCTGCCACAACACCGTGCGCCAACGCTCCGGCAAGCTCGTGAACGCCGTGGTGATCAGCGTGTGCTCGGCGGTGCGCGCGTTGGTGTCCGCGCCCGCGCCCGCACGGAACGTCAGCTCGTCGTCGGTCACCGGCACGTCGCGGCGCGCGCCGTGCCACTCCCACGACACCCGGCGGGCGACGGTCAGCAGGTACGCGCGGACGTAGTCACGCGGGCCCGCGCCGCGCCGCAGCGCCTGCAGGACCCGGAAGAACGTCTCGGCCGTGATGTCCTCGGCCTCGGAACTGTCCGACGCGAGGCTCTGCGCCAATCTGCGCACGGCCGCTGCGTGGAGCTCGAACAGCTCCCCGAACGCGGCGTCTTCCCCGTTGCGGAGCCGCTGAAGAAGTGCCTGCTCGTCGGATTCCGAGGCCGCTGGTGGCGGCGCCGTGCCCAGCTCGGTCATCCGGCAAGGCACCTCCTCCCCCGAAGGACTCACCACTCGGTCGAATGGGGACACCATACGGAGCGAAAAGCCCGTCGTCACCCCTTGTACGCCCGATGTGACAACGAAGCACCGAGTCGAAGCACGTCACAGGCCGCGCCGCGCCAAGGTGCACCCCCCGAAAGTGGCTCCCATCCCTCGGTATAGAGTTACGACAACACCGAGCAACAAGCGGTCAACGCGGATGTAGCGCAGCTGGTAGCGCATCACCTTGCCAAGGTGAGGGTCGCGGGTTCGAATCCCGTCATCCGCTCGGTCCAGGGGCCACTCTGCTCGCCGAAAGCGCGAGCCGGGTGGCCCTCGCCATATCTCCCGGGGGCCGAGCCCCCGGACCCCCACGGTGCCATCGGTGACCGTTCCTGCATGGTTGAGGTGGGGAGCTACTGCGCGGGGCGCAGTGCTCGTGGTGAGACAGCTGCGTTGTTGAGTGCGGGTGAGATGCGCTGCGCGGGTGAGTTCAATGGTGAGACGAGCGCCCGGGGTGAGTTGCGGGGTGACCGGTGCGCGCGGCCCAGCTGAGTGGCGAAACAGCTGCGTTGCTGAAGTGCGGGTGACTGTGTCTGCCTGGGCGGGCGCGGCGACCGGCGACGCAGACACTCAAGCCGAGCACGGCGCCTGACCAACCTCCCAACCGGCGGCAGCTGCCATCTCACCAACCGCAGGCCGGCAACGCAGCGGCGAGACCACCCAGCCCCCTCCCTGCACCTCGATCCGCAGCCCTCACACGGTGACAATCGATGCTCGGGGTGCGTCCAGCGGCACCCCGCAAACCACCCACGCAGGTGACCCGACAGTGACCCGACGGCAGCCGAACGAAGCCCAGAAGGCAAGCAGACGGTTAGCCGAGCACCAGCGGAAGGCAAGACAGCACTGGCCCCGCAGGCAATCACCCGGGTGGCGTAATGCGTGTACCAGCGGGAACGGGGTGGTTCGGGGTTGTTGGGTGGTTCGGCAGTTGTTTTCATCATGTGTTAGTCGCTCGTTCCGAGATAACCACCTTTTTGGGTGACGGAGTGGCTGCAGGGTGTCAGCCATGACCGAACTGACTCGTCGCCGTCTTCTCGGATCCACCGCCGGGGCCGCTGCCGCCGCTGCCGCGGCCACGCTGCTTCCGCCCAGCGTGCAGAAGGCCCTCGCCCAGGGAGCGCCCAAGCACGGCTCGATCAAGGACATCGAGCACGTCGTGCTGCTGATGCAGGAAAACCGGTCGTTCGACCACTACTTCGGCACCATGCGCGGCGTGCGCGGGTTCGGCGACCCGCACGCCACGAAGCTGCCGAACGGCAAGTCCGTGTTCTACCAGCCCGACGCCGAGAACCCCGCCGGCTACGCGCTGCCGTTCCACCTCGACACGCACGCCACCAACGCCCAGAAGATCCCGTCGACCTCCCACGCCTGGCAGGTCCAGCACGACGCCCTCAACGGCGGCAAGATGGACAGCTGGCTCCCGGCCCACCGCAAGGCCGACGGCAAGAACGGCCCGTACGTGATGGGCTACCACACGCGCGCCGACCTGCCGTTCCAGTTCGCGCTCGCCGAGTCGTTCACCGTGTGCGACAGCTACTTCTGCTCGGTGCTCGGCCCGACGTGGCCGAACCGCATGATGTGGATGACCGGCACCATCGACCCCGATGGCGAGAACGGCGGTCCGATCCTCGACAACAACGCCCCCGCCGGCGGCTACACCTGGACCACGTACGCGGAGCGCCTCCAGGCCGCGGGCGTGAGCTGGAAGGTCTACGAGCAAAGCGACACCTACGGCTGCAACATGCTCGAGAACTTCGCCAACTTCAAGAACGCGCCGGCCGACTCGCCGCTCGCCGTCAACGGCCTCACCCACCGCCCCGAGGGCCAGTTCGAGTACGACGCGCGCAACGACAAGCTGCCCACCGTCTCGTGGATCATCTGCACCTCCACGGCTTCGGAGCACCCGAACTACACGCCCGCCGAGGGCGCGGCGTTCGTCGCCTCGAAGATCGACGCCATCGCGTCCAACCCGGACGTGTGGGCCAAGACCGTGTTCATCCTCAACTACGACGAGAACGACGGCCTGTTCGACCACGTCGTCCCGCCGATGCCGCCCACCGGCACCCCGCACGAGTTCGTCACCAAGACCTCGCCGGGCGGTACCAAGGGCAACGGCCTTTCGGTCGGCGCGGGCTACCGCGTGCCGGCGATCATCATCTCGCCCTGGACCGCGGGCGGCTGGGTGTGCAGCGAGCCGTTCGACCACACGTCGACGCTGCAGTTCCTCGAGCAGGTCACCGGTGTGCGCGAGACGAACATCTCCGACTGGCGCCGCAAGACCTTCGGTGACATGACCTCGGCCTTCCGCTTCAACGACCACAAGGCGCAGCCGCCGACGCTGCCCGACACCTCGGGCCCGCTCACGCTGTCGCGCTACGAGGCCGCGAACCTGCCCGCCCCGGTGTTCCCGGGCACGGACCAGAAGCCGCCGCGCCAGGAGCCGGGCAGCCGCCCGCAGACGCCGAACCACCACCACTGACGGCGTCCCACCCAGAACGCCCTCCCGCGGGGCAGATGAAGCGAACGGCCCCTTCGTGCCACAAGCGCGAAGGGGCCGTTCGTGCCGTTTCGGCTACCGCGCTGTTCTACAGCTCGTAGACGTCCAGCACGGTCGGGGCGACCGGCGTGAGGTGCTCGTCGCGGAACTCGGACACGAGGCCGCGCGCCATGCGGAACACGCGGAACTCGTTGTCGTGATCGGGATCCTGGTCGTCCCAGACGTGCAGCAGCCCGTACGAACCCGGCGCCAGCTCGCCGACGCGGGTGAACGTCTCCAGCAGCTCGGGCGCGATCGCCCCGCCGTGCTTGTCGAGGCCGCCGAGGTGCAGCATCGGCATGCCCGCGCTCCAGCGGAGGTCGACGAGATCCAGCGTGCCGGCGTCACGCACGGCTCGGTGAACGCGATCGACCAGGCGCTCCAGCAGAGCAGCGTCGTCGTCGCCGCTCGTGGTCGCCGCGATGGTCACCCAGCCGTGGTATTCGTACACGTCGCGAACGGTAGCAGCGCCACAAGCTGCGCCGATGCGCCGGTCGGCCCGCCGCGACGGGCGGTTCCCCAGGCGGGACGGGCGGTCAGCGCGCCAGGGCGCTGGGGCGGCCGTCGCGGCGCAGGACCTTCGTCAGCACGCCCTCGCCGTGCTTCTCCACGGCGGGCAGCAGCCGGTCGCCGAACGCGCACAGCGTGCGCTCCCACGGGTGCCCGAGGGTGCCGAAGCTGAAGTCCTCGGCGAGGAACAGGTGGTAGTCGCCGCGCGGGAACACGGGCACCGGCCACGCCGCGCCCTCGGGCATGCGGTGCGGCCAGAACTTGAACGACTGGTGCTGCCAGTGCAGCACCCACAGCCACTCGTCCTCGCGCACGATCTCCTTCAGCGCCGCCAGCACGATCCGCGCGACGTCGGGTTCCTCCACCGCGTACGGCCCGAGCCGGAACTCCGCCGACGCGCGGTCGAAGTCACCCGCCGACAGGTCCCACGTACGGGACGGCGTGGGCTCGCGGAAGCCGGGCCAGTCGTGCGCGAAGGTGCTCGGCCAGAAGCCGAGCTTGTTGTAGACCCAGTACCAAGCGGGCTCGTCGGCCACTCTGGAGAGCGGTTCCCAGGCTGCTGCGTTCACTTATCGACCTCGAAGTCATCGGCCGGCTCAAAACTGTCGAAAGCTTCGTGTCCGGGGGCGAGATTGTCCAGTCCACGGCCGCCCAGTGCCAAATGCGTCACCCGAGTGGGTGCGTCGCGGGCCTGTGGCCTGGGGGATCGGTGACCGAGCGCAGCCGGAACGCCCGGTCACCGACCGTCACATCACGCAGCTTCCCACAGGGTCATGAAGGCCGACGCCTCGCTGAACGCCCACGGCCGCAGCCGTTCGCGATCGCGCGCCGTGAGCGTGAACTCCTTCGCGCGCCGCACGTCGACGACCAGCGCCTCGCCGCCCGGCAGGATGTCGGACATGCCCTGCACGAGCAGCCACAGCGCGAGCTGGGCGGCGTCACGCGTGAGCGGTTCCTCCTTGAAGTAGAGCCAGGTCGCGTAGCGCTGACCGTTGCTCTTGCGCAGGCCGAGCTGCGGGCTCAGGCCCACCTCCAGCTCCCCGAGCGGCACGCGCGCCCGCCCGACCTCGATCAGCTTCGGGTCACGCCGGCCCAGGTAGCGCAGCCAACCCTCGGCGATGGCCGCGTAGTGCGGGCGCGTGCGGTCGTCGGCGTGGTGGACCAGCGAACGCATCGCCACCTCGTCCTGCCGTGCCGCGCGTCCGGCCCGCACCGCGTTGGCCGCCCGCCGGTAGTAGTTGAACGCCGCCCGCGCCGGGTCCTCGTACAGCCGCCGCTGGCGCCGCACGAACGACGACCGCGTGGGACCCGTGCTCGCGCTGTAGCCGACGAACGTGGGCAGGGTGATGTAGGCCATGGGACAGCCGCCTTCCGGTCCGAACTCTTCGCCGATGCCGCCCCCGCCGCACCCACTGTGAACGCTGCGCGAGCGGCATCTCCCCTGGACACGGCCAATTTTAGAACATGTGTACGACAGTTTTTGCCGCTCAACGGGTGACGGGTGGCCAGTTTCCGGCGAGGAGTTCGCGGGCCTGCTGCAGGATCTGGTCCTCGCAGAAGCTGACGGGCGTGACGTCGGTGGGGATCCAGGAGTCGAGCATCGCGATCCACCGCTGGAGGTCACGCAAGGCTGCGGGCGACCCGAGCCGCTCCGACTGTTCGCGCACGCTGCGGCTGGCGGCGCCGACCGGTGTCTCACCGCGCACCATGGCGCCCAGCGTCTCGCCGAGCCGTTCCCAACGCGCTGTCGCGGTGTCGGCGGGCACCTCACCGCGGTTCGAGGACATACACCGATCCTACGGACGGCCCTGGACCCTGGACGCCACGCGACTGGCGCGGAATGATCTCGCCGACGAATCGATCACGAGTCGACAAACCGGTACCCCCGCAGGTCCGGGTGCATGAAAAACTACGGCCCCGACCAGTGGCAGAGGATGGCGATGAGCTGGCAGGAAGAGCTTCGGCGGCTGGACTCCGACCTGGCCGCGGGCCGGATCGGGCACGCCGAGCACCGGCACAAGCGCGAGGAGCTGCTCGCCGAGGCGTCGGGCGGGGGTGCGGCCTCGCCGGTGGCGTCGCCGCTGCGAGCGGGCGCGGGTGAGGTGCCCGCCCAGGTCACGGAGCCTAGCGCGGCCGCGGGGACGTGGAGCGCCCAGCCGGTGGCGTGGAACCAGCCCCAGCAAGACTGGGCGCCGACCACGCCGGCCATGCCGACCGCGCCGGGCACCCCGGGCCCGGCGAACACGTGGGCCAGCGCCAACCCGGCGATCCAGCAGCAGCAACCCCAGCCCCAGCCGGTCTGGCACCCCGTCCAGCAGCAGGTCACTGAGCCCGTGCCCGCGGAGCCGCAGCCCGAGCCCCAGCCGGAGAAGCAGGACAAGAAGAAGGCCAAGCCGCAGCGGCCGCCCCGGTCGTCGCTGACCCGGAAGCCGCGGTGGAGCCCGAAGGACGGCGAGCCGTCGTTCGCGACCGCGCCGAGCCCGGCCGACACGAACCCGACCGGCTACCTGCCCGTCACCGGCGACACGGGTGACCTGGGCCGCCGGCAGACGCCCGAGCTGCGCCGCCTCTGGGAGGAAGCGCCGCCGCGGAAGAAGAAGCCGACGTGGCTGTTCCTGTCGCTGGGAGTGCTGGTCGTGCTGGCGCTGGTCGTCGGCGGAATCTGGTACATCGGCAACCGGCCGGACCAGAGCGACAGCGCCGACAGCGTCTCGCCGCCGCCGGTCCCCTCGGCCACCGGCGGCCAGGACCCGTCGGCGTCGCTGGAGGACAAGCTGCCGGCCCTGGCCGGCACGCCGAACCCCGACAACTCGACGATGTCGCTGGACAAGGCCGTGCAGCTGAAGGTCGTGTCGCAGGCCGACGCGGACCTGATGAAGACGGCCACCGCGACCGAGCTCGTCTACCACGCATACGCCGACACCACGCACACCGACAACGGCACGATCCTGCTCGCCGTGCCGACGCCGTCGCCCGCGCAGGCCGCGCAGCTCGTGAAGGGGCTGCAGCAGAACCTCACCGCGGGCGGCTTCGACAGCACACCGCTGGGACCCGCGCCGACGGACCTGCTGTACTCCGGCAGCAGCCCGGCCGGACGCGTCCTCGCGTTCTGGTACACCTCCGGTCCGGTGGCGATCGGCATCGGCGTGTCGCAGCCGCTCACGGACGACGCGGTGGTGCTCCGGTCGCGGATCGAACAGATCCGCACGAAGGTCGCGGCGGCCCTGCCCGCCCGCTGACGCGAGCCCCGGCCACGGAAGGCGACCCGCGGCGTCGCGCGGGGTCACAGCCGTGCACAATGTCCACGTCGTCACACACATCGGGTCGCGGTGGCGCACTGATCGTCGCCATGCCGACAGATAAGGGGGGCCCTGGTGTCCTGGCAGGAGGAGCTGCGGCGGCTGGACGAGGAGCTCGCGTCAGGGCGGCTGTCCGCGGACGACTACCGGATCCGGCGCGACCAGGTGCTGTCCTCGGCCGTCGGCCAGCAGGACCAGCCGGCCGCGCAGCAGGCCGCCCCGAGCGCGGACTCGACGCAGATCATCACGCCGGTCAGCCCGCCGCAGGGCATGCCCCAGCAGCAGCCGGCCCCGCAGCAGCAGCCGCCGGTCCAGCAGCAGGCGCCGCAGCAGCCCGCCGGTGACCCGAGCGCCGAGCGCACCCAGGCCGTGCAGTCCTGGCAGATGCAGCAGGCCGACCCCGCACGCACCGAGTACGTGCAGCCGTCGCAGCAGCCGCCGCAGGCGCAGTACTCCCCGCCCGGCGGGTTCCAGCAGCCCGCGTCCCCCGCCGGCGGCTTCCCGCAGCAGCAGCCGTGGAACGCGCCCGAGGGCGACCAGAGCCCGCCGTGGGGCGGTGGCGACCTGCCGCCGCTCGGCCCGACGGGCAATGACTCCTTCCGCCAGGGTCCCGAGTTCTTCGCCGAGAAGCCCAAGTCGGGCAACGGCAAGAAGGTCGGCGCGATCGTCGGCGCCGTGGTCGTGCTGGCCGCGATCGCGTTCGGCGCCTACTGGCTCTGGGGCCGCGACAGCGGCGGCGGCAACGAGCAGCCCACCGCCCAGCCGACGCAGCAGGCGCCCTCCAGCGCGCCGAAGCCGCCGGACGGGATGGCGGTCGCCGACATTCCGGGCGCCGCGGAGAAGTACGACACCATCAAGAACTTCACGCAGATCCCGGCGCTGAACTACCTCACCTCCGACGAGCTGTCGACGTACGAGGCCGCGCAGGCCGGCGACGTGAAGTTCGTGGTGCACGACCTCGGCGGCGGGGCCCGGGCGATCCTCATGCTGACCAAGGTGAGCAGCCCGGCCGCGGCGCAGGACGCAGCGAGCAAGCTGCTGGCCACGCAAATCCGCAACGACGCCACCCGCGTCACCGACGCCCCGGACGGCGTGTTCGTCACCTCGGTCGACGCGAAGGACAGCTCCCCCGCGCAGATCCGTGGCCACTACTCGCACGGCAACGTGGTGGTCCGGATCGAGGTGACCGCTCCGGGGAGCCTGCAGACCGCGAGGACGAACTTCGACACGATCCTCGCTGCTCAGCTGAAGGTGCTCCCGAGCAATGGGTGACGCGCGCACAGTCACCGCGTGCACGATCGTCGCGCGCAACTACCTGCCCGCGGCCCGTGTCCTGGCCAGGTCCTACCTGGCGCAGCACCCCGAAAACGACTTCGTCATCGCGGTCATCGACGGCCACGAGGACGAGCGCGACGGGTACCGGGTCGTCGGGCAGGACGCGTTCGGCATCGACCGGGACGACTACCTGCGCATGGCCACGGCCTACTCGGTGACCGAGCTGGCCACCTCGGTGAAGCCCTATCTGCTGCGCGAGTTGCGCCGCGAGTACGACGTAGCGATCTACCTCGATCCGGACATCAGGGTCTTCGCGCCGATGCCGGAGATCGCGGAGCTCGCGATGGAGCACGGCATCGTGCTCACCCCGCACGTGCTGTCCCCACTGCCGCGCGACGGGATGGAGCCCGACGAGGCCGTCATCATGGGCGCCGGGATCTTCAACCTCGGCTTCATCGGGGTCGGTCCCGGTTCCGGCGACTTCCTCGATTTCTGGGCGCAGCGGCTGCGGCACGACGCGATCGTGGCGCCGGAGCAGCAGCTGTTCACCGACCAGCGCTGGGTGGACAACGTGCCCGCGCTCTTCGGCCACCACGTGCTCGTGGACCCCGGTTTCAACGTCGCGTACTGGAACCTGCACGACCGCCCGGTCGAACGCGACGACAACGGCGAGCTGACCGCGGGCGGGGCGAAACTGCGGTTCTTCCACTTCAGTGGTTACCGGCCGGAGACGCCGTGGCTGCTGACCTACTACTGCGCACGCGAACCGCGCGTGCTGCTCTCGGCCAACCCCGAACTGCGCGAGCTGTGCGACGCCTACGGCGCGGCGCTGCGCGAAGCGGGTTACGCCGAGACGCTGGAAGCGGTGCCCTACGGTTTCGCCGGTTTCGGGGACGGCACGCCGCTGCCCCGGCTGGCCCGGCGCGTGTTCCGCGAGGCCTGGATCAAGGCCGAGCGCAAGAACAAGCGCCTCCCACCGCACGCCTACGGCGAAGACGGTGGCCGCGCCCTGCGCGAGTGGCTGGCCGGCGCGGAGGACTCGGCGCAAGCCGCGTCCGGGCTGAATCGGGCGGCGCTCGCCGTCTGGGATTCCCGTGTCGATCTTCGAATCGCCTTCCCGCATCCGACTGGTGAAGACGCCGAGAAGTTCCGCGCGTGGTGCGTGACCTCCGGCATCAACGAGGGCGAACTCGCCGAGTGGGCGCTGCCCAGCCATCCGGTGGCCGCCCGCGCGCCGGTGGACGAGTTCGGCGTCAACCTGCTCGGCTATCTGACCGCCGAGCTGGGCGTCGGCGAGATGGGCCGGATCGTGCACGAGGCGATCGAGACCGCCGGGGTGCAGATCGCGTCGGTCGTCGAGGAACGCATCCTGAACCGCACCGGTCTCGATCAACCGGAGAGCCTCGGTGACCCGCGGTTCCCGGTGAGCGTGCTCGCCGTCAACGCCGACCAGACGAGGGTGCTGCTCGGCACGCATCCCGAGGTCGGGCACGACCGCTACCGGATCGGCCTGTGGGCGTGGGAGACGGAGGATTTCCCCGCCTCGATGCACGAGGCGTTCGGGCTGGTCGACGAGGTGTGGACGGTCAGCGACTTCTGCCGCACCGCGATCGCCAAGCACTCGCCGATCCCGGTCAAGACCGTGCCGGTTCCGGTGCGCGATCCCGGTGAACCCTCCCGCCCCGCCCGCGAGCCCGGTGAGCCGGTCCGGTTCCTGTTCGCGTTCGACTTCAACAGCATCGCGCAGCGCAAGAACCCGTGGGGCACGATCAAGGCGTTCCAGCAGGCCTTCCCCGGCCGCGACGACGTGCGGCTGACCATCAAGACGATCAACGCCAAGCAGCGCCCGTTCGAGGCGGAGCGGCTGCGCGCGGCGGCAGCGGGCGATCCGAGGATCGAGCTGATCGAGCGTTACCTGTCGGTGGCCGAACTGAACGACCTCTACGACCGCAGCACGTGCTACGTGTCGCTGCACCGGGGCGAGGGCTTCGGGCTGACCGTGGCCGAGGCGATGGCGCGTGCCATGCCCGTCATCTCGACGGACTACTCCAGCACCACCGAGTTCCTCGACTCGACCACCGGCTGGCCGGTGCCCTACCGGCTGGTCCCGGTGGGCAAGGGCAACGACCCGTACGAGCGCGACACCCTCTGGGCGGATCCGGACATCGAGGCGGCCGCGGCCGCCATGCGCGAGGTCGCCGACGATCCGGACGAGGCCGAGCGGCGCGGCCGGAAGGCGCGCCAGCAGGTGCTGCGCACGCGGTCCATGGCGGCCGCCGCCGAGTGGATGCGCCGCGAACTGGGCGGCGCCTACGAAATCTGGCGTTCGCGCCAGGCGTACCGGCCGCAGGAGCCGGAGCACCCGCTGACCCCGGTGCGCAAGGCCGCCGAGGCGCTGCACTGGCGGCCGGAGCCGGCCGCGCCTTCGAGGACGCCGCTCGCGCCCGCGATGCGCAAGGCCGTGCTGCGTGCCATCGACCACTACGACGTGCATCAACGCCGGGTCATGGGCGAGCTCCGCGACGCCACGGAGGAGACCGCCAGCAGGTTGCTGGCCCGGCTGGAGTCCGTGGAGGCGCGCCTCGACGACGCGCAGCGTGCCGCGGAGCTGAGCCGCCGTTTCGACGACAAGCTGGACACCCTCAAGACCTCGGTCGAGGGCCGGCTGCGGGCGCTGGAGACTTTCGCCGAGGAGCTGCGCGACCAAACGCCGAGCCTCGATCTAGCGGTGCGCAACATCGAGGCCGACGTCAGCAAAATGTCGGAGAGCTTCACCGGCGAGCTGGAGTCGGTCACGGCGAACGTGCACGCCGACTTCTCGGCCCGCGACCAACGGCTCGACCAGGACGAAGAGGCAATCCAGCGCGTTGCCGTCGACCTGGGCGCACTGCGCGACGCCGCCCGGCTCGCGCACGTTCCGGTCCCGCGCGACGCCGAGGTCGTGGTCAGCGACGTGGGCGCGCTGCTGATGCCGGTCGACGAGGTCATGCTCCCGTGGATCCGGTTCCACCGGTCCTGGGAGAACAGCGAGGCCGAGCTCATGTGCGAGTTGGTGACCCGGCATCCCGGCGCCATCCTCGATATCGGCGCGCACGTCGGTTACCACACGCTGCGACTGATGCGGTCCTGTCCGGACGTCAGCCGCGTGATCGCCGTCGAGGCCGACCCCCTCAACGCCCAGTACCTGCGCCGCAACCTCGAGGTGAACCTGCCCGCCGCCGCGGTCGAGCTGACCACGGTGCTGCCGGTGGCCGCCTGGGACCACGCCGGCACCGTGCGGCTCACCCATCCGGAAGCCGACAACAGCGGCGACAACCGGGTCAGCGAGGACGGGCCGGGTATCGAGGTGCCCGCGGTCCGGCTCGGCGAGGTGCCCGAGGTCAGCGAGCAGCAGATCACCCTGATCAAGGTCGACCTGCAGGGCCGCGATCACCGGGCGCTGGCCGGGCTGGACGAGGTGCTGCGCCGCGACCGCCCCCACATCGTGTGCGAGTTCTGCCCGAGCGCCATCGAGGAACTCGGGGACGATCCGCACGCGGTGCTCGCCCGCTACCGCGAGCTGGGCTACCAGCCGATCGAGGTCGGCGACGAAGGGCCGGTCACCTACCCACAGGGTGACCGGGAGCTGATTCGCATCGCGCGGCGTAACGAAAAGGACTTCGTGACGCTGTGGCTCCGACCCGACCCCGCCTTGGCTGGGTAATTTCCATCCGTGGAAACCACTCGGTGTTTCTTCGTTACACTCCTTACGGACTAAGTCGGTTCGACCAGTTGGGGGTGGGCGTTGGCCGAAGTCACGCCCTCCGAACCGGCGAAGAAGACCCGGATCGTCTTCATCGACATCGGTCGCGGGCTCGGTGCGCTGCTGGTCTTCTACAGCCACATCGCGCATCCTTGGGTGAAGGCCAAGGGCGAGCACGCGCCGTACATCGACTTCATCGAGGCGCTCACCAGCAACCCGATGCACATGTCGACACAGGGCATCGGGGAGATCGCGGTGCCGTTCTTCTTCCTGGTCAGCGGTTTCGTGGTCACCCCGATCGCGATGCGGCAGGGCAGCAGGCGGTTCGCCGTGAACCGGCTGATCCGGGTGTACGCGCCGATGGTGTTCGTCGTGCTGCTGACCGCGCTGCTGATCTTGGTACACCTGCATCCGCCCGCGACGCCGGGACAGTCGCAGGAGCTGACGCCGCTGACCGTGCTCACCAACTCCCTGCTGGTCAACTACCTGATCAACCCGCAGGTCGTCCTGGTGCCGGTGGCGTGGACGATGATCGTCGAGGTCCTGTTCTACTTCATCCTGCTGCTCTTGCTCCCGGTGCTGCGCCGGTGGGTGTGGCTGGCCATCGCTGTCGAGATCACGTTCATCTTCGTGGTGATGCTGAGCGGCAGGCAGCTCACCGCCGGGTACTTCCTGTTCGCGGTGAACGTGTCCTACCTGCCGATCATGGTCATCGGCCAGGTCATCTGGGCCACCACGTCGAAAAAGATTCCGGTGTGGGCCGGTGGCGTGTTCGGTGGTCTGGCGTGGAGTCTGTACGTGCTCGGCGACATCATCAACGTCGGCCGTGTGGACACGGCCTACAACCTGTCGATGGCGTTCGCCGTGGCGCTGTTCATGCTGGGCCTGATGGCGGAGCCGAAGCTCAAGCAGCGGAAGTTCTGGACCATCGTGTCCGAGCGCAGTTACTCGATCTACCTGCTGCACATGCTGGTCTCGTTCGTGCTGCTGCAGCTGCTGCGCCCGGCGGTGCCGCTGCCGATCGCGTTGCTGATCGTGATCCCTGCGGTGTTCGGCGTGGTCGAGGTGAGCTACCGGTTCGTGGAGCGGCCGAGCCACGCGCTGGCGCGCAAGCTCTCGTACCGGCGTGAGAAGCCGGCGCCGATCCAGGTCACCAGCGAGATCACGATCGAGATCCCGAAGGTGGACCGGCCTCGGCACCTGGCGGGTGACGCGCCGGCGGGTTCCGTCTCCGGCTCGTTGAACGGCAGTTTGCCGCCCCCGCCGACCAAGGGCGTGCTCAAGCCGCCGCCGACTCCGCCACAGCGTGCTCCGAAGCCCCCGCCGCCGACCGACGCGGAGAAGACGGTGATCACGCGGACTGTCCCGCCTCGGCGTCCGCAGCCCCAACCGCAGCCCCGGCCCCCGCTCGCGCAGGAGTCGGGCTCCGACCGCACCGCCGAGCCTCGCGCCCGGCACAGCACGCCGCGGCGGCGCCCGTCACCCCCGCTTGAGCTGCAGCACCAGTCTGACCAGGAAGATCACGGCCAGCGCGGCGACCACGACGATCTCCCACGCCATGGGAGCTCCTTCCGCCGAACACATCGCTGAGTGAGGCGATGCTCTGCTGGTAAGGCGTCCGAACGTGGGACGACGTTCACCGACACGGCGTAACTCACACCTTCGGGCTAGTTGCCGGGCTAGTGCCGCCGAGGGGTGACGAGGCCCGATTCGTACGCCAGGACCACCAGTTGCGCGCGGTCGCGGGCGCCGATCTTCGTCATGATGCGGCTGACGTGGGTGCGGGCCGTGGCGGTGGAGATGACCAGGTGGGCGGCGATCTCGTCGTTGGACAGGCCGCCGGCGACGAGGCCGAGGACCTCGCGTTCGCGGTCGGTGATCGCCTTGACCGCGGCCGTGTCGATGCGGCGGTGCTCGGGGCGGCCGACGAACTCCGAGATCAGCCGGCGCGTCACCGTCGGGGCCAGCAGCGCCTCGCCCGCGGCGACCACACGCAGCGCGCGCAGCAGCTCCACCGGCTCGGTGTCCTTGAGCAGGAAGCCGCTCGCGCCCGAGCGCAGGGCCTCATAGACGTACTCGTCGACATCGAAGGTGGTCAGGACCAGCACCTTCACGCCGGCCAGCGCCGGGTCGGCGGTGATGCGGCGGGTGGCTTCGAGGCCGTCGGTGCCGGGCATGCGGACGTCCATCACCACGATGTCCGGTTTGTGCTCGGCCGCGAGCGCCACGGCTTGCGCGCCGTCGCCCGCCTCGCCGACGACGTCGAAGCCGTCTTCGGTCTCCAGCAGCACGCGGAACCCCGCGCGGACCAGGGCCTGGTCGTCGGCCAGCACCACGGTGATCGTCATTGCTCTCGCCCCCTTGCTTGTTCCCCCTTCACGGGCAGCTCGGCCCGGACTTCGAAGCCGCCCCCGGTGGCACTGACCAGGCCGGCCCGCACCGTGCCACCGAGAGCGGCCGCGCGTTCGTTCATGCCGCGCAGGCCGTGGCCGGGTGTGGGCGCGGTGGTGGCGCGGCCGTCGTCGCGGACGGTGAGCGTGAGGCTCCCCGGGCGCCGGTCGAGGTGGACGTCCACGTGCTGCGCGCCGTCGGCGTGGCGGACGACGTTGGTGAGCGACTCCTGCAGGATCCGGTAGGCCGCGCCGGCCACGGGCGCGGGCACGTCGCCCGCGTCGCCGTGCAGCCGCACTTCGAGGCCGGCGGACCGCGCGTGGTCGAGCAGCTCACCCAGCTGCGACAGGCTCGGCGCGGGCGCCTTGTCCTCACCCGAACGCAGCACGGCGAGCGTCGCACGCAGGTCGTTGAGCGCCGACGCGCTGGCCGCCTTGATGTTCAGCAGTGCCTCTTTCGCCTGCTCGGGCCGCCGGTCGGCGACGTGGGCGGCGACGCCGGCCTGCACGTTGATCATCGCGAGGCTGTGGGCCACGACGTCGTGCACCTCGCGCGCGATCTGCAGCCGCTCCTGCTCGGCCAGGCGGTGGCGGTGCTCCACGGCCTGCTCGCGCCGCGCCGCCAGGGCCGCGAACTGGTAGCGCACGGCGGTGCCGATGCCGATCACCGCCGCCAGCCACACCACGAACACCCCGGCCGAGGGGGCGATCGCGAACGACCGCGTGGTGATCACGTGGGCCGCGTACCCGGCGACGAGCACGCCGGCGCCGGTCCAGCCCGCGACCACCGGGCCACTGCGCCGGGTGAGCATGAACAACGCGATCGTCGGCACCAGGATGATCGGTCCGCCGGGCTCGGGCGAGGCGTAGAACGCATACGCCGACGCGGCCGTGACCACGAAAACCGGCAGCGGGTAGCGGTGGACGACCAGCAGCGTCAGCACGGTCGCGACCAGCCACGCGGCGCCCGCGGCGCTCAGCGGGTGGGCGCCCGGCTGCCAGCGGCCGGCCGCGCTCGTGGCGCCGAGCGTGAACACGAGCACCACGAAGGTCCGGAACACGCGTCCGAACCACGGGTTCCGCGCCCGCCACCAGTCCTGCATGGTGCAGAAAACTACCGCTCACACGGCGCCCGCGCGTCCGTCCGGAAGCGGCACTCCGGCTACGTTTGGTGCCGTACGACGTCCCAAGGAGCTGACATGCCGGAGATGCTGACCGTCGACCTGCACCCGATCTTCCGGAGTGACCGCGACATCGACGCGGCTGTGCGAACCGCGATCTTCCGCGCGGCCCGGGAAAAGATCAAGGTCGTCGAAATCATCACCGGAAAAGGCTCCGGCAAGCTGAAAAAGCGCGTTCTCGCCACGCTGAACCAGCCGCACCTCAAGAAGCTCTACCGCCGCGTGGAAACCGACAACGACAACGACGGACGGGTGCTGGTCCGCTTCTAGTCGAACGAGCTCGGCAGCTTCGCGGCGGTCTGCTCGTCGGCCGGCGTGTAGGTGGACACCGTGATCTCGGAGCGGCGACCCGAGTACAGGTAGGTGAAGTTGAACTTCAGCAGCCCGACCTCGGGGTGGTCGTAGCACTTGGTGCGGATCGGCTCCGGGTTCACGTCGTGGCGATTCCACAGCTGCTCGAACAACGGCGACTCGGCCTTCAGCCGCTTGACCAGCGACTTCCACGACGGTTCGGCCACGTGCTCGGCCATCGCCGCGCGGAACGACGCGACCACGCGCGGGACGTTCTGCTCCCAGTCGAGCATCCGCTTGCGCCAGTCCGGGTTGAGCAGGCACTGGACCAGCGTGTTGCGGTCTTCGAACGGGATGGAGTCGACGCCGCCCATGAGCCACGCGTACGCGCGGTTGTAGCCGAGCAGGTCACAGCGCGCGTTGCGGACCGCGACGGGGAAAGGCTCGAGCTGGGTCATCATCTTGCGCATCGAGGGCGTGATGGCGTTGCACTCTTCGGCGGCCGGCGGTTCGGGCGCGCCGGCGAGGGTGAACAGGTGGGAGTGCTCGTGCGGGTCGAGCCGCAGCGTCCGCGAAATCGCGCCGAGCACCTGCTCTGACGCGTTGATGTCGCGGCCCTGCTCCAGCCACGTGTACCAGGTGACCCCGACGCCGGCGAGCTGCGCGACCTCTTCGCGGCGCAGGCCAGGCGTACGACGGCGGCCGCCGAGGGGCAGGCCGACCTGCTCCGGCGTGATGCGGGCGCGGCGGCTGCGCAGGAACGCACCGAGCTCGCCGCGGCGGAGGCGTACTTCGACAGCGGTGGTCATGCTCCCAGTTCAGCACAGCGCGTTGCCTGGTACCAGGTACTCCCACTACCAGGATAAGAGCGCACCTGGTACCAGGTTCGAAAGCGTCGGAGCGTGGTAGTCATGACGACGACAACCACTACGCCGGTGCACCCCACCGGCGTGATCGCCAGGCCGGCGCTCACCTCCGCCGGCCTGGTCACCGTGTTGCTGGGGGCGGCACTGCCGGTCATCGACTTCTTCATCGTCAACGTCGCCCTCCCCACCATCGATACCGATCTGCACGCGTCCACCGCGACGTTGGAGCTGGTGGTGGCCGCGTACGGCATCGCGTACGCCGTGTTGCTGGTCCTCGGCGGCCGGCTCGGCGACGCGTTCGGCCGCCGCCGGCTGTTCCTGCTGGGGCTCGCGCTGTTCACACTGACGTCGCTGGTCTGCGGCCTCGCTCCCGATGCGTTGACGCTGGTGCTCGCCCGCGCCGCGCAAGGGGCAGCGGCGGCGATGCTGCTGCCGCAGGTGCTCTCGATCATCCAGGCCGGCACGACCGGCGAACACCGCTCGCGCGCGCTCGGCTCCTACGGCGCGATGGGCGGCATCGCGACCGTCGTCGGCCAGCTGCTGGGCGGCGCTTTGGTCGCCGCCGACCTGTGGGGCACGAGCTGGCGGCCGATCTTCCTGGTCAACGTGCCGATCGGCCTCATCGGGCTGCTGGTCGCGCGCCGCACGGTGCCCGACAGCCGCGCGGAGAACCCGCTCGGCGTCGACCGCTGGGGCACGGCGCTGCTCGCCGCGTCGCTCCTGACGCTGCTCGTGCCGTTGATGGAAGGCTCTGCTCTGGGCTGGCCGTGGTGGACCATCGCGCTGCTGGTGCTGTTCCCGTTCGCCGCCCTGGGCTTCGCCCGCGTCGAGAAACGGCTGGAGGCGCGCGGCGGGATGCCCCTGCTGCCGCCGGCGCTGCTGCGCACGGCCAACGTGCGCCACGGCCTGGTCGTCGCGGTGCCGTTCTTCTGCGGCTTCGGGTCCTTCATGTTCGTCTACGCCGTGACCCTGCAGGACGGCCTGCACCTCGGCCCGCTCGGCTCGGGTCTCGTGCTGACGCCGATGGCCGTGGCGTACTTCGTGACGTCGCTGGTCAGCAGCCACCTCGTCGCCCGCTACGGCCAGAAGGTGGTGCTCGCCGGCGGCGTGATCGCGGCGCTCGGCCTGCTCGTGCTGGCCGGCTCGGCGTTGTGGGCGTGGCCCGACCTCACGCTGTGGGAGCTGGCGCCCGCCATGGTCCTCATCGGGATCGGCAACGGCCTGGCCATGACCACGCTGTTCCGCATCGTCCTGTCCCGCGTCCCCCACGACCTCGCCGGCATCGGCGGCGGCGTGATGACCACGACGCAGCAGACGTCACTGGCCCTCGGGGTGGCCGTGTTCGGCAGCCTGTTCGCGGGCTTGAGCACGGGGTCGATGGGGTACGAGGGGGCGTTCGTGCTGGTCATGGCGCTGCTGGCCGCGGTGGCGCTGCTCGTGGTGGTGCTGGCCAGGAAGCTGCCGGATCCTCGGTGAAGGCTCAGCCCGGGAGCGACGACCAGCCGCCGCCCCGGGCGAGCAGGGTCCGGACGGCCTCGGCGTGTTCCGCGAAGCCCGCGAGGTCGCCGTGGAGCAACGCGGCACGCTCGGCATCCAGCGGTGCCGTGTCGTCGCGCCAGAGTTCGAGGGTCCAGTTGGCGGCGAGGAACATCGAGCGCACCAGGCCGATGATCCCGGCGCCGTCCGGGCCGCCACTGCGGCGGTAGGACTCGAGGATCTCGTTGCACGTCGAGAACAACCGCGTCAAACCGGTCACCGCCTCCGCGGGCGTGCCGTCCCAGTCCGGGCCCGGCCACGTGCAGGAGCCCAGCTCCAGCCACAGCCGCCAGCCGGCGGTCAGCTCAGCTTCGTTGCACGGAGTCCAGTGCCCGGCCATGATTCGAGTGTGCGCCCCGGCGGCGCGGGACCCGCCGGGGTCATGGGGTTTCTCACTCGTGTGGTTGTTCCCAGAGCCAGAACTCGATGCCCTGGTCGTCGACGCAGTCGGCGGTCGTGCCGTACGGGTGGTGCTCCACCTCACCGGCCGTGCCGCCGTGGTCGCGGACGCGGGCGCGAGCCGCTTCGAGGTCGTCCACCGCGTACATCAGCTTCCAGCCGACCTGCCGGCCCGAGCCGCCCCACAGGCCGCCTTCCAGGCCGGGGCCTTCGAAGCCCCACGCGTCCGGCACGGACCCGGGCGAGAACTGCCAGCCGACGACGCCGCCGTAGAACGCCTTCGCCCGTTCGCCGTCGGGGACCTGGAACGTGAAGTACATGGCCTCGCCGTGGCGGGTGGGCTTCGTCGCGTGCTTGGCGGTCTGGCCGGCCTGCGCGACGAGCCAGCGCTGGCCGTACGGGTCCTTGATCGTGCCGCCGAGCCCGTAACCGCGGTCCTCGACCGGACGCAGCAGCTCGCCACCCAGCTCCACGGCGCGGCGGGCCGACTCGCGGACGTCGGGCACTTCCACGCGGATCAGCGCCCCGCCCTCGGGCGCGACGACGTTGCCCAGCTCGGGGAACTCCTCCGCGAGCATCAGCACGCTGTCGCCGATGGCCAGCTCGGCGTGCCCGACGCGGCCGTCGTCCATCACGATCGGGTCGGAGCGGCGCCGCGCGCCGAAGACCTCGACGTAGAAGTCCAGCGCGGCACGGGCATCGGTGACGACGAGGTACGGCGCGAGCGCGCGCACGGCGGCGTCGGCGGGGGTTTCGGTGGTGGTCATCTCGGCTCCGTTCAGGATGAGGCGCCGCAGGTTGTCCCGCAGCTCCCTGGCGAACGCCGGGTCCGGGTCGACCGGCGTCGGGGGCAGGCGAAGCGCGTCGAACGGCTCAGTCATCGCGGCCCCCCTTCTCCTCGTAGCTGTGGCGGAACGCGGCCTTCGCACGGGTCAGCAGCGCTTCCGTCGCGTTGAGCGTGCGGCCCAGGCAAGCGGCGACGTCGCCGACCGGCAGGCCGTCGACGTACCGCAGCGTGAGCACTGCCCGGTGGTGCGCGCCGAGCGACTCGAGCACCTGGCGTGCGCGCAACGCGTCGAGCGCGGTGTCCCACGGGTCGTGGGCGTCGGGCTCGTGCACCAGCCGCAACCCGCGCTCCTCCCGGGCCTTGCGGCGCCAGTGGTCGGCCAGCTTGTGCCGCGCCACCCCGATCAGCCACCCGGTACTCACCGGCGGCGCACCTCCCTTGCGGCACGCGGCCACGGCGCCCAGGAACGTCTCCGACGTCAGCTCCTCGGCCAGCACGCGGTCACCGCAGCGCGCGAGCAGATACCCGTAGACCTCCGGCAGCGCGGACTCGTACAGCCCGAGCAGCGCGAAAGCCGGGTCCGGTCTCACCCGCGGTTCCGTCACACCCACATCGTCGTCCGGGCACCGCGTTTTCCGTCGGGTGAATTTCGGTCCGCTGGAAAATCGTTGGTCGGCGCCGGTGGCGGGCAGCGACACTGCGGTCATGGCCGGACGAGGACGAGCGACGGGGTTGAGCCTCACGTCCTGGGTGCTGTTCGCCGGCTCCGGGCCGGTGGCGAAGGCCGTGATGACCACGGGCTGGTCACCGGCCGCGGTCACGGCCGTGCGCATCGCGCTGGCGGCCGTGGTGCTGGTGCCGGGCGTCGCGCTGGTGCGGCCGTGGGCGTTGCGGTTTCGCGGGTCCGACGTGTGGCTGGTGCTCGGCTACGGCGTGCTCGGCGTGGCCGGGGTGCAGCTGTGCTTCTTCGTGGCCGTGGACCGGGTGCCGGTCGGGGTGGCGATGGTGCTGGTGAACCTGGCGCCCGCGTTGGTCGCGCTGTGGGTGCGCGTGGTGCGGCGCGAACGGCTGCCGGCGCTGGTGTGGGCCGGGACCGCGCTGGGCGTGGCCGGGCTGGCGCTCGTCGCGCAGGTCTGGCAGGGCGGCCGGCTCGACGCGCTCGGCATCGCCGCCGGCATCGGCGCGGCCGTGTGCTCGGCGGGGTACTTCCTGCTCGGCGAACGCGGCGCGGGCCGGCACGACTCGGTGGGACTCACGGCCGTCGGGCTGGCAATCGGCGCCGTCGTGGTCGGCGCGGTCAGTCCACCGTGGGCGGTGGCGCCGGCCTCGATCACCGCCACGGCAACGCTCGGGAGCCTGCACGTGCCCGTGTGGCTGGCGGTGCTGGTGCTGGCCGTGGCCGGCACGGTACTGCCCTACCTGGCCGGGCTGCGCGCGTTGCGCGATCTGCCTCCGGCCCTGGCGAGCGTGCTGGCGCTGGTGGAACCACTCGTCGCCGCGGGGCTGGCGTGGTGGTGGCTCGGCGAAACCCTCGGCGCGACGCAGCTGGTCGGTGCGGTCGTGTTGCTCGCGGGAGCAGTGCTGGTGCAGGTGGCCGGATCTCGCACCCCGGCCGGAGTGCGAGATCCGGTGACGGTCACCGGTTAGCTCGGGTCGTGCGTCGGCTTGTTGAGGTTTCAGTGCTGGTGATGGTGTTCGTGGTGGACGAGGACGAGGGCTGCTCGGAGGACGGCGCCGATGCGTTGGGGCAGAGGGTGATGCATCGGAGGTCTGTCCAGCGGGTGGTGAGGATCGCGGCCGCGCGTTCGCCGAGGCAGCGGAGTCGGCTGTTTTGACAGGGCCAGAGCGAGCATGATCAGCATCCGGCGGGGTGCGTTCGAAGCGAAAGTCGACATGGGTTGATCTTCAGAGGGCTTATTCCCCCGCTCGGCCATCGAGAATGGAAGCGCCAGAGGGCCGACGACAATACGGCTAACGGCCGCGGGCGACTCGGTCAGTAACCGAATAGGGCGTTGATTCCGCCCAGTGTGGTGAACCTGGCCCATAAGTCACTGTCGGGCGAGTGCAGGATCTGTCCGGTGATCAGCAGTTCGAGGAAGGCGCCGTGCAGGTCTAGCCGGTCGTTGCGGCCAGCCTCCATCCGGGCTGTGGTGATTCGGAAGCCACCTTCGCAAGGGGCGAAGACGGCGTCGTAGACGCACTGCCCGACTCCGGCGCGATAGATGGACAGCCGGTCGCCTTCGGCCAGCGCCACCCATTTGTCGTCCATGTCCTTCTCCTGCAGCCCCAGCCTGATCCGCTCCCATTCCGAGTTGGTCCACAACCGTTGCGGAGCGGGCAGCTCGCGGGGGTTGGCGATGGGGAGCAAAGCGTGTTTGAACGAGGCGCGGGTCAGGGGATGAGACATGCGGTAAAGCTACTTCGGTGACGCCGCGGCGCCCTCACTCAGCATGAGGTCGGCACTCTTGGCGATAGGCGGTGGAGAAGCTGATTTACCTCGTCGGACTCGTTCTACCCGCAGGACACCGGTCACGAACAAGGCAACACGCGCGCCACGTCGAGCGTGGCACCAAAGGTGATCACGTGGGGTCGCTGGAGTTGAGGATTCGATCTTCGCAAATCCAGCCCTACCAGCGGCCCCACGCCTCATCTCAGCGCAACACGCACCCTCGCTGGCCTTACCGAGAAAACCGCATTCGTCATGATCAACCCGGCGCTCACAAGCCGACAACCTGCATTTTGACTACCAGCCGGCCGGACGACGGCGGTCCGGCTCGTAGGGCTGCGTGATCACTTCCACGCCGTTGCCGCCCGGGTCGAGGAAGTAGACCCCGCGGCCGCCGTGGTTGTGGTTGATCTCGCCGACCAGCTTCCCGGCCGGATCGGCGTGGTAGGTCACGCCGGTTTCCTTCAGCCGTGCGAAAAACGCGTCGAAGTCGGCCTCGGGGATCAGGAAACAGTAGTGCTGCAGCCGAAGATCCCGCGGCGGGATCGTCGCGAAGTCCAGCCGGACACCATTGCCGGTTTCGACGGGGATGAACGGCCCCCATTCCTCGCCCACTTCGAGACCCAGCAAGCGGGCAAGGAACTCGGCGGACTCCCGGTTGTCCCGGGACGGCACGATCACATGGTTCAGTTCAACGGAAACGGACACGAACAATGCCTCCAGAAGGCATCCCGGCACCTCCATGTCTCACCCGGCCGGTGACCGACACGCGATGCCGCGTCCGTGATCCTAAGCCAGGACAGGGTACTGCGACTAGGAAACCGTCACGCGCTTTCGCCCCGCCACGCGCGGGCGGCCGACGCCCTGCCAGGAGAGGCCGGCGTCGATGACTGTGCGCGGGTCGAGGAGGTTGCGGGTGTCGACGACGTCGTCGCCTTCCATCGCGTCGGCCATCACCGTCCAGTCGAGGTGCTTGAACTCGGCCCACTCGGTGAGGACGACGATCACGTCGGCGTCCTTCGCGACCTGGTACGGGTCGTCGACCACGGTCATGCCGTCGATGCCGGTGTCGACCGCCGGGTCGTAGGCCGTGATCTCCGCGCCCAGCGCGCCGAGCACCGAGGAGACGGCGAGGGCGGGCGAGTCGCGCAGGTCGTTGGTACCGGCCTTGAACGCCAGGCCCAGCACGCCGATCCGCGCGCCGGCGAGCGTGCCGCCGCAGGCGCCGGCGATCTTCGCGACGATGCGGTCGCGCTGGGCGATGTTCTCGTCGATGGCCGAGGTGAGCATGCGGAAGTCGTAGTTCACCGACTCCGCGACCTTCACGAGCGCGCTGGTGTCCTTGGGCAGGCACGAGCCGCCCCAGCCCGGGCCGGGCTTGAGGAACGTGCGGCCGATGCGCCGGTCGTAGCCCATGCCCTCGGTCACGAGGTCGATGTCGGCGCCGAGGCGTTCGCACAGCTCGGCGATCGAGTTCACATAGGACAGTTTCAGCGCGAGGAAGCAGTTGGCCGCGTACTTCACGAGCTCCGCGCTCGCCGCGTCGGCGACGACGACCGGTGCGCCGAGGTCCGCGTAGAGGTCACCGACCCAGCGCGCCGCGCCGGGAGTGTCGGAGCCGACCACGATCCGGTCGGGGTTGAGGAAGTCGGAAACCGCCGTGCCTTCACGCAGGAATTCCGGATTGGACACGATGGGAACGTCTTCGCGGCCGAGCATCGCGCGGATGCGCTTGGACGTGCCCACGGGCACGGTCGACTTGGTGATCAGCGCGCAGCCGGCGGGCAGCACGGCGCCGATCTCGGCCGTCACCGCCTCCACCGCGCGCAGGTCCGCGGAACCGCCCGCGCCCATCGGCGTCGGCACGCACAGGAAGACGCCGTCCGCCTCCCGCACGGCTTCGCGCGCGCCGACGACGAACGACAGCCGCCCGCCCGCGATGCCACCGGTGACCAGTTCGGCCAGCCCCGGTTCGAGAATGTCCACTCTGCCGGCGGAGAGGCGAGAGACCTTCGCCTCGTCCACGTCCACGCAGGTGACGCGATGCCCCAGGCTCGCGAGACATGCCCCCGTGGTCAATCCGACGTACCCCGTCCCCACCACCACGATCCGAGCTGCGCTCATGATGCCGAAGGTGACATTCGGAGTTGAAGCGGGCGCTAACGGAAGTGGGCGACGCCGAATACTCCACGCGAGAAGTGAAGAACGGCCCTCGCGTGAGGTAGCACACCCAGCGCCGGTGCGAACGAGCGTTAACCTGTCGTCACGGTGCAGGGCCGCACCACGAGCAGCAGAAAGGCTGAAGATGCAGATCACCGACACCGCAGCGCTCGTCACGGGTGGTGCTTCCGGCCTCGGCGGCGCCACCGCCAAGGCGCTGGCCGCCAAGGGCGCGCGCGTCTTCGCGCTCGACCTCGCCGCGTCGATCGAGAAGGCGGAGCAGGTCGACGGCGTCACCTACGTCGAGGCCGACGTCACCGACCCCGACCAGGTCCAGGCCGCCGTCGACACCGCGGCCGGCTCCGGCGTGCCGCTGCGCACGGTGGTGAACTGCGCCGGCATCGGCCCCTCTGCCCGCATCCTGTCGAAGAAAGGCCGCCACGACCTCGCGCTGTACGCGAAGGTCGTGCAGATCAACCTCATCGGCACCTTCAACGTGCTCACCATCGCGGCGGAGGCCATCGCCAAGACCGAGCCGCTGACCGACGACGCCCGCGGCGTCGTCATCAACACCGCCTCCGTCGCGGCCTACGACGGCCAGATCGGTCAGGTGGCCTACTCGTCGTCCAAGGGCGGCGTCGTCGGCCTCACGCTGCCGGCCGCGCGCGACCTGGCGTCGCAGGGCATCCGCGTGCTGACGATCGCCCCGGGCATCGTCGACACCCCGATGCTCGCCACGGTCAGCGACGAGTTCCGCGCGGGCCTCGCCGCCGGCGTGCCGTTCCCGAAGCGCCTGGCGCGTCCGGACGAGTACGCGCAGCTCGCCCTCTCGCTGATCGACCACGACTACCTCAACGGCGAAGTCGTCCGCATGGACGGCGCGCTGCGCATGGCCCCGCGCTGATGCCGTCGGGCGGCCTGGACCACCAGCATGGTCCAGACCGCCCGCGCGTCACGCCTTCGTCAGCCGCGCTTCCAGCCCGATGCCGTCCGTGGTGATGCGGCACGAACCGAAGCGGCTTTCCCGCGCCAGCGTCTCGAACTGCTCCGGCGTGTACGCGCGCTTGCGCAGCTGCCCGAGTGTCCACTTCGTCGTGAACGCGCCCACGGGCCCCAGCTTCATCCCGGCCACCTCGGCCGCGATGTCTTCCGACGTCGCCGTCTTGCGCAGGTCCTGCACCAGCGCCACTCCGCCCGGCCGCAGCACGCGCCACATCTCGTCGAGCGCGTCGACCGGGTCGGCGAAGTTCTTGAACGCCGCCTGCGTGATCAGGAAGTCGAAGGACTCGTCCGCGAACGGCATCGCCGCGACGTCGCCGTGCACGAACTCCGCCGCGACACCCTGCTCGCGCGCGTACTGGCTCGCGAGGGACACGAACGTGCGGCTCACGTCCAGCCCCGTGACCGCGAAGCCGAGCCGCGCGAGCTCGACCGCGTGGAAGCCGGGCCCGGGCGCGACCTCCAGCACTTCGGCGTCGGCGGGCAGCTGCTGGGCCAGCGCCGCCGCCGACGAGCGGTAGAACGCCAGCTGCGGCGCCGTCCCGCGACCGCGCGCGTAGGCCCGCGCGACCGGTCCCTCCATCTCCGGAACGAGCTTGGTCCGGTGTCGTTTGACCTCGGTGTTCGTCATGGTTGCACTCCAGTTCGGTGGGTCGGCCGAACCGCTCCGGCGAGTGCGGGCCCGTATCCTGTGATCGCAGCCTGAGGATCGGATCCGCGTCCGCGGAATCGGTTCGAGGGTTTCCCCGGTCCCGGTGGCGGTGTGCCAGCACTGCCTCCGGGGCCGGCTTTCCACTCCTGGCCGCCTTCGGTGAAAGCGGTCAAGTCTTCCGGCAGCTCGCCGGTCTCGCGGTAGTGCCGCCACTCGGCGACGCCCGGCAGCGCGCTCGTGGCCAGGTCGTCGCGCAGGCCGCGCACCCACTCGATCTCGGCGCGCAGCAGCACCAGCTCGTATTCGCCTTCGACGAGGAAAAGCCGCGGCACCTCGGCGCGCGAGGCTTCGAGCACCGCCACCCGTTCGGCGAGGCGCTTTTCCAGCGCGGTGAGCCGTTTCGTCAGCAGGTCCGCCACCTCGTCCGGCCCGAGCGAGGCCATGATGGACAGCCCGGCCTGGAACTTCGTCGGCTCGAGGTCCGGCTCGGCGAGCAGCTCGGCCACCCAGTCCTCCAGCTCGGCGCGGCCGGCGTCGGTGAGGCGGTAGATCGTGCGCTCGGGCCGCGCGCCGTCGCGGACGCTCTCCACGGTGGCGACGAAGCCGTGCTTCTCGAGGTTGCCGACAACCGTGTAGAGCGAGCCCCACTTGATCTTCATGTCGGCTTCCTTGCCGCGTTCGCGCAGCACGGAGGCCATTTCGTACGGGTGCATCGGCCGTTCGACCAGGGCCGACAGCACGGCCAGCCCCAGCATGTTCCCGACCTTGCGCCGCTTCACGGTCACCACTTCCTCGTCTACGAGTATTCGCAGACGAGTATAAGCTCAGCCGGCTGGTGATCGCCAGGGGTCAGCGGTGGATCAGCAGCACCGAGGACTGGTCGGGCGGCAGGGGGACGGCACGCTGAAGCAGCCAAGAACCGTTTTTCCCGGCGTGGACAGTGCCGAGGGCGAGCACGGCGGCAGAGCGGCCGAAGCCGGTCAGCACGATCCGGTCGCCCTCGTGCAGTGCGCCGGCACCGGCCGGGATGACGGTCGTCGGGCCACCGGTGCCGATCAGCGTCACCGACTCGCCGGACGCCGTCACCGTGCGCAGACCCCAGGGTCCCGACAGCTCGTCCGGGTTCGACTTCAAGACCGCGAAGTCGTCGAGCCCGGTGGTGATCACGCCGACGAACCCGGCCTGCGTCGCGACGACGTCGCCCGGCTTCGCGGTGACGCCGGAGACGCCGAACTGGGCATCGGCCCCCGCGCGCACGACGGTCCCCACGGAGACGGCTGGGTCATGCGCCGAGCTGGTGAGGGTGCCGAAGATCGGGTGCTGCGGGTTTCCGGTGGCCAGCGAGGTGTTCCACGCGGCCGCGGTGGGCGGGAGCTCCGCGGTCGCGAGGCCGTCGGCCACCTGGGTCTCGCCGGAGGTGAACGTCGCCGAGTCGACTTGCGGGGCCGTCACCGCGACGCCCGTGGCCGGGCCACTGTCCGGCGCGGAGGCGACGAAGCCGTACGCCGGAGCCGTGAGCCGGTCGGCCGGGATGCTCAGCTCGGCCTGAACCTGCAGGTCAGGCCCAGTGAGGAACGCCAGCCGGACGCCGCCGTCCCGATCCTGGCTCCGCAGCACGACGATCGTGCCCACCTCCGGGCGGCTCCCGGCGAAGACGACCTGCGCCGCCTGCCCGCCCCAGCCCCACCTGGCCCGATCGACCACCCCCACGTTCCCGGCCAGCGACCCCCGCGCGGGCCACTGCGTCACCGGCACGGCCTGGACCTGCGACGACGTTGGCTGCGTGGTGCCGATCGTCGCCGCTCCCAGCGCGAACACCACGGCGGCGGCCGCGGCCCCGACGAGCCGCCGCTGCCGTCGACGCGTCCGCGTCTCCAGCACCCGCCGCGCCATCCGCGCCGCGTCCCCTGGCTCCGGCGGCGCCAGTGCGCTCTCACCGAACTCCCGGCGGACGGTGTCGGTGAACTCCTGCTGCCTCAACGCGGTCCCCTCCCGATCGCCGCCGGACTCGGGTCGTGCGTGGCCGCCCACAGCTCCCGCAGCCGGGCCAGCCCGCGCGCCGTCGACGACTTCACCGTGCCGACGCCACAGCCCAGCAGCCGCGCGGTCTCCGCCTCGCCGAGGTCCAGGTAGAACCGCGCCGCCAGCACCGCCCGCATCCGCGGCGGGAGCTGCCACAGCAACGCGACCATCTCCGCCCGGCCGGCCGACACGGCGAACGCGTCTCCGCCGGCCTCGACGTCCGCCCCGGCGATCGGCATCAGCCGCTCGCGGCGGCGACGGTCGCGACGAGCGAGGAAAACGCGGAACAACGCCTGCCGGGCGTAGGCGCGCTCGTGCTCGATGTCCGTGCGGCCGACGTGCTTGACCAGCCGCAGCAGCGCGTCGTGCACCACGTCCTCGGCCTCGCCGCGGTCACCGGTCAGCACGAGCGCGTAGCGGAACAGCTCGTCGTAGTGCCGCTCGACGAAGACCTCGAACCCGCGCACACCCACCGCCCTCCGCTAGCCGACGCCCCCTTGGATCACGGAGGACGCCGGAAAGTTGCCTGGGCAGGCGAACTCGGGCCGGCAAGTCAGTCGGCGGGTTGCCACACCCAGTGCTGCCGCTCGTAGGCCACCTGAAAGCCCAGGTTGAGCAGGTTGTGCAGCGACGAGTTGTGCTCGCCCTCGGCCTCGGCACCGGTTTCGGCGACGAGCAGGCGGCAGCCCAGCTCGGCCGCGAGCCGGGCGCGAGCGGCGACGAGCTCCGTCTGACCGCCGCGGTTGCGGGCGTGCTCGGCGACCGCGCCGCTGAACAGCTGGCCGATGTCGCCCCGGTGGTAGAGCAGCGCGGTGCCCACGAGGTCGTCGCCGAGCCAGGCGCCGTACGGGTAGCAGTCCGGGTCGGTGGTCAACGCGGCGAACAGTTCCGCGAAGTGCTCTTCCGGCATGCCGAAGACGCTCAGCAGCCGCGACGTCCACCGGGGGTGTCGCCGGGTTCGACCGGAGCGATCCGGATGCCATCGGCCGGCCTGCGGGCGGGGTCATCGGCTCGGGCGACCACCTCGGGCACCGACGCGACCAGCTTCGCCACCGCCGACGAGGGAGTGAGCCCTTCGCGCTCGCAGATCTCGGCCCAGTCCTCCGGAATCACCGACGGCGCGAGCTGCAACGTGGCCCGGCGCGTGGCCGCGGCGCGGTAGAACGCGCACACCTCGGCGATGAGCTCCGCGGTGACCGGCTCCGTGCGGCCGAAGCCGAGCGCCTTGCTCCAGTAGTCGGTCGGGTCGTTGCGCACCGCCAACACGACCGCGCCACCGAGCCGGGTGGCCGTCACACCGAGCGCGGAACGCACCGATTCGGGACCGCCGGTCTCGAGCCGAAACACCGCTTCGGCCTCGGACTCCTCGATCGCCAGGGGTGGCTCGACCTTGATCATCGGGCCACCCTACTTCGCGCCGGCCACCGGGTCAGAGGTCGAGCATGAACGGCACCTCGACCTGTGCCCGATCGGACATCCACTCGCGCAAGGCCTTGGTGGCCAGCACGTCGTCCTCGTTGTACTGCAGGAGACGCTCGCGCTGGGTGTCGTCGGGGGTTTCGCCGTCCATGCCCACGGCATCGCGGTACCAGCGCATCGACGCTTCGCCGCCGGCCTCCGCGTCGCGCCACCGGAAGCCCGCGACGGGAGCGATCACCTTGAGGCCCTTGCCGCGCGAGCACAGGAACTGGTCGGTGACGCTGCGGAAGAGGTCCACCCACTCGTCGGAGTCCACAAAGGACTGCACGTCCTTCTTCGCCGGAATCCCCGGGTGGTCGCCGAACCGCTCGACGGAGCCGAACAGCCAGCGGTTCTCCGCTAGCGCGTTGTAGCAATACGCGCGGAACGTGAGCCCGGCCGCCAGCGTGCGCTCGCGCACGTCGGTGAACCACGCCCAGAACTCCGCGAACGAACGCGCTTCGTCCGTGGTCGGCAGCGGCTCCCACGTGGCGAACGCGCGGTAGCCCTGCTCGACGCCGATGTCGGCGCCCGAGAGCAGCGTGCCCCACAGGTACGCGCCCGCGTCGCCGAAACTCTCCATGTCGACGTCGACCTCGACGTCGCCGCGCGGCACCTCGACCTGCGGCGTGCGGCGCACCACGGTGAGGTCGGCGAGCCACGCGCGCGCGAGCATGATGGCGTCGGCGAACGTGCCGCCGGTCCAGTTCATCGGCGGTGCCTCGGCGGCCGGGTCGAGTGCGGCCAGCTTGTCCACAGTGGACACACCGGCGCGGCGCAGCTCGCCGGCGTCCTCGCCGCGCACCACGAGGCTGACATCGCGGGTCTCGGTGAGCTGCACCTCGCACGTCGGCCAGAACGGGCAGCGTCGGCACTCCAGCACCCGCGAGGGCATGGCCAGTGGTTCGCCGCCGGTCGCGGCCGCGGTGGCCACGGCGAGGCGGTCGGCGAAGCGCGCGTCGTACTCAGCCAGCGCGCTGCGGCCGCCGGGCCAGGTTCCGGCGGTGAGGTCGTGCCAGACCACCACGTCGGCGTCGAGCCCGATCACGCCGCCGACGGCGCGGCCGGTCTCCGCCCGGCCGTACGTCTGCAGCATCCGCCGCAAGTGCGCGAGCCGCAGTTGGTCACGCGGCTGCGAACGCACCTTGCGCGTCTCGTCCGGCGTGCGGTGCGCGGGGTCGAGGTCGGTCAGCCCGGTGGTCGGCGCGCCCTGGCCGCGGTCGGTGATGCGGTGGCGCACCACGAGCACCGGCACGTAACCGGTCGCGGTGCGCACGAGCAGGTCGACGCCGCCGCGCCGGTGCCCGACCGGGTCGGCCTGCAGCAGCGGGCCCCAGATGAACCGCGTGCCCTCGGCGAAGGCCTCCTCCGTGAGCCGCACGCGGTCGGCCGCGGGCAGGTCGCGCGGGATGCGCACCCAGGTCGCGTCGGCACTGGTCGCATCGGGGTCCATGCCCTCGGTCGTCGCGTCGATGAGGCGCCGCAGGATCGCCTCGCGGTGCGCCGTCGCGTCGTCGATCCGCTGCTGCGCCGTGGGATCCGGCGGCGGCAGCGGGACGTCGCGCATCGCGGGGTCGTGCTCCAGATGCACACGACGACGGCAGCGACTGACCGCTCCGGCGTCGAGCAGCACCTCGTTACCCATGACGATCACCTTATCCGGCCCCACCGACAGAACTGCCTTTCCGTGCTGCGAGCCGACATGCCCGGCCCTGCTCGGACCAGTAAGTTCGACCCCGACGAGTAGCAGGAGGTGGGCCATGGCGCGCAAGGCCAAGCAGGACGCGGGTGAAGCTCGGATCACCCCGAAGAAGGCGAAGAACGCGATCGCGGTGGCCAAGGTGCTCGGCCCGGCCGTGATCCCCGTGGTCGCGCCGTACGCGGTGCGCGCGGCGGGCGCGGCCCGGGAGCTGTACGACCGCTACCAGGCGCGCAAGCTCGGCGTCGCCGTCGACCAGATCGGCGAGTTCTCCGGCCGTGGCGCCGCGCTGCACGCGCGGATCGCCGGTCTCGTGCAGGGCCTGGGCGAACTCAGGAAGTCGAGCAAGGCCACCGACGCCGACGCGAAGTTCGCGACCGACACCCAGGGCACCCTCGAACAGCTGTCGGCCACGGTCCGCGCGGCCGAGCGGATGCCCGCCACCCGGCGCAAGGCCGCGCACCGCGCGGTCGCGAGCGAGCTCGACTCCCTGGAGGAACAGCTGCTGCACCGGCTCGGCGTCTGAGCGCGAGCCGGGCCGGTCACCCGAAGCGGTGAACGGCCCGGCTTCGGCCGCCGGCGTCATGACGGCAGCGGGATCCACTTGTGCGACCACGTGATCACGGCGTCGAGAACCGGCTCCAGGTCCTGGCTCTTCGCCGTGAGGTGGTACTCCACCTGCAGCGGCGTGGCGGTGAGGACCCGCTTCTCCAGCAGACCCTCCTCCTCCAGCGTCCGCAGCCGCTGCGCCAGCATCGTGTCGCTGATGCCGGGCACCGCGGCCTTGATCAGGGCGTAGCGGTGGTGACCGGTGAAGACCGCGCGCAGGATCGCGCCCGTCCAGCGCGTGCCGATCAGCTCGATCGCCGCGTGGAAGCGCGTGCACACGCGGTGGGCTTCCACTTCGTGCCGGTCCACGGCCATTCCCTCAGTCGCCCGAGCGCAGCGGCGCCAGCGACGCGGTGACCCGCACCAGCTCGTCGAACATGGCCTTGGCTGAGGTCTTCACGATCTCGTTGGGCACGAACTCGCCCTCGTCGCTGATGAACTGCTGCACGAACGGCACCGACACCGCGTCGATCACCGGGGTCATGCGCAGCGTGGTCACGACCTGCTTGATCTGCTGCACCGCGCGCGTGCCCGCCGCCACGCCGCCGTAGCTGACCAGGCCGACGGCCTTGTACTTCCACTCGTTGTGCAGGTAGTCGATGGCGTTCTTCAGCTCGGCGTTGTAGCCGTAGTTGTACTCCGGCATCACGAAGACGAACGCGTCCGCTTCGGAGACTTTCGCGCTCCAGTCCTTCGTGTGCTGGTGCTCGTACTGACCGAGGCGCGGGTGCTTCGGCTCGTTGAAGAACGGCAGGTTGACCTCCGCGAGGTCCACGAGCTCGACGTCGAAACCGCCGTGCTCGATCGCCGCGGACTCCGTCCACTTCGCCACCGGCAGGCCCACCCGGCCCGGCCGCGTGCTCGCCAGGATGATCTCAAGCTTCGGCAACGCCTCCGCCTCCTCCCGGCCCGGCAGAACGCGGGCCGCTCGACTAAGGATTCCTGAGCAACTTAGCATTCCTTAGTGAACGGCCCGCGTCCGGCTGCTTACTTGATGAACCCCTTGTCGATCATCCACTGGTGCGCGACGACGCCGGCGTCCTTGCCGTCGACGTCGACCTGCTTGCACAGCTGCACCATCTGCTCGTTGTCGATCGCCGCGGTCACCTTCTCGAGCGGGCCCCGCAGCGCGGGGTGCTGGTTCAGGAAGTCCGTGCGCATCGTCACCGCGGCGTTGTACTGCGGGAACGCCTTCTTGTCGTCCTCCAGCACTCGCAGGTTGAGCCCCGAGATGCGGCCGTCGGTCGTGAACACCTCGCCGACCGGGCACGTGCCGTTGGCCACCGCGGAGTAGATCGTGCCGATGCCGAAGTTCTCGATCTTCGGGTTCTGGAAGCCGTACGCCTTGACCGCCGCCGGGAACCCGTCCTGGCGGCTGGTGAACTCCGTCTCCAGGCAGAACCGCGCCTGGTCGGGCTTCTGTTTGAGGAAGTTCGCCAGGTCGGTGGTGGTCTTGAGGTTGTTCTGCTTGGCGTAGGCCTCGGTCGTGGCGAAGGCGTACTGGTCGTTGAGCGGCGAGTACTTGAGCCAGGTGATGCCGTTCTTCTCGGCGTCGGCCTTCGCGGTCGCGTCGTACTGCGCCTGCTCACCGCCCGGCACGGGCAGCTCGTTGCCCTGGTAGTTGATCCAGCCGGTGCCGGTGTACTCCCAGGTGACGTCGGTCTGCCCGTTGAGCAGCGCCTGGCGCGACGAGTTGGACCCCTTGATGTCGGTGAGGTCCACGACGTCGGCACCGGCGGCGCTCAGCGCCATCTCGGCCATGTAGCCCAGGATGATGTTCTCGGTGAAGTCCTTCGAGCCCACCACCACGCGCACGCCCTGCACGCCGGGAGTCGGCTGGATGGAACCGGGCTGGATCGAGTACGGCACGGACGTGTTGAGGTCGAGCCCGCACGCCGAGAGCGTCCCGGCGAGCAGCGCGGCCCCCGCGAGGACGCCCGCCTTCTTGAGGACGTTCATCAGCGCAGCCCCTTCGGTCCGAAGAACTGTTCCGCCACCGCGCCCAGCCAGTCGACCAGCAGCGCCAGCGCGACGGCCAGCACGGAGCCGGTGATCAGCACCTTCGTGAGGTTGAGCTTGTAGCCGGTGTCGATCAGCAGACCGAAACCGCCGGCGTTGACGAACATCCCGAACGTGGCGGTACCCACGGCCAGCACGAGCGACGTGCGCAGGCCGGCCAGGATCAGCGGGATCGCCAGCGGGAACTCGACGCGCCACAGCACGGCCGACGACGACATCCCGATGCCACGCCCGGCGTCGATCAGCGCCGGGTCCACCTGCTGCAGGCCCACCATCGTGTTCCGCAGCACCGGCAGCAGCGAGTAGAACGCCAGCGGCAGCGCCGCGACCCACAGCCCGCCGACCGCGCCGGTGAAGATGAACCACAGCACCAGCACACCCAGCGCGGGCGCGGCCTGGCCGATGTTGGCGATCGCGAGGAAGACGGGCGCGAGGAACCGCGCCCACCGCCGCGTGACCATGACCCCGAGCGGCACGGCCACGAGCACCACGAGCACCACGACGACGAGCGTCATGGCGACGTGGTCCCGCAGCGCGGTGAGCAGCGAGGTCGCGTTGAGCGTGGTCTTCTCGGTGGCGGTCAGCCCGGTGCCGAACACCCAGCCGAGCGTGACCGCGACCAGCACGACCACGGCGATGGGCTGCGCGAACAGGCGGAAGCGCTCCGCGCCGCGGGAGCCGGATTCGGTGGAGAAGCCCGCTTCGACGACGGCTGTCACTGGGTCACACCTCCCACCGACTGGTGATTGTCGGAGTGGTCGTCGGCGTGCTCGTCGCGCAGCTGCTGGATCGTGGAGATCACGGTGTCCAGCTCGATCGTGCCGGCGAACTCGCCGCGCGGGCCGGTGACCGGCACCGAACCGCCCTCGGCGAGCATGGCCTCGAGCGCGTCCTGCAGCGTCGACTGCAGGCTCACGATGTCGCGCAGCGGCTTGCCCGCGTCGGCGAGCGAGGTCGCCGCGGTGAGCTGACGCCGGTGCACCCAGCGCACGGGGCGGCGGCGCCGGTCGAGGACGAGCACGAAGTGCTTGCGCTGGTCGTCGAGCTTGCGCGCGATGTCGGCCGGGGCCTCGTCCTCGCCCGCGGTCAGCGCGTCCTGCTTCAGCTCGACGTCGCGTACGCGCAGCAGGGTCAGCTGCTTGAGCGAAGCGCCGGCGCCGACGAAGCCGGCGACGGTGTCGTCGGCCGGGTTGGCGAGGATCGCGTCCGGAGTGTCGTACTGCAGGATCTTCGACTGGTTGCCCAGCACGGCGATCTTGTCGCCGAGCTTCACGGCCTCGTCGAAGTCGTGCGTGACGAAGACGATCGTCTTCTTGAGGTCGGTCTGCAGCCGCAGCAGCTCGTCCTGCAGGTTGCCGCGCGTGATGGGGTCCACCGCGCCGAACGGCTCGTCCATCAGCAGCACCGGCGGGTCGGCCGCGAGCGCGCGGGCCACCCCGACGCGCTGCTGCTGGCCACCGGAGAGCTGGCGCGGGAAGCGGTCGCGGAAGTCCGCCGGGTCCAGCCCGACGAGGTCCATCATCTCCTCGACGCGCGCGGTGACCTTCTTCTTGTCCCACCCGAGCAGCCCCGGCACCACGCCGATGTTCTGCGCGACGGTGAAGTGCGGGAACAGCCCGGCCTGCTGGATGGCGTAGCCGATGCGGCGGCGCAAGGTGTCGACATCGAGCTTCAGCGCGTCTTCGCCGCCGATGGTGATGCGCCCGGACGTCGGCTCGATCAGGCGGTTGATCATCCGCATCGTGGTGGTCTTGCCGCAGCCCGACGGGCCGACGAACACCACGATCTTGCCGGCCGGCACGACCATCGAGAAGTCGTCGACGGCCGGTTCGCGCGTGCCCGAGTAGCGCTTGGTGACGCGGTCCAGCTCGATCTCGACACCGGACACCTGGTCTTCGGAAGCGTGCTCAGCCACGGAGCCCCCTCGTTACGGTCAATCGCTTGATCAGGACGTAGATGGCGTCGAGCACGAGCGCGAGGATGACGACGCCGACGGTGCCCGTGAGGGCCTGGTTGAGCGAGTTGGCACTCCCCGCGTTGGTGAGGCCCGAGAAGACCTCGGAACCCAGGCCGGGGCCCTTCGCGTAGGCCGCGATCACCGCGATGCCCATCAGCATCTGCGTCGCGACGCGCATGCCGGTGAGGATCGCGGGCCACGCCAGCCGCAGCTCGACGCGGGTGAGCACGGCGAACCGGCCCATCCCGATGCCGCGCGCGGCATCGGTCACCGCCGGGTCGACACCGGCGAGGCCGACGATCGTGTTCCGCACGATCGGGAGGAGGCCGTAGAGCACCAGCGCGATGACCGCGGTGGTGGAGCCGAGTCCCGAGATCGGGATCAGCAGCCCGAGGAGGGCGAACGAGGGAACGGTCAGGATTGTGCTGGCCAGCGCCGTGGCGACGGCCGAGCCGATGGGACTGCGGTACACCGCGATGCCGATCACCACACCCAGCACGGCGGCGAGGATCGTGCACTGCACGACCATGCTCGTGTGCAGGTACGCCTGCAGCCACAGCCGGTCCCACCGGTCCGAGATGTACTCGAAGAGGTTCATGCGTATTCGTTCTCCTGCCGCTAGTGAGGAGCCCCAGAAGTCACCCGTTCGGAGTAGCTCATCAACCGGGAGGGTGACTACCCAGAACGAATGCGGACCAAACCTCCCGTCTCACCGTTGGTCAGGCCACCGTTTCGCATCCTGAGACGATCGGCAACCGAAGCAAGTGGCCCGGCCAGGCGGTCGTCACCTGATCGCAACGCTGCGACCAGCAGCTACTTGAACGTTCACCGAGACACTGCTCACAGGCCGGGAGCGCTCGATCACCCGGCGGAGTGCCGATAAGCTGCCTCGGTGAGCACCCGGACCCGGCACCGCGGAGCGCTGGCCGCTGCGCGTGGCGGGCTGCTCGCGGCCAGTTCGGCGTCACTCGCGGTGACCGCCCACGGCGTCGCCGACGGCGGGCTGCCCGACCCGGCGCTCACGGTCCTGCTCACCGGTCTGCTCGGCTGGACGGCCACCGCGCTCGCGGGCAAAGCCCGCGGCCGCCTCGCGACCGTCGGCGTGCTCGGGGCCGGCCAGCTGGTGATGCACCTGGTGCTGACCACGCTCGCAGGCCACGACGCCCACCCCGCCGCAGGCTGGGCGAGCGGCTGGACGATGACGGCTTCGCACGCCGCCGCCACCTTGCTCACGGCCCTGTTGCTGGCGCGCGCGGACGCGCTGCTGCTGGCCGTGCTCCACGTGGTGCGAGCGGTCCTGCCGCTCCTCACGCCGCCACTGCCCGTGCCCGCCGGCGCGGCCGTGGCACTCCCGCCGCGGCCCGTGCGGTCCGTGGCGATCCTCGACGTCGAGCTGCGGCGCGTCCGCGGCCGGCGCGGGCCACCTGCGCTGTCCTGAACCCGATTTCCCTTTCCCCTCACCGGTGGAGCCCCCGAAAGCTCTCCACCGGATCACCCCTGTTCAGGAGCAGTTGTGTCCCATCACGTCTTCAAACGCGCCGGTGTCCTCGCCGCCACCATCGGCATCACCGGCCTGCTCGGCGCCGGCATTGCGTCGGCCCACGTCACCGCCAACGTCTACGGCGGCCCGGCGACCCAGGGCGGCTACGGCGCGATCTTCTTCCGCGTTCCCAACGAGGACGCCAAACTCGGCACCATCGGCCTCGAAGTGGACTTCAAGCCGGAGTACGGCATCGGCAGCGTGAGCACCAAGCCGATCCCCGGCTGGACCGCGCAGGTCACCAAGTCTTCGCTCCCCCAGCCGGTGACCACCGCGTCGGGCACGAAGATCACCGAGGCCGTCACCAAGGTCGTCTGGACCGCAGAGGCCGGCACCAAGATCGGGCAGAACCAGTTCCAGGAGTTCGAGGTCAGCGCCGGCCCGCTGCCGGCGAACGTGGACCAGCTCGAGTTCCCCGCCATCCAGACGTACGAGGCGGGCAAGGTGGTGTCGTGGAACGAGACGGCGACTCCCGGCGGCGAGGAGCCGGAGCACCCGGCGCCCACCATCAAGCTCGCCGCCAAGAGCGGCGGGGATGAGCACGCCGGCATGACCGCGTCCACCACGGACGCCGAACCGCAGGCGGCCGCGGCCGATACCTCCGACAGCACCGCCCGCTGGCTCGGCGGCGCGGGCCTCGTCGTCGGGGCGCTCGGCCTCGGCTTCGGCGTCGGCGCCATCACGCGCTCGCGGCGCACCGGAAACACCGAAGGAACCAAGTAATGCGGAAAGCGCTCCTCGCGCTGGCGATCACCGGGATGGCCCTGCTGGGCACGGCCACCCCGGCGCTGGCGCACAACGTGCTGATCAGCTCCGACCCGGCCGACGGCGCGTCGCTGGCCACCGGTCCGGCGAAGGTCACGCTGACGTTCGACCAGTACGTGCAGGACGCCGACGTGAACCAGATCGCGGTGACCGGACCCGACGGGAACCAGTGGGCCGAGGGCCCGGTGACCGTGGAGAACAACGTGATCAGCGCACCGCTGCGGCCGCTCGGCCCGGCTGGCAAGTACACGGTCGGCTACCGGATCCTGTCGGCCGACGGGCACCCGGTGTCGGGCGAGATCCCGTTCACGCTCACCAAGGCGGGCACCGGTACGCCGGCGAAGGTCGACGCGGCCAAGGCGTCCGGGGCGCCGGCCGTCGGTGCGCCGGCGACGTCTTCGACCTCCGGCTCGACGGGCATTCCGATCTGGGTCTGGATCGCCGGCGCGGTGGTCCTGCTCGCGATCGGGCTCACCGTCGCGCTGCGCACCGGGCGTGAACCGAGCCAGGAGAAGACGAAGCAGTGACGAGAGCCGAGACCACCTCCACGGTCCGCTGGTCCACGCTGGTCTGCGTGGTCACGGCGGGCCTGCTGGGCGCGCTGATCGGCGTCGCGCTCACGGCGTCGGCACCCATTCCGGGTGTGGTGGAGCCCAGCGAGGTGGTCTCGGCCGCCATCCCGATCGTGCGCGTGCTGATGGATCTGGCCGCGGTCGCCACGATCGGGCTGGGCCTGCTTTCGGTGATGGTCGGCTACGACCGGCCGAAGCTCACCGAGCCGATCATGCGCCGCGCGCGCCCTGCCGCCGTCGCCGCCGCACTGATCTGGTCCGCCAGTTCGGTGGTCGCCCTGATCCTGCAGACGGCGGAGTACAAGCCGGGCAAGTCGACGCTGACCGCGAGCGACATCGGCGCGTACATCGCGGAGGTCGGCGCGGGCAAGGCGCTCGTGATCGTCGCGGTGCTGGCGCTGCTGCACGCCGGGCTCGGGTTCCTCGCGCTGCGCCAGGGCGAGAAGGTGCCGGCGGAGGTGCGCGTGGGAGTCGGCATGTTCGCGCTCCTGCCGCTGCCGGTGACCGGCCACGCGTCGAACTCGTCGTGGCACGACTACACGATGATCTCGATGGAGCTGCACGTGATGAGCGCCGTCGCCTGGTGCGGCGGCCTCGGCGCGATGATCGTGCTGCTCGCGACGAACCGCACGCTGCTGGCCCATGCGCTACCGCGGTTCTCCAAGCTGGCGACGCTGTGCCTGGCCGTCTCGGCGGTGACCGGCGTGTTCAACGGCGCCGTCGAGATCCTGGCCAACCCGACCATCAGCTTCTGGGCGGGCGTGTTCACCACGCCCTACGGGCAGCTGGTGCTGCTGAAGATCGCGTGCACCGTGGCGATCGCCCTGCTCGCGGCCAACCTGCGCTGGCGGCTGATGCCGCAGATCGTGCGGCACAACCGCACGGCGATCGCGTCGTGGGCGACGCTCGAGCTCACGGTGATGGGGCTGGCGTTCGGCTTCGCGGTCGTGCTGACGCGGGCGCCGGTCGCCGTTTCCTGAAGCCGTTTTGCTCGGAATCCCGCTGTTTCCCCGCTCGCCACCGGCTGGTTCTCACCGCACGTAGCTGCAAGTTGCACCACGGGAGTAGCAGTCCTCCGTTAGAGGCGATCGGCCGGACCGAATTTTCTACTCGCGCGGAGACCCCGTCAGCGATCTTCGGGGAAGCGACGAGTGGTCCTCTTCAGGCGTCGAATGCACGTGCAGCAGCTCATGAATGTGGCGCGGGCCACTCGTGCCGTTCAGCGGTAGCGGGTCCAGCGGGCGTCGGTACGACCGTGGCGCAAGTCGTCGAGCCGGCGGTGCAGCTCGGACCGGACCTGCGGGTTGCTGCGCAGGATCGGCAGCACGCTGGTGGTGAGCTTGAGCTCCCGCACGGCCCGCAGCACGGAGAACCCGCGCCAAGCGGTCACGTCGAAGCCGTACGCCCGGCAGAACTCCTGGTAGCCGCCCGGGGCGTCGCCGAACCGCTCGCGCCCGACCGCCAGCGGCGTGAGGTCCCACTCCGGCGGGCCGACGCACGAAGAGTCGAAATCGCACAGCACCGGACCGCCGGGGCCGGGGATCACGTTGCCCGGGTACGCGTCGCCGTGGACGAAGCCTCTGGCCAGCGGGAACTCCAGCTCGGCGAGCTGGGTCTCGACGGCCGCGCAGCGCTCCAGCAGGAACTCGCGATCGCCGTCGGACAGCTCCTCGGCGTCGGACACGCGGGCACGCACCGCGTCGAACGGCGCCCACACGGCAAGCCCTTCGGGTGGCGGCAGCGCGTGGACGCGGCGCAGCAGCCCGGCCAGGTCCGCGGGGGTCGGCGCCGACCCGACGGGCGGCACCTCGTGCCACACCGTGACCAGGTGCGACCCGGCGGACAGCGGCTGCTCGACCCCCTCGATCAACCGGATCGCAGGGATGCCGTGGCGCGCGAAGTGCTCGGCGACCCGCACGACCGTGTCGACCCGGTGGCGCAGCCGTGTGGAGCCGACGATCCGCACCACGACCGGGGCCGTGGCCAGCGCGTATACGGCATTGTTGGTGAAGCGCAGCAGGCGCGCGCCGGCCGGATCCAGGCCCAGCTGGGCGCAGGTGTCGGCCAGCGCCCCCCGGAGCTTTTCGGGCGTGAACCGGCCGCCGGCCTCAGGCGGCGTAGAAGATCTTGAGCCGGTCGGCGAGGTCACGGGCGTCACCGTTGTTGCGCCGACGCTCGGCCTCCACCTGCAGCGGGCGCAGGCGGTCCTTCACGCGCTCCGACTTGATGCTCTCGGCGTAGTCGATGGCCTTGCTGCCCACCTTGGCGCCGTGGTCGAGGTCGCCGTCGAGCAGGTGGTTGGTGGCCAGCGCGCTGAGCATGAACGTCTTGCTGCGCGCCATGTCGTCGGTGTAGGAGTCGACGGCCCTGGTCAGGGCCGGGATGGCGTACTTGGTGTGCTCGGGGTTCTTCTGCGCCAGCACGGTGTGCACGGTTCCGGTCATCGCGTAGACGTCGGTCTCGTTGAAGAACTTCACCCACGACTCGGCGTTGGCGATGTCGGCGCGGGCGAACTCGTCCTTGCTGCGGCCGAGCAGCTTCGTGGCCTGCTCCTCGTTGCCCATCATCGCGTAGGCCCAGGCCTCGTTGGCGCAGAGCACCGCGACGGCGAGCTCGGAACCCGACTCCTGCGCGGCGATCTGGCCGAGCTGGAAGAGCTTCAGCGCGTCGTTGGGGGCGTCGTTGTGCAGGTAGACGCGGCCCATGCGGTAGAGGACGTTGGCGACGAGCGGGTGGCTGTCACCCTGTTTGGCCAGGTCGAGCGCGTTGGCGAAGTGGCCGCGGGCGGAGTCCATCAGACCGGTGTCGAACGAGGTCCAGCCGGCGAGGCTGTGCAGGTCGGCGAGCGCCACGAACAGGCGCTGCTTCACCGCTTCCGTCGAGCTGGACTCGAGCATCTGCTGACCCCAGGACAGCTGTGCCACCACGGCGTCGCGGCAGAACCCGCCGCCGTACTGGTAGTCGAGCGCGCGCAGCGCCCTCGTCGCAGCCTCCACCTGGCGGACGTCGGTCGTCCCGATGCGCCCGGGAGCGGGCGTGCGCGCCGGCGCCGCCGACCACGTCCCGGATTCCGAACCGAACACCGCCGCACCCATCGTGACCTGGGCGGCGTGCGCGAGGAACCTCCGTCGCTTCACGGACTCGTCCTCCTCAGCCTGCCGGCCGTCGGACGAACCGACGACCCGTATCGCCGTGGTCTCGTCGTACGCGAGACCCATGTATCCACGGGGGACACCCAGGCCGTCGGCGATTCTCGTGAGCACGTCGTAGGCCATGACCTGGCGACCCTTGAGGATCTCCGACACCTCGGACTGCGACTGGCCGGTCATCGCGGCGATCTGGCGCTGCGAGACACCGTGCTTGCGCAACAGGCGGTACACCGCGCTGACCTCCCGGGCCGCCAGCGCCGAGCGCATCTCCGGCTGTTCCCAGGCATCGGGCGGGACCGGGCTGCCCTGACGGGCATCGGTACCACCGGAAACACTGTCGCCAGCACTGGCGTCCATAACGACCCCTCACCGTCCGTTGGGCGTCGGAAGCAGACTAAGCACACCTCGAGAAGCATGTGAATCGAGCAGACAGTGTGTCTGATCGGCCCGGCCGAACTCCACTGACCGCTTACCGTGGAACCCCGCCCGGTCACCGCTATGACGCGGTTTCGACCTTCTATCGCACCCGGTTTCACTTCACTGTAGTTGTCAGATCTCCGTCACCGCCCGGACACCGGTAGCGATCACGGAGAGCGACGAAGACCGGGAGACCGGCGACGACGCGGATGTGCATCTCGCAAGGTGCACACGGGACGAGAGAGCGGTGGAGGGCCAGTGGAGTTCGTTGACTCGCTCGCAGGAGGACATGCCGGGACCGCGATGCGGCCCTTGCGGCCCGCCCCGGGCATGCCGGGAGTCGCGACCGCGACCCGGCCCGTCACCCCCTCCGCCGCGGCCGACCCCCGCACCGCGGGTGTCCGTCACTACGAAGGCGGACAGCTGGTGTGGCGCGTGCAGTGCGGCGACCTCATCAGCCGCGAGCGCGCGGTGACGGTGTTCGTGGAAAACGACCAGGTCGTCGTCGTTTCGCCTCCCGGTGAGACCGCTCGCCTGACATCCGGTCAGCTCGGCCAGCTCAGGGCCGCTCTCAACGAAGCCGCCAAAATGGCGGAAAGGTAACGGTGAGCTCTCCATGGATCAGGTACTCGGGCAGGTCCTCCGCAACGCGGTCTGGGAACGCCTCGACATGCTGTCCGACCTGGCGACTCGCGCCGACGCCCAGTCGCTCGTCTCGGTGGCCCGCTCCGAACTGCCGCGCCTGACCGAAGGCTGGCGGGCGATGCTGCAGGCCCACGAGCCCGACGAGCGCGGTGACTGCCCCACGTGCTCCACCCGGTGGCACCGCTGCAAGGCGCCGTGCTCGGTGTGGCAGGTGGCGCACGAGCACCTCGTCGCCGGCGGCCTGGCTCCGCAGGCCCGCACGCAGGACGAGGGTCGCGCGAGCCGTCGCCGGGTCCCGAACCAGGCGCGGCGCGCGACGCCCGCCGAAACCACCGGCCGCCACGCGCTGGTGAACCCCCGGGCCGTCACGGCCTGATCCCGAGCAGGCGAGCGAGCGCCGGACCCGACTGCCCCGGTCGGACCGGCACCGGCACTCTCGCCGTGGCCGCGGGCTGGTTCGTCCGTCCCCCCGAGCGAGGCGAACCAGCCCCGGTTACCCCAGTCCCCACCGCGATTAATCGAAAATTATCACCGCAGGCTCTAGCGAACCGTGAAATCCGCCGCTAGGTTGAAGATCATCGCAGCCGGGCCAACCCCCTGGCTACGACCACAAACTCCGCGGGCCGGTGCCGTTGCACTCCCCTCCCCCGACCGGCACCGGCCCGCGGTTCCACTTCCCGGAGTTATCGGGTTTGCCCGATTACCACTCTGTCTACCGGACTGATTACCGGACGGCTTTCACTCGCGTGACGAGCACACCCGCGAGGACCGTCGCCAGCGCCGCAGCCCCGAACAGCGCGGGGTAGCCGCCGAGGAACTTGAGGATCAGCGTCGTCAGCAACGGTGCCACGACCTGGGGCAGCGAACCGGCGATGTTGACCACGCCGAGGTCCTTCGCCCGGTTCTGCGCGACCGGCAGCACCTGCGTGAGCATCGCCAGCGCCACGGCCATGTACACGCCGAACCCGATGCCCAGCAGCGGCGACGCGATCAGCGCCGCCGGCCACGTCTGCCACACCACCAGCAGCAGGGCGGCGATCGCCATCACGGCCGAGGACGCCAGCACGTACGGCTTCCGGCGGCCCGACTTGTCGGAGAAGTGCCCGGCCAGCACGGCGCCGATCACCAGCGCCACGCCGTAAAGGCCCATCATGATGAGCAGCCCGTCTTCCGGAGACGGGTAGTGCACGGCGCCCTTGAGGAAGAACAGCAGGAAGAGCGTGCCGAACGCGTTGCCCAGGTTGATCATGAAGTGGCAACCCCAGGCCCACGCGAAGTCCGGGTGCTTGCGCGGCGACACCCAGAGGTCCTTGAGGAACCGCCGGAACCGGGTGCTGGGCCGGAACTCCAGGGGCAGGCGCGCATCGGGCGTGCGGAACACGAAGGCGCCGGCCCCGCCGAGCACGATCACCGCGCACACCGCGTACCCCAGCGGCAGGCCGGCCAGGTCGAGCATCACCACGACCACCACGGCGCCGAGCACCGTGCCGAGCATCTGCGCGATGCCGACGAGCCCGCCGACCTGCGCGCGCTGCCCGACGGGGACGCGGTCGGCGATGCCGCACATGAGCGTGGCGCCGAGCATGCCGTTGAGCCCGGCCTGCACGAGGCACCAGCCGATGGTCATCACGACGACGTTGGGCGCCTCGGCCAGCACCAGCAGCCCGGCCGCGCCGAGGATCGCACCCAGGACGGTCCACGGGTGGCGGCGGCCGAAGCGCGAGACCGTGCGGTCGGACAGGAGGCCGACCAGCGGGTTCGCGACGAGCGCCACCGCCGCGCCGACGCCCGTGACCACGCCGAACACGGTTTCCTTGTTCGCCGCGTCGAGCAGCTCGGCCTGCTGCGGCAGCAGAACCTGGATCGGCGCGTAGATCCCGAGCCACATCGCGATGTTCGCGAAGAACAGCAGGCTCATCCAGCCCGGCCGCACCCGCGTGACGGGTTCGGCGAGCGCTGCCGGAAGCCGGTTGGTGGTCGTGTCACTCATGGCGGACCAGCTTTCGGTACCAGGCGAAGGAGTCCTTCGGTGTGCGGCGCTGAGTCTCGTAGTCCACGTGCACGAGCCCGAAGCGGGGTGCGTAGCCCTTGGACCATTCGAAGTTGTCGAGCAGGGACCAGACGAAGTAACCGCGCACGTCGACGCCGGCGTTCATCGCTTCGCGCAGGGCCTGGAGGTGGCCGTCGAGGAAGTCGATGCGTTCGGGGTCGTGGACCTGGCCGTCGGCGGCGGGTGCGTCGGCGAAGCTGCAGCCGTTCTCGGTGATGTAGACGGGCGGGAGGTGCTCGCGGTAGCGGTCGTGGAAGGACACCAGCAGCTCGCGCAGGCCCTGGGGCACGATCGGCGAGTCGTTGGTGGTCACCGGGTAACCCTCGACCGGGCGCAGCTCGAACGGAAGGGGATTCCCCTCGCCGGGTGCCGCGACGCCCTGGGGCTCGTAGTAGTTGACGCCGTAGAAGTCGAGCGGCTGGTGGATGGTGGGCAGGTCCTTTTCGAACCCGTCGGGCAGGTGGGGGTGGATCTGCTCGGGGTAGGTGCCCAGCAGGACCGGGTCGGCGAAGGCCCGGTTGAGGAGGGCGTCGAGCCAGGTTTTGGCGGCTTCGGTTTCGTCGTCTTCGTCGGCGGGCCAGATGGGCGAGTGGTTGTTGGCCGTGCCGATGCTCTCGGCGCCCGCGGCCCGCAGCGCCTGGGTGGCGAGGCCGTGGGCGAGGTTCTGGTGGTGGGCCGTCGGGAGGGCGTCGAGCAGGAGGAACTGGCCGGGCGCGTACTCGCCGATGCCGTAGCCGTAGATCGACATGACCATGGGCTCGTTGAGAGGGATCCACAGCTTCACCCGATCGGCGAAGCGCTCACCGAGGATGGCGGCGTACTCGGCGAAGTGGTGCGCGGTGTCGCGGTTGAGCCAGCCGCCGTCGTCTTCGAGTGCCTGCGGCGTGTCCCAGTGGTACAGCGTGAGGGCGGGCGCGATGCCGGCGGCGCAGACATCGTCGATGAGCTTGTCGTAGAAGGCGAGGCCTTCGGCGTTCGGTTTGCCGGTGCCGGTCGGCTGGATGCGCGGCCAGGCGATGGACATCCGGTAGGCGCCCACACCGAGTTCCGCCATCAGGGCGATGTCTTCGGAGTAGCGGTAGTAGTGGTCCGCCGCTACCTTGGCGTCCTCACCGCGGGCGATCTTGCCGTCGGTCGCGGTGAAGGTGTCCCAGATGGACGGTCCACGGCCGGCTTCGGCCGTGGCGCCTTCGATCTGGAACGCCGAGGTCGAGACACCCCACAGGAATTCGGGCGGGAAGGTCGGATAGTCCACCGGCGGAACACACCTTTCTCATCCGGCCACCCGGTCGGGTGAACGTGAAAAGTTCTCATATGCTAGGTCGTCACTCGTCCAGGGGGAAGCCCAGAAGGGCGCTAAAGTCCCAGATCAGACGAGTGGTTCCGCCGGCACCGGCGGAACAGGAAAGCGAGAAGGACCGAGGAACGACAGTGTCCGAGACCCAGGCGGAGACCACTCCGCTCCGGCGCAAGCCCGTGCAGCAGCGCAGCGCCAAGCGCGTGGAGCAGATGCTCGACGCCAGCGCGCAGCTCATCGACGAGCTCGGCTACGACGCGCTGACGACCACGCTGATCGCCAAACGCGCGAACGTCGCGGTGGGCTCGCTGTACCAGTTCTTCCCCGACAAGCGGGCTGTCGTCCAGGCGCTGACGCAGCGCAACCTGGAGCGCTTCGTGGCCGCCGTGAACGAGCGGCTGAAGGAGCTCAACCCCGAGCACTGGTGGAACATCGTCGACTCCGTGCTCGACATCTACCTGCGGATGCACCGCGAGGTCCCGGGGTTTTCCAAGGTCCACTTCGGTGACGTCATCGACGTCCAGCTCCTCGACGAGGAGCGCGACAACAACTCCGTGATCGTCGACTCGCTGGTGGACATCCTGCGCGTGCAGGTCGACCGGCCGGCCGACGAGCTCCGTTTCGCCATCGCGATCGCCAACGAGACCGCGGACGCGCTCCTGAAGCTGGCGTTCCGGCGCGATCCGCAGGGCGACGAGCGGATCGTGGCGGAGGCGAAGCACGTGGTGAAGGGCTACTTGGCGAGCAAGTTCGGCGAGTGATGGCGGGTGGCTCTTTCGAACCACTCGAGGGCCGGGGTGAGTGGGGTTGGTGCCGCCCAGCCGTTGATGGCGGCCAATAGCCGGAGGTAGTCGTCTCGGCGCGGGTCTTTGGCCTGGTTGATGCGGGCCAGGTCCGCCGCGGTCGGGTTGATGCGGTGGAGGGCTTCGGCGCCGTCTGGTCCGGTGGGGTCGGTTTCGGGGTTGACTCCGGCGACCTTGGCGATGACGTCCTTTGTTGGGCGCTGGGTGCGCGGCTGGGCGGCGGCCAGGTCGCGGAGGGTGGTCCGGAACTCCGGGTCCTGGGTGAGCTCGGCCAGCGCGACCCAAGCGTCGACCTGTTCGGGGGCGGGCTCGTCGGCAAGCTCCGGGGTGAGGGTGCGTTTGATCCCCGCCAGCCGCGCGTCCAGCCCTCCGAAGACCTCGTCGAGGAACTCACCGACGAACTTCCGCCGTTCCCGTGCCGACATCGCGGCCAACTCGTGCACCATCTCGACCTCCTCCCAACCGACCCCGTCGCGCGCGACGGCCAGCAGAACCGCGCGCCGCAGCTGGAGCACCTTGATCGTTTCGCCGATCGCCTCGGCCTCCCTTGCCGCGACGTCGCCCAGCTCGGCTTCCCGCCCGACGACGGCTCGTATGGTCCTCAGCCCGACGCCGAGCGCTCTCAAGGCCCGGATCAGCCCGAGCCTTTTCGCGGCATCCGGGCTGTACCGCCGCCGCCCGGCTGAATCCCGACCGTTGGTGGGGACCAACCCGAGGTCGGAGTAGTAGCGGACCGCCTTGACGGACAGCTTGGCTCGCCGGGCCAGCTCACCGATGGAGAGAAGTTCGTCGTCTTCCACGGAGACCAGCGTGCCTGCTCCCCTCGGGGGAGGTGCAAGGTTTTCCGTTTGCCCACAGGAGTTGTCCACAACTCGTGTCCCCTGTGGACAACTCGGCTGTTGGGGCCTCCGCGCGACTTTCGGGCGGTAGAATGGGATCGGGGCGTCCCCCCGTGGCGGGCGGGGGTTTGTCTCCGCGGGGGTGGGCGGGGGTTTGTCTCCGCGGGGGTGGGCGGGCAGCAAGGTCGTTGCGGGGGTCGTTCAGGGCTCTGCGGGTCGAAGGGCCAGCGGAGGGCATGGCTGGCTTGGTATTGGACGACTTTGGCGGTGCTGGGCGGAGGCGCTGCCTGCGCGGTGCCTGGTGGCGGGGCGGCCGGCGCGGTCGGTACCCAGCGGAGGCGCGGCCTGGGCGGGCATCAAGCCGAAGGTGCGGCCGGCACGGTACTGGGGCGGAAACGCGGCCGGGCAGTGTTCGTCGGAAGGCGGCGCGCACGGTATCGGACGAAGGCGCGGGCGGCAGTGTTCGGCAGAAGCACGGACGGCGCAGTTCCGGGCGGATGTGCGGACGTGCGGATCTGCAGCACCAAGCCGGAGCGGTACCAGGCGAAGGCGCGGCCCGGGCGGTGCCAGGCGGAGGCGCCCAGGTGGCACCAAGCAGGAGCGGACGGCCGGAGCGGTGCCGGGCCGAGGAAGTAGGCGTGAGCCCGGCGGCGGCCGAAGCGCCGGAGGGCACTGCGCATGGAAGCGGTGGGGGTGGCTGCGCTGTTCGTGAGGTTTCAGAGCACGGCGCGGAACGGGCGGGGCGGGTTCACCGGTGTGTTCGGCTTGGTGAACGGGCTCGCGAAGGCCGGGCGGCTGTCCGAGGAGCAGGAAGCGTTTCGGCGGGCCGCGAATGATTGGTACGACGCCAACTTCCCCAACCCCACCAAGGTGGATCCCGCGGTGTACGAGCGGGTCGGTGCGGCGGCGTGGTTCAAGGTCGGCGCGGAGGAGTTCATCGCGCGGGTGCGGGGGTACCTGGAGATTCTCGAGGCGCACGGGGTGGGGTGCGAGCGCGTGGAGTCGGCGGAGCCGGGGCGGGTGGTGTACGAGGACGAGTTCCAGGTCGTGGTGGTGCCGTCAGCCGAAGTTCTTGTGTTCCCCGCGGTAGGTCGGGACCGTGCGGTCGAGTTGGTCGCCTCGCAGCAGGTGGTAGGCGTCGAAGCGTTCGGCGAGTTCGCCGGCCTTGGCGTGGCGCAGCCAGACGCGGTCGCCCAGGCGCAGGGTGCGGGCGGCGGGGCCGGTGACCGGGGTTTGGACCTCGCCGGCGCCTTCGAAGCCGAGGAGTTTCAGGCCGGCCGGGAAGAAAGGCGAGGGGACGCGCGAGGCGCCCGCGGGGCCAGACGCGATGTAGCCGCCGGCGAACAGCGTGGCGACGTCGCGGGCCGGGCGGCGGACGACGGGCAGGGCGAAGAGCGCGGCGGGGCGCGGGTGGAAGCGGGAGTAGCCGTCGAACAACGTCGGGGCGACGAGGCCTGAGCCGGCGGCGATTTCAGTGACGGCGGGTTCCGCGCCGGTCGTTTCGATGCTGCCAGTGCCGCCGCCGTTGACGAACTCGAGGTCGGCGATGTCGCGCACGGCGCGGACGACGGCGCCGCGGCGGCGCGAGATCTCGGCGGCCGAGCGGCGCTGCATCCAGCCGATCACGGAGTTGGACACGCCGCCGCCCGCCGCGTCGCCGAGGCCGGCGATCTGGCCTTCGTACGCCATCAGTCCTTTGAGCACGAAGCCCGGCCGCGCGGCGATTTCGCGGGCGAAGGACACGGCTTGTTTCACGGTGAACACCGGCGAACGCCGCGTGCCGACGTGAACGCCGGGCAGCGGGCGCCACGACGCATCCAGCTCGAGGCACACGCGGATGTCCGGGTGGCCGTGGCCGAGGGCGGCGTCGACGAGGTCCAGGTGCTCGGTGGAATCCACCATGATCGTGATGGCCGCGCAGGCTTCGTCCGACGCGGCGAGGCGGCGCAGCGCCTCGTGGTCGGCCGTCGGGTAGGCCACGACGATGTCGCGCGTCGTGCCCTGCTCCACGTGCCACACGGCCTCGGCGAGCGAGTAGCACATCAGGCCCTCGAAGCCGTCGCGCACGAGCACGCGTTCCAGCAGGTACCGGCACCGGACCGACTTGCTGACCACCCGGATCGGCTTGCCGGCGGCACGACGCAGGAGATCGTCGGCGTTCGCGTCGAACGCGTCGAGGTCGACGATCGCGAAAGGCGGATCGAGGTCCTTCGTCGCGAGGTCGTAGCCGTTCGGAGAGGTGGTCACGGACTTACGGTACGACAACAACGCTTGAAACGCGAATCTCATTCACTTACTGTTCCACCCACTATCTTCAACGACACTCAGCTCAGCGACGACAAGGTGCGCGATGACTCCGTGGAGCAACTGGGCCGGCACCGCCAAGGCCTCCCCGCAACGGGTGCACCGGCCCCGCAGCACGGCCGAGATCGCCGACGTGGTGAGCGGCATCGCCGACGCCGGCCGTCGCGTGCGGCCGTGGGGCAGCGGCCACTCCTTCACGGCCATCGCCGTCGCCGACAGCGACGCGCTCGACCTCACGCGCTGGACCGGGATCGAGACGGCCAACCTCGAAACCTGCCGCGTGACCGTGCGCGCCGGAACCACGATCAAGCAGCTCAACGCCGAACTCGACGGCCTCGGCCTGGCCATGACGAACCTCGGCGACATCGACGCACAGACCATCGCCGGCGCGATCTCCACCGGCACCCACGGCACCGGCGCGCGTTTCGGCGGCATCTCGGCGCAGATCGTCGCGCTGCACCTCGTGCTTGCCGACGGCTCCGTCGTCACCTGTTCCGCCGACGAGCGCCCCGACCTGTTCAACGCTGCCCGCGTCGGTCTGGGCGCCCTCGGCGTGATCACCACCGTCACCCTGCAGTGTGAACCCTCGTTCGTGTTGACCGCGCAGGAACGGCCCGAGCCGCTGGAGCAGGTACTCGAAGGCTTCGACGAGTTCGCCTCCACGTGCGACCACTTCGAGTTCTACTGGTTCCCCTACGGCAAGAACGCCCTGGTCAAGCGCAACAACCGGCAGCCGCTCGGCACCGTTCGCAAGCCGCTGTCGCGGGTGCGGCAGTTCGTGGACTACGAGCTCACGGAGAACGTCGCGTTCGGCGGCCTCTGCCGACTCGGCCGCGCCGTGCCGAAGCTGGTGCGGCCGCTCGGCGGGTTCGCCGCGCAGGTGCTTTCGGCGCGCGAGTACAGCGACCTCTCGCACCGCGTGTTCGTGACGCACCGCGGCGTGCGGTTCGTGGAGTCCGAATACGCGGTTCCACGTGAATCACTGCTCGACGTGCTCGCCGAGCTGCGCGCGCTCGTGCCGCGGCTCGAGAATCCGGTGATGTTCCCCGTCGAGGTGCGCGTCGCCGCGGCCGACGACATCTGGCTGTCCACGGCGAACGGCCGCGACTCGGCCTACATCGCCATCCACCAGTTCGTCGGCATGCCCTACCGCGAGTACTTCGCGGGCTTCGAGGCGATCGTCGCCCAGGTCGGCGGCCGCCCGCACTGGGGCAAGATGCACGACCTCGACGCCCACACCCTGCGCACGCGCTACCCGCACTTCGACGATTTCCTGCGCGTGCGCAAGGAGTGTGACCCGGCCGGCACGTTCACCAACACGTACCTGGACCGGGTGCTCGGGCCGGCCTAGATCGGCTCGAACAGTGAGCTGACCGACTCGCCGTTGTGGATCCGCCGCATCGCCTCGGCCATCGCCGGGGCGATCGACAGGATCTTCAGCTTCTCGCTGCGCTCCTCCACCGCGACCGGCACCGTGTTGGTGCAGACGATCTCCAGCACGTCCTCCTGGCTGCCGATCCGGTCGATCGCCTTGTCTGCGAACAACCCGTGGGTACAGGCGACGCGGATCGTGCGCGGCTTCAGCTCGCGCAGCCGGTCGAGCAGCTCCAGCACGGTGCTGCCGCGCGCGATCTCGTCGTCGAGCACGATCACGTCGCGGCCGGTGATGTCGCCGATCACCGACGCGATCTCCACGCGGTCGTCGGCGTAGCGCTGCTTCGTGCCCGACGCGACGCGCGCGCCGAGCAGCCGCGCGAAGTGCGCCGCCTCCTTCGCGTTGCCCAGGTCGGGCGAGACGACGGTGGCATTGGACAGGTCGTACTGCCGGAAGTGCCGGGCCAGCTCGTGCAGCGCGTGCAGGTGGTCGACAGGCACCGAGAAGAACCCGTGGACCTGCGGCGAGTGCAGCGTCATCGCGAGCACGCGGTCGGCGCCGGCGGTGACCATGAGGTCGGCCACGAGCCGGCCGCCGATGGAGATGCGCGGCGCGTCCTTCTTGTCCGAGCGCGCGTACGCGTAGTGCGGCATCACCGCGGAAATGCGGGCCGCCGACGCACCGCGGGCAGCATCGAGCATCAGCAGCAGCTCCACCAGGTGTTCCTGCACCGGCTTCACCAACGGCTGGATGATGAAGACGTCGCGCTCACGGCAGTTGGCCTGCAGCTGCACCTGGAGGCAGTCGTTGGCGAAGCGTTCGACTTGCACCGGGAGCAGCGGCACCCCGAGGTGGGTGCAGATCTCCGCCGCGAGTTCAGGATGAGCGCTACCGCTGAAAACCGCGATGTCCCGCAAGGAAGGATTCCCCATCTCTGTGGTCCGGTGGGTACGGATCCAATCCTAGAGGTGCAGGTCAGAGCGCCGAGATCGCGTCTGCGATCGGATCCTCACCGGAGATCAGCTCCAGCGTGCGGCGCGCGGTGTCCGGCGCGTCGAGCAGGGCAACGACCACGGCGGCAACGTCTTCCCGTGGCACGGCGGCGCGGCCCGTCTTGGGGGCGATCTTGACGTTGCCGGTGCCGGAGTCGTTGGTCAGCGCGCCGGGACGCAGGATCGTCCAGTCGAGGTCGCGCGCCTTCAGGTCGTCCTCCGCGGCGGCCTTCGCGTGCAGGTAGGCGCGGAAAACCGGGTCGAGGCCCGGCGCGTCGGGAGAGTCGGCGCCCATGGAGCCGATCTGGATGAACCGCCGGACGCCCGCGTTCTGGGCCGCCTCGGCGAAGAGCGCGGCGGCCGCGCGGTCGACAGTGTCCTTGCGCGCCTCGCCACTGCCCGGCCCGGCGCCCGCGGCGAACACCGCCGCGTCGGCGCCGCGGAGCACCTCGGCGACCGCGTCCACATCGGACTGCTCCAGATCGAGCACCACGGTCTCGGCGCCGGCCGCGAGCAGGTCGCCTTCGTGATCGGGGTTGCGCACGATCCCGACGGGCTGATCACCCCGCTCGGACAGCAGCTTCTCGAGACGAAGGGCGATCTGACCGTGTCCACCGGCAATGACGACTCGCATGTTCGCGAGGGTAGCCGGATCAGGACGGCCGCGCCGGGTGGTCAGTCGACGTCGGCGGGGACTTCGGCGGTGCGCAGCAGCAGGTCGTAGGCCATTTCGTTGACCCAGCGCGACACGGGGTCCTCGGCGAGGAGGATGCGCTCGGTGCGGCCCTCGAGGTCGAGATCGACCTGGGCGTGGGGGTCGGCGGTGGCGATGCCGAGCCCGTACGCGCGAGCGCGCGGCAGGCAGTTCGCCACGTAGTCTTCCGTCAGTACGGCAGGCGATGGCAGAACCATCGCGGCCTCGCCGTAACGTGCGAACGGAACCGCGGAGGCCATCGCGGTCCGCCAGTGCCGTGCGACCGCGAGGACGCCGATGATCTCGGCGGCCGGCGCGGGTGCGGTCGCGGCCAGCTCTGGCCAGGTCCAGGTGTCGACGATGGCGCGATCAGCGACGGGACCGACGCCCATCGCGATCCGCTCCGCGTGCACGTCGGTGCGAAGCCGGGCGACGATGCTGACCTTGCGGCCGAGCAAGGTCGCCTCGGGCAGCACAACGCCGTTCCAGCCCAGCAGGGCCGCGGCCTTGCGCGCCAGCTCGTCGACGCTCGCGGGGAGCTCGATCGGCGGCACCACCCGGCTCGGCATCGACCGGCTGCGCTTCGCGCCGCCGGCGACCGTCGAGCGCTCGGTGTTCTGAGGTGTAGCCGCCACGAGTCCGCCTCCTTCAACAACCTGTACCCCTGTGTGCCTTGTGAAACGGGCACATGACTTGAGTACCAGTGCGGCGGCACGGGGTCTTCACGTTGCGCGAGTGGCTGCGATCGGCGGCGCTCAGCGGTCGGTGACCGGTCGGTAGGCGGTCGGCGGACTTCGGCCCGACGGTGCCGCCAAGCGAGTGAGCCGGAGATGAGTGGCGTTACGGACCGCCTACAACCGGCTACCCGCAGCCCGGAACTCCGCCGTGGCAAAGAGTCCAGCGCGTTACGCCGTTCGGCGCAACCGAGCCGTGTTCCACAGTGGACGTCGCAGGTGGGAGGGGGTCACCCGGTTGGCGGTGACCTTCGCCGCAGCGGTGTCAGACGGGCCCGGATTAGGGTTTGGCGACCGTCGAAACCCGTCGAGTCCAGTCGCGTGAGGAGCGAGCATGACGCAGATCCGGCCCCGCCGATCGGTGCTCTACATGCCGGGCGCCAACGAACGCGCGCTCGAGAAGGCCAAGACCCTGCCGGCCGACGCGCTCATCCTCGACCTCGAGGACGCCGTCGCACCCGACGCGAAGGAAGCCGCCCGCGAGCGGGTGTGCGCCGCACTGGGGAGCTACGGGACGCGCGAGGTGGCCATCCGCGTCAACGGCCTCGACACCGAATGGCACGACGCCGACCTGCGCGCCGCCGCGTCCGCCGGCCCCGCCGCCGTGGTCGTGCCGAAGGTGAACTCGGCGAGCGAGGTGCACAACATCGAGCGCGCCCTGGAGCTCGGCGGCGCGCCGGAGGAGACGAAGATCTGGGCGATGCTGGAGACGCCGGTCGCGATCCTGCACGCCGAGGAGATCGCCGCCGCCTCGTCGCGGCTGACGGTGCTGGTGATGGGCACGAACGACCTGGCGAAGGAGCTGCACGCCGCCTTCATCCCGGGCCGCTGGCCGCTGCTTTCCGCGTTGTCGACCGCCGTCCTCGCCGCCCGCGCGACCGGCAAGGTCATCCTCGACGGCGTGTACAACGACGTGAAGGACGCTTCGGGTTTCGAGACCGAATGCCGCCAGGGCCGCGACTTCGGCTTCGACGGCAAGACGCTGATCCACCCGTCGCAGCTGGAGCCGTGCAACCGGGTCTTCGCCCCGTCCCCCGCGGAGGTCGACCACGCGCGCCGCGTGATCGCGGCCTTCGACGAGGCCCGCGCGGCCGGCCGCGGCGTGGTGACCGTGGACGGGCGGATGATCGAGAACCTCCACGTGGAGGAAGCGCAGCGGGTGCTGGCGCTCGCGGAGGCGGTCGGCTGAGTCCCGGGTGGACGGTCCGTCCTCAGCCGACCGGCCAGGGACGCTGCTCCGGGCGCAGCTGTTCGTAGCCGGCGGCGGCCCGCAGCACGGCCAGGTCGGCGAAGCGGGGACCCGCGATCTGCAGGCCGATCGGGATGCCGTCGGTGGTGTAGCCGCAGTTGAGGGCGATGGCGGGCTGCCCGGACATGTTGTAGGGCACCGTGAACGGGATGTGTTCGAAGGGGCGCGCGGGGTCGTCGGTCGGGGACGCGGCGTCGAAGGCCGGGGCGGAGACCGCGCAGACCGGGGAGAGGACGACGTCGTAGGCCGAGGTGGCGTGCAGCGCCGCGGTGCCGATGCGGTCGATGCAGGCGAAGCCGCGGTAGGTGTCGAGGGCCGAAACCGAAGCGGCGGCCCCGGCCCAGGTGGCGATGTAGGGCAGGACGCGGGAGCGGCGGTCCTCGGGCAGGGCGAGCAGGTCCGACCAGGCACGGACGCGCCAGAAGACGTCGAGGCCGTCGAGGAGCTCGCGGGTGAGGAAGGGATCGACCGGGGAGACGTCGGCGCCGGCGGCTTCGAAGAGGGCTGCGGCTGCGGTGACGGCGGCGGTGATCTCCGGGTCGACGGGGAGGCCGGCTCCCGGATCGAGGTGGAGGCCGACGCGCAGGCCGCGCACCGAAGACTCCAGCGCGGTCCAGTGGAGGGTGGCCGGTGGGAGGCTGAGGTGGTCACGCGAGTCAGGGGCGGACAGGACGCCCATCAGCAGTGCGGTGTCGGCGACGGTCCTGGTCAGCGGGCCCGCGACGCGGCCGAGGAACGGCGGGTCCACCGGCACGCGGCCGAAGCTCGGCTTCAGGCCGACGAGGCCGCACCAGCCGGCCGGCAGGCGGATGGAGCCGCCGATGTCGGTGCCGACGTGGAGGGGGCCGTAGCCCGCCGCGGCCGCCGCGGCGGCGCCGGCGCTGGAGCCGCCGGGGGTGCGCGAAAGGTCCCACGGGTTGCGGGTGGCGGTGTGGAAGCTGGAGAGGCCGGAGGTGAGCATGCCGTAGTCGGGCATGGTCGTCTTGGCCAGCAGCACGGCGCCGGACTCGCGGACGCGCGCGGCGGCGGGGGCATCGGAGGCGGCCGGGGTGAGGGCCGTGGCGGCGGTGCCGAGCGGGACGGGCGTGCCGCGGGTGGCGATGTTTTCCTTCAACGTCAAGGGAACGCCGTCGATCGGGCCCAGCGGTTCGCCCGCGTGCCAGCGGGCTTCGGACTGCTTCGCCGCGGAGCGCGCTGAAGCGGCGTCGTACGCGTACAGGGCGTGCAGCTGCGGCTCGCGCGCCTCGATGCGGGTGAGGACGGCCTCGGTCGCTTCGACGGGCGACACCGTGCCCGCGCGGTAGCCCGCGACCAGGTCCACCGCGGTCAGATCGGCCAGCTCCATCGTTACCTCCGATTCACGAAGCGGGTGGTTCGAAACGCCCGTCGACGGCGGTCCAGCCCCCGTCGACGGCGAGCACGGAGCCCGTGACGAACGTCGAAGCGTCCGAAGCGAGGTACACCACGGCGCCGGCCAGCTCGTCGGCGCGCGCCCAGCGGCCGAGGGCACCCTTCGTGGCGTAGGCGTCGTACCAGCCGGGATTCTGCTTGATCTGCGCGGTGAGCGGGGTTTCGACGACACCCGGCGCGATGGCGTTCACGCGGACGCCCGAGGGCCCGAACTCCGCGGCGGCGGTGCGGAAGAGCTGCACGAGGCCGGCTTTTGTCGCGGAGTAAGGGCCTTGGCCCGGCTCGACGGTCGTGCCGCGGATCGAGGAGAACCCGATGATGCTGCCCCGCCCGCGAGCGACCATCGGCCCGCCGAACGCGCGCACCACCTCGAACGCGACGCCGAGGTTCAGCTCGACGACGCGGTCGAACTCCTCGCGGGTGTAGTCGAGGAGACGTTTGCGGACGTTGACGCCGGCGGTGAGGACGACGGTGTCGAGCTCACCCAGGTCCGCGGCCGCCTTTTCGACGGCGCCCGGTCGGAGGAGGTCGATCTCGTAGGCCTCGGCCACGCCCGTCTCGCGCGCGGCGGCGACATCACGGTCCGCGCAGATCACGTGGGCGCCATGCGCCGCCAGCGCGCGGGCGGCTTCGCGGCCGATGCCGCTGCCACCACCCAGGACGACGGCGCGGCGGCCGTCGAGGCGGAAGAGGTTTTCGTAGTTCACGGGCGCAGCACCGCCATCCTCGTCACGGTCAGTTCTTCCACGGCGAAGCGGGGGCCCTCGCGGCCGATGCCGGAGTCCTTGACGCCGCCGTAGGGCATGGTGTCGGAGCGGAAGCCGGGGACCTCGTTCACGACTACGCCGCCGACGTCGAGCTCGTCAAGAGCACGGAAGGCGGTGCTGAGGGAGCGGCTGTAGACGCTGGCGTGGAGGCCGTAGCGGGAGGCGTTGACGGCTTCGAAGGCCGAGTCCACATCGGACACCGTGCGGAGGCAGACGACGGGGCCGAAGATCTCCTCGTCCCAGCATTCGACGCCGTCGGGGACGTCGGCCAATACCGTCGGTTCCAGGGCGCCGTCGACGAGCGAGCCGCCGGACAGCACCCGCGCGCCGGCGGCGGTCGCTTTGTCGACCCACTCGACGACGCGGTCGGTGGAACGGGAGTCGATCAGCTGGGACACGCGGGTGGTCTCCGAGCGCGGGTCGCCGACGACGACTTCGGCGAGGCGGGCCAACACGAGAGCCGTGAACTCCGCGGCCACCGAAGAAACGACCAGAACCCGCTGCACCGAGATGCACGCCTGGCCGGACGCGTAGAACCCGCCACGCAACACCGCGTCCGCGGCGGCTTCGAGGTCGGCGTCTTCGGCGACAACCAGAGCCGCGTTCGAGCCCAGCTCCAGCAAGGTCTTGGTCGGCGCGGCGTCGCGGGCGATCCGGTGGCCCACGGCGGCCGAGCCCGTGAACGACACCGCGCCGACGCGGCGGTCGGTGACCAGCGCGGACCCGACCGAGGCATCACCCGTGACCAGCTGCACCATGGCCGGGACTGGCGCCAGCGAGCGGACGAGGTGGACCAGCCACAGCGTAGCCAACGGCGTCTGCGGAGCGGGCTTCACGACCACCGGACAGCCGGCCGCGATGGCCGGCGCGATCTTGTGCGACGCGAGCAGCACCGGGTAGTTGAACCCGGCGATCCCTACGACAACGCCGATCGGCTTGCGTTTCCAGAAGCCGACGAGGCCGTCGCCCGAAGGGAGCAGGTCCAGGGGCACGGTTTCACCGTGCAGGCGCGAGACCTCTTCGGCCGCGGCTTCCCAGGTGACGATCGTGCGCGCGACCTCGACCCGGCAGTCGACCAGCGGTTTTCCGGTTTCGAGAACCAGGAGCTGTTCGAACTCCTCGCGATGCGTCCGCAACTCAGCGGCCACGTCGTTCAGCAGCTGCCGCCGCGTCCGCGAAGGAAGAGCGGCGACCTCGCGCGCGACGGCCACCGCCTCGTCGACCGCGCGGGTCGCCAGGGCGGGAGTGCCGACCGGAGCAGAGCCGATCACACTGCCGTCATAGGGGAAGACCACCTCCGAAGTGTCCGAAGTAGACACCCAGCCGGAGCCGATCGGCAGTCCCTCGGGGTAGTCAGGCATCCTGCGCGCTCCCTCCACTCAGCCGGGCCAGCTCGGCGCGCAGGTTGGGCGCGGCCGCCAGCAGTTCCCGGGTGTACTCGTGCTGCGGCGTTTCGTAGACCTCCTCGACGGCGCCGATCTCCACGATCTCCCCGCGCCGCATCACGGCGACGCGGTCGCACACGTGCCGCACCACGCCGAGGTCGTGGGAGACGAAAACGAGCGTCAGCGAGAACTCCGCCACCAGGCGCGCCAGCAGGTCGAGGATCTGGGCGCGCACGGAGACGTCGAGGGCGCTCACCGGTTCGTCGGCCAGCAGCACGCTCGGGTTCGGCGCCAGCGCGCGAGCGATGGAGATGCGCTGCCGCTGGCCACCGGAGAACTGGTGCGGGTAGCGCGAAGCGGCTTCGGCGGGCAGGCCGACGGCTTCCAGCAACGAGGCCACCCGCTCCGGCGAACGCCGGCCCAACGGTTCGGAAATGATGTCCCGCACGCGCATCCGCGGGTCGAGTGACCCCATGGGGTCCTGGAAGACGATCTGCATCGACGACCGCAGGAACCCCAGCTTCCGCTCCGGCAGGTTGTCGATCCGCCGCCCGTCGAAGGAAACCGTGCCCGACGTCGGCCGGTCCAGCGCGGCGAGCAACCGGACCAGAGTCGATTTGCCCGACCCGGACTCACCGACGATGCCGAACCGCTGACCGGCCTCGACGTCGAAGCTCACGCCCCGCAACGCCTGAACGTCGCGGCGCTTGTACACGCGCGTCACATCGCGCACTTCGACCAACGCGCTCATCGGGAAGCCTCCAGATCCGAAGCCGCCAACAGAGCCTTCGTGTACTCATGCTGCGGCGCGGTCAGCACGTCACGCGTCGACCCGCGCTCCACGATTTCGCCGTCCAGCATCACGAGCACCCGCTCGCACACCGACGCCACCACCGCCAGGTCGTGCGTGATGAACAGCAACGCGGCGTTCTCCGACAAAGAATCCTTGATCAACGACAGGATCTGCGCCTGCACCGTCACGTCCAGCGCCGTCGTCGGCTCGTCGCAGATCAGCAGCGACGGCTCGTTGGCCAGCGCCATCGCCAGCACCACCCGCTGCCGCTGGCCGCCCGAAAGCTGGTGCGGATACGCCCGGGCCGTGCCCGGCAATCCGACCGCCGCCAGCAGTTCCTCGGCGGAACGCCCCCGCCGGCCGTGCACCCGGAACGGCTCCGTCACCTGCCGGCCCACGCGCATCGCCGGGTTCAGCGCCGTCATCGGCTCCTGGAACACCATCGACAACCCGTTGCCGCGCAGCCGAGACAGCTCACGTTCGGAGGCGCCCAGCAGCTCGCGGTCGTCCAGCCGCACCGAACCCGTCGCCCGCAGCTCGTCCGGCAGCAGCCCCATGATCGACAACGCCGTGAGCGACTTCCCCGACCCCGACTCACCGATCAGCCCGACGCGTTCGCCCGCGCCGAGGGAGAACGAAACGTCGCGCACCAGGTCACCGACCCGCAGGCCGTCCACCGTGAGAGTCATGCCCGGGCCGCCAATCGCGGGTCGAGCCGGTCGCGCAGCCCGTCGCCCAGCAGGTTGAACCCGAGCACCGCCACCGCGATCGCGACGCCCGGCACCAGCGCGAGCCGCGGGTGGCTGGTCAGCAGTTCCTGCGACTCCTGCAGCATCCGGCCCCACGACGGCGTCGGCGGCCGCGTGCCGAAGCCGAGGAACGACAGCGCCGCCTCGGCCAGCACGGCGATCGCGAACGACACCGAGGACTGCACGATCAGCAGGCCCGAGATGTTCGGCAGCACGTGGCGCACGGCGATGTTCCCGCGCGAGCGCCCGGCCGCGCGCGCCGCCAGCACGAACTCGCTGCTGCCCACCTGCAACGTCCCCGATCGCGCGATCCGCGCGAACGACGGGATGGTCGCGATGCCGATGGCGATCATCGCGGTCAGCGTGTCGGCGCCGAACACCGCGCCGAACATGATCGCCAGCAGCAGCGCGGGGAACGCGAGCACCAGGTCGTTCACCCGCATCACGAACTCGCCCAGCCACCGCGGCGCCAGCCCCGCGAGCACGCCCAGCGGCGTGCCGATCACCGCGGCGATGCCGACGGCCACCACACCGACGTACAACGTCGTGCGCGCGCCGACCATGATCTGGCTGAACACGTCGCGGCCGAACTTGTCGGTGCCGAACAGGTGCTCGGCCGAAAAGCCCAGCAGCTTGTCGGCCGCGTTGACCTGCACCGGGTCGTACGGCGTCCACACGAAGGACACCAGCGCGGCCAGCACGACGAGCGCCACCAGCACCACGCCGAGCACGAGGCTGCGGTTTCGCACCGGGGTGAGCGTGGTCATCACGAACCCCGCAATCTCGGGTCGAGCACCGTGTAGAGCACGTCCACGACGAAGTTCACCAGTAGCACTCCCGCCACGAGCACCAGCACGATTGCCTGCACCGTCAGCAGATCCCGCGACGACACGGCGTCGAGCAACATGCTGCCCAGGCCCGGCAGCACGAACACCCGCTCCACCACCACCGCGCCGATCAGCAGCGTCGCGAGCTGCAAGCCCAGGACCGTCACCACGGGCACCGACGCGTTGCGCAACCCGTGGCGCCGCAACGCCTGCGCGGGCAACAGGCCCTTCGACCGCGCCGTGCGCAAATAGTCTTGTCCGAGCGTGTCGAGCACGGCCGAGCGGACGTAGCGCGTGAGCACCGCGCCCTGCACCAGCCCCAGCGACAACGCCGGCAGGATCAGCCCGCGCACGAACTGGCCCGCGTCCTGGTCCGGCGGTGTCCACCCGCCGCTGGGCAGCCACCGCAGCTGCACGGCGAAGATCTGCACCAGGATGATCCCGGCGAGGAACGCGGGGATCGCCACGCCGATCTGCGACAGCCCGGAAACCGTGACCCCGCTGGGCTTGCGATGCCGCACGGCCGCGAACATCCCCACCGGCACCGCGATCACCAGCGCCACGACCATGCCCGCGCCGACCAGCCACAACGTCACGCCGAGTCGGTCCAGCAGCTGCGGGCCGATCGCTTCACGCGTGACGTACGAGCGGCCGAAGTCGCCGTGCAGGACACCGCCGATCCAGCTGAAGTACTGCGTGACGAGCGAGCGGTCGATGCCGAACTCCGCGCGCGTCTTCGCCAGCAGCTCCGGCGTCGCGTTGACGCCGAGCGCGACCTGCGCGGGATCGCCCGGCAGCACGGCCATGAACAGGAACACCACGATCGACGCGACGAACAGGCTGACCACGAGGATCGCCACGCGCCGGAGCACTCTCACGGTCATGCCGGCCTCAATCCCGTGAGGTCGAACGACTCGCTGACCTGGTTCTTCGCGAACCCGGTGACCTTGTTCTTCGCCACGATCACGTTGGGGTACAGGAACAACCAGTCGGCCGCCGCGTCGGTGTTGAGCTGGCGCGCCACCTGTTTCATGTCCGCGACCTGCTGCTGCGGCGTGCCGCTGTCGGCCTCGGCCAGCAGCTGCTGCACCCGCGGGCTGTCGTAACCCCAGTAGTACGTGGGCTTCCCGAACGTCGTGATGTCGCGGGCCTCCACGTGCTGGATGATCGACAGGTCGTAGTCGTGGTCGGTGAACACCTGCTTGAGCCACACGGCCGGGAAGTCGAGCGGCTCGATCGTGGTCCGCACACCGACGTCGGCCAGCTGCGACTGCACCACCTGCGCGGCCGACACGGCGTAGGGCAGGTTCGGGATCCGCAGCCGCAGGTTGAGGTTCTTCACGCCCGCTTCCGCGAGCAGCTGCTTCGCCTTCGCCGGGTCGTACGGGTAGACGCCGGAAAGGTCTTCGTACCACGGGTCCGTGGGCGGGACCATGCTGCCGATCAGGGTGCCGCGGCCGTTGAACACCAGGTCCAGCACGGCTTTCCGGTCGATCGCGTACGTCAGGGCCTGGCGCACGCGCGGGTCGTTGAGCGGCGCTTTCCGATTGTTGAACGCGAGCGTGACCTCACTGTTCGTGGTGCCCTGCAGCACGGTGAAGCGGTCGTCGCCCTGGAACTGCGGGATCGAGTCGGCCGAGGTGAGCGAGGAGATCACGTCGATGCCGTTGCTGAGCAGGGCGTTGTTGAGCGCGGTCGGGTCGGCGATGTACTTGAGCACCACCGTGGAGTACGCCGGTTTGCGGCCCCAGTACGCCGGGTTCTCCTTGAGCACGATGGAATCTCCGCGCCGGCGCGACGCGACCTCGTACGGCCCGGTGCCCACGGGTTTGTTCGCCAGGTCGGCCACGCCGGTCGGGCTGAACATGGCGCCGAGGCGGCTGGTGAGGCTGAACAGCCAGCCGTTGCTGGGTTTCGACAGCACCACGCGCGCGTGATCGGGCGAGACCACGTCCACGTGGTCGACCACGTCCATGGCCGACTTGATCGAGATCGTCCAGTCGGTCTTCACGCGCAGCAGGGAGAATTTCACGTCCGCGGCGGTGAACGGCGCGCCGTTGCTGAACTTCACGCCCGGCTGCAGCTGGAAGTCGTAGGTCTTGCGGTCGGGGCTCACGGTCCACGACTTGGCGAGCAGCGGCACGATCCGGCCCTGCGCGTCGAGCTTCACCAGGCCCTCGTAGACGTTGTACAGCAAGGCCTGTGGGATGGCGGCGCCGTCGGCGTGGGTGAAGTCGAAGTTGGCGGGCTCGGCCGTGAAGCCCACCGACAGTGTGCCGGGACCGCTCGACACACTCGCGCTGGAGCCGGCCGAGCAAGCGGACGCCGCGAGCAGCACCGCCAGCGCCGCGAGGTGGAGCCGGGCTCTCATTCAGCCTCCTGTGACGGGCCCTCGGCCGCTACACTGAGCAAGTACACTGGTCAGACCAGTAGCCTGAGGTTCGCACCACACGACGCTGAGGTCAAGGGATGAAGTTCGAGCCGGTGGCCCCGGTCCGCGCCTACGAGCGGATCGTGGAGCAGATCGAGGAGGCCGTGGTCAGCGGCCGCCTCAAACCCGGCGAGCGCCTGCCCGGCGAACGCGAGCTCATGACGCAGTTCGGCGTCGGCCGCTCGACCGTACGGGAAGCGTTGCGCGTGTTGCAGGCCGCCGAGCTGATCCGGTCGCGGCCCGGAGATCCGCGCGGCCCCGAAGTGCTGGCCGCGTCACCGGCGGCGTTGCACCGCTCGATGCACCGGCTCGCCCGCGCCGACCACGTGGGGCTGGCGGAGCTGCTGCAGTTCCGGATGGTGCTCGACGGTTCGGCCCACCTGCTGGCCGCGCAGCTGCGCACGGACGACGATCTGTCCGCTTTGGACACCGCGCTCGTGGCCATGCGCGCCGGTGCGAAAGAGGGGTTCGAGCAGTTCAGCCACGCCGACGTCGCGTTCCACGAGACGATCGCCCGCGCGTCCCGAAATCCGCTGCTGGTGGTGAGCGCCGAGGTCGTGCGCGGGGTGGTGCTGGAGCTGATCGAGGACAAACTCTCGCATGCCCGCGACCGATCGGCGTTGATGCAGTCGTGGCTGGGCCACCACGCCGAGGTGCTGGAAGCCGTGCGCGCGGCCGACGGCGAACTGGCGGCGCGGCTGGCGCGGCGCGCGTTGTACGACAACTACGCCGAATACGTGCCGGAAGAGCAGCGGGCGCTGCTCACCCCGCTGCTCTGAACTCGTTGAGGCCGCCCTGCAAAACGACCGCAGCCCGGCCGCCTACGGCGCCGGGCTGCGTGATCGTGTCGGGGAGCGCTCAGGAGACGAGGTTCGCGTACACGATGATGTTGTCCTTGTAGCTGTGCTCGGCGTGGTCGAACACGCCGCCGCACGTGATGAGCCGCAGCTGGGGCTTGTCGGTGTTGCCGAAGACCGCCTGCGTGGGGAACGTGTCCTTCGGGACCTCGTCCTTGTGGTCCACCACGAACTTCAGCTTCTTGCCGTCGCTGCGCTCGATGTCGACCTCGTCGCCGGGGTTGACGTCCTTGAGCTTGTAGAAGATCCCCGGCTGGTGGTTGCCGTCGACGTGCCCCAGCACGATCGCCGGCCCGACCTCACCCGGCACGGGCGAGAGGCGGTACCACGCGGCCTGCATCGGCGTCTTCACCGACGGCACCGAGATCTGCCCCTCTCTGTTGGGCAGCACGGTGATCAGCGAAGACTTCGCGCCGATCTTCGGGATCTCCACCGACGTCGGCCGCAGGCCGGTGAACGGTTTGGTCACCGGCACCGGCTTGCTCGCCGGGGCCGGCTTCGCGGCGGTCGCCGGGGCGTCCGACCCGCAGCCGCTCAGCGTCAGGGAAAGGAGCAGGGCGCCCGCGATCGCGACGCCCTGGCCGTACTTACCAATCCGGCCAAAAGCAGGCCGGCCCCCGCGCGGCACGTAACCGTTACCGCGAAGCCATTCGGCCGTGGCTGTGGTCGGATTGGTAACGATCGGCGCAGTACTCGCCATCAAGCGGCCATGCCGCCGAAGCCGGTCTCGACGCCACCCTTGGGCGCGTACTTGACCTGCGAGGTGCCGTCACCGTTGGTCGTGCCCGCGGAACCCGCGCCCGCGCCACCCGCCGGCGGCACCGGCTGGTTGCCGGTCTCGTCGCCACCGCAGGTCCAGGTCGCGGTCACGTTGCCGGCGTCGAAGGACACGCCGTCGTGGCGCTCCACGAGCCAGCCCCAGAAGCGGCCGTCGGTCTCGTCCTGGTGCGGGCCCTCGATCAGGTCGAAGTCGCTCGAGGACACGTTGGTCGGCTCGCCCGCGGCGCACGCGATCACGAACAGGCCCTCGTTGCCGTCGAAGTCGATGCCGTAGGCACTGTCGTCCACGTACGGCGGCTCCTCCGGCGTGGAGGTCTCTTCGGAGCCCGACGTGGTCGGGGTCGAGGAGTCGCTCGGCTCACCGGTGTTGCCCGGGTTGCCCGGGTTGCCCGGCTGGCTGGTGTCGGTCGGCTGACCGCTGGTCGCCGGCGGGTTGTCCGAAGAGGACGGTGCCTCCGACGACGGGGCGTCCGAGCTCGGCGCGTCCGAAGTGGGCGTGTCGGTGACCGGGGTGTCCGAAGTGGGCGGAGTCGAGACCTCGGACGTGGTCGGGGTGGTGCTGGTCTCGTCGTCCGCGAGGGCGGTCGGCGTGACGGCGAGGCTGATCAGGGCGCCCGCGAGCACGGCGCCCGCGAGTCTGCCCAGGGTCTTCTTCACGTGTTGTTCTCCCCTGGAAGAAAGCGCGGTGACCCCCACCGCGTCCGCTGATCCTGCCGGACGAATGGGGTGAACACGAAACGATTTCGGCGGTGATTAAAAGCACCGTAAACAGAGGTAACGAACACGCGGGCACTGGCGATGAACTGGCTCGACATCGCGCTGTACACACGAAAGCCGGCGGAACCGTGGCTTTACTGTAACAGTTTCCGGCCCGCCGGCGAAGCTCCGTGAATTGCTGACCGGATTCAGCCCAGTGCGGTGACGAGGTCGCGCCAGAGGTCTTCCGGGTCCTCCAGCCCGACGCTGAAGCGCAGCAACCCGGCGGGCACGCGCTCCTCGCCCGGCAGCCACGCACGCCGCTCCACCAGGCTTTCCACGCCGCCGAGGCTCGTCGCCGCGCGGATCAGCCGGACGGCGGAACACACCTTGTCGGCGGCTTCGGCCGTGGCCAGCTCGAACGACACCATCATCCCGAAACCGGGGTAGCGCACCTTCGTCACCGCCGGGTGGTCCGCCAGCCGGGAAGCCAGCAGTGCCGCCGTTTTCGTCTGCTCCGCAAGGCGGACGGGCATGGTCCGCAGGCCGCGCAACGCGAGCCACGCTTCGAGCGCGCCGGGCGTCGAGCCGATGCGCGTACGCGCGCCGCGCAGCTCGGCCGCGATGGTCTCGTCGGCCGCGACGGTGATGCCCAGCAACAGGTCGCTGTGGCCGCCGATGAGCTTCGTCGCGCTGTGCACCACGATGTCCGCGCCCAGCTTCAGCGGCTGCTGGTGCAGCGGCGTCGCGAAGGTGTTGTCCACGACCACGCGACCCCGCGAGCCGTGCGCGATGGTCTCGATGTCCATCACTTCGAGCGTCGGGTTCGTCGGCGACTCGAGCCACAGCAGGTCGGCGTCGCAGTCGAGCCACGCCTGCGTGTCGGTGGGTTCGAGCTCGGTGACGGTGATGCGGCCCATCTTCTCCGCGTGGTGCATCGCACCGCGCGTCACCGCGTAGCTGAACGTCGGGACCGCCACGGACGAGCCGACCGGCAACGTGTCGAGCACGGCCGACAGGGTCGCGACGCCGGAGCCGAAGCTGGTGGCGTGGCCGCCTTCCAGCGCACCGACGGCTTCTTCGAGCGCGTGCCAGGTCTCCGTGCCGTCGGAACGCGCGTAGACGGAGTCACCGCCGGCTTCGAACGTGCTCGTGGCCACGATCGGGGTGTTCAGGGGCTCGCCGGGGCCGTGCGGCCGCCCGGCCGCGATCGCGATCGTGCGCGGTGTCCAATCGTCCATACCCGACACCGTACTGTGCCTTTGTCGCCAATCCGGCCACAGTCACGGCGCTATGACCTGCGTCGCAGGCTTCCGGTTCGTGCCGGGGGGTGCGCCTGCGTGGGGCCGGATTGGCAATGGCGCTCACGCGACCTCGCGGCCGTGGTGCGGCGGTCGGCTCACCCGCGCCGGCGAGCCGACCGCGTGCTCAGTGGGCGTACACCTCGAACTCGTACAGCGAGTAGCCGTAACCGGTCCCCCGCTGCACACCCTGCATCCGGACGAACCGGGCGTCCGACGGCGCGAACGACACGTTGTCCGCACCGCCGTTGCCGTCGGTCACCACGGCCGCGTCACGCCAGCTTTCGCCGTCCGCGGAGAGCTGGATCTTGTAGCCCTTCGCGTACGCGGCTTCCCACGACAGCACCACGCGCGCGACCTGCTGCACCGAACCGAGGTCGACGGTGATCGACTGGTTGTCACTCCAGTCGCTGGCCCACCGCGTCTTCGCGTTGGCGTCCACAGCGTTCGACGCGGGCGAGTTGTAGAAGCCCGTCTCGGCGCTCGTGGCGCTCACCGGCTTGCCCGCGGCGAGGTTGCTGACGTTGTCGCCACGGTGGGCCGGGTACTCCACGACCTGCTGGAACGTCGGCCGGTTCTGCGTGCTGATCTTGTCGTGCGTGATGCCGCCGAGCGGCCGCTGGATCACGGTGTCGGCGCACCACTGGTCGCCGGCCGAGCAGTCGGTGTCACCCGGGTACACGGTGGTGGCGGGCTGCGCCGCGGCCGCCGTGAGCGAGTCGACCAGCGCGGTGCGGCACGCGGTGAGGTCACCGCCGCCGCAGAACGTGGACCCCAGCGGACCGGCGACCGGCTGGCCCAGCACCGTGCGGATGTCCTTGCTGACGTAGCCCCACCACCCGTGCTGGTACGACGACCCCTGGTGCGGCTGGCCGACGTGCTTGCCCGGCAGCTCGTTCTGGAAGCCGGACGGGCTCTCGTTGATCTGCAGCACGTTGGTCATCGCGGTGAACGCGTCGTCGCCCATGGCCGGCTTGAACTCCGCGGTGACGAGCAGCGGCCACCACGCGTCCATGATCCGGATCGCGTCGGCGTCGTTGTAGGTCTTGCTGCCCGGTGAAGACTCCACGCGCTGGTGCCCGTGCGACAGCCACGTCTTCAGCTTGGCCTCGGCGTCGGCCGCCGCGCCCGTGAGCGGGGTCTTGTCGAGCACCTGCAGCAGCAACGGCAGGACCTCTTCGGCCCGCAGGTCGGCCAGTGCGGCGTCTTCCATGGCCTGCGCGAGGTTCACGCGCGTCACCTTGGTGCCGCTGCTGATGAGCGCCTTCACGCGCGTGTCGAGCAGGTCGGCGCGGTGCACGGCCGACTTGTCGGCCCCACCCGAGGCGTACCCCTTGGCCTGCGCGTTGTTCCAGCTGACGTAGTAGTCCTGGTTGACCGACTGCGGGTGCTGCGAGGCCGGCGTGTAGTTCGCCTTGTTGCCGTCGGGGTTCCAGCCCTGCCAGTCGTACCCCTTGTCGCCCCACACCGGCATCATCGGGTCCACAGTGGAATTGCGGACGGGGTTGGCGCCGGAGTTGAAGTAGGCGACGTCCTTCGAGTCGGCGTAGAACCAGTTGAAGGTGAAGTTCACGTCGCTCGCGGCCCGCTGGAAGTCGGCCGCGGAGTGGATGAAGTCGGGGTCGTTGAACTCCTGGAAGCCGATGAGCGAATCGACTTCGTGGAAGTACGAGGACCGCAGCGACGCGTACGCCACCGGCTTGCCGCCGATCGTCGCGCGGCTGACGACGGGGCCGTACTTCGTGCGGTAGCTGCGCAGCGTGTACGAACCGGCGGCGGTGCCGTCGGCCACCGTCGGCGACCAGGAGTTCTTGCGCTCCACGGTGTCCATCGGCAGGCACTGGCCCTGGTAGACGTAGTAGTTCGAGTCCTTCGTGGCCGGCTTGCCGCTCGGGTCGCACAGCGGCAGGGCGAACGTGTCGATGATGTCCTGCGCCGACGTCGTGGCGCTCCACGAGTAGTCCTGGCCGCGGCCGAGCAGCACGTACATCGAGATGCCGGCGAACGACGCACCGCGCGCGCTGATGCCCGGGCCCTGAAGCTCCTGCAGCAGGAGCAGCTGCGGCGCGAAGTACCCGGTCTGCGGGCCGAACACGGCGACCGGGTGGCCGCTGGCGGTCTTGCTGCCTGAAACGACGAGCGCGTTGGACATGCCGTGCTTGTCGCTCAGCATGTCGCCGGGCAGCACGCCGTTGTCGAACATGCCTTTCGCGGCCTGCTGGTCCGCCGGCGCCTTGACGTCGACCTTCGCCGGCGTGTTCGTGGCCGCCGAGCCGGTCTGGTCGTACACGAGCTGCTGCGGGGAGACGGAACCCTTGTCCGGCATGGCAAGACCCTGCGGGTTGGCCGGGGTCATGCCGTAGTCGAAGGTCTGGCCGTCGTGCAGTGTCTTCACGGCTTCGGGGTCATCGGCCGAGCGCAGGCTCTGCCACACCTGCTCGCCCTTCGCCACGCCGTACTTCTCCTGCAGCGCGAGCTTCGCGATCGCGTTCTGCACCTCACCACCGCCACCGGCGCCGAACTGCGCGCCGACCACGGACGCGAGCACCACGAGGTCGGTGAGCTTGAACGGCTCGATGGTGCCCGCGTTGGTGATCGCGTCGACGTGCCCGGTGAGCACGTACTCGCCCGGGAAGTAGCGGCCGTTGTGGGAGTCGGTGATGTATTTGTTGATGCCGTCGAGGTACGACTGCGCATCGGCCAGACCCTGCTTGCCGCGCGGGCCGCTGGCGGCCGTCGCCTCGATCTGCTGCTGCAGCTCGTCCTCGGTGTAGGGCGCGGCGGCGAAGAACGACTGCTCCAGCTCGCGGTTCGCGGGCGCGCCACCGGCGTACGACGTCAGCTGGCCGCGGCCGACGCGGCGCATGATGTCCATGAGCCACAGGCGGTCCTGCGCGGCCGCGTAGCCGGCGCCGAACTCGGTGCCGGAGCGCGTGGTGCCCTGGATGTGCGGGACGCCGGTGGCCTTGTCGCGCGTGATCGTGACGTCGGAGCGGGGCTGCAGCGTGCTCGCGACCTGGTCGGCGGGGACACCGAAGGAGGAGTCGTTGAAGAACTTGCCGATGGTGTCGGTGGTCAGCGTCTTGTATCCGCCGGCGAGGTCGGCGTACTTGCCGAGCTGGTCGTCGGCGTGGGCGGGCTGCGTGCCGAACGCCTTGTTGCCGAGGATCTCCGCCAGCGTCGCGCTGCCGTTCTCCCCCGGCGGGAGGATGTCGTTGCACTGGCCGGCGCAGTAGTCGTTGCCGGGCAAGGCCGCCGAAGCGGGTGGCGCGCCGCCGACCGCTGTCACGAGTCCCGCCGCGACAACGGCCAGGGCCGAAACAGCCAGGGTGCGGATGCGTCGTCGCATGCCGGAGCTCCCGTCCACGAGGTTCCCCCAGGGGTGACCCAGCGCACGCTACCGACGGGTAGATGAAGTGTGAAGACTATTCGCGTTTAACCCCTCTTTGGGCCTAGTCCGTTCGGCGCAGCTCCGCGCCGCTGGGTACGGTGAGCGCCATGACCTTGGAAAAGCCCGAAATCGACCGCCCGGACGGACCCCCTCCCGCCGAACTGGAGATCACCGACCTCACCGTCGGTGACGGCGCCGAGGCCCAGCCGGGCAACGCAGTGACGGTCCACTACGTCGGCGTCTCGCACTCCACCGGTGCGCAGTTCGACGCGTCCTGGGATCGCGGCGAGCCCCTGCGCTTCGCGCTCGGCGCCGGCCAGGTCATCCCCGGCTGGGACCAGGGAGTGGCCGGCATGAAGATCGGTGGCCGCCGACAGCTCGTGATTCCGCCGCACCTCGCGTACGGCGAGCGTGGCGCGGGCGGCGTGATCAAGCCGAACGAGACGCTGATCTTCGTCGTCGACCTCGTCGGCGTGAACTGATCGACTTCCGGGCAACCGGGCCGGCCCTGTGGGCAGCCCGGTTGCCCGAACACTTTCGAGTGAACCCCGGTGCTGGCTAGGCTGCGGGTTGATCACCGGCTGGGGCCGGTGCCGGTAACCAGGGGGACCTGACATGCGCGTTCGCGCGATTCTTTCCGCGGCCCTGCTCACGCTCGGAGCCGCGCTCGCCACCGCCGTGCCCGCGTCGGCCGTCGCCAACGGGTCCGACGTGCCGCAGGGCCGGTTCGAGTTCGCCGCGAAGCTCACGATGACGAACATCCCGCGGCCCGACGGCACGCACTACGACAGCGGCTGTTCCGGCGCCCTCGTCGCGCCGCAGTGGATCCTCACCGCCGGGCACTGCTTCCACGACGTGAACCGCAACCCGATCTCCGGCCCCGTGCCGTACCCGACTTCGGTGCTGCTCGGCACGACCGTGCAGCGCGGCAAGCTCGGCGTGACGCGCCAGGTCACCGACGTGGTCCAGGCCGGTACCAACGACATCGCCCTCGCGAAGCTCGACAGGCCGGTCCGCGGGATCACGCCGCTGAAGGTGAGCCGCTCCGAGCCCACGGTCGGGCAGCAGCTGACACTCGCCGGCTGGGGCGCGCTGAGCTCGGTGGACGCGGCACCGTCGATGAAGCTGCAGCAGGGCACCGTGGCGGTCGGCGAGGTCGCGGCCACCACCCTGGGCGTGCACGGCGTCGCGCCGGCCGCCGACACCAGCGCCTGCCTCTACGACTCGGGCGCGCCGTACTTCGTGGCTTCCGGCCGCGGCGGCCGGATCGTGGCCGTCGAGTCGGAAGGCCCCGATTGCCCCCACGACCAGCTGGAGACGACCTCGCGCGTCGACGTGATCGCCGACTGGGTGCTGTCGCAGACCCACTGACGCCCAGATACCAGAAGACGGGCTCCGCGCACAGGTCGCGGGGCCCGTTTTCTTTCGCCCGACAAGGGAATTCCTGACCCGGAAGTAGCTGGATAGCGTTGAGGGCCGATCATCGGCGCCCCGCCGGTGGCCCGACGAAGGGAAAGAATGCGCGTCCGCGCCGCACTCACCGCAGCAGCCCTCCTGCCCCTCCTCACCGCCGGCCCGGCCCTGGCCGTCGCCGACGGGTCCGACGTGGCCCCGGGCCAGTACGGCTTCACGGCCAAGCTGACCATGGCGAGCATCCCGCGCCCGGACGGGAGCACGTACACGAGCTTCTGCTCGGGCTCCCTCGTCGCGCCCACGTGGATCATCACGACCGGCCACTGCTTCCACGACGCGCAGCGCAACCGCGTGTCCGGCCCGGTGCCGTACCCGACCACCGTCACGCTCGGCCTGGTCGACGAAGCGAAGGAGGCGGGCGTCACCCGCAAAGCCACGCAGGTGCTGCAGTCCGCGGAGAACGACGTCGCGCTCGTGCAACTCGACAGCGCGGTCCCGAACATCACGCCCCTGACCGTGAACCGCCTGATCCCGGCCGCCGGACAGCGCCTGACCCTCGCGGGCTGGGGCAGCCACACGGCGAAGAACCCCGTGCCGTCGTCGAAGCTGCAACAGGGCACCGTGCAGATCGCCTCGGTGGGCAGCACTACCGTCGGCGTCCGCGGCGTCGCGCCTTCGCCCACCACCAGCGCGTGCGTCTACGACTCGGGCGCGCCCTACTTCGTGCCCTCCGGCAGCGGCGGTCAGCTCATCTCCGTGGAGACGACCGGCCCGGACTGCCCCCACGCGACCGTCGAGACGACGTCGCGCGTGGACGTGATCGCGGATTGGATCGCGGCCAGGACGAAGTGAGTACGGTGAAGCCGACATCGATCCGAGGGAGGGGCAGATGCCAGAGCCGATTCTCACCGCCGTGGCCACCGCGTTGGCCACGAAGGCGGCCACCGGCTTGTACGACCTGGTGAAGCGCAAGTTCTCCGGGGACAAGAAGGCGGTCGCCACCCTCGAAGCGGCCACCCCCGAGAAGCCGGAGACGGTTCAAGCGCTCGCCGAACGGCTCGACGCCGCGAGCCTTTCGGATTCCTCGTTCGCGGCCGCCTTGCGCGCCGAGTTCGAGGTGCACCAAGACGCCCGCGGCGGCGGCGTGACGAACCACGTGGGCACCGTGGCCGAAGGGGCCAAGGTCGTCCAGACGCGAGACGTACACGGCAACATCAGCTTCTGATTCGCACGGAGAGCGATCACCGGGATCGCTCTCCGTGCGCCATTCGTCGATTCCCGCGGCACCGAGGAGTTTCCGGCGGGGTGCGGAATTCCCCTTCTCCCCCACAATCACGATGCCGGAATAATCGCGACTTTACTTGTCCTTTTTCTTCGGCAACTGGTCGGCGGCTTTCTTGCCTGCCGGGCCGAGCTTGCCGAGGACGGTGCGCACGCCGCTGACCACGGCGTCGCCGACAGGGTTCGGGTGGTCGTCGTCCGGGTCGCCGATGCCGCCGGCAACGCCGCTGGAGCCTGAGTCCATGGTATTTCTCCCCAACTGTTGTTTATCGGATTACCCGATCAATTACCGATGCTACGCAATCGCTGCACCCACAACAACCGCGCGATTTGGGCCTCCTCTCCGGGAACTGCGCCGAGCCGGTTGTTCATGAGGTGGACGTGCTGGAATGCCGCCCGATACGGCGAAACCCGCCGTGCCGATTCGCGGTACTCCGTCCAAAAGCGCTCGGCGTAGCGGCGCAGGGGCTTGCCGACGCGGTCGGTGGCCAGTTCGCGCGTCACGTTCTCGAACAGCCGGCCCGCCTGGCGAACCGCGGCCGGGTCGTCCGGGCGGGCGGTGGCCGCGGCCGGGCGCCAGGCGACGGTGCGGGCGCCGCGGCCCGACCAGTACCAGGCGTACTGGTGCAGGAAGCTCACCTGCTGGTCGGCGGGCAGGCCCTCGACGATCGCGGCGGTGTGGGCCGCGGCCTGCGTGATGCGATGGGCGGAAGCGCGGCCGGGCAACAGCTCCAGCGCGGTGTCGCTGCCCAGGTGGGCCACGCGCTCGGCGAACTCCACGCCGTCGGGGCCGCGGAACTTCGCCAGCTCGGGCTCGTACCAGCGCTTCACGACCTCGCTGCCGCGTTCGGCGAAGCGGCGGTCCAAGTCGGCTTCGACCACGGCGCCGGCATCCGGCTGCGCCTGAACCCGAACGCGCAGCTGGAGGCCCGACATGTCCATGTACTGCAGGAAAAACCAACGGCGCAACGGATGTTGAGTGACCACCGGCCGCACCACCTCGGTCAGCAGCCGCGTCACGGACGGCAGGTCCGGGACGTACACGCGCCAGTAACGCCAGTCGGGGCGCAGCAAGGTCTCAAGCATGGGTCACCACCGTCAGGAACTCGGTCACGCGCCCGACGCCCGCGCCGGCCGCGGGCAGCGCCTCCGTGAGTTCGAGCTCCTCCGCGCCGGCCAGGCCTTTCAACGCCGTCCACGCCGCAAGCGGGTGGGCGAAGCTGAGCCACTGTGGTTTCCCCTGCGGCACCCCGCTCGCGGCCAGACCGCGGACGAACACCTGCTCGGGCAAACCGTGCTCGGCCAGGAACATCCGGCCGGCGCGGAGGAAGTCCACATCGGGTCCGCCGGCGACGGCGGGCAGCGCCGACGCCGGCAGCGTCCAGCGGGCGCGGCGCAGGACCAGCCGTCCGTCGGTCACGCGCTCACGGAACCCCGCACCCGGCACCGGAGTCCACGGGCCCAGCGACAGCCACGGATCCGACAGCAGCTGCAACACGCGCGCCACCCCGCGCAGCAGGTGCGCGGGCACGGCGCCGAGGTAGCTCAACGCGGCCGGCCGCCCGGCCGGGTCGAGCACCTCCAACGTCCCCGTGGCCAGGTCGTGGCGCACGCGGAACCCGTCGATCGACACGCCACCCGGCCCGGCCCACGGCCGTTCGGCACCCCACGCCAGCCACGGCGCCGAACGCACGGCCGGCCGCTGCGTGTCCGTCCAGTCGGCGTGCGCGGTCACCTGGTACACCGCGCACCCCGGGAAACGCTTCTCGTGCAACGAAGTCACCGCCGCCTCGACCCGCGCGGCCAGGCCAGGCACGCCGGCCCAGCGCGAGACGGCGCCGAGGTAACCCGGGTGCACCTGGTTGACCACCAGCGCATCACCCGCGACCTGCCAGAACACCGAGTGCGCCGGACGGCCGATACTCGGGCCGACGATGTCGCGTACGTCGGGTTCGGGCACGGCGCAGCGCGAAAGCCACACCATCGGGTCCAGGTCCCGCACCGCGCGGAACGCGAACTCGGCCAGGTCGGCGACGCCGCCAAGCTCGAAGTGGTGCAGGAAAAACCGGACGAGGTCATAGTACCCGGCGCGCGGCCGCGCGGTGGCGCCCAGCAGGCCGTCGAGCCGGTCGAGCTCCCCCGCCACCCAGGCCGGCGGAGCGGTCTCCGGCTCCGGGCCGTGCGCGACGGTTTCGTGCACCAGCCCCAGCCCGTCGAGCCAGCCGGCGCGCGCCGGATCGCGTTCCACCAGCACGGTTCGTAGCCGGCCGCGCAACGCGAGCACGGCGTCAGCCCGGCGACGCCCGTCCGCGCTACCGGCCACGACCTTCTCGGCCTCGGCCAGCGAAGGACGGCCCCACGAGGTGAAGTGCCGAGGTTCGTCGAGCCGCCACGGCGGGCTCACCAGCAGCAACCCCTGGTCCACGAGCCGGCGCACGTCGTCGACGGCGCAGCCCAGCTCCGCGGCCAGCTCACGCAGCCGCCGCGGTCGCGGGTCGAGCGGCACCGGCCCGGCCAGCGCGGTGACCTCGTCCTCGCGGAAGTACACGCCGTGGCGCATCAGGTGCACGGGCAGCGCGGCCAGCCACTCCGCGCCGACCAGGCGAGTGTCCACATTGGGCACCACCAGCGGGTCGTCTTCCAGCGCCGTGTACGCGAGCCGCGCCGCGACGCGCGAGGAGCTCACCAGCCGGCACCCCGCGCCCGGGTCGACCGCGCCACCGAAGTCCCCGACGCCGACGGTCGTCAACGCGCCGAACGGACTCGGCTTCAACGTGGTCCGCACCAGGTACGACACCGCGCTGCGGCTCAGCCGGCCACCGGGTTTGCCGAGCTCGGCGCGGTCGGTGAACGCCGTGACGAACTCCGGGCTCGCCAGCGCCAGCCCGGCCAGCACGTGCCGGGTGCGCAGGGCCGAAGCCACGGCGTGCTGCGCCGAAGCCAGCTCCGCGCCGAGCGCCCGCGTCGCCTTCTCCAGCAGCTCCCGCTCGCGCACCAGCAGCTGGTGCCACTCACCGAGCCGGTCCGCGTCGTCCGCGGCCAGCACCTCCCGCGCGAGCCTGACGCCGGCTTCGTCGAAGCGGTCGTTGAACACGCTCCGACGAAGCCGGATCAGCCCGCGCCGCTGCTCGCGCGACAGCTCGTCGCGGCCGATCACGGCGTGCAACGCATCGCAAACCGGTTCCGCCAGCGCGGTTTTGCGCGCGGCGGCGGACTCGGCCTCCTCCAGCAGGGCGACGGTCTCCGGGGCACGCAGACCGTCGAGCACGCCGGCGGGCAGGCCGCAGATCCGGGAGACGAGCAGCTCGGACACGACCTCACCGCCTCCGTGCGGCGAGTGCCTCGGCCTGCCAGCCCGGGTCATTGCCGGCCTGCCAGTCGAGCGCGCCGTCACCGCTCACCGGGGCGGGCAGCTCGGCCGGGGCGCTGCCCAGGATGAACTCGCCGACCGACGACTCCTTCAGGTAGTCCAGCCCGAACGCGCGGGCCGCCGCGTCCGCGTCACCGCTGCCGAGACCGCAGCCGGCCAGGCCCATCGCCGTGGCCACCAGGTACATGGTCTGGTACAGCGCGCCGGCGTGCTTGAGCGTGACCGCGTAGGCGATCGACTGGTACTTCCACGCGAGGCGCTGGAACCGCGACGTCATGGTGACCAGCACGTCCGGCACGGCCTGGCCGCCCGTCGACAGCGTCGCCACGCGAAGCAGCCCGTCGCGTGCTTCGGCTTCGGTGTTGATCAGCCGCAGCACGTGGTCGCCGGCGTCGTAGTGGTAGATGCCGGGCTCCAGGCCCTGGCACCGGCGGACGGTGACGTACAGCTCGAGCTCGTACCCCGCGCCACCGCAGGGGTACGGGCGGCTCGAACCCTCGTACGGCATCCGCGCCTCGGGCCGCGGGCCGTACGTGCCGCGCACGCGGGCCGTGCGGTAGAGGAACTCGCCCAGCTGCTCGACGGTGATGGGCTCCTCGCCGTAGGTGCGGATGGACTGGCGGGCCTCGATCGTCTCCTGCAGCCCCTGGTCAGCGGCGCGCACGGCGTCGAAGGACGGGCGGAACAGCTCCGTGCGGGGGCCTTCCGGCGCCGGGCGCACCGCGGGCAGCGGCTCGATCTCGCCGACGTACGGGAACCGGCCGCCGAACGCCTCGTCGGTGCGGCCGATCCGGCTGCGGCTGTGGAAGTACAGGTCGTGCACGTCCCACTGGCGCAGCACGTCGTCGGAGTCGACGGGGAACTCGCCGTCGGCGCCGACGTCGAGGAAGCCCGCGCCCGCCAGCGCGGCCAGCACCGGCCACCACTCGGTGTCCACTTCCGACGTTGGCCGCGCCACGGCGAGCGCCGCCACGGCGCCGGCCAGCGTCGCGTCGAGCAGCACCGCGCGGTACTTGCTCAGCGGCGACTCCACCACCAGCTCGCCGCCGCGCCGGCGCAGCAGGCTGAACTTGCCCAGCCGCAGCCACGCGCCGGCCAGCTCCGGCGGCTCGGGCCGCAGCCCGGTCACGCCGGTGCGCTCCAGCACGGCCACGCGCTCACCCCGCAGCCGGAAACCCGTGGCCAGGAAGGGTTCCACCTTCGTCAGCACGGTCGCGACCGGCGAGGCCGGGTGCTCGGCGGCCAGCTCGTCCTCGGTGTGCAGGCCGGCACGGACCTGTTCCAGGGCCGCCAGCATCGGGGCGCCGACGCCGCGCAGGCGGTAACCCGCGCGGTCGGCCAGCCCGAGCAGGACCTGGTCGTCCTTGGTCAGCACGGCGACGTCGCGGCGGAAGGTGACGGTGTACTCGGCGGTGCGTTCGAGCGTGGTCATAGGAACATCGCAATCGGGTTGAGGTCGGCTTCGGACGGCGTTTCATCGATCCAGCCCAGTTCGCGCGGCACGTCGAAGAGCCGGCCGGGCGCGAAACGGGGCCAGAAGTGCCGCATCCCCGGCACCAGCACGCGCACCACGGGCAGGCCGATGTCCACCCGGGTCTGGTCCAGCACCAGCATTTCCATCCCGCGCTCGGCGACGGCCCGCTCGGCGCGCAGCACGTCTTCCCGCACGTCGGCGCTTTCGTAGCGCTCGAAGTCGGCGCGGGTGCGCAAGGCGCCTTCGGCCGGGAGCACGTACGGCTGGTTCTCCACGGTCGCGTTGCGCCACCAGTGCAGCTGGTCCGGGTCGTTGTAGGCGTAGGAACCCGAACCGTCGGCCTTCATGCCGATCACGGCCGGCAGGAACTGGTTCATCTCCGACAGCGCCCGCCCGATCGCCACCTCCACGTCGAAGTGCGCGCCGAGGGCGAACAGGATGTCCTGCGCGGGCTTGTCGCGGCGCACGGAAACCGCGGCCACGGACGGAATGCCCAGGTCGTTGGTCAGGTCCAGCACCCAGGTGTCGCGCTCCAGTTCGTCGTAGCGCTGCTGCCACTGCGCGAAGTACGGCACGTCGAACGTCGACAGGTCGATCGCGGGGCGGCGCAGGCGGTGGTACCACCACATCGCCACGGTGTCGCGCTCCACCAGCTCCATGAAGCCCTGCAGGATCGCGTCCTCGAGGCTCGTGCCCGCCGCGCAGCCGTTGGAGTTCGCGCCGGCCTGAAACGGGGTTTTCGGGTTGTGGTAAGCGAAATACAAGCCTGAGGTCGGGAACAGCTTGGTGCGCTGCCCGGTCAGCGACCACACCGGCGACCACTCGATCTCGGCCTGCGGGTCGAGCTCGTCGGCGACCCAGTGGAAGTGCGACGGGCGCGAGTTCCACTCCTTGCGGTCACGGAACTGCGCTTCGCTGTAGAGGTGCAGCTCGTTGGGGTGGATCACCTCGGCCGGGTCGAGGTCGACGAGCCGCGCGGTGCGGCGGGCTTCGTCACCGTGGAACAGCCCGGAGTAGCGCTCGATCGCCTCGCCGACGGCCGACGCCTTGGCCTGCGCGTCGCTCATGCCCTTGCCCGCACTGCAGCTGCGCAGGCCGGCGCGCAGGTCGTTGGCGTTGGCCATGGGAATCGCGAAGTTCTGGCCCGCGGTGTAGGTGTGCAGGCCCTCGACCTCCAGCGGCACCTTCACGAGGTTGCTGATCGGGCCCGTGACCGGGCTGATCAGGTGCTCGTAGCGCGCCACGAACTGCTCCGGCGGGCTCGACCGGTAACCACCGTCGCTGTTCGCCATGCGCGGGCGCGGCGCGAGCCGCACCGGCGCCGCCATGCGGTCGGCCTGCAGGTCCGGCTCCCCGCACAGCGGGCACTGCGGCCGGCGCTGGAACGGGTGGTGCTCCTGCGTAAGGCTGACCGTGTCGAGCGTGATGACCTCGGACTGCCACGGCGTGCCGTACTGCGCGGCGACCCCGCCCGGGGGTGCCGGCATCGCGGCCCGGCCCGCGGCGAACGCGCCGGTGAGCCACTTGCCCACGTGCAGCGCGGCGAGGCGGTGGGCCAGGTCCTGCGTGACGCCGGTGCCGGTCACGGAGTTGACCAGCGCCGGGCTGTCGAGCACGCCGCGCTGGCGCAGGTAGCTGGCCAGCACGTTCTTGTTGGACAGCCGCACGCGCAGGCATTCGTAGCAACCCGTCACCCCGGGTTCGAAGACCGGGCCGACCCAGATCATGCTGCCGACCGGCTTCACCGGCAGCCACGGCGTGCCGGCCGCGTGGAACTTCGTGCCCCACTCGGCGAGCTCGGGCCGCAGGTAGTCGTCGGTGAGGACGACGGTGAACCCGGCCGGCGCGTCGGGATCCGTCGTGACGCCGGTGCCGAGCGCCGCCAGCGCCTCGGTGAACCCGGCCGCGTCGACGTCGCCCGCGGCCAGCACCCGCACGTCCGCTCCGGCCAGGCGGCGCACCGCGTCGTCACCGTCCACACCGGACGCTTCCCAGTAACCGCCGACGCGCGGGTCGACCTCGGGGTCCACCTCCACGACGTAGCCGCTGCGGCGCAGTCGGTCCAGCGCCACGTCGATGCGCGCCGGGTCGGCCTCCGCCAGCGCCTGCTTGATGCTTTCGCGGCTGTGCTGCCCGTCGACCAGCAGCGGGGCCAGTTGCTCGACGAGCGCGCCGGCCAGCCGGGTCTGCGTGGTGCGCTCACTCGTGAGGTACACCGCGTCGCCGGGCACGGTCAGCACCCGCAGCGACCGGTTGAACCTCGTGATCCGATTGATGCTCTTCGTCATGGTTGTCCCCTCAGTCGAGCCGGCGGGCGCTGCCCACCAGCCGGGCGAAAGCCGTCGAATGGCCGGACAGCTCGGCGAAGGTGCCGAGGTCGGCGATGCGTCCGTGCTCCAGCACGGCGATCCGGTCGGCCGAGCGGATGGTGGAGAGCCGGTGGGCCACCACCACCCGGGTCAGCCGCAGGTCGTCGACCGCGCGCCGCACCAGCTCCTGCGCGGCGGCGTCGAGTGCGCTCGTGGCCTCGTCGAGCAGCAGCACGGCGGGCCGTTTGGCCAGGGCACGGGCCAGCAGCAGGCGTTGCACCTGGCCGCCGGACAGGCCGCTCTCCCCGTCGGTGACCTGCGTGTGCAGGCCCATCGGCAAGGCCGCGACGACGTCGCCCAGCTGCGCTTGCTCGGCCGCCCGCCGCGCGAGGTCGAGGTCCACCTCGTCCGCCGCACCGCAGATGACCTCGGCGAGCGTGCCGCGCATGAGCGTCGCGTCCTGGGCGACGTAACCGATCCGCGTGCGCAGCTCGTCGACGTCGCAGGTGTTCACGTCGACGCCGTCGACCAGCACGCTGCCGCGCTCGGTCCGGTCGAGGCCGAGCATCAGGCGCAGCAGCGTCGACTTGCCCGCCCCCGACGCGCCGATCAGCGCCACGAACTCGCCCGGCTCGATGCGCAGGGAGATGTCCGTGAGCAGGTCACGGGTCTGGCCCGGGTAGCGGAAGCTCACGTCGCACAGCTCCACCGCACCCCGCGCGGCCGGCAGCGGAGTCGGGCGAGCGGGCGTCTCGGGCCGGGTGGTCAGCACCGGCGTGAGGCGGGCGTGCACCGGGCCGATGGCGAACAGGCCGACGAGCGCGCTCTGCAGCCGGGTGGCGGTGAGGTTGAGCGTCATTGCGACCATCACCACGGTCCACTGCCCGGTGAACCCCAGGCCCGACGCCATCGGCAGCAGCACCGCGAGCAGCGCCGGGTAACAGGCGACAGCCAATGCGCCGGCGATCTCCGCGTAGCGCAGGCCGGCGTCGTCGGACCGCTTCTGCGAGCGGAACGCCTTGCTCCAGCGACCGACCACATAGGACTGCGCGCCGAACGCCCGCACGTCGTCGATGCCGAGCATCGCCGGGTAGACCGCCGCCTGCACGTCGTCCACGGCGGACAGCACCTCGGTGTCGTGCCGCTGCTGGCGCACGGAAAGCCACAGCATCGCCCCGAGCACGAGCCCGAAGATCCCGACCGCCGCGACGGCCAGCCACGGGTCCAGCAGCGCCAGCAATGCGATCGCCACCAGCGCGAACACCGCGTGCAGCGCCGCCGTGAGGCCGCCACTGCCGAGCAGCCCGCGCAGCTGGCCGACCCCACCGGAGAAACCCATGAGGCGGCGCAGCGAGTAGTCGCGGAAGAACGTCGCGGGCAAGCTCAGCAGGCGCTGCCAGATCGCCGACTCGAGGCGGTCCTGCGCCCCGTCGGTCAAGGTCAGCAGCCCCCGTTCGACGACGGCGGTGGTCAGCAGCTGCAACGCGAGCAGCCCGACCAACGCGCCGGCCAGGTACGGCAGGGCATCGCGGTTGTCCGCGGCGATCGCGATCGCGAGCACCATCCCGGCCAGTGGCACGACGAACCCGAACACCGTCGCCAGCAACCCGACCACGGCGCTCACCACGAGCCGGGCCCGCTGGCCGCGCACGGCGAAGGACAGCAGGTGGCGACCGGTGCTGCCGTCGTGGGGCAGGACGGCGGTGGCCTTGCGAGGCAAGACGGGCTCCGGCTTGCCGACGGCGGCAGGCGCGGGAGCAGCAGCATCGACGGCACCGTCGTCGATCGGCTGCGGTCCGGCCGCTTCGGGCTTGGTCCGGCCGGCGACGGCCTGCCTCAGCGACGCCGCCGTCGCGCCGGTTTCCTCGAACCACGAACGGGTTTTCCCGGTGGGCAAGGTGGTGGTCATCCGGCCGCCTCCGCGATGTCGCGGTAGCCGCGGGAGTGGGCGAGCAGGTCGTCGTGGGTGCCGTAGACACGCACGGCGCCCTGATCCAGCAACACGACCGTGTCGTCGCCGCGAACTTCGGAAAGGCGGTGGGCCACGACGACCGTGGTGGTGCCGCGGGTGCGCAGGGCGGCGTCGATGCGGGCGGCCAGCGCGGTTTCGACCGCGCTGGTCGCCTCGTCGAGCACGAGGACGCGCGGGTTGCGGGCGAGCGCGCGGGCCAGGGCCAAGCGCTGGCGTTCGCCGCCGGAGAAGTTGCGGGCCTGCTGGCTGACCTGCGCCGCGTCGATCCCGCCGCGCAGCTCGATCATCTCGGCGAGCTGGGCGTCGTCGAGCGCGGCGGCGATGGCGTCGTCCGGGAGCGTGGTGCCGAGCTCCAGGTTCTCGCGCACGGTGCCTTCGAAGAACGCCGGCCGCTGCGGCACGTAGCCGACCAGGAACGGCCGCACCGACGGCGGCAGGTCCGCGCTGCGCCGCCCGTCGACCAGGGCCACGCCCGACCACGGCCGCACGAGCCCGGCCAGCAGCTTCGCCAGCGTCGACTTGCCGCAGCCGCTCGGGCCGACCAGCGTCATCCGGCTGCCGGGCGGCACGTCGAGGTCGAGCGAAACCAGCAGCGGGTCGGTGTTGGTGTCGTAGCCGTAACGCAGTCCGCGCACCGTGACCCGGCCCGGCCCGACCGCGACCGGTTCGTCCACATCGGACGGATCGGTCTCCGCGCCGGCCACGTCGTCGTACGCGGCGAAGCTGCTGCGCAGGCCGCCGATCCGGTGCAGACCCGTGACGAGCCCGCCCGCGTGCAGTTGCCACACCCCGGCCAGCACGGCGACGGTGATCACCTCGCCGGGCGCGACCAGCGCGGTCAGCGCGAGACAGGCGGCGTACCCCAGTGCGTGCAGCGCCGTGACGGCCAGCCCGATCCCGTGCTCGCCCAGCGCCGCCCGCCGTTGCGCGGCCAGCACCTTGCGCTGCGCCGAAGACCAGCGGCCGAACGCCTGGCGCCCGCTGCCCTCGGCCTTCACCGTGTCGATGGCCGACAGCACGTTGAGCGAGAGTCCGTCGCGCGCCGACTGTTCGACCATCAGCGCCGACTGCCGCTCGGTCCCCGACCGCCGGCCGAACCGCACGACCAGCGCGGTCAGCACCGTGCTCCCGGCCAGCAGCGCCGCGGCCGGCGGAGCGAGCACGGCCAGCACCGCGAGCAGCGCGACGACGGCGGCCAGGCTCACCGCGACCGGCAGCACCACCGTGGTCAGCTGCTGCGCGATCGTGTCGGCGATCTGCACCCGCGCCGCGACGCCGCCGGTGAAGCGGCGGTGGAAGTAGCTGCCGGGCAACCGCAGCAGGTGCCCGACGAGGTCCGTGGAGCGCCGCAGCGAGGTGCGCAGCAACGCGGCCGAAACCAGCCGCTGCTGCGCCCACCCCGCCAAGGCGACACCGACGGCCACCGCGGCCAGCCACCACGTCGCCCCGGGCCCGGCCGTCGCCGTGACCAGCGATCGGGCCAGCAGCGCGGCCACCACGGTCAGCCCGGCCGTGACCACCCCGGCCACCACCGCGCCGAGGACCACCGGCAGGCCGGCCCCCAGCCATCGCAACGCGCGCGGCAGCACCCGCTGCGGCGCACCACTCGGCTCGAACCCGGCACCCGGCCGGAAACCCAGGTACAGCCCGGAAAACCGCTCGCGGAACTCGTCGATCGACAGCGCGTGCCGCCCGGCTGCGGGGTCGTGCAGGCGCACCTTGCCGCCGCGACCGACGCGTTCCAGCACCGCGAAGTGCCGGTTGTCCACGAAGACCACGCCGGGCGCGGCCAGCCCGCGCAGCGTCGCGACGTCGGCCTCGGCGCCGGAAAGGCGCACGCGCTTGGCGCTCACCGTCAGGCCGAACTGCTGGCCGCGCCGCGCGAGCGTCGCGGCGCTGATGCCGTCGCGGCCACCACCGCAGGCCTGCGAGAGGATCGGCCACGACAGGTACTTGCCGAACCCGGCGAGCAGGATGCCGAGACAGGCCGCACCGCAGTCGGACTCCTCGACCTGGCGGAACTCGGCTCCGGCGCGAGACCGGTAGCGCGTGCTCACCGGGCACCGCTTTCCGCCAGCGCGGGCGCGAAGGTAACCGGCAGCACGCGCGGCGTCGGGAAGGCCAGCGACGCACGCCAGGGCAGCTCGGCCGGCGGACGGCGCGGGGTCGGCAGGCGGTCGTGCACCGCGGTCAGCAGCGACTGCGCGGTCATCGCGGCCAGCGCGCTGCCGAGGCAGTAGTAACTGCCGTGGCCGAACGCGACGTTGCCGGTCATCGGCCGGTCCCAGCGGAACTCGAGCGGCGCGTCGAACTTGCGCGGGTCGAGGTTGGCCGCGGCGAAGGCGAGGATCACGGTGTCGCCGGCCTTGAAGTCCAGCTTGCCGACGGACAGGTCGTTTGCGACCTGGCGCGAGCCGAACGCGACCGGTGTGCGCAGGCGGATGGCCTCGGCGAACACGCGGTCGCCGCACGCCGGGTCGGCGGCCAGCGCCGCGGCGACGTCGGGCTTCTCGGACAGCACGACGAGCGTGTTGGCCAGCGCGGCCGTGACGGTGTCGAGGCCGGTCATGAACAGCAGCAGCACCATGTCCACGGCTTCGTCGGCGGTGAGTTTGCCCGCCTCCTGCGCCTGGGCCAGGTGCCCGATCAGGTCTTCGGCCGGCTCGGCGCGGCGCCGAGCCAGCAACCCGGCGACGTAGTCGCGCAGCTCGGCGAACTCGGCGGCGGTGATCGGGGTCCCCGCCTCGGGGTGCGACTCGGTGAGGAAACCGGCCGCGAGCTGGCTCATCATCCCGGTGGCTCGCGCCGTGACGAAGTCGCGGTCGGCGGGTGGCACGCCCAGCAGCACGGCGGTGACGGCAGCCGGCAGCGGTGTCGCCAGCTCGGAGACGAACTCGGCCTCGCCGCGACGCAGGGGTTCCGCCAGCAGATCGGCCACCAAGTCGTCGATGCGGTCGCGCAGACCGGCCAGCCGACGGCCGGAAAACGCCCCCGTGAGCACACTGCGTAGCCGCGTGTGCTCCTCGGCGGCCCGCACCGACATGGTGCTGCCGAAGAAGTGAACAAACTGTGGGTTATCTCGGTGGACCGCGTCGGTGAAGACGGGCGCCGCCATGGGGAAGCCGGGGTGGGTGCACAGGCGGGTCACCAGCTCGTAACCGGAAATGACCCACATTCCGTCGAAGCGCACCACCGGCGCCTGTTCCACCAGCTCCGCGAAGAAATCCGGAGCCTGCATTCCGAACGGCTCCTGGCGTGCGAAGTGCCGCCACAACCGCTGGACGATTTCCGACATCCCCCAGTCCTTTCGCAAGCACGTGTTTTCCCGCACCGCGTGGTCGCCGCCATTCATGAATCATTTTTCGACGGCGACCACGCGATGTGGGTGGAATAGCTGACCTCGCTCGCCTGGATCAGGTGGCGCAGCCGTACGTGCCGAAGCACACCGGGCAGCCGATGCTGCCCGCCGTTCCGAAGCAGTTGCTGGCACCGGCCTCGGCGAGCTCCTCGATCACGAGCTCCTCGACCTGCGGAGCCTGCGTGGTAACGTTCTCCATGACAACCTCCCTTCAGAGGTTCGTTTCGCCGCGGATGTCCTGGGGGATTGTCAGCTCGAGCTCGCGGTGCCGACCGTGCCCGCCGAGCTCGGGCACCCCGCGGTGCCCACGCTGCCGAGGCAGAAGCTGCCGGCCTGCGCGTCGGAAAGCTGCTCGATGGTGAGCTCGGTCGTGGCCGGCTCGAAGATTTCCTCGTTCATTGCTTTTCCTCCCTGCTCAGATCAGTGCGTCAGTGCGAGCTGACGGTGCCGTAGCTGCCGGCGCTGGAGGGGCAGCCGAACGTGCCGGCCGACCCGACGCACCAGCCGGCGCCGGTGGCGTCGGACAGCTCTTCGACGGTCAGTTCCTCGGTGAAGTCCTGCGTTTCCTGCATGTCCATGACCGTTTTCCTCTCAGGACCAGCTGAAGGCGGTGCCGATGCACGCCGGGCAGGTGGTGGAGCTGATGGTGCCGCCGGTGTTGGTGGTACCGGCGCCGGCGACCTCGCCGAGCTCCTCCACCGTGATGTCCTCGGCGAACGCCTGCTCGACCTGGTTGTCGAACTCGTTCATCTCGATCTCCTCAGGTTCGTGGATCAGTGGTGTGGGACTGCTCAGCCGAAGCTGGACGCCGTGCCGGCACTGGACGGGCAGCCCGCGCTGCCGATGCAGAAGGCGGTGCCGGCCGCGGTGGTTTCCACCAGCTCCTCGACCTGCAGCTCCTCCACCGCGTCCACGGCGGTCGTGTTTTCCTGCATTCCCTTCACCTCCCTTCGAAGGTTGAAAGCGAATGGAATTCACGCCTTGGGTTTGCAGGTGACAGTGCCCTGATTCCAGCCGTTGAAGCTGCACCGGTACAGGTATTCCCCGTCGTTGACACCGACGTAGTCCCATTTCGCCAGCTCGAAGCCGACGTACGCGAACTGCGTGCTGGGCACGCATCTCGGAGGCGCCGGGACACTGGCCTCAGCAACGGTCATACCGAATAAAACGGACACAACGACTAACGCGGCAACCAAAACAGTTCTCATCACGCAAGCCCCCCCAGGCTTTTGATTCCCCAGTTTCGTGCTATTCGCGCTGAGCGATTCGCACAAGGGGAACGCTAAACCCAACCCGGTATGCAAGTGGAGGGTAAATCACACATGTCACCCGTCTGGAGTAGTTAGCTGACAGCTATCTTAGGTTTCTCCTAGGGTTCCCTTAAGGTAGATCAACTATGGGTGCCGGAGTGACTACTCCTCGGCTACAGCGAGTACGGCCCGCGCGGCGAGGACGAGAGCCCGCCACCCGTCCGTGAGCGCTGCCGGTTCCGGAGCGAAGTCGGGTGAGTGGTTGGTGCCGCGCGTGCCGACACCAAGCGTCCAGTAGCACAGCGGCACGGTCCCGCCGTCCGGCAGAGCGGCCAGGTGGCCGAAGTCCTCGGCCGCGGCCACGGGCGGCGTCCAGCCGACGCGGTCCGCGCCCAGCCCCGCCAGGTGCGCCGCACGCACGGCCAGCACGAGCTGCCGGTCGTTCGTGGTCGCCGGGGCCGCGCGCACCGTCACGATCTCGGGTTCCACCGGCGCGCCCGACGCGGCGGCCTCGGCCCGGCACACGCGCTCGATCGCGGCCAGCGCCCGGGCCAGCGCGCCGTCGCTCGCCGCGCGCACGCTCACCCCGAGTTCCACGCGGTCCGGGATCACGTTCGCCGCGTCGCCCGCGTGCACCGAGCCGACCGTGACCACAACCGGATCGGCCGGATTCGTCTCCCGCGCCACCACCGACTGCAGCCGCACCACGAGGTGCGCGGCCAGCACGACGGGGTCCACCGAGAGGTGCGGCACGGCCGCGTGCCCGCCCCGGCCGTGCACGGTGATCGCCAGCTCGGCGCACGGCGCGGTGATCTGCCCCGGCGAATGGCCCACCCTGCCGACCGGCCCGGGCACGGCGTGCTGGGCCAGCACCGCGTCGGGCGCACCGAACACGTCGTGCACCCCGTCGGCCACCATCGCCAGCGCGCCTTCGAGCGTCTCCTCGGCCGGCTGCCCGAGCACCACGACCCGGCCGCGCCACTCCGCGCGCGTCGCCACGAGCTCGCGAACGGCGCCGACCACGGCGGTCAGGTGCAGGTCGTGGCCGCAGGCGTGCATGACGGGACCGTCGGCCGCGTACGGCAGACCGGTGCGCTCGGTCAACGGCAACGCGTCCAGCTCGGTCCGCAAGGCCACCGTCGGCCCGGCGCCGTTTTCGAATGCCGCGACCACGCCGTGGCCGCCGATTCCGCTACGCACGGTGAAACCCAGCTTGGTCAGCTCACGAGCGAGCACGTCCGCCGTCCGCTTCTCCGCTCCGGCCAGCTCGGGGTGCGTGTGGAGGTCCTGGTACAGCTCCAGCAGGTCGATCACAGCCATCCTGCCTCTTCGGCGACGCGGTACGCGGCCACGCGGTTGTCGACCTGGAGCTTGGTCAGCGCGCTCGACAGGTAGTTACGCACCGTGCCCTCTGCCAGCGACAGCCGAGCGCCGATTTCGGCGGGCCGAAGCCCCGCCCCGGACAGGCGCAGCACGTCCAGCTCCCGCTCGGTCAGCGGCGTCTCCCCGACGGCCAGCGCGTCGGCGGCGATCTCCGGGTCCACGTGCCGGCCGCCGGTGCAGACCTTGCGCACGGCCGTGATCAGGTCGTCGGGCGAGATGTTCTTGGTGACGAACCCGCGCACCCCGGCCCGCATCGCGCGGTGCAGGTAGCCGGGTTTGCCGTAGCTGGTGACCACGAGCAGCCTGCAGTCCAGCCCCTCCCCGCGCACGGCCTCGGCCACCTCGAGCCCGGACATCCGCGGCATGTCGATGTCCACCATGGCGCCGTCGGGGCGCTCGCGCCGGATGGCCTCCAGCGCATCGGCGCCGTTGTCCACGGCTGCCACCACGTCGATGTCGTCGGCGAGGCTGAACACCGTGCGCAGCGATTCGCGCAGCAGGGCGTGGTCCTCGGCCAGCACGATCCGCAAGGTCATGAGCTCTTCCTCGGCAGGTCAAGGGGCACGCGAGCGGTGAGCACGAAATCGCCGTCGGCCTCGCCGTGCTCCAGCGTGCCGCGCACGGCGGCGAGCCGCTCGGCCAGGCCGGTGAGGCCGTGCCCGGCGCGGGTGCCGCCGGCGTGCGGACGGTCGTTGCGGATCCGCACGAGGACGCACGAGGGGTCCCGCACGAACTCGACGCGGCAGTTCTCGGCGGCGCTGTGCCGCAGGATGTTGGTGCCGCCCTCGCGGATGGCGGAGCCGATCGCCTCCGCGACGGGCGCGGGCAGTCCCTCGGGCACCGGATCGGCGACCACGCGGACACCGGCGAGGCTGAGGATCGACGACGTGCCGCGCAGCTCCTCGGCGAGGCTCGGCTGGCGGTAGCCGGCGATCACCTTGCGCAGCTCGGTCACGGACCCGCCGGCCAGCTCGGCGATCTGCACCAGCTGCGCGCGGGCGGCTTCGTGGTCGGTGTCCATCAGCCGCACGCCCAGCTCGGCCTTCAGCCGCACCACCGACAGGCCACGGCCGAGCACGTCGTGCAGGTCACGGGCGAAGCGCAGCCGCTCCTCGACCACGGCCATGCGGGCCAGCTCGTCGCGGTTGGCGTGGACTTCGGCCGCGTAGGTGACGAGCAGCCCCATCCCCGCCAGCACGACGATCGTCACCAGCGAGCGCAGCAGCACCTCGGCCACCGCGTACGCCGGCACCTGCATCAAGAGGGCGAGAGCGGCCGTGACGACGAGCACGACCAACGGGAAGATCCAGCGCTTCAGTCCCGTGAGGCTGATCGCGGAGACACCGGCGACCAGCGACGGCAGCGCCAGCCACGCGGGCCCGAACGCCAGCAGCAGCGCGAACGCCAGGCTCGTGGCGATCGCCACGTCCACCAGGTGCTCGCCACGAGCGGCGGAACGGCGCACGACCGCCCAGACGATGCGTCCGGTGCCGGCCAGCACACCCGCGCCGGCCAGCACCGCGAAGAGCACGTCGAGCACCGAGGGGTGGGTGCTCAGCCACAGGAAGAACGCCTCGACGGTGAACGCGGCGGTGGTCCCGAGGATCAGCAGCGCGACGACGCGGCCCAGTGTCCCGGGGTTCCACCGGTCCACGTCTCCTCCTGCTCAGCTCGACCGCTTCGGGTCCCACTTGAAGAAGCGCTTGCCCAGGCCGAGGGAAACGCCGATCCAGGCACACAGTAGTCCCAGGGGCATAACGCACGCCCTGAACGACTCCAGGAATCCGACCTGGTGCGGCAGCTGTGCCGTTGCCGGATTCGACGCGAAGTCGCGGCCGAGATAAGCGGTACGCAGGATTTCCACGACCGAGCTCGACGGCAGGTACTGCACCGGCACCTGCAGGAAGTGCGGCATTTCGGACAGCGGGAAAACGATCCCGGAAGCGAACATCATGAGGAACAGGAATGGCGTCACGATCCACGTCGACACCTCGCTGGTCGGCAGCAGACCCGACACGCCGATCGCGAGCACCGCGAACGTGAACGCCCCCAGCACCACGCCGACCAGCAGCAACAGCGGGTTGGCCGGCGCCGGCGCACCCAGGTACGTCAGCCCGAAAACGAGCAGCACCACGACCTGCGCGATGCTCGTGACCGATCCGCTCATCGCTTCGCCGGTCATGATGGCGGTGTCCGGCAAAGGCGTGCCGCGAAGGCGTTTGTAAATCAGTTTTCCGCGCCGGCTGGTCGCGGAGTTCACCACGTTGTAGACGATCCAGACGAGGACGAATCCCATCATCCCGGGCAGCAGGTAGACCCCGCCGTCGACGCCGGCGATGGCGCCCTTGCCGTGCTGGCTGGCCGGCAATCCGATGCCGAGCCCGAGCGGAATGAGCACACCGGTGAGCGCGAATCCGAGATCGCGCCAGTGCACCTTCTGCGACAACAGGAATTGCGACCAGGTGTAGCGCCAGAAGCCGAGTGAACGACGAGGTCCGGCGTACGCGGGGGCGATGGCGGTCATCAGCGCTCCTTCGCGGTGGTGGCGAGGGCGGCCTCGTCGGCCACCTTGAGGAAAACGTCTTCGAGCGAGTTGCGCCGGACCTCGAGGTCCGAGATCCGCGCTCCGGCGCGAGCGGCCCAGTCGAACAGCCGGTGCAGGTCGGCCTGCGGATCCGTGCTGCTCAGCTCGTAGTGGCGCCCGTCGTCGGAGACCCCGGCCAGCTCGACCGGCACCGCCACCTCGCTGACGAACGTGACCGTCGACCCGTGGTCGGCCCCGATCACCTCGGCCACGGACCCGTGGCGCATGATCCGCCCGCGGTCCATGATCGCCACGCGGTTCGCGAGGTACTGCGCCTCTTCCATGTAGTGCGTGGTCAGCAGGATCGCCATGCCGCCCGCGACCATGTTCTCCAGCACGTGCCACGTCCGCCGCCGCGCCTGCGGGTCCAGCCCGGTCGTCGGCTCGTCCAGGAACAGCAGCTCCGGCCGCCCCAGCACCGCCAGCGCCAGGTCCAGCCGCCGCCTCTCCCCACCCGACAGCTTCCCGACCCTGGTCTGGCGCACCTTCCCCAGATCCACCAGCTCGACGGCCTCGTCCACCGTCATCGCATCGGCCGTGAACCTCCGCCACGCGCGAATGGACTCGACCACCGTCAGGTCATCGAAGAACCCGGCCTCCTGCAACATGATCCCGACACGAGGAGCAACCCTCTCGCGCTCGTTGGCCGGATCCACCCCGAACACCCGCACACTCCCGGCCGACGGTCGCCGGTACCCCTCCAGCACATCCATCGTCGACGTCTTGCCCGCACCGTTCGTCCCCAGCAACCCGAAGACCTCACCGGCCCGCACCGTGAAGCTCAACCCGTGGACCGCGACAAAGGACCCGTACTCGACCCTCAGCCCATCCACCTCGACAACCGCTTCCCTACCCATGCCCCCACCCTGGGTGTCAGCCGGCCGCCGGCGTAGACACAGCCCTCACCACCCGCCCATGAATCCCCCACGCCCACCGCATGACAAACCTCATAACCCCAGCTCAACGCGACGGCTACGGCTGCGGCGACGGCTACGGGTCTGGACCACGCTGGGTCAGCACCGGAGGCACCGTGGGGGTCCGGGGGGCTCGGCCCCCCGGGAGCAATAACGACCGACAAACGGGAGGAGCCCCAGTCGCGCTAGCGACTGGGGCTCCGACCAAGGTGGGCGAGGAGGGAGTTGAACCCTCACGTCCTTTCGGACACACGGACCTGAACCGTGCGCGTCTGCCATTCCGCCACTCGCCCGAGTTGCTTCTCTCTGACAGCCAGCAAAGCGTAGCAGGGGGTTTTCACGGGTTTCAGCGGGGGTCGTGTCGAGGCTTCCTCTCCCGGATAGGATCGGTGCGGAAGCACACGTGCGAGGAGGTCACCCCAGGTGGGTCGGGTAGAGCGCTTCGACAGGCGTCTCGAGAACCTCGTGGGGAACACCTTCGCGCGCATGTTCGGTGGCAACGTCGTCACGCAGGAAGTGGCGGTGGCGCTCGAGCGGGAAGGCGAGGAAAACGTTCGTGAGCTGGCCGGAGGTCGACAGCTCGCCCCGAATCACTACATCGTGTCCTTGGGGCAGGCTGACCACGATCGGATGGCCGGTGACGAGCAGCGGGTCACTGCGGTTCTCGCACAAGCTGTGGGCGAACACCTCGCCGAGCACGGCTGGGAGACCTATGGTGACGTCGTCGTATCACTCGAGCGCAACGAGGCGCTGCATACTGGACAGTTCAAGACCCGTTCGTCCGTCGATCCCGACGCCCACGCGAGTGGACCCGGTGGCTCGTCACGGTCGGCACGACCCAGCAACGCAGGAGACCCAGCAATGAGCCAGCCCCCCGGATACGGCCAATACGACCAGGGTGACCCGTACGGCCAGCAGGGCCAGTACGGCTACGGACAGCAGGGTGGCCAGCAGCCCGGGTACGACCAGGGCTATGGCCAGCAGGGCGGTTACGAGCAGCAGGGTTACGGCCAGCAGCCCGGCTACGACCAGTACGGCCAGCCCCAGCAGGGCGGAGCCGCTCAGCCCGGCTACGACCAGGGCTACCAGCAGGGTGGTTACGACCAGGGCTACGGCCAGCCCCAGCAAGGCGGCTACGACCAGTACGGCCAGCCCCAGCAGGGCGGCGGCTACGGCCAGCAGGGCGGTTACGACCAGGGCTACGGCCAGCCCCAGCAAGGCGGCTACGACCAGTACGGCCAGCCCCAGCAGGGCGGCGGCTACGGCCAGCCGGCGGCGGACCCGTACGGCCAGCAGCCCGGTTACGGCCAGGCCCCGGCCGACCCGTACGCCCAGCAGCAGCCCGGTTACGGCCAGCCCGCTCCCGCGGCCGGTCGCGCGCTCGCGGCGAGCCTGCAGCTGGACGACGGCTCGAACCGGACATACTCCCTGAAGCAGGGCGGCAACGTCGTGGGTCGTGGCCAGGACGCCGACTTCCGCCTGCCCGACACCGGGGTGTCGCGCCGGCACCTGGAGATCACCTGGGACGGCCAGAGCGCCACGCTCGCCGACATCGGGTCCACCAACGGCACGACCGTGAACGGGACTCCGGTGCAGACGTGGCAGCTGGCCGACGGGGACGTCATCCGGGTGGGTCACTCTTCGTTGGTGTTCCGAACCCAGGGCTGAGCAGAGGCCGGTGACGGGGTTCCCGCAGAATTGTCGTGCGGGGGGATCCGCGGTGCGCGCGCGCCGCGGCTTGCAGGCAGAGTCGGGAGCGGACACAACAAGTGCCAGAGCTGGTCGTTCAACTCACCAGAGTGGGCTTTCTCGTGCTGCTCTGGCTCTTCGTGTTCGCCGCCCTGCGGGTCGTCCGTTCGGATCTCTACGCCGCGTCCGGCCTGCGGGTGCAGGTGCCCTCGTTCCGGCGGAACAAGGAGAAGAAGCCGCGGGGCAGCAAGGCCCCGCAGCAGCTCCTGGTGACCCACGGGGCGCTGGCGGGCACCCGCATCGCGCTCGATGGCCGGCCGATCCTGATCGGCCGCGCCGACGACTCGACGCTGGTGCTCGACGACGACTACGCGTCGACGCGCCACGCCCGCATCGCCCTGCGCGGGGAGGACTGGTACGTGGAAGATCTGGGCTCGACGAACGGGACCTACCTCGACCGGGCTAAGGTCACTGCACCCCTCCGGGTCCCGCTCGGAGTCCCCATCCGGATCGGCAAGACGGTGATCGAGCTTCGCCCATGACTCTCGTCCTCCGCTACGCGGCCCGCAGCGACCGGGGCCTGGTTCGTTCGAACAACCAGGACTCCGTGTACGCCGGCCCTCGCCTCCTCGCGCTCGCCGACGGTATGGGCGGCCACGCGGCCGGTGAGGTGGCCAGCAAGGTCGTCATCGCCTCACTCGCCCCGCTCGACGACGACGAGCCGGGCGACGACCTGCTCGGTCAGCTCCGCGAGGCCGTGACCAACGGCAACGCGGCCATCGCCGAGCTCGTCTCCCAGGATCCCGATCTCGACGGCATGGGCACCACGCTCACCGCTGTGCTCTTCGCGGGCAACCGCCTGGGGCTCGTGCACGTCGGCGACTCCCGCGCGTACCTGTTGCGCGGCGGCCAGTTCGCGCAGATCACCCGCGACGACAGCTTCGTCAACGAGCTGCTGGAGCAGGGCCGCATCACGGCCGAGGAGGCCGCGGTGCACCCGCAGCGTTCGCTGCTGCTCAAGGCGCTCACCGGGCACGAGGTCGAGCCGAGCCTCACCGTGCGCGAAGCGCGTCCCGGTGACCGGTACCTCATCTGTTCCGACGGTCTGTCCGGCATGGTCTCCGACGAGACGATGTCCGAGGCCATCCGCATCCCGGACCCGCAGGACTGCGCGGACCGGATGATCGAGCTCGCCCTCAAGGGCGGTGGTACGGACAACGTCACCGTGATCATCGCCGACGTGGTCGACGTCGACTTCGGTGACGACGCCCCGATCGTGGGCGGCGCAGCCGGCGACGGCAGCGACGAGCAGCACCAGGGCGACTCGCCGGCCGCGCGGGCCCGGGCGCTCACGCAGCCGCCTCCTCAGCCGCGGCCCGAGCCGCAGGCGTTCGAGGAGGACCCGAAGGCCAAGCGCCGCAAGCGGTTCCGCTGGCTCGTCGGCGCCGTCGTGGTGCTGATCGTGCTGGCCGCGGCCGCGATCGCGACCCGCTACTTCGTGCTCAGCCAGTACTACGTGGGCGAGGGTCCCGACCAGGAGGTCGTGATCTACCGCGGGGTGCCGGGCAGCATCCTCGGCATCCAGCTGCACTCCTTCGAGCAGGGCTCGTGCCCGCCGGGGACGCTGTGCACCGACAAGCTGCGCGTGCCGGCTCTGCAGGAGGACGCCCGCATCGCCGTGCAGAACGGCGTGAAGCGCGACAGCCTCGACGACGCCCGCACGTACATCGACGACTTCCTGCGCCTGCGCAAGCAGCTGTCCGACTGCCCGCCGGCCACCCCCGGCACCACTTCCGGCGTGCCGACGGCTCCCGGCGGTCCGCCGGCGTCGTCGAGCAGCGCTGTTCCGCCGCCTTCGAGCGGCGCGTCTTCGTCGGCGAACCAGCCTGCGGGGAGGGACTGCTCGACGTCGAGTACGGCGCCGACAGGAGGCGGTAACTGATGGGTCAGCCCCTGGCCGACCCGTTGTCGGCCCAGTTTGCGACCAATCCGCCCCGGGAGCTGCCCAAGCGCCGGGGCACCGAGCTGTTGCTGCTGGCGTTCGCCGCGTTCATCGTCACCCTCGCGCTCGTGCTCGTGGAGGCCAACCAGGAGCAGGAGCTCACGCTCTCGATCCTGTGGCTGGGCCTCGCCTACCTCGGTGTCCTCACGGCCGCGCACCTCGCCGTGCGCCGGTGGGCGCCGTACGCCGACCCGGTGCTGCTGCCGTGTGTGGCGCTGCTCAACGGCATCGGGCTGGTGATGATCCACCGCCTCGACCTGGCCGAAGCCGAGCAGGCCGCGCAGAAGGGCAGCGAGTACAGCCCCGAAGTGACCAAGCAGGTGCTGTTCACGGTCATCTCGCTGGCGCTGTTCGTGGTCGTGCTGGTCGTGGTCAACGACCACCGCACCCTCACGCGTTACGGCTACACCTTCGGCCTCATCGGCATCGCCGCGCTGGCGCTGCCCGCGGTGCTGCCGTCGAGCCTGTCCGAGGTCAACGGCGCGAAGGTCTGGCTCAAGCTGCCGTTCTTCTCGATCCAGCCCGGTGAGTTCGCGAAGATCCTGCTGATGATCTTCTTCGCGTCGTTCCTGGTGTCCAAACGCGACTTGTTCATGGTGGCGGGCAAGAAGGTCCTCGGCGTGGAGCTGCCGCGCGCCCGTGACCTGGGCCCGATCCTCATCGCCGCCGCGGCGAGCATCGGCATCCTCGTGTTCGAGAAGGACCTCGGCACGTCGCTGCTCTACTTCAGCATCATCCTGGTGATGCTCTACGTCGCGACCGAGCGCGTGATCTGGGTCGTCGTCGGGCTCACGTTCTTCATCGGCGGCTGCATCATCGCCTACAACCTCTTCACACACGTCCAGCAGCGCGTGGAGAACTGGCTCAACCCGCTGGGCCCGCGCTACGACGAGCTCGGCGGTTCCTACCAGCTCGCGCAGGGCCTGTTCGGGCTCGGCACGGGCGGGGTCGGCGGAACCGGTCTCGGCGCGGGCCGGCCGGACATCGTGCCCGCGGCGAGCACCGACTTCATCACCGCGTCGATCGGCGAGGAGCTGGGCTTCATCGGCCTGGCCGCCGTGCTGATGCTGTACCTGCTGATCGCGATGCGCGGCATGCGCAGCGCGCTGGCCGTGCGCGACACGTTCGGCAAGCTGCTCGGCGGCGGGCTCGCGTTCACGATGGTGATGCAGATCTTCGTGGTCGTCGGCGGCGTCACGGCGCTGATCCCGGAAACCGGGATCACGGCGCCGTTCCTTTCCCAGGGTGGTTCGTCGCTGCTCGCGAACTACATCCTCGTCGCGCTGCTGCTGCGCATCTCCGACGCAGCGCGCAAGCCGGCCAAGCGCGCGAAGCCGCAGCAGCCCCAGGCCCCGATCGCCGAGGCGCACACCGTGCTGGTGCAGCGTCCGCCGGCCGGCGGCAGCCCCAACGGTGACGGGAGGACCGCGTGAACACTCCCCTGCGCAAGGTCGGCATGGCGATGCTCGTGATGATCGTCCTGCTGCTCGCGAACGACACCTACATCCAGGTCGTGAAGGCCGACGACTACCGCACCGACTCGCGCAACCAGCGCGTGCTCTACGACGAGTACTCGCGCCAGCGCGGCCAGATCGTCACGCCCGACGGCGTGGTGCTGGCCGGGGTGAAGGCCTCCAGCGACAAGTTCAAGTTCACGCGCACCTACACCGACGGCCCCATGTACGCGCCCGTCACCGGGTTCTACTCGATCAACTACGGCGCCGGCGGCCTCGAGCGCGCCGAGGACGACGTGCTCAACGGCTCCGACCCGCGGCTGTTCGTGCGCCGCCTGTCGGACATGGTCACCGGGCGCGACCCGCGCGGCGGCAACGTGAAGCTCACGATCGACCCGAAGGTGCAGAAGGCCGCGTACGACCTGATGACCCAGCACGGCTACACCGGCGCCGTGGTGGCGATGGAGCCGAAGACGGGCCGCATCCTCGCGATGGTGTCCACGCCGTCGTACGACCCGAACGCGCTGGCGTCGCACGGCAAGGACCAGAACACCGCCTGGGCCAACTACTCCAAGGACCCGAAGAACCCGATGCTGAACCGGGCGATCTCGGAGACCTACCCGCCGGGGTCCACGTTCAAGCTGGTCACCGCGTCGGCCGCGCTCGAGGCCGGCATCGGCCCCGACACCGTGATCAACACCGCGCCGAACGTGAAGCTGCCGGGCACCAACACCACGCTCGAGAACTACGCCGGCGAGACCTGCCCCGGCAACACGTTCAAGGACGCGCTGGCGCACTCGTGCAACGTGCCGTTCGCGACGTTCGCGGGCCAGCTCGGCGCCGACAAGATGAAGGCCACGGCCGCGAACTTCGGCATCGGCCAGACCGACCTCACCGTGCCGATGAAGGTGGCGCCGTCCACCGTCGGTGCGCTCGACTCGCAGGGCGCGCTCTACCAGAGCGGCATCGGCCAGCGCGACGTGCGGCTCACGCCGCTGCAGGACTGCCTGCTCGCCGCGACCGTCGCCAACGGCGGCATGGCGATGAAGCCGCAGCTCGTGCAGTCGATCCTGGCGCCCGACCTCTCGACGATCGAGGACACCGACCCGGAGCAGCTCACCGGCACGCCGGCGCTGTCGCCGGAGAACGACCAGATCCTCACGCAGATGATGATCGCGTCGGAGGGTTTCACCGCGGGCAAGGGCAAGAACCCCGCGCTGAAGATCGCGTCGAAGACCGGCACCGCCGAGCACGGCACCGACTCGAAGAACACGCCGCCGCACGCGTGGTACACCGCGTTCGCGCCTTCGGACAACCCGCAGATCGCCGTGTCGGTCATCGTCGAGAACGGCGGCAACCGCGGGCTCGCCGCCACCGGTGGCTCCGTCGCCGCCGAGATCGGCCGGGCCGCCATCGCCGCGCGCCTCGGGGGTGGGTGACCCATGCTGTCCTCGGGTCAGCTGCTGGCCGAGCGCTACAAGCTGACGAACCGGATCGCCGTCGGCGGGATGGGCGAGGTCTGGCAGGCGAGCGACACCCGGCTCGACCGGGTCGTCGCGGTGAAGGTGCTGAAGGCCGAGCTCTCCGGCGACGCCGAGTTCCTGCACCGGTTCCGGACCGAGGCCCGGATGACGGCGTCGCTCAACCACGCCGGGATCGCGGCGGTGCACGACTACGGCGAGACGTTCGCCGGAACCGAGGGCGGCAAAGAGGAAGACGCACTGCCCATCGCGTACCTGGTCATGGAGTTCGTGGAGGGCGACCCGCTCGCGGGCATCCTCGCCAAGCACGGGCGCCTCTCGGCCGACTACACACTCGACCTGCTGGAGCAGGCCGGCACCGCGCTGCAGGCCGCGCACGAGCAGGGCCTGGTGCACCGCGACGTGAAGCCGGGCAACATCCTCGTCACGCCGGCCGGCCAGGTGAAGATCACCGACTTCGGCGTGGCCAAGGCCGCGCACGCCGCCCCGGTCACGCGATCGGGCATGGTCATGGGCACGGCGCACTACATCGCGCCCGAGCAGGCACTGGGCCACGACGCCGAGCCGGCCAGCGACGTCTACTCGCTCGCCGTGTGCGGCTACGAGTGCCTCGCCGGCCACCGGCCGTTCCTGTCGGAGAACGCGGTGAGCGTCGCCATGATGCACATCCGCGACATCCCGCCCCCGCTGCCGCCCGACGTGCCGCCGGGTGCGCGCGCGGTCATCGAGGCCACGCTGGTCAAGGACCCCCGGCAGCGCTACGCGAGCGGTGGCGAGTTCGCCGCCGCCGTCGCGGCCGTCCGCGCCGGGCACCCCCTGCCGACGCCGCTCGGCCTGGTCAACGCCGCCTACGCGGCCGGCCAGGTCCCGCCGTCGCCGCCCCCCGGGATGCCGCAGGCCGGCGAGCTCCCCCACGTGCCCATCGGTCCTCGTTCCAACCCCGGGTTCCCGCCGCTGACGCCGGGTTCAGTGCACCCCGTGCACCCGCCCGTGCCGCGGCGGAAGAGCCAGTGGGGCTGGTGGGTGCTGCTCGCGGTGATCGTGGTCGCCGTGATCGTGGCAGCGGCGTTCGTCATCGCCAAAGTGGTGGGCACCGGCAACGGGCAGACACCGAGAAGCGTGGACACAGGCAGACCGGCGCCGGTCGAGCCGACCGGCCGCGCCGGAGGACCGACTGCAGGCGGACCCGCCGAACCGGGTGCGAGCGAGAAGCAGGGCCTGCAAGGCATCATGACCACACCTTGGACGGAATGGAACGGCACACAGAGATGAGCACACCCAGACTGCTCTCCAATCGGTACGAGCTGGGCGAGACGCTCGGCTACGGAGGTATGTCCGAGGTCCATCACGGACACGACGTGCGTCTGGGCCGGGAAGTCGCGATCAAGGTCCTGCGCGCGGACCTCGCCCGCGACCCCCAGTTCCAGGAACGCTTCCGCCGCGAGGCGCAGAACGCGGCCGCCCTCAACCACCCCGCGATCGTGGCGGTCTACGACACCGGCGAGGCCAACACCGACTTCGGGAACCTGCCCTACATCGTCATGGAGTACGTCGAGGGCCGGACGCTTCGCGACATCGTGAAGACCGAGGGCCCGATGTCGCAGAAGCGGGCCATGGAGGTCATGGCCGACGTCTGCGCGGCGCTGGACTTCTCCCACCGCCACGGCATCGTGCACCGCGACGTGAAGCCCGCCAACGTGATGATCACGAAGAACGGCGCCGTCAAGGTCATGGACTTCGGCATCGCCCGCGCGATGCACGACGGCCAGTCGGCGATGACGCAGACGGCCGCCGTGATCGGCACCGCGCAGTACCTCTCGCCGGAGCAGGCGCGCGGTGAAGCCGTCGACGCCCGTTCCGACGTGTACGCGGCCGGCTGCGTGCTCTACGAGCTCATCACCGGTGAGCCGCCGTTCACAGGTGACTCGCCGGTGGCCGTGGCGTACCAGCACGTGCGGGAGGACCCGAACCCGCCGTCGTCGGTGAACCCGGCGGTGACGCCGGAGCTCGACGCCGTGGTGCTCAAGGCGCTGGCGAAGGGTCCGGCGAACCGGTACCAGTCGGCCGCCGAGATGCGCTCGGACCTCGTGCGCACGCTCTCGGGCCAGCGTCCGTCCGCTCCGATGGTGATGTCGGAGGACGAGCGCACCCAGGTGATGAACCAGGACCGCCGTCAGCCCCAGCGTTACGAGGAGTACGCCGAGGAGCCGGACGAGGACCCGCGCGTCAAGCGCCGCAACCGCACGATCCTGGCGATCGTCGCGGTTCTGCTGGTGGCCGGCGTGGTGCTGCTGATCTTCTGGCTCAGTGGTGCGTTCCGTGCCCAGACCACCACCGCGACCATCCCGAACGTGGTGGGCCACCCGACGATCACGGCGAAGTCGGAGCTGCAGGCGGCGGGCTTCTCGTCGTTCGGGGCGAACGTGCCCGTGGTGTGCGGAGCCGCGGACCCGAGCACCAACCCCAATGGCCAGACCTGCGGCGACGACCAGATCGACAAGGTCCTCGCGATCAACCCGAGTGCCGGCCAGAACGTCGCGACGAGCACGCAGATCGTGCTGACCGTCGGTGTCCGGCCCGGTCAGGGCACGGTGCCGGACTTGACCGGCAAGACCCAGGACCAAGCATCGCAGGCGCTCCAGGACGCCAAGATGCAGCTGGGCAACGTCACGTCGAAGCCGGTCGACAGCCAGGACGACGTCGGCAAGGTCATCTCACAGGATCCGACCCCGAACCAGACGGCGCCCGAAGGCACGAAGGTGAACATCACCATCGGCGGCGACCTGCAGCTCAAGCAGGTGCCGGACACGACGGGCAAGACCTTCGCCGACGCCAAGAAGCAGCTCACCGCTCTCGGCTTCACGGTCAACCGCACCGACGTCGACTCGAACGAGCCGAAGGACACGGTCGTCAACCAGCAGCCCAACGGCGGGTCCGTCGCTCCGGGTTCGGCGATCACGCTGTCGGTTTCCAAGGGGCCGCAGAGCTTCTCGATGCCGGACCTGACCGGTCAGACCGAAGACCAGGCCACACAGTCACTGCAGAAGCTGGGCTGGTCGGGCAACATCACCGTCCAGTCGGTGCACTTTGGCGCGGGCCAGCCGGGCACGGTCATCCGGACCAACCCGGACGCCGGCCAGACGATCTCGCCGACGCAGAACGTCACGTTGACGATCCTGGAGCAGGACGACGGCGGCACTCCGACGAGTTCGGGCAGCCCCGGACTCCCGGGCATCCCGCATCGACCATGAACCGCTGAAACGCGACAGGGCCCGCACGGTTTCCGTGCGGGCCCTGTGCTTTCTCCGGAAGTTTCTCAGTCCTGGTCCAGGAATCCGCGGACGCTCGCGAGCACCGCGTCGACATCGCTGCCCGAACCGCAGTCGACGTCCAGCTCCTCCACGGCGCCGGACCGCTTCAGCTTGAGCCGCACGCGTTCGTCGCCGCGGCCCTTGCGCAGCCAGCCGAACAGCGAGCGGCACAGCGTGCCCACGGACCGGCTGCTCACCATCACGACCACGGCGTCACCCGCCGCGTCGTCCGACACGGGTCTCTCGGCCAGCCGGACGCGGTCGCGGAGCTCGTCCTCGGAACGCAGCCACGAGGCGAGCTGGTGCAGCTCGTCACCCGAGCCGGCCACGGTAATCGCGGCGATCCCAGCCGTCACGACTCTCCCCTCACGGGTGAACAGACGGCGCGAGGGTAACCGACGCGCTGCAGCTGAGGAAGACCGCCATCCTGCATTGCTGACTGCAATTTGCAGCTGACTCAGTGCGATCGCTCCGGCCGGGCACCGGCATCCGCCGTCGGCACGGGCGCGTCGTGCAGCCGACGAATGCCGGTGGACCGGTAGACCCACCCGCGGCGCCGGAGCGTTTCCCGACGCCGCGGGCTCTCTCCGCAGCAGTATTTGCTGCTGGCCGGCGCCACCCGCATGGGTGAAGGCAAGACATTAGCGTGCCCGGGGTGATCTCCGGAAGATCCGAACAGGAAATTGCCATGTGCAATTTGCAGATCCACCTCGGAGCATGCGCCAACCGCTCCGAGGTCAGGCCCGCCGGCCCGCCAGCCAGCCGACGACACCGGCGCTCACGCCCAGCGCGACCACCGAGGCGGCCGCGGCGAGGACAAGCGAGCTGCCGTAGGGCGCGCCGTTGGTCAGCGCCGTGATCAGCGGGTGGACCAGCGGCACCCACTTGCCCAGCAGGACCAGGCCGAGCACGAGCACGGCCGCGAGCACCGTCCAGCCGATGCGCCCGACCAGCAGGCGCGAGCACGGCAGGCCGATCGCGATCCCGAGCAGCCCGCTCGCCGTCAGCGCCACCAGGCCGACGCCGAACGCGTTCCAGTTCAGCTGCCACGTCCTGATCGCCGACCACACGATCGTGATCACGATGAGCACCACCAGGCAGCCGAACACAGCCAGCACCGCGCCGCCGATGGTGCGCAGGCGGCTGCGCGCGTGGCTGAGCGTGACCAGCCGCTGCACCGGATCCTCGATGTCGAGCACCGCGATCGTGAGCCAGCAGCCGAGGACGACCAGCGCGCCGCTGCTCACGCCGTAGAGCGGCAGCACCGGCGAGTGCGGGTCGGAGTAGAGGATCACCGACAGCGCGAGGTAGGCCAGCACCGCCGGCAGGTAGCGCTGGGAATGGCCCAGCAGAGCCAGGTAGTAGCGGCTTACCGCGAGCACGGCGCCACCTCCCGCACGGACCAGCCGCCCGACAGCGCGCGCAGGAGCACCGCGTCGGCGCTCGTCGCGTCCACGGTCAGGACCACGTGCGGACCCTCCGCGATCGCGTGCCGCACGCCGGGTTCGGCCGTCCAGTCGGTGCCGGTACCCGCCAGGACGATGCGGGTGGCGGGCTCGGTTTCCGCGGGGACGCCCACGGCCGTGAGCCGACCGCCTTCGATGCCGTAGACGGCGTCGGCGTGCTCGCGCACGACGGCCGGCCGGTGGTCGGTGAACACCACGCTCGCGCCGCGCGCCCGCGTCTCGGCCACCAGCTCGCCGAGCACCGCGTGCGTGCCGACGTCGAGACCCGACCACGGCTCGTCGAGGATCAGCAGGTCGGGCCGCGGCAGCACGGCCTGCGCGAGGCCGACCTTCTGCGCGTTGCCCTTAGAGAGCGTGCGCAGCTGGGCATCGGGCCCGCCGACCAGCGCGAGCCGCTCCAGCAGCGGGTCGATCGTCGACAGGTCGGCAAGTCCGCGCATGCGCGCCATGTGCCGCAGGTACGACCGTGCGCTCAGCCGTTGCCCGCCCGGGAACCGGTCGGGCAGGTAGCCGATCGACGGCGTGCCCTCGACCGAGCCGAGGCTCACCCGTGAAACGCCCGCCAGGATCCGCAGCAGCGTGGACTTCCCGGAGCCGTTGGCCCCGAGGATCCCGACCACGCACGCGGCGGGCACGGTCAGGTCGACGCCGTCGAGCACCAGCTCGCCGCCGCCGTACCGCTTACCGACCCCAGCGAGCCGGATCAGCGGGGTGGTCACGCAGCGGCGGCCTTCTGCAGCGCCTTCGTGGCGCGTTCCAGCTCGTCGACCACCTTCGGGTCGACAGGGTGGCCGGTCGAGGCCAGCCAGGTGGCCAGCATCCGGTGCCCGCCCTCGGTGAGCACGGACTCGGGGTGGAACTGCACGCCCTCCAGCGGCAGCTCGCGGTGGCGCATGCCCATGACCACACCGGATTCGGTGCGGCCGGTGACCTCGAAGATCTCGTCGCGGATCGTCTCGGGCAGCACGGTCAGCGAGTGGTAGCGGGTGGCGGTGAAACCGTCGGGCAGGCCGGCGAGCACACCCTTGCCCTCGTGACGAACCTGGCTGGTCTTGCCGTGCAGCAGCTCGGGGGCGCGGTCCACGGTGGCGCCGAAGTGCACGCCGAGGGCCTGGTGGCCGAGGCAGACGCCCAGCATCGGCGTGCGCGTCTCGGCGCACTTCGCGATGACGTCGATGCTCTGGCCGGCGCGCTCGGGGGTGCCGGGGCCGGGCGACACGAGCACGGCGTCGAACTCGGGGACGCGTTCGAGGTCGACCACGTCGTTGCGCCACACCGTGCAGTCGGCGCCGAGCTGCGCCAGGTACTGCACCAGGTTGTAGACGAAGCTGTCGTAGTTGTCGACGACGAGTACGCGCATGCGGCCACCTTACTGCGTCCCATTTGCTGGACCGTACGCCAGATCACAGTGAAAGTTAGGTAGCCCTAACCTACCGTGGGTATGGTGAGCCGATCCCTTCGCGTAGCGGTCGTGGGCGCCGGCCCCGCCGGTATCTACGCCGCCGACATCCTGGACAAGTCCGACGCCGACGTGCAGATCGACCTGTTCGAGCGCATGCCCGCGCCGTTCGGGTTGATCCGCTACGGCGTCGCGCCCGACCACCCGCGGATCAAGGGCATCGTCACCGCGCTGCACAAGGTGCTCGACCGCCCGAACATCCGCCTGCTCGGCAACGTCGACTACGGCACCGACCTGAAGCTCGACGAGCTGCGCGAGTTCTACGACGCCGTGATCTTCTCCACCGGCGCGATGGCCGACAGGCCGCTGGACATCCCGGGTGCCGACCTCGACGGCAGCCACGGCGCCGCCGACTTCGTGAGCTGGTACGACGGCCACCCCGACGTGCCGCGGACCTGGCCGCTGACCGCGACCTCCGTCGCCGTGCTCGGCGTCGGCAACGTGGCGCTCGACGTCGCCCGCATCCTCGCGAAGACGGCCGACGAGCTGCTCACCACCGACATCCCGGCCAACGTCTACGAAGGCCTGAAGGCCAGCCCCGTCACCGACGTGCACGTGTTCGGCCGCCGCGGCCCGGCGCAGGCGAAGTTCACGCCGCTGGAGCTGCGCGAGCTCGACCACTCGCCGAACGTCGAGGTGATCGTGCACCCCGAGGACATGGAGTTCGACGAGGCCAGCATCACCGCGCTGCGGGCGTCGAAGCAGATCGACATGGTCGTGAAGACCTTGCAGCAGTGGGCGATCCGCGACGAGGGCACCCGTCCCAAGCGGCTGCACCTGCACTTCTTCCATTCGCCGGCCGAGATCGTCGGCGACGACGGCCGCGTGACCGGCCTGCGCACCGAACGCACCGAGTACGACGGCGAAGGCGGCGTCCGCGGCACGGGCGAGTTCCACGACTGGGACGTGCAGGCCGTGTACCGCGCGGTCGGCTACCTGTCGTCGCACCTGCCGGAGATCCCGTTCGACCACGTCGCGGGCGTCGTGCCGAACCAGGCCGGACGCGTGCTGGACCTCGACGAGAACCAGCTGCCCGGCGTCTACGTCACCGGCTGGATCAAGCGCGGCCCGATCGGCCTCATCGGCCACACGAAGGGCGACGCGGCGGAGACCGTCGCGAGCCTGCTGGCCGACGCCGAGACCCTCGTGCCCCCGAAGCACGACTCCCCCGACGCGATCCTCGAATTCCTGACCGGGCGCGGGATTCCGTTCACCACGTGGGAAGGCTGGGGCAAGCTCGACGCGCACGAGAAGTCGCTGGGCGAGCCGCACGGCCGGGAGCGGATCAAGGTCGTGGAGCGCGACGAGATGGTGCGGGTTTCGCGGGACTAGCGTTTCAAGGGATCAACCAGCGCCGAGGTAGGCGAGCACGGCCAAAACACGGCGATTCGTGTCGTCGGAGGCGGCGATGCCGAGCTTCGCGAAGAGGTTGGCCGTGTGCTTGCCGACGGCGCCCTCGCTGAAGTGCAGGCGGGCGGCGATCGCGGCGTTGGAGCAGCCCTCGGCCATGAGCTCCAGCACCTCGCGTTCGCGTGGGGTCAGGGCCGCGAGCGGGTCGTTCGCGTTGCCCGCCACCAGTTTCGCGATCACCTCGGGGTCCATGGCCGTGCCGCCGGCGGCGACGCGGCGCACGGCGTCCACGAACTGCTCGGCGTTGAACACGCGGTCCTTGAGCAGGTAGCCGACGGCGCCGGTGCCGTCGGCCAGCAGCTCGCGGGCGTAGAGCTGTTCGACGTGCTGTGACAGCACGAGGATCGGCAGGCCGGGCATTTCCCGGCGCGCCGCGAGCGCCACCTGCAGGCCTTCGTCGGTGTTCGTCGGCGGCATGCGAACGTCCACAACGGACACGTCCGGCCGGTGTTCCCGCAGTGCCGCGGCGAGTTCCGGGCCGGAGCCGACCGCGGCGACGACGTCGAAGCCGTGCGCGGTGAGCAGGTGGGTCAGGCCGTCTCGGAGGAGGTACTGGTCTTCGGCGATGACGGTTCGGGGCCGGCCGGTGCCGGGGCCGCTGGTTCCGGGAGTGTCTGGCACGGCACCTCCAGGATCGCCTCGGTCGGTCCGCCCGGTGGGCTGGTGAGGCTCAACGTACCGTCGAAAGCATCCAGCCTGCGCTCGATTCCGCGAAGTCCCGAGCCGCGCGCGGCTTCGGCGCCGCCGCTGCCGTCGTCGGTCACGACCACGCGCAACGTGCCGTCGGCGTGCGCCAGCGAGACCGAAACCCGGTGCGCGCCGCCGTGTTTCGCCGCGTTGCCCAAAAGCTCGCACACGGCGAAGTAGACGCACGCCTCCACCGGTTGCTCGACGCGGCCACGCACGTCGGCCGTCACGTCGACCTTGAGCGGGCTGTCGAGCGCGACCGCGCGCACGGCGTCGACGAGCCCGCGTTCGGACAGCACCGGCGGGTGGATGCCGCGCACGAGCAGCCGCAGCTCCGTCAGCGCGTCCGAGGACGCCGTGCGCAGCTCGGCTGCGAGGCGTTTGGCCGATTCGGGGTCGCTGTCGATGAGTGCCTCGATCGCGCCGAGTTTCAGGCCCATGGCCACGAGCCGGGACTGGATGCCGTCGTGCAGGTCGCGTTCGATGCGGCGCAGCTCGGCGGCCTGGGCGATCGTGACGTGGGCGCGCGACTCGTCCAGTCGCGCCACGCGTTGCGCGAGCCGCATCGCTTCCGTCGGCCCGAGCCACAGCCGGGCGAACCGCGCCTGCTCGCGAGCTAGCCAGGTCGTGGGCGCAAGGCCCGCGACGATCAGCGCGAGCGCCACCGGCGTCTGAGCGAGCGCGCCGAGGTGCGTCGCGACCTCGGACAGCGGGAACCACTGGACCGGTGAGGATACGAACGGCCGCCAGCCCCAGAGGATGACCAGCCCGGTAAGGCCCCAGCCGAGCAAGGCAACCGTCGGCACGGTCAGCAGGAGCGAGACCACCGGGATCAGCGCGCCGCCGGCGAGGTCGCGCCAAGTGGCGCGGTCGCGCAGGATCCACTGCGTGCGGGCGCGCTGGACCGGCCACCATGGTTCGTCGTACAGCTGCTTGCCGACCTGGTAGAGCCCGTCCGGCCGCGGCACCGGCAGCCGGGGCGGCGGCAGGTACGGCCGCGCGATGCGCACCCCCGTCCAGTTGCCGGCTTCGCGGCGCAGGGTGTCGGCGATCGTCCGGCACGAGACCACGAGCGGCGCCGCGACCGGGGCCGCGCCGATGATCACCACGAACTGCCACACCGAGAACCCCAGGTGCACCAGCGACAGCGCGAGGAGCCCGAGCTGGTGGCCGAACGACTCGAGGTGCCGGTGCAGCCACCGCTTGCGCACGGGCCCGGCGGGCGGGCGCGGGCCGAGCCAGAAGCGGGTCCACCGGCCGTACCAGCGCAGCGCCCGGGCACCGGTGACGAGCGAAAGCAGCGCCGTGACCAGCGCGAACGGCGGGTTGAGCAGTTGCCAGCGGAGCTCGCGGCCGGTGGCCGGATCCTCCATGATCCACGTGAAACGTCGGTTCCAGCGGATCCACCACGGGCGTTTGTAGAGCTGGTTGCCGTCGCGGTACCAGCCGTCGCGCTCGCGTTCAGGCTCCGGCGGCGCCGGCCGGTACGGCGTCGCGACCTCGATCTCGCACCAGCGGCCGACGAGCTCCCGGGTGCGCGCCGAGCGCCCACGTGCCCAGTCGATCGCAGGGGTGAAGAAGAACACGAGCCCGACGCAGAGCAGCAGGAAGGCGAGCAGCTCCATCAGCGCGTCGGCCCAGCTCAGCAGCGCGAGGCCGGCGAGGACGAACGCTCGCCGCACGGATTCCATTCGCCGCACCCCCTTTTCCGCAGTCTGACCGAGCCGGACCCCGGAACGCACTGGCCGAAGCTCCCGCACGGGGTGGGCCCAGCCCCACCCCCACGTCAGCGAAACCCCACCTGAGCTGGGGTTTCAGCGCCATTCTGCCGGACGCCGCGCGCTTTTAGCGTTTTTCGCATGCCACTCATCGAAGTCACCGAGCTCCGCAAGACCTACGGCAAGCGGGTCGCGGTCGACGGCGTTTCGTTCGCCGTCGAGCGCGGCGAGATCTTCGGCGTCCTCGGCACCAACGGCGCCGGGAAGACCACCACGGTCGAGTGTCTGCAGGGCCTGCGCCGGCCCGATTCCGGCGCGATCTCCGTGCTGGGCCTGGATCCGGCGAAGGACGCGGTGCGGCTGCGCCGGCTCGTCGGCGTGCAGCTGCAGGACGCGCGGCTGCCCGAGAAGCTGCGGGTGGCCGAGGCGCTGGAGCTGTTCGCCGCTTTCTACCCGAAGCCGGCCGACCTCGGCGGGCTCCTGCGGCGCCTCGGCCTCGAAGACCACCGGAACGCGGCGTTCGGCAAGCTCTCCGGCGGCTTGCGGCAGCGGCTGTCGATCGCGCTCGCGCTGGTGGGCGACCCGCAGCTCGCGATCCTCGACGAGCTCACCACCGGCCTCGACCCGCATTCGCGCCGCGAGACGTGGAAGGTCGTGACCGCCGTACGCGACGCCGGGGTGACCGTCGTGCTCGTCACCCACTTCATGGACGAGGCCGAGCGCCTCTGCGACCGCGTCGCCGTGTTCGACGCCGGCCGGATCATCGCCACCGGCACTCCGGCCGAACTCCGTGCCACCACGGGGAAATCCACTTTGGACGACGCGTTCGTCACCCTCACCGGACGGGAGTGAGCACCGTGCACACCTTCACCAAGCTCGTCGCCACCGAAGCGAAGCTCTTCCTGCGCACGCCGCTGTGGGCGGTGTTCGGCGTCGCGCTGCCCGCCGCGCTGCTGCTCGGCATCGGCTCGATCCCCGGCATGTCGCGGCCGAGCGACGTGACCGGTGGTTACCGCTTCATCGACCTGTGGGTCCCCTCGCTCGTCGTGGTTTCGCTCGCGACGCTCGGCCTGCAAGCGATCCCCGCGGCGGTGGCCACTTACCGCGAGCAGGGCGTGCTGCGCCGCCTCGCGACGACACCGGTGCCGCCGGCGCACCTGCTGCTCGCGCAGCTCGTGATCCACGCCGTGGTGGCGCTCGCCGGCGTGGTGCTGATGCTCGTGACCGCGCGCGTCGCGTTCGAGGTCCCACTGCCCCTGCATCCGCTCACGTACGCGTTGACGCTGGTGCTCGGCCTGGTCTCGGTGTTCGCGCTGGGCCTGGTCGCGGCGTCGGTCGCGCGCACGGCCAAGGGCGCGTCGGCACTGGCGATGATCGCGTTCTTCCCGATCATGTTCCTCGGCGGCGTGTACCTGCCGCGGCCGCTGCTGCCCGAGGTGATCCAGCGGATCGGCGCGTACGTGCCACCGGGCACGCAGCCGTTGCAGGACGCGTGGGTGGGTGCGGGCGTTCAGCCGCTGCAGTTCGTCGCTCTGGCCGCGTTCGCACTGGGCGGGACGGCACTGGCCGTGCGGCTGTTCCGGTGGGAGTGATCCACCGAAGTGGTGATGAATACCGTTTTCTCTTGTGGGGTCCTCGGCCGGGCGAGTAGCCAGAGAGGGGAACCACTCACCATGGAGGTTGTCTTGTCTCTGGACGTATCGCCCGCGCTGCTGGAGAAGGCCGAGCGCGGGGAGGTCTCCGACGCCGAGTTCGTCGCCTGCGTGCGGGAGTCGCTGCCGTACGCGTGGGAAGTGATCACGGGCGTGATCGCCGAGGCCGACGGCGCACCGGACGGCTTCGCCGACAACGAGACGCCGCCGCCGAGCGAGGCCGCTCGCGGGCAGCTGCTGCGCGCACTGGCCTCCGACGCCATCCGCGGCGGGCTCGAGCGCCACTTCGGCGTGAAGCTCGCTTTCCAGAACTGCCACCGGGTCGCCGTGTTCCGGACGTCCGAAGTGGACGGTGACCGCTACCGCGCGTTCGTGTCGGTGCGCGGGCAGCTGCTCAACCAGAGCCCGGAGCTGCGTGACTGTTAAGCCCTGCTTTTGAAGCCCTGAGCGCGGGCAGCACTTCGGCGCCGATCCGCGCGATGTTCTCCTCCGTGCCCTCCGGCGTACCGGACGCTTCCACGAACATGATCACGTGGGCGGCCCCGGTGCGCCGGAGGCTCGTGTCCAGGGTCGCCACGCAGTACTCGGGATCCCCGACGGGGTGGATCGCGCACAGGTGCTCGGTGTACTCGTGCGGATCACGCGACGGACCGGGCCGGCCGTCCACCGTGACGTGCGCGCCGAGCCCGTCGGAAAGCCAGCCTGGCAACGACTTCCGCACCACATCGACCGCCGCGGCACGGCTGTCGCCGACCTGGCACAGGACCGTGGACACGTGGTCGTTGAGCCCGCCGTACGCCGCGACGGTCGCCGCCTTCTCGTCGTCACCGGCGTGCAGCCCGAGCAGCATCGGCAACCCGCGTTCGGCGGCGAGGCGCACGGCGTCGGACTTCGGCCCGCCGGCCGCCACGACCACTTCCGGCCGCCGCCGCGGCACCGGCACCAGCGGCACGTCACGGAAGGCGAACTGTTCACCGGCTGCGGACGCGACGCCCGAAGCCGCGCGCAGCAGCACGTCCAGCGACTCCTCGAAGCCGCTCTCGTACCGCTCGAGCCCGGTGCCGAACACCTCCAGGTCCTGCCACGGCCCGCCGCGCCCGACGCCGAGGCGCAGCCGACCGCCGGACACCGCGTCGAGCATCGACCACTGCTCCGCGAGCGCCACCGGGTGCGTCGTCGACAGCACGCTCACGGCCGTGCCGACCGCGATCCGCGACGTGCGCCCGAGGACGTGCGCGGCGAGCGTGATCGCCGACGGGCACACGCCGTAGGGCAGGAAGTGGTGCTCGGCGAGCCAGACGTCGTCGAACCCCGCCGCCTCGGCGGCCTCGGCCGCGCGCACGGTCCTGAGCAGCACTTCGGCGTCCTCCTGCCCCGGGAACCGCCCGGAAACGAGGAAGACGCCGAAGCGGGTGTGCCTCAGTTGTCCACCGACACTTCGTTGAACGGCAGCAGCGGGTCGAGCCACGGGAACACCACGAACATCAGCAGGGCCACGATGCCGAGCACCAGCACGACGGCGATCGCCAGCTTCGCCGCGAACGGTCCCGGCAGGTGCCGCCAGATCCACGCGTACATCAGGCAGCACCGCCGATCTCGGTCAGCAGCTTCCCGTAGTCGGCCACCTGGGACTTCGGCACCTGCTGCGTCAGCACGGACGTGATGATCAGCCGCTGCTTGGCGGAGAACTGCGGGTGGCACGTGGTGAGCGTGAGCAGCGAAGCCTCCTGCGCCTTCGGCAGCGTGTCGGCCGGCTTGTACGGCACCGGGTTCACGGCGTCGCCCTGGCTCGGGAGCACGACCTTGCGGCCGAACGTCTGGTCGTACGGACCGCCGCCCGGGATGCTCGGGTTGCGCAGCGTCGACACGCCCTTGCACTCCGGCTGCGCGCCCTTGCCGCTGCTCCAGCCGGAGATTTCGTCGTCGTAGGGCAGGACCTTGTAGATGTAGAAGTCGGTCTGCGTCTCGATCACGATCTGGTCACACGAGCTGAGGTTGTCCAGGTCGTTGAACGGCGCGCCCTTGCCCACGCGGTGGCCGGCGACGCCGAAGTTGCCGGGCTCGCCGGGCAGCGCCGTGCCCTTGTAGTGGCCGGGGCCGATGGCGAGCGAGTCCTCGCCGGTGCCCTCCTGGATCGTGAAGTTGAAGTCGGCGCCGAACGACGGGATGTGGATGCGCGCGAACGCCTTGCCGTCGACGAGGCCGGGGTGCAGCGTGCGGTCCTTGGCCCAGTCGCCCTCGAGCTGGTCGCTCGCCACCGACTGCTTCTCGGCCGAGAACAGGTCGGTCACGTAGACCTCGTAGACCATGAACAGCAGCACGACCAGGCCGAGCGTGATGAGGATTTCGCCGGCCGTGCGGATCGCGACGCCGCCCTTGCCCAGCGGCGCGGGCTTGGGCTTCTCCTTCACCGCGGTGGCGCCACCGGCCTCGACGGCGTCGAAGACCTCCGTGGGCTGGTCGGCCACGACGGGCCGCGGCCTGCGCCGCGGGTCCGGCCCAGGCCCACCGCCGCGTGGCGGCTGGGTCGGGCGGCCGGTGCCGCGCGGCGGAGTGCCCATGCGCTCAGTGGACAGGTTGCCGGCCCGCTCAGTGCCGCGGGGCGGCGTACCCATGCGCTCGGTGGACGGGTTCCCAGCACGCTCGGTGCCGCGGGGCGGGGTGCCCATGCGCTCGGTGGAGGGGTTCCCAGCACGCTCGGTGCCGCGGGGCGGGGTGCCCATGCGCTCGGTGGAGGGGTTCCCAACACGCTCGGTGCCGCGGGGCGGCGTTCCCGGCCCCTCGGCCCGCGAGCGCCGGCCCGGCTCGCTCGGCGGTCCACCGGCGTCGGGTCCGGCGGCCATCGGTCCCCCCGCGCCCGGCGCGACGCCCCGGCGGCCGGCGCTTCCTGGCCCGCTGCCTGTCTGCCCACCTGCGTCGTAGCCGCCCTCGGCGCCTCGCGCGCCATAGGCCGGTTCGCCGGCGCCCCGTCGGGCGCCGCCGGCGTCCGCGCCCGGCGTGGGGCGCTGGTCAGTCCGCCCTGGCTCGATGCCGTACTGCTGAGTGGGACGCGGCGGCCTGCTCTGTTCGGGTGATCTGCGCTGGTCGGCCTGCCTGCGCGCCGGGTCACCCGCGACGCGGCGCGAAGCCGGCGGCACTCTCCGGGTGGGGTCCTCCGGAGGCTGCCTGCGCGGTCTGGCGGCGCCGTCGGCACCGGGCGGTGGCTGGCGTCGCCGCTGGCCGTCGGGCCCTCCCGAGGGGCGGCGGCGGTCGTCTTCACCCGGCCAATCCTGCGTCGTCACGCAAGCTCCTCTCGCACCGCCGGTGGAACTGCCGGTGGCGCTATTGTCACAGTCCGGAAATCCGACCGCTCCCGCCCGGTGCTCTGGAGCCGTCGTTTACGTTAACGTGTTCACGTGGCGCTGGTTGCGCAACCCGACGAGCGGGACGCCCGCGAACAGGCACCGCCACCAGGCAGAGCCAGAACAGCACGCGAGGAACACGATGCCGAAGTCCAAGGTCCGCAAGAAGACCGCGTACACCCCGCCCGTTGATCGCCGGACGCCGGTGAAGGTCAAGGCCGCGGGCCCGTCGAACCTGTTCTACAAGATCGTCATGTTCGGCCTCATGCTCCTCGGGCTGCTGTGGCTCATCGTGAACTACATCGCCGGCGACAAGATTTCGTTCCTGACTTCTCTCGGGAACTGGAACTTCGGCATCGGTTTCGCGGCGATGATCGTCGGCCTGCTCATGACTATGCGCTGGCGCTGATCATTACTCCGGATGGCGGCTTGACACCGAATTACACCGGTGTGACTCATCCCCAGTGTGGATAACCTCTGTGGATAACTACCCCACCTCGTGGGCACCCCAGTCGGCCCTTGTGGTAGTGGCCTGGCTGGTCACGGTCCTGCTGCTCGCCGGCGCGGTGCTCGACGCCCTCTTCGGCGACGGCAAGGGCGCGGTCCTGATGGGGTTCGCCACCGTGGCCGTCGGGGCGTTCGCGGTGCACTGGAGCGTGGTGCGCCCGCGGCTGTCGGTCGACGCCGAGGGCCTGGTCGCCCGCACGCTCGGCGGCACGCACCGCCTGCCGTGGGACCGCACCGGCATCCAGCTGCGCACCACCCGCAGGCTGGGCCGCGACGGCGTCACGCTGGAACTGGAACACGACGACGAGCTCTACATCTTCGGCCGCGTCGACCTCGGCGAAGACCCGCGCGACGTCCTCGACGCGATCACCGCCCTGCGCGGCGCGTTCTAGCCGGCCAGCGCCGAGAGCTCAACGCCGCGGTAGACGACCAGGCCCAGCAGCGCCACCACGATGATCGCCACGCCGATCGCCTGCCACCGCACGCGGTTGCGCTCCGGCGCGTAGAGCAGGGCCACGGCGACGAGCGCACCCGTGATGAGCCCACCGACGTGGGCGAGGATCGAAATGCCGGGGATCGAGAACGTGATGTACGCGTTGATCGCCAGTGTGACCAGCAGGCCGGCCGGGTTGAGCTTCAACTTGACGACGATCACCGCGTAGCAGCCCAGCAGCCCGAACAGTGCGCCTGAGGCGCCGCCGGAGACCTGGAGCGGGTTGTCGAAAAGCAGCACCGCGACGGACGCGCCGAACATCGACACGAAGTAGAGCGCCGTGTACCGGGCTTTCCCGAAGACCTGCTCCAGCGCGCGGCCGATCATCCACAGCGAGAACATGTTCGCGGCGATGTGGATGATCCCGAAGTGCACGAAGCCCGATGTGAAGATCCGCCACCACTCGCCGCCGACGAGTGTGGTGGCGGGCTGCATCCAGCCGAACTGCTCCAGAGGCGCATTGCCGTTGTCGAAAAGACTCTTCGTCTGCAACGCCGTGATCAGGTAGATCAGCACGTTGACGGCGAGCAGCGTCATCGTGATCACGACGGAGTCCGTCGGCCGGGCTCCCGCGATCGTGCGCGTGCCCATGCCGGAGTTCTGGTACTGGCGGTGCTGCTGCTTCGTCTGCTGCGAGCCGGCGTGCACGCAGTCGGTGCACTGGAAGCCGACGGGGGCTTCCCGGAGGCAGTCGGGGCACGCCGGACGTCCGCAGCGCGCACAGCTTAGGCCGGTCGGGCGGTTGGGGTGCCACCAGCAACCGGGGAGCGCGGCCTGCGGAGGGTACGCGGGGGGATTCGGCGGTTGGTTCACGATGACTCCAACCTACCGAAATCCCCCCGAGACGGCCTCAGGCCTCGATGGTGACCTTCTCGATGACGACGTCGGACAGCGGCTTGTCCGCCGGGCCGGTCGCCGCGCGCGCGATCGCGTCGACGACGTTGCGGGACTCCTGGTCCGCCACCTCGCCGAAGATCGTGTGCTTGAAGTTCAGGTGGGTCGTCGGCGAGACGGTGATGAAGAACTGCGAGCCGTTGGTGCCGGGCCCGGCGTTCGCCATCGCCAGCAGGTAGGGCTTGTTGAACTGCAGCTCGGGGTGGAACTCGTCGCCGAACTTGTAGCCGGGGCCGCCGCGACCGGTGCCGGTCGGGTCGCCGCCCTGGATCATGAAGCCGTCGATGACCCGGTGGAAGATCGAGCCGTCGTAGAACGGGCCGGAGTTCGTGCCCTGCGCGTTCGGCTGCGTGTACTCCTTGGAGCCGTCGGCCAGCCCCACGAAGTTCGCGACCGTCTTCGGCGCGTGGTCGGGGAGCAGGTTCACGTGGATGTCACCCTGATTGGTGTGCAGGGTGGCCTTGCGGGCGCTTTCAGTCACGCCGCCATCGTGCCATCCCTTCCCACATTTGGGGGGTTCAGGGGGCTCGCCGCGGGGGAACCTGGCGGCAAGACCCCAGGAAGATGGGCATTTCCCGAGGTTTCACCGGTTCCCGATGGGGGAAGACACAGCGTTACGCCGGGAAAAAGGGCACGATAGGTTACGGGCAACAGAGCGATATCAAAACGATTGGTGAGGTGAAGGCCATGACCCGGGCCGCAGATTCGGTGGGCGAGTCGGTGAAGTCCGGCGCGGTCGGCCTGCGCAAGCGAGCCACCGAAGCGGGCAAGGCGGGGGCGGCTTCGGCAGCGAAGGCCGCGGAAGCCGGCGCCGAAGAGTTCGCCAAGCAGAGCCGCCGGGCACGCAAGAAGCTCGCGAAGAAGACCGAGCTGACGCGCAAGGAGCTCAAGAAGAGCTCGGCCGCCGCTCGCAAGGAGGCCCTCGCCCGCATCGCCGAGCTGAAGAAGCCCGGTCGCAAGGCGAAGAAGGCCGCGATCAAGGCCGCGAAGTCCGCCGGTGAGTCGAAGCGCCGGGGCAAGAAGGACTTCAAGGCAGCGAAGAAGGACTTCCGCGCCGCGCTGGTCGAGGCGAAGTCGGCGGCCAAGGGCACGCGCAAGCGTCGCCGCTGGCCGTGGCTGCTCGGCCTGGGCGCCGTCGCCGTGGGCACGGCCGTGGTGCTGAAGTCGCGCCAGCAGGAGCCGCCGGTCGCCCCGGCGCCGCCGAAGGCCACCCCGCCGGCTCCCCCGGCGAAGCCCGCTTCGGAGACCAAGCCGTCTCCGGCGAGCAACGGCAAGGCACCCAGCACGCCGGCCGCCGAGAAGAAGAACTGAACCACACGCGAGGAGGGCCCCGGGACGGCGATCCCGGGGCCCTCTTCCGTTGCTACTGAAGCAGATCAGGCCATCGCGGCGTGCTTGTCGATGAGCTGGCCGAGGCGGGGCAGGGCCTCCTCGACGTTCTTCTTGCCGCCCGGACGCAGCTTCGAGTAGACCTTCTTGATGCTGTCGCGGCTGCTGCGGTCGGCGCGCGAGTCGGTGACGCTCAGCAGGGCGTCGGCGGCCGCGTCGGAGCGGCTGGTCAGGTAGGCACCGAAGTCGTTGCCGCCCTGGGCGCGGAAGTCGCCGTAGAACGGCTCGAGGGCACCGGCGAAGTCGTCCAGCAGGCTGTCGACCGCCGAGGGGATGATGCCCGGCTTGATCTTCTTGACGGCGGCGAAGCCGGTCTTGACGACGGCGCCGGAGACCCCGCCCTTGTCGGAGACCTCGGCGTCCACGAGGCCCTCGAGGTCGGTCACGACCGACGGGCGACGGCTGGAGTCGAGCAGGATTTCCTTGAGGGTGTCAGCCACGAATCTTGTCCTTGTCGTAGAGATGGCGAAGTGCTAGTGGTGCCGGACGGGCACCCGCCCGCGCGAGTGCTCCAGGGCCTGCGCGTGCCGCACAGGGTAATACAAGATCAACTTCACTCACCCGTGTGGAGGCCACTACTCAGAGCTTCAGGGCCGCGATAGCCTTCTTGGCCACTGTGCGTGCTTTGATGCTCTGCTGTTGGTTACTCGTCACGATGACTGCGGCTCCCCCCTTCGAGACCGCGTACACCACTCCGTCACCAGCCGGCTGGTAGCCGCCCTTCCACCCGGCGGGGTCGGAAGCGGGGTTCGAGGTGTCCACGGGCGCGGCGCGGTTGACCAGTTTCGTCGCGATGTCCTTCGTGCCCACGTACACCTGCACGGTGACCTGAAGCCCGCCGTCGGGGCGGTAGAAGAAGCACGACGGGTGCGGCTCGTCGTCGGACACGCGTACGGTCGTCACGTGCTGGCCGTTCGCGTCCTGCACCGTCTCGGCCGAGAGGTACGGGCACTTCGCTTCCCGGGCCGGCTGCGGATCGGGCGGCAGGCCGGGCTCAGCCGCGTGTTTGGTGGTCGTCGGCGGCGGCGCGGGCTGCGCGGTGCCCGCGATGGGGGTCGACACGCTGCAGCCGGCGAGCAACGCCAGGGCGGGCGCGAGAGCGAGGATTCGTCGCATAGCGCGCACAGTCAATCATGTCCAGTCACACGAGAGTGAAGAGCGAAAGGTTCAAGTTCCAGCGAGTAAGGGATCTTTCACTCACTGTGGTGATAGTTGAGAGTTGGCTTACCTAGCCTGGCAGTCACGTATTTTCCGACTGCCAGGGAGACGACAGCCGTGAAACTCTTCGACAGAGGCCGTGACCACGTCCTCGCGCTCTTCCGCATCGTGCTCGGTTTCCTCTTCTTCTGCCACGGTGCCTCGACCGTGTTCGGGCTCTGGGGCCAGGACGCCGCGGCCGTCGGCTCGTGGCCCGGCTGGTGGGCCGCGCTGATCCAGCTCGTCGGCGGCGCGGCCGTGACGCTCGGGATCGGCACGCGCGTCGCCGCCGTGATCTGCTCCGGCTCCATGGCGTTCGCGTACTTCACCGTGCACGTCGGCAAGGCCGTGCTACCCATCCAGAACGGCGGCGAGCAGGCCGCCATCTTCGCCTGGGCGTTCCTCCTGCTCGCCTTCACCGGCGGCGGCCACTGGGCGCTGACCGACTTGTTCCGCCGGACCCGCGGGGTCCCGGCCACCGGCACCGTCCCCGCCGCTTGACGGCCCCGGCCGCCCGGCGTGCGACGATGGGCGCCGGGCGGTCGGTTGTCGCGGTCAGGGGGTTCGAGTGTTCACGCCGGATCAGTACCTGCAGGTGGTGGCCGAGCGCGTCCAGCGCAGCGGCGGGCGGCTCAGCACCGTCCAGATCGGACCCGTGACGGCGGCCGTCGGGCTGTTCACCGAGTCGATCATGTTGTCCACCATGAACTACTGCGTCGTCGCGGCCGCCTACCCGGAGATCGACGCGCAGACGTTGTTCCAGTTCACCGCCCTCGCCACCCAGCACGCGCGCGCCAACGTGCAGGGCACCGTCGGCTGGACGGCCGGCTCCGTCGTGATCGCGGGCCTCGTCGGCCGCGTGCACCCCGACGCCGCCACGGCCGCGTCGGCGAAAACCGCCAACCAGTTCGGCGGCGAGACGCGCATGGTCGCCGTGGACCCGTACGCGGGCATGACGTACGCCTGGGTCGGCGGCAAGCTCTGGGGCGCGGCAGTGCAGGGTTCGGTGAACGCGAAGCTGCTGTTCTGCTTCCCGCAGCCGACGGAGGCGTACCAGCAGCTGCAGTGGCAAGCGCAATGGCAGGCCCAGCAGGCCGGGTACAACGCCGTGCCTGGGTATGGCGCCCCTGGCCCCACGCCGAACGATCCGGGCGCGGTTCCCGGCGCGACCGGTCCCACCACCGGCGGCCCCGGCCCCGGCGGCTTCCCCGGCCAGCAGATCCCATCCGGCTGGCAGCCGCAGATCCCGCCGCCCCCGGCCGCCGGCCCGCCCGGCCCCCAGCCACCGCACTACCCACCACCGGGCCGCCCACCGTACGGTCAGTGACATGGTTTCCCTACGCGGCTGGCAATCCTTCCCCGAAGAACTCCCGCCCTTCGACCCGGACACGGCCCCGGAAACCCCCGAAGAGCTGTTCCTCGAATGGCTCACGGAGGCCGGCGAACACGTCCTCGCCCCCCACGCGGTGACACTGTCCACTGTGGATGCCGACGGCTTTCCCGACGCCCGCGTGGTCATCCTCAAGGACGTCGCCCCGTCCGCGTGGGCCATCGCCACCAGCTCGGAAAGCCCGAAGGGCCACCAGTTGGACAGCACTCCCCACGCCGCCCTCACCTTCTTCTGGCCCGGCCGCGGCCGCCAGGTCCGCGTCCGCGGCACCGTCGCCCCCGCCTCCCCGGAGGTCTCGGCGGAAGACTTCCTGGCCCGCCCAACGGCGTCCCGCGTCGAGGCGTTCATCGGCCACCAGTCCGAACCCCTCCCGGACCCCGCCAAACTCACCGAAGCCGCCGACGCCGCCGCCCACTGGGTCGCCGAAAACCCCACCGCCGCCCCGAAAACCTGGACGCGCTACCTCGTCACCCCCACGACGGTCGAGTTCTGGCAAGCCTCACACGACCGCCGCCATCTCCGCCTCCGCTACCTCCGCACCGACGACACCTGGACCCGCGAGCGACTCTGGCCCTGACGGGCCGCGCCCTTCAGACCTCCAGCCGCGCCAACGCGGCCCGGCCGCGTCGGCTTCCCGCCTGCGTCCGCTGGCTGCGGAAGAGGGCAGACAAGCTGAGCCCGGCAGCGTCAGCGGCTGCGTGTCAAGCGCGGTCGCAGCAGTCGGCACGAGATGCCGGCGCGGTCCCGAAAACGGCCGGGCGGCGGTGAGCGTCAGTGCGAGAAACACGACCCTCGCGGATGCCAGACCGTTGATGCCCCGCCGGCGCTACGGTGCGGCGCTCAAGCGCACGGGCGTCGGCAGAATCGCAGGTGACCGGCGCGGTCGGCCGGGGTGCTGGGCACCCAGCTGACGACGGTCCAGTGCTTCGGGAACCGCCCCGAAGGAAGACCCCAGCGCACGGGCGTCCGGAACCGGCAGCGGAAGGCGCGAGGCGAGTGAAGGCAGCCAGTGGTGGTCCTTCACCAGCAGTTCGGACGCGCGTTCCGTCGCGGACGGCAGCCGGACGGCGAGGTCGTCGCCGATGCGCCAGAGCCGATTGCCCAGCGGTGGCGGCGTGGCGCAGCGGGAGCGCGACGAGGTCGGGGTGCTGGTCGCGCAGGAGGGCGCGGACCAGCTCTTCGGTCATGAGCGGTCCCCCGGTGTCCGAACTGTTCAAGACGCGCGCGCGGGAGCGTGCGACGGTGGTCGTATGACTGTGAACCTCGCTGCTGCCGCGTCCTTCCTCGCCACGCACGGGCGGGTGCTCGACCGCCGCCGGTTCGAGTTGCTGTTCGGGGACGGTGATGCGGAGGCCGTGCTCTCGGCCGTCGCGGGATACCGCAACGCCGACGGTGGGTACGGCTGGGGCCTTGAGCCCGACCTGCGCGCGCCGGAGAGCCAGCCGGGCGGGGCGCTGCACGCGTTCGAGGTGTTCGAGGACATCGCGCCGAAAACCACGCCGCTGGCGCTGGAGCTGTGTGACTGGCTGGAGTCCGTGTCGCTGCCGGGCGGCGGGTTGCCGTTCGCGTTCCCCGTCGCGGACCGCGCCGGGAGCGCTCCATTTTGGACGGACGCCGACCCGACGAAGTTCTCCCTGCAGAGCACGGCTTTCGTCGCGTCGACGGCGTTGCGCGTCGCGGCGCACGACAAGGCCGTGGCGGAACACCCGTGGCTCACCGCGGCCGTGTCGACCTGCCTGGACGCCATCGCCCGGGTGGAGGAGCAGCCGCACGCGATCGAGCTGTCGTTCGCCATCCGGTTCCTCGACGCCGCGCACGCCAGCCGCCCGGAGGCCGACGAGCTCCTCGACCACCTCGGCAAGTTCCTGCCGGCCGACGGCATCCTCCACGTCGCCGGCGGCGGCGAGGACGAGGTCTTGCGGCCACTGGACTTCTCGCCGATCCCCGGCCCGTCGCGCAAGGTGCTCGACCCCGCGGCGGTCGCCGCCGAGCTCGAACGCCTCGAGTCCCAGCAGCTCGAAGACGGCGGCTGGACGGTCGATTTCGCCAGCTTCTCACCGGCGGCGTCGCTCGAATGGCGCGGCTACGCCACCGTTCGCGCGATTTCGGTGCTGCGGGCCAACTCGTAGTGTGAGGGCGTGCTGCCGCAGGACAGCCACGTCCACACCGAGTGGTCGTGGGACACCGTCACCGGGTCGATGGTCCAGTCGTGCCGGCGCGCGCTCGCGCTCGGCCTGCCGTCGGTGGCGTTCACGGAGCACGCCGACCTCACGCCGTGACTCATCCCGGAGCCCATCCGGCCGCACCTGCCTGACCACTTCCGCGTACGGCTGCGGACCGACGGTGTGCTGGAGCCGCCGGCCCTCGACGTCGAGGGTTACCTCGCGTGCGTGCAGGAGTGCCGAGAACGGTTCCCGGACCTGCGGATCCTGTCGGGCGTGGAGCTGAGCGAGCCGCACTGGCACCGGCCGGAGGCGGACGCGTTGCTGGCGCCGCACCACTTCGAGCGGGTGCTGGGGTCGGTGCACTCGCTGCCGGAGGGGACTCACCACTACGAGCTGAGCGTGATCGCGGACCGCCCGGCCGACGCGACGCTGCGCGCGTACCTGGGCGAGGTGCTGGGCCTGGTCGAGTCGACGGCCGATTTCGAGATCCTGGCCCACATCGACTACGCGCTGCGCACCTGGCCTTCGTCGAAACCCTTCGTCGCCGCGGACTTCGAGGAGGAGTTCCGCACGGTCCTGCGGGCGCTGGCCGGCAGCGGGCGCGCCCTGGAGCTCAACACGAAAGTCCCCCTGCCGCGCGACGTCCTGCTGTGGTGGGCCGCCGAGGGCGGCCGGATCCTCTCCTTCGGCAGCGACGCCCACGCACCCGAACTCGTCGGCCACGCTTTCGCCGAGGCCGCCGCGCTGGCGGCTTCGTGCGGATTCCAGCCGGGCCGGACTCCGCACGACCTGTGGATCCGCCGGGGCTAGCTCTTACCGAGCGTCCCCAGGCCGTTCATCAGCAGGTCGAAGCCCAGTTCAGCCGCCGCGACCGCGTCGGGATACGCGTCGGTGGCGGAGACGCCGTTCGCCATGCGGTGGTGGTTCTCCCTCGACAGCCGCCACTGCACGGATGCGATCTGCGCGGCCGCCAGGCGCGCGGTTTGCGCCGGCAGATCCGGTGACTCGCCGAGCTCGGCCGCGAGCGCCAGCTCCCCGCTTTCCCGGAACCGCAACATGCTCGACAGCAGGGTCGGCGTGCCCATGATCAGGCGGTACAGGGCGAGCACCTGAGGAAGGTCGCAGAGCCCGGTGATCGGGTCGTGGCGACGCAGGCCGTCGAGGAAATGCTCGCGCAGCGCGGGAAGCGGCGCTTCGCGGTGCGCGCGGACGACGCGCGCGCTCTCGTGCTCGTGGTCGGCGATGCGGTGCAGGACGAGGTCGTCCTTGCCCTGGAAGTAGGCGAACAACGTCCGCCGCGACACCTCCGCGGCCTCCGCGACCTGCGAGATCGACACCTGGTCGAAGCCGTGCTCGAAGAACAGCTTGAGAGCGGCGTTCGAGATCGCCTCACGCGTGCGCTGCTTCTTTCGCTCACGCAGGCCGGTCTGCTCGTCCACGAAAACAGGCTACCGCGTTGGTGCACTCAGGGCTATATTGCACCCAGTATACTTCTGCACTGAGGAGCACTTCATGGACGTGGTGGTGATCGGAGCGGGCCCGACCGGGTTGACGCTGGCGCACGAGCTGGCCCTCGGCGGCGCCGAAGTCGTGGTGGTGGAAAAGCTGACCGAGCGCATCGAGCAGACGAAGGGCGGCACGATCCAGCCGCGCACCGCCGAGCTGCTCGACGCGCGGGGCCTGCTCGACGCGATCCTGGAGCGGCAGTTCGACCGCGTCGCCGTCGGCGGGCACTTCGCCGGGCTGCCGGTGCCGCTCGACTGCACGCCTTGGCAGACCAGGCATCCCCACTCGATCGGCATTCCACAGTGGAAGGTCGAGGAGGTACTGGAGGCGGCGGCGACCGCCCGCGGCGCGCGCGTGCTGCGTGGCCAGGCCGTCGCCGCGATCCAGGCCGACGACGCCGGCGTCACCGTGACCACCGACCGGGACCTGCGCGCCCGGTACGTCGTCGCCTGCGACGGCGCGCACAGCACCGTGCGCAAGCTGCTGGACCTGCCGTTCCCCGGCCGGCCCGGCACGTATCGAGCCGTGCTCGCCGACGTGCGCCTGTCGGCCGTCTCCGAGCTGGTGCCCTCACGAGCCGGACACATGAGCGCGATGACCAGGACCACCGCCGACCAGTGGGGCATGCTCGTGCCGACCGGCGGTGGCCACTACCGCTTCACCTACGGCAAGCTGGATGAGGCCGAGCCTCCGATGACCGCGGAAGCCGTGCAGCAGGCCCTCACCGCGATCTACGGCGAACCCACCACGCTGGGCGAGGTCCTCACGATCTCCCGCTTCAGCGACGCCACCCGCCAGCTCGAAAACTACCGCCACGGCCGCGTTTTCTTCGCCGGCGACGCCGCCCACATCCATCCGCCGCTCGGCGGGCAGGGCCTCAACCTCGGTGTGCAGGACGCGTTCAACCTCGGCTGGAAGCTCGCCGCGGCGCTGAACGGAGCCGCGGGCGGCCTCCTCGACACCTACCAGACCGAACGCCACCCGAAGGCCGCCCGCGTGCTGCACCACACGTCGGCCCAACGCGTTCTCGCCGTGCCGAACCCGGACCCCGATCTGCTCGCGCTGACCGAGATCTTCACCGACCTCATGCGCCTGCCCGACACCAACCGCTACCTCGCCGGGATGATGTCCGGTTTGGACGATCCCGCGCGGCTGCCCGATCTGGACCTCCTGACCCCCGACGGACCGACCCGCGTGGCCGAGCTCCTGCGCGAAGGACGCACCGTCCTGCTCGATTTCACCGGCGACGTCGAGCTGCCCGCCGGCTGGGCCGACCGCGTGAACCTGGTGCGCGCCAAGGCAGACACGGCGTTGCCGGCCGTGCTGCTCCGCCCAGACGGCGCCGTCGCCTGGCGCGGCGACACCCCACTCGAAGGCGCGCTGCGCGAGACCTTTCAGCCGGCCTTGGGCGCGTAGCGGATCAGCACGACGTCGCCGATCGCCCGCGTGTCCAGCAGTTTCATCCGCCCGCCCGGGTACAGGGCGGGCAGCAGGAACCGCGGCGCGGCGGCGGCGCCGACCACGAGCGGCGCGATGGCGAGGTGGATCTCGTCGGCCAGGCTCTGGGAGAGGAACGCGGTGTGGATCTGCCCGCCGCCTTCGACCATGAGCCGCCGGACGCCGCGACGGCCGAGGTCGTCGAGCAGCGCGCCGAAGTCGACCTGTGGTCCGAGCGCGACGACTTCGGCGAGCCGGCCGAGCCGTTCGCGCGCGGCCGGCGCGCCCGTTTCGGTGGTGTACACGAGCTTTTCCCCACCGTGGTGCCAAAACTTCCACTCCGGGTCGACGTCGCCCGACGCCGTCACGGTCACCTTCAGCGGGTACGCGGGCTTGCCGGCCCGCACGCGTTCGGCCCGGCGTTTTCGCTGTTGACCAGCAGCCGCGGGTTGTCGGCGCGGATCGTGCCCGCGCCGATCAGGATGGCGTCGGACTCCGCGCGCACCTGGTCGACGCGGTCGAAGTCTTCGGCGTTGGACAGCAGCAGCCGGTCAGGGGTCGTGTCGTCGATCGCCCCGTCGACACTCGTCGCGACGCTCAGCAGCACGTGGGGACGCATCGGCGCTCCTTTTTCGGTTGACCGGCCCGGCACAGTAGATCTTCGTGACCCACGACGATACGAACTCCCTGCGCCGCCTCGCCGGACTCGCGACGCCGATGGCGCTGCGCGTCGCCGTGACCCTCGGTCTGCCCGCGCGTCTGCGCATCCCCGCGCCGGCCGCCGAACTCGCCGCCGAGCTGGAGGTGGACGCCGTCGCGCTCGGCCTGCTGCTCGACCACCTCACGACGCTCGGCGTCCTCGAACACACCCCCGCCGGCCACCGCACCACCGCGTATGGCGAAAGCCTCCGCGACGACTTCACCGAAACGCTCCTCAACCTGAACACCGCCGGAGGGCGCGCCGAGCTGGCGTTCATCGAGCTCGCCCACAGCATCACCACCGGCGAAGCCGCCTACCCGCGTCGCTACGGCCAGGACTTCTGGGCCGATCTCGCCGACGACGAGCACCTGCGGAAATCCTTCGACCGCCAGATGACCTTCCGCATTCGCGAGCAAATCCCGCAGATCGTCGCCGGCTACGACTGGTCGCGGTTCTCGACGATCGTCGACGTCGGCGGTGGCCGGGGCGACATCCTCGCCGCCATCCTCGTCGCGAACCCCGGGTTGCGCGGGCACCTGCTCGACCTTGCCCCGACCGCCGCCGACGCCCGCCGCACCTTCGCCGCCCATTCCCTGGACGTCCAGGTCACCGCCGGCAGCTTCTTCGACCCACTCCCGCCCGGTGCCGACGCCTACCTGCTCGTCGACATCCTCCACGACTGGGACGACGCCCACGCCCACCGAATCCTGGCCCGCTGCACCGAAGCCGCCGGCCCGACGGGCCACATCCTCGTCGTCGAACCCGTCACCGGCCGCCAGGCGAACACCGAAAGCGCCCTCGCCATGCTCACCATCTTCGGCGGCCGCGAACGCCACCTCGCCGAGTTCCGGGCGCTCGCCTCGGCCCACGGCTTGACGCTGGACACCGTCACGGACCTGACGTCGCAGCGGTGCTTGCTCGAGTTCCGCCGATTCGCGGGTCATTGACCGAGGTCGGCTCCGGGTCTGGGGGTCGCGCCCCGAAAACACCACGGAGCGAGCCGGTTGGCATACCTGCGGTTTTGCGACACCGTTCCCGGCGAGTCCGCGCTACTCGCCGCTAGCCTCCGGCAGTGCCGGGCGTCGCGCGGCGAGCAGCACCTGGGGGCGCGGTTGCGGTGGCTGCGCAGGTATCCGCAATTCGGCGATCACCTCCAGACCGGCGTCGGCCAGCATTCCGGCCAGCTCTTCGGGGCGATACAGGTGAGTCGTCCAGGACACCGGCAGGCCGCCGTAGCCCTTGGTCCGCGGCACGTCACCGTCGCCGACATGCGTGCCGACAAGGGCCTGACCACCGGGCACGAGCGCCTCAGCGAAGGTCTTCAGCACACCGGGAAGCGCCTCACGCGGAAGGTTGAACAGCGACCACCAGCCGAGCACGCCGCCGAGCGATGCCGGCGCGAGGTCGAGTTCGGTCGCCGAAGCGACAGAAAACCGCAGGTCGGGGTAAAGCCGCCGGGCGTGCTCGACCATGCGCGGCGACAGGTCGACACCCGCAGCGTCCAGCCCGAGTTCGGTGAGGTGCGCAGTGATGGTGCCCGGGCCGCAGCCGACGTCCAGGACCGGGCCGAGCCCGCGGACGGACTCCGCGAAGGCGGCAAGCGCGGCCCGTAGCCACGGCTCCTCCTCCAACCGACCCACTCCAAGCTCCACATAGACGTCGGCGACCCGGTCATAAGACTCACGGACCCGCAGAAGATCGGATGGCTGCACGGACGGCACCGTACCGAGGCATGACGAACGCGAGCAAAGACGCTTGCCGGCCCGAAGGCCGCGGAGATTCAAGGGCGCACAAGCCCGGGCGCTCTTACCCCGCCGGAACCCTCCGGTTCGGCGATGCGGGCGAGGGAGCACAGCTTCCGGCGGCTGTGAGTGAAGATGAAGTCTGCGCAGATCCCGGAGGGCGTGCACTTCCCTCCGCCACCGCGGCAACGAACTGGCCGCCGAAGGCGGCGCGACAACGTGTGAGCTGATGTCCCGCGTGGGCCACTCGGGCCGCGCTGCGGTACCAGCACGCACGGCGCGAGCGCGACCACACGATCGCCGACTCGATGAGCCACAACATCGAGCCCGCGCGCAAGCGCCCGCAGGGCAAGCGTGCCCGTCGGCAGGGGCGCGGAGGGCACGGCCAGAGGTACGGCCGCCTGATACGACGAAGGCCAGGTCAGCGGAAACGCCCTCTGACCTGGCCTTTGTCATGTCTACTGTGGAGTGGAGCTGAGGGGAATCGAACCCCTGACCCCCGCCTTGCAAAGGCGGTGCTCTACCAATTGAGCTACAGCCCCGAGCGCGGGTGCCCGTGGGTCACCCGCGCGGTGAGTCAGTTGCGGGAAGCGTCCGCGGCCTTGGCCGGGGTGCTGCCGTTCGCGGAGACCGGGCCCGTGGGGGCGGTCGCCTGGCGCCAGAGGTCCGCCTCGGCCTTGGCAGCCTTGTTGCGCTTGACGACGAACAGGACGCCGCCCGCGACGACTGCGAGTGCCAACAGCTTCTTCATCTGAAGCCCCCTTTTCCAGCTTGCTTCCGTACTCCACGATGCTACTGCACGCGCTGAGCGCAGGATCCGGCGGTTCCGGGGCCTGGTTCCACGTGGAACCACCGGCGACCCGCGTCACCGGCCGAACGGAATACCTCCGGTGGGTGCGCCGTTGAACATGCTGGTCGGTGCGCCCAACGTGTCCCCCGGGCTCACACCTTTGCCTTCGCGGAATACCGTTCGGCTGGAGCCGCGTCGTGCCTTTCGCCGAGAGGCGACCGTGCGCGTGCCGACCGCAGACATGTCAGCCCTGCCGGCCTTCTCTTCCCGGCAGGGCTGACTTGCGTCTGGCGGGCGTCGCGCGCACGCCCGCGAGGCCCGACTCCACCAGGTCCGGCCGCCCCGTCGCGACGCCGTGGGTCACCTCGAACCACGGCCCAGCCGGTGCCACGCCCACGCCAGGCTCCGCGCGCGGTCGTCGCACACGCGACGACCGGTCAGCGCCCGGTTCCTGGCCACCCGCTATCCCGGGCAGCCGGTGCGCGCGAGGACGCCGTGGCCCGTAACGACGGTGGTGGGGCCGATGTCGCCGGGCCGGACGGACAGCTGCGCCGCGACGTCGTCGGCGTCGCATTTGTCGGGCACGTTGTACTCGGCTTGGAGCTGGCGGTACCGATCGCGGAACCTGAGCGCTGCCTCCTTGCCCACGTGCGCCAGGAGGATGTCGTCGAAGGAGCCGGCTGGCCATGGGTTCTCCTCGTGCGGCAGCCAGAAGCCCGCCTCGCCCGGGTGCGGCGGGCCGATCTGCTCCTCCGGCACCATTACGTCGTACCAGCGGGCCACTGTCCCGTTCTCCGCGATGAACCACGACGTCGTCGAGTCGCCGTGGCTCTTGAGATACAGGTGCGCCGCGCCGAACCGCCGGCTCAGAGCGACGCACCTTTCCCGTCGCACGGTCCGCTTGGCGGCCTCATTGGCCCACATCTGCTTGACGCCATGGGGATCCTCGACGCCGTCGGCAAGAGTGCCTCGTGTGTGGAAATCCTCCGCCGGCTCGCCGAACACCAAGGTCCAGCCGTCCAGCACCGGGCTGACGTAGATCACGGAACATCGGCCGTGGTCCAGCCACCAGCGGTGACCTTCGTACCGCCACGCCAGACGTCCCATGCGCATCGTCACCGGCACCGGCGACGACAGCCCGAACGCATCCAGCACCGCCTCCTGGTCACCAGTCGGCAAGGCGTACCAGAACTCGCACGCGTTCAGCGGCAGCGGCTTCTCCTGCGGCACCAACGCGAAATCGAACGGTTCGCGCAACGTCGCAATCACGGCCAGCGCCGCCTCCCTCAGCGACAGCGACGACAATGCCTCACGCACCGCCGAAATCTCCGCCGGTCCCAAGTCGCGCAAGGAAAACGGGTTGTAGTCACCATCGGTGGCGATCTGGCTCAAGAGCTCGGCAACGTCCACATCGCGAACTTAGGGCAGAGCCGCGAAGTTTGGTCCGTATTGGTAGCGACACAAAGGACCGGACACCGCGCGAGGGCGCCCCAACTTTGTGTCGCGGCTTCCCAACGCACCCACGCTGGATCCGCCACCGATCGCACGGAGGGGGCCTGGGGGCTCGACCCCAGATACAACACCGCCCAGTCACAGTCTGCGCATTCCGCAGACAGGACTGGGCGAACTGGGTGGGCCCACCAGGACTTGAACCTGGGACCTCTTCGTTATCAGGGCAAATCCCCGTGTTTTTGACCTTGGCGTCTTGGCGCTGGCCAGGCACGCG